>JAIELX010000060.1 GCA_019752635.1 Candidatus Obscuribacterales bacterium | reverse complement strand
TCCACCGATGTGTGGTGGGGGTTAGTTGAGCCGAAACAAGGTCAATTCAAATGGGGCTACTATGATCAGCTCAGCACTAAGATCATCGGCAACAAACTAAATTGGGTTCCGATTTTGTCGTTCCACGCATGCGGCGGCAACGTGGGAGACACGGTCAACGTGCCTGTTCCGACCTGGGTCTGGTCGCATGTTGCATCCAAGATGGGCTCTTCAAATCCGGATGCGGGCAAGTATGTAAGTGAGCAAGGAAACGTCAACCACGAATACGTGCAGGCATGGTCAACCGATCACGCGTTACCGCTCTATCGAAATGTGATGACCGCATTTCAAAATCAATATGCAGGCAAAGCACATGCGATTCCTGAAATGAACATCAGCCTGGGACCGGCTGGTGAAGCTCGTTACCCGTCATACAACTCACACGACAAAGACACCGGTTGGCCACACCGCGGTGCGCTGCAATGCTACTCCGAGGCCGCAGTCAAAGACTTCAAAGAGTGGGCAATCAAGAAATACGGCGATGAAGCCGCTGTAAAACGATACTGGGGCGACAAGTACGGCTCCGAGATCGGTCCGCCGAAGAACGTTGATGAATTCTACAAGAACAACGATCATCACAACACACAATACGGCAGAGACTTCTTTGACTGGTATAGCGACTCCTTAATCGGGCACGGCAAGAAAGTGCTAGGAACCGCACTCGACGTGTACGGAACTGGTAGTGCCTTTGAGAAGTCCGAAATCGGATTCAAGTTACCGGGCGTCCACTGGCGCATGGGCTATCACCAGGACGGAAAGATAGTGATGGGTGATCGCCTGGCCGAGCTGAACGCAGGGCTGATCCGCACCAGTCAGGCCGATTGGGGCAGCGACGATCTCGGGCGCGGCTATCGACCAATAATTCGAGGCTTTGCCGATTTGATGAAACAGCCTGGAGGCAACCGGCTGGTACTACACTTCACCTGCCTGGAAATGGCTGATGGCGTAGACGGTGCCAAAGCAAATTCGCTTCCATACTCTCTGGCTAAATGGGTGGGACGCGAAGCCCATCTGGCCGGGATTCCACTTAAGGGAGAGAACGCCCTTGGCTGGAATCTGCCGAACCCTTCGGCGTGGCATTCCATGGCATCACATCTCGACTTGCCGGGGCAACAAGGACAATACCGCGGACTGACGCTACTGCGGCTATCCGACGTTCTGGGCAGCGATGTTGGTCGCAGCCATATAGAGACTCTGATCAAGGGGATCAACAGCCACAAAGCCCCGCCTGCACAGACCGCACCGAAACAGAACGCAAGCTGACGCTTGTCAGTTGGTTTACTGTATGTCCCGGATCTCCTGACCCGGGGTACTGATGGTGTCAGCAACGACGAAAAGAAAGCATCGAACAAAAACATTGTATGCGGCCATTACAAGCGTACTTTTTCTGCTGCCGTTTCAGGCGGCATCGGGACACACTCCGGGATCTTCCCCTTACGGATTCATCGACAAATCCGGTGCGCTGGTCATACCGGCTCGCTACGACGTGGTCGGTTCTTTTCGTGAAGGTTTAGCACCAGTACGCTCAGGCACCAAGTGGGGTGTCATCAACGAAAAGGGAGAAGCCGTTATTGCCCCCAAATACAACAACATTTGGGAATACTCGGAAGGCATTGCCGCAGTGAACAAAAACGGTCGCTATGGCGCAGTAGATCACCTTGGTGTGATGATTGTGCAACCACAATTCAACACTGGATTTCTTTTTCGCGAAGGACTGGCCGTAATCAAACAGGGAAGCAAGTACGGCTACATTGATCGCACTGGCGAATTTTTCATCAACCCAATCTATTCTTTTGCACTGAACTTTGCCGAAGGCAAGGCCTGTATATCCAAGAATGGTCAGTTCGGATTCATTGATCACTCGGGAGCAGAAGTAATCAAGCCTCAGTTCACCTTTGCCGATAGTTTTCATGGCGGGTTGGCCATGGTGGAGACTAAAGAGAATCCGGGGAAATTGGGCTTCATCGATAACACCGGCAAAGTCGTCATTCCACCGGAATGGGACGAATGCGGCGATTTCCACAGCGGTATCGCGCGTGTCCGAAAAGGCAACGACTGGGGCTACATCAACAAGACCGGTGCCATAGTCGTGCCCTGCAAATACAAGGAAGCTGGCGATTGCCATGACGACCTTGCCATAGTCATGGACTACAGCGGCGAAGAATTTGTTTTGAACCCCGGCGGCGGAGTGGTTTCGTCCAGACGCACGGGCAGCACGGCCTGGTCTCCGCACCCGGACCAGGAGCCGGTTTTTCGCGAAGGATTGGCTGCGGCGGAATTGGATGGAGGGTGGGGTTACATCGACAAAACCGGTCGTCCGGCTTTTGCCTCCCGGTTTAAGTCGGCATCCGATTTTTCCAGCGGTTTGGCGGCAGTTCAACCGAAATAGTCCGGTCCCGCGACAAAACGAACCCTGATATCATAGAATTGCTTCGCCCTACGGCAATAAAGAATGCATGACAACACATAAGGCAACTCACAAACCCGCAAATCTCACAAAGGGTGCTCAGGCTGTTCTAGACGCTCTCGGTCAGGTCAAAGAGCTTTCCAGCGCGCAGGATATATATGGAAGGCTCCGACAGACTGGCGAAAAGGCCCCGGGTCTGACCACCGTCTATCGTGCCCTCGAATCTCTGGTTCAACTGGGCTATGTTCAGGCAGTAGATCTGGGTGACGGCGAAAAACTCTATGAAGTGGTGGAACCAGGCGAACACCACCATCACCTGGTTTGCGAAGGTTGTGGTTCAAGCAACCACTTGGATCAATGCATGGTGGAAGAGTTCGAAGATGCAATCCGCTCTAAGTACGGATTTCAAATCAAATCGCACGTGCTGGAAATCTTCGGTGTATGCAACACCTGCCAGGCAAAGACCAGTAGATAACAAGAACACGCGAAGCTCGCTTTGATGGCGCAAACAGTCGGTCTGATCAGCGCCCGGGTTACAGCGCGTTAGTGCCCGGAGCCAGTTCGTCGTGGCACTTCATCCATGACATTCAAAGCGGAAATCCGCGATCCCGGGGACTTCACAGCCTTGGCACATGCCCAAACTATAAACCGTGACTGAAAACTGTGCCGTTGGGCAAGGTTACGAGTACTTCGTTCTCGTGCGAGGCAATAGATATGCCACCCGGAAGCTTCATTTGAGCCCCTTTGAATGCGACGTTGAGATCTTCTGCGTTCGATGTCTGCTCTACGTCAACGTTGTGAACACGAACCAACACGACTCGTCCGTTTTTGTCCAACTCAACAATGTGTCCTGATTTGGCTTCAAGTAGAACTCCGCCGTTCTGGAATTTGCACACCGCAGTGCCATCCTTGAGCGCCGAGAGCTGCTCACGAGTGACGGTGCGACTCATGTACTGAATGTAGTTTCTGGAAACGAAGCCATAGGGCAAGATTTCGCGATAGCCCTTAGGCGGAACGGGAAATGGCTTTTCGGTCTTAAACAGCGACTGAACGTTTTTGACCACCTTCTCGAAAAGTCCAGGAGGCCTTACTACGGGGGACTCGTCAATAGGGGGTCTTTTGGTCGCTGTAACTGTCATCTTCTAGCTCACCTGAATGTATGGGTGTAGAGAGGGCTAAGGACCATTTCTCTGATTTTCAGAGTGTATCCGTATAGAATTTCCAAAGCGTGACCGTTTTGTGACATTTTCGTGAAATTCGGCTGGCCTTGAACTGAGTGCAGCCCCGAGTGGAGCCCTAAACTCAACCAAACTCATCAACCCTGACTTATGAATTGATGGTAGCCCTCGGTGCCAAAGGTCCGCCACCGTGTTTCCCGCATGGAACAAGTTATAAGTGCGAGTGCTGGCATAGGTACGCGCGCATACCATCACGAAAAGGACACGATTTACTAACCGACGAGGCTGGTAAATCCAACAGCGATGAGTATAGACAGACTTATTGCAGGGTAAATTGAGGAGAATCAAAAAATGTCGGAGTACACGGAGAACGCAGCCAAGGCAGTTATCGCGCAAATCGACAAAGGAGACTATAGCGGCGCAAAGCAGAGCCTGGCGACAGAGTACGAAAAGCTTTCCGTGGACGAATTCAAAAACATTGTCAAATCGATGGAGACTATATCCAAGAGAACACCGACACCGGATGTTTATATGCAGTTGACTGACTTGGGCGAGCCTTCCATTTACATCAATGACTCATACTTCAGGGACACAAAAATCTTCAGTCCGACAAACTCAGTTTCCAAAGTAGCGGATGAAACCACAAAGCTCTACGATCGCTTTCGGCAAAGCAGCCAACCTCTCAACAATGCCAAGCACGAAAGCCTCGCTCAAGATGTGGCAAAAATGCTGCAGCGATGCGGCGGCGATGAAAACGGCACCCAAGATGGAGACATCATCTGGGCGAAACGAGCCGCCCAATCTCTACTGGATAGCGCATTGGACCTACCTCAAGAAGAGCAACACCGGCTGTTAGAGCGCGCGCAGTTTCTCAACGAAGAGGATCGTCGCTACAATGAATGGCTCCCCGGACTCAACATAGTTTTTACCGATCAGGATAAAGACGGAAAGAGGCATGAAATATCGGACATGAAGCTCAACTTCCGGCACCGCCACTACGAAGAACGTCGATACGGGCCCGGTTACTCCGGCTACGGCGAATCAGTAGAAGTTATAGATCTCTTCGACAAGTGAGGTCTAGCGGCGAAACGGGATCACATTGCCACCATGAGGCGTATCGTCGTCGGGACCGAAGTATTCTTGATCTGATGGAGTGCGCACAAAGCCGAGGTCTTCAATATCGGGATACTCGTCAAAGTCGTCATCCTCTTCGCGATCACCGTCGAACTCTTCCCAAATTGAGTCGCAATCGCCTTCTTCAATATAGGTGTAACCAGCACCCACGGAAAACGTTGGTAGTCCCAGAGTCTCAAACAATGCCATGTGCCGCTCAACGGCAAACGTCGCAGGGCCTGTGAGGATAGACTTCAAGTCTTCTTCGCGCCCGCTCGCCGCAAAGACTCTGCACAAGACTTCGGGGTTTCCGCCGCTCGGTTTCAAGCTCGCACCGCCTCCCGCAAAATAGCCGGGACATGAGTCATAGCTGTCGGCGACTTCGCCGTTTTCATAAACTTGATACCAAAAGATGTCATCGTCATGATTGAGCACGGAAATGGCGGCACATTTCAATCTGGCTGATAGTGCTTTGGTCAAGCTGGAAATTTCGCGATCGTCTTGCGAATCACATCCTTCATCAAACACGCAAACATAGCCCTGAAAAACCGGAGAGACGAACGTTGTTCGACCGGCTCTGTTCAGGTAGTCCACCACGGCATCCTGATCTGTTGTACGCAACGTAATGTTGGTGTAGAAATTTCCCACTGGAAACTCCGCGTGCAGTTCCATCAACGCTATGCCCCGAGAGCAATCCTCAGTCTCGTTGCATCTCGTTATTTTAACCGCGAATCCCATTATCAGCCATTCGCAGCGTTGCGCATTTCGGTCAAGGCACAGGACCAAGAATTCGTTTACAACCGACGAAGCGCCATCGTTACCGGTGGCGCTTCGTTCGGGGTTATTGTCAAAGGTAGGGAAAGCTATTAGCGTCCGCCGGAGAACACGTTGTAGTCGAACGTAAATTCAATATCCACCGCATCTGGTGAATACTTTGGCAATGGGGGGAAAGGCGCAGCATTTTGTACTGCTGTTAGCGCAGCATTGTCGTGCCTTGTGATCCCGGAGGAACGTCTTATAGACACATCGGACACAGAGCCATCCGAATGTACTTTAAAGAGCACTACAACTCGATTCGATAGATCTGTTCGAGAAGGAAACCAGGCTCGCTTGATTCGACGCTGCAGGTCTTGCATGTAAGCAGTGAAATCAGGAGTTCCCTGCGCTTCACGCGCGTTCTTTAATCCGTCGGTATTGTGTCGCGGACTTACCATGCCACCACCATCATCAGGAGCAAGAGCTCCTTGAGGTCCACCACCGGTAGGGACAATCACAGGTCCGCTGTGCGTGCCCGAACCGGTCGACTTGCTCGGAACGACGCCCGGGCCGTTCGAACCGGGTCCCGCGATACTGTTTCCACCGGGACGTCCTGAAATGGCTCGCGGTACAGGATTCGAGCCAGTACCGTTTCCTGAGCCGGCAGGCATCGATGTGGCAGCAATCGGTCCCCCGACATTCGAACCACGAAATCCTCCCGTTCCGCTCGAACCGGGCGTGAAAGAAGGCACACTAGCGGTACCGCCGCTATTGCCACCGGCCAGAGGTCCTGTGTGAATCGATGGATTGGCAAATCCCCCCGGCGAAGAAGAAGAGCGCGCCCCCGCCGGTAATGGCATGACTGCGGCAATAGTCGATGAATTAGCCATGATGGACACCGGTGCAATAGTCTGCACCGCGGAAGAATTAGCCGCTTTCATAGTCACCGGGGGTGCAGGCATTGCCGGTTTTATGTTTAGCGACGGTGAGGGCATGGACATTGGATTGGTTGGCATGTTGAGGGCGAGTTTAGGCAACGAAGCGGGCAGCGGATTGGGATTCGGCGCGGCAGACGATGATGCCGATACCTTCGGCATGAAAGTCGGGCGCGGCGGAGCGCTAGCGGCAGGTTGAGCCACAGAGGGTTGAGCCTGCGCCGGTTGCACCCGCGGAACCACAGTAGGGTGCGGCGGTGCGGACGAAGACGAGGAGGCCGACGGTTGAGTCGTTGCTTTATCCGGCGTCGATTTCTCCACCGGATTCTTAGGCAATACTTTGTCCTGACTCGGTCTGAGAGGCCGGGTTGCATTGGTGTTAGCCGGACGATTGATCACCCGCCCGTGATCGACCATGTCCTTGAGGTCTCGCACATTAACAGGCTTCTTGAGTGGTTCCGGTTTCTTGATTTTTTGCGCCATAAACTCGATTTCAGTAAATTGGCGAGGCGCCGGTTGCGGAACACAAAAGAATAAAGCCATAATCGCAAGCGACAAAAGTAAGGAGACATGGAAAATATAGGATCCGCTAGTCGCTTCCGTCAGATCAAGTATGGAGTCTCCATAGATTGCTCTGCGACGTTTCTTCATTGCGTTGTCGTAAGCATCGCGCACGGAGAATGCGACGAACGCAGCAAACAAACCGAGAATGACCAACGACCCCGGCGTCCCCAGCTGAATCTGCTGCAGCGTCACCAGCAGAGCAGAGTTTAACTTCATGTGCGTTGACTGACCAAGCGTAGACAGCGCATCACTCACTGGTTTGGTGAAAGCCATTACGCAAAGAAGCGCGGCATTGATCAACGCGACATCAAGGAACAGGATACCCTTGCGCGATTGCCCGTTATAAAACTGCCCCAGGCCTGGCACCAAAGATAGTGTTGCTGCCGTCCCTGGATCGCGCGGAGCGCTCATTGAAGATGAATAGAATTGCATAGCCCGTTTCCATATTGCTGATGTGCAAGGGAAGCCCTTCTCCATAACTCTATGAGAAAGCCTGCACGTTAGAAACGAGGTTGACACGGTCTTCACCCGGGGTTTTCCCCCGGGTTCAAAGCAGGAAATAGGATTGCTTGACGTCAGGAACGAGGCTTAAGCACGCAGCGCGAGCATGTCGGATTCCTGCAACATCACTTCCAGTTGACTGCCGGCAAAGAGTCCTTCCCTTAATGCTTTAAGCACTATTGGCAAATATTCGATGATGTCGCTGGACATGATTCCGTCTTCGCCGAAATCTTCGGCGGCGGCATCACCGGCAGCACCATGTATATACGCCCCGGCCACTGCAGCATTGAATGCTTCCACACCCTGCGCGAGCAAACCGGCAATGACGCCGGTAAGAACATCACCGGCCCCGGCAGTCGCCATGCCGGAGTTGCCCGTGGGAATGATAAAAGTGTTTCCGTCCGGATGCGCCACGATGGAACGTGCACCTTTCAGTACCACCACTGAGCTGAATTTCTTAGCTGCTTCTTGCGCAGCGCGTATGCGATCTGATTGAACTTCACTAACAGGTCTGTCCAATAGGCGTGAAAGTTCCTTCGGGTGCGGGGTAAAGACGAAACCGCCTTCGGTCATCGCAAGGACATCCGTATCTTGCGCCAACGCGTTAAGTCCGTCTGCGTCAATTACGCAGGGTATCCTCACGTGTTTGACCAGCTCATGCACCAGCGCCACAGTTTCCTCGTTTGACGAGAGTCCCGGTCCGATCACCATGACCTGCGCGCGTTCCATCTCGCGAAGAATCTGATCGAGTGCCGAACGCGCGATAGTTTCATCTTGCGTCTCGTCCACTCCTTTATAGATTATTTCCTCGGGAGGCAAATGTTTGACGAGCGATTTCGGTGTCGCCAACACGGCAAGACCGGCTCCAGTCCGTAACGATGATTTCGCAGCTAACATAGACGCCCCGGACATTCCGGCGCTGCCGGAAACTAGCAAAACTTGTCCGAACGTCCCCTTGTGCGAATCAGCAGCGCGCTCAGGCAATTCTTCAACGATACCACCGGCGATGCTAAGCCACAGTTTCTGTTTCTGCAGTTGAGGCAAATTATCGCGCAGATCATCGGAGAGATCTTCCGGCGCCGGTAACCCGATATCCACGGCACGAATTTCGCCGGCCAATCCCACTCCGGGATACACGAGCAACCCTGGTTTCAGCCCGCCGAATGTTACAGTGGCAGATGCCTGAACGGCCGTTCCCATGATCTGACCTGTGTCGGAATTCAAGCCGGAAGGAACATCTACGGAGAAAACTGTACGCCCGCTGTCATTTATCAGTTGAATAACGTCGCTGTGAAGGCCTTCTACAGGCCGGTCCAACCCAGTGCCGAGCAATGCGTCAACGATGATGGCGCTGGCCTCCATCGCATCACTTAGGGGATCGAGATCGTCTTCGATAATGTAGTTGATCTCCACACCAAGCTTTTCGAGTATGCGTCGATTAACAACGTTCTCGCGCGAGAAAAATTTGTCGGGCAGACCGGGCGCCGCCACCATAAAAACTTGCACCACCGCCCCCGAGCGCAACAAGTGGCGAGCTAATACCAGCCCGTCGCCACCGTTGTTGCCGCGACCGCACAAAACCGTAACTAGTGCCGGCAGACCTTCAAAGATATCAAGAAAAGCGCGTGTCGCTCCCAGTCCGGCCTGTTCCATCAAGACCAGCCCCCACTCATCATGGCAATTGCTGATCCACGACGCCTCCAGGGATCGCACCTGGCTAGTGGTCAAAATGCGAACACCTCTCATCGGGTCGCGCCTCCAGAAATAGTAATCATGAGCTAGATCCGCCAACGCGAATCATCGTGCACATTATAGAGCAGGCCGCACCGGGTTTACAGAAACAACACGGCTTGCGGCGGATCAAATTTAGACGCTCCAGTGGTAAACCGGGGCAAAGAAAGAGAATATCGAACAAGCGCCGCTCAAGGCGGTCAGGAGCCGCAAGAGCGTAGCGTCGCTTTCTACGCGCGGAGGCGAGGAGGCTTGCTAGCAAGCCGGCGCCCCTAATCTAGAACGCATCGAGCATACTGTCCCTGCGCCTTTTCCTCCAAAGCAGGAACTCCGGTCAAGCAAATGTCCCGAACCAGCGGACAACGAGGCGCAAAACGACAAGCATCCGGCAGATCGATCAGACTCGGCGGCTGCCCGTCAATGGGCTTCAGCCGTGTAGAAGCAGGTCGCGGGACGGACTCCAACAGACCAATGGTGTACGGATGCTTCGGACGTTGAAAAATGTCGAGCACCGTTCCGGTTTCTACCGCAGAACCTGCGTACATGACCACGACGTGATCGCACATCTCAGCCACAACACCAAGGTCGTGCGTAATGAGCATGATCGCCATGCCGGCATTTTTTTGAATGTCTCGCATCAGATTGAGTATCTGTGCCTGGACGGTTACGTCCAATGCGGTCGTCGGCTCGTCGGCAATTAGCAACTTCGGTTCGCACGAAAGCGCCATCGCTATCATCACTCGTTGTCGCATGCCGCCTGAGAATTGATGCGGATAATCATTGATGCGTTCATAGGCTCTTGGAATGCCGACTTTTTCCAGAGATAGAATCGCCCGCTTGCGCGCTTCCTCTTTCCCAACACCCTGATGCAACTCTATCGCTTCCATGATTTGGTAGCCGACACTGTATACAGGATTCAAGGATGTCATCGGATCTTGTGGAATCAACGCAATCTGGTTGCCCCGAATCCCACGCATCTGAGGCTCCGTCAGATCAAGCAGGTTATTACCTTCAAAGAGAATTTTGCCGGCAGTCACTCGCCCGGGCGGGCTGACAAGGCGCAGAACCGACATCGAACTTACCGACTTGCCGCAACCCGACTCACCGACAATGCCAAGCACCGAGCCCTTATTGATGGTATAGCTGAGATTGTTAACCGCCTTAGCCGTGCCCAGCTCGGTTTCGAAGATCACCGATAGATTCTGTACGTCTAGTAGACTCACCGCTGATCCGCCCGTGTCATTATCACAATTGCGATTTTAACAAGGTCTACACCATAACTGCGGGTTTATCCTGACACGTAGAGGCAAATTTTTGATCCATAATTTGGAAAAATGCTGACGCTGTACCGGCGGCTGGCTTAATATGAGTACACGGGGGTAGCCGTTGCATGAACACAGACAGCCTTAGCCGGACCAGAGACATTTCTGTCCTACAGTTATTGACACGCCTTGTCGTAGAGACAGAAAAGTTGATTCGGCTTGCAGACGATATAAACCAGCATGCGACCACACCGCAAGCTAAATCGGCAATGAACGTCATCGGCACCGAAGTCAATACAATGCTTGTGTCGCTCAAGAACTCCATTGACCCTCTCTATAACCTTTACGAAATCGACCCCGGAATGAAAGCCAACAAGTCGGTTGCTCCCGGAGGCGAAGTCAATCCCAAAACTGGCGAATACGACGAAAACGCTCTTTGGAGCGATGTGAAGAAGCAGCCTTAAGAAGCCGCCCCCAAGAACGGAATTCGGAAAGCACCTGCCAAGCCCGTCGCTAGCGGCTCCAATTGCGCTGTGCAGGCGCAGCCCGGTTTCCGAAGCGGTTGACAGTCCCGGGTAAGCGGGATAAATTTGCAGGCGCTCAACTTCCCCCAGGCAGAGAAGGCATTATGACTAAAACTTTGACGAAAAAAGCGGAAAAGTCCTCCGGAAAAAACGGACTGCATGCAACCAGTATAGACATCCCCAGTAAGTCGAGAGTGGTACTGGTTGACATGCTCAATCAAAGCCTTGCCGAAACATTCGATTTGTATTCGCAAGTAAAGCAGGCCCACTGGAACGTTAAGGGTCCGCATTTCTATCAACTGCACACGCTGTTCGACGACACGGCAAGCGAGATACTGGAGTACGTGGACGAACTTGCTGAGCGCGCAACAACTCTCGGTGGCACCGCACGCGGAACCGCGCGCATGTCGGCCGACGCTAGCACTTTGCCTGAGTATCCAGACGACATTGCCAACGGCATGGATCACGTCGAAGCGCTTATTGAGCGATTCGCTCTCTACACTCGACTCACCCGCGAATGTATTGACAAAGCCACGGAGATGGGCGACGCCGATACGGCAGACTTGTATACGGAGATTTCGCGCGGCGTCGACAAGCGACTGTGGTTCCTGGAAGCACACACGCAGGCTGCACGCTAAAGAGTTGGCGCTCCGGCTGCTTCAGCAGGTAAACCCATCGCGTAGCTTGATCGGCGGTTTACCTCCCTTCACGTCAGGTTCCAGCATTGCGAAGAAGCTGTCGGAGTTTCCCGGAAGATTCCGACAGTTTTTTTTGCGGTCCGGCGGCCTCGGCAGGCTAAGTCGCCGCCGCGCATAGACAGAGCCGCGTTACCGAGTTCCTGTTAACAAACGGTCTCTTATGGCAATTCGCCTCGAATCTTAGTAAGATCTTGGCGCACAAACGCATCGCACGAGGGTTCGTCATGTCCTCCAAGTCACTTTTGCTCCAACTCGATGGGTCCGCCCAATGCCGCTACGCCGCTGAAGTTTGCTGGACTCTGGCACAAAAAAACAAGCTGACTGTAAACGCTCAGCACGTCATAGACTCATTGTCAGCCTGGGACTTCCTGAATTTCGACATCGCCGGTTTTATCGGCAGCGGTCCCTACTTTGAAGCGCACGAGATGATGCGAAGCTCCTTGACTCGCATCGGCGAGAATTTGATTGAGGCCTACACCGGTCAAGCTGCAGGTCACAATGTTCCGGGCGATACGTTTCTGGACGAAGGGACGACGATTCGCGAAATTTGCTGGCGCGCAAAAGACCACGAGATGGTTGTCATCGGACAGCGGAGCACTGGAATGGGCGCACCGGAAGAAGACAAACGCCGCCTTCCCAGACGTTCCATCGCCGAAACCCTTACCTACTACTGCCCGCGGCCGCTCCTGGTCGTGCAAGACCGTTGCGATCAATGGAAGCGGGTAAAGATCCTGCTGTCGAGCCTGCGCGTGCCCTCTACCTTGATGACCTCCTGCCTCGATTTTGCGAAAAACATGCAGCTGGAACCCACGGTTAAGTTGGTTCTTGTATCGCAAGATATTAACGAAGAAAGAACCGAATCAGTCGATGCTTCCAGTGAAGCGAAAGACATGATGGAAGACTTGCGCAAGCTGGTTCCGGAAATGGAGAAAGTTCAAGTTGAAGTCTGTCGCACCGGTAACCTGAGCCGATTCTGGAAGAATGATGCAGAGAGGGACACCGATTCGTTACTTATAGTTCCTGTCACTGAAAGCAACGGAGTCAGGAAGACTTGCTTCGGCACCTCACCGGACCTTGTTGTTAGATATCTCAACCACTCGTCCGTGCTTTTCTGGATGGAAGAGCAAAGCGTGGAACTTGCTGTCGAGGAGCGTGTTTCAAGCGCGGTCTAATGGTGGCATTCAATCAAGACGAGTACAAGGCGAAAACAAAGTCGGCCGAGCAAGCAGTCAAACTGATCTCTTCGGGCGACTGCGTCTATATTCACTCCAACGCCGCAGCCCCTCAAGCTCTTATTCACGCGATGACGGCACGCGCACCGGAGTTGCGCGGAGTGGAAATCTATCAACTGATCACATTGGGACCTGCGCCCTACGCCAATCAAGAGTGTGAGAGTTCTTTTCGCGTTCACGCTCTCTTTGTAGGTCCCAATGTACGTCAAGCTGTTAACGACGGCAGAGCCGATTACACACCGGTGTTTTTCAGCGACTTACCGGCATTGTTTTCATCGCGTGTTTTGAAGGTAGACGTTTGTCTTTTTTCTGCTTCCCCGCCGGACGAAGACGGTTTCATGAGCCTGGGAGCCTCGCTGGATTGCAGCCTCGCGGCTAAACAACACTCGCGAGTAACGCTGGTGGAAGTTAATAGTCAAATGCCGCACACTTACGGACTCAATCGCATTCACGTCAATGAAGTTGATGCCATAGTCGAATCGAATAGCGCACTGCCACTCCTTCACACTGAAGAACCCGGCACCGTTGAGTTCGAGATTGGCCGCCATGTAGCTTCCTTGGTTGAAGATGGCGCAACCATTCAAACCGGCATTGGCGGCATTCCGAATGCTGTGCTGCAATGCCTGAAAGACAAGCGCGATTTGGGCGTGCATACCGAGATGTTCTCAGACGGAATAGTTGAACTGGTGCAAGCCGGCGTCATTACGAATGCGAGGAAAACACTGGTACCCGGAAAAATAGCTGTCAGCTTCGCAATGGGCTCGAAGAAGCTTTACGATTTTCTGGACAGGAACGAGGGTGTCGAATTCCACCCCACCGACTGGATCAATAACCCGCACATCATTTCTCAAAACTATAAGATGACCGCAATCAATGCGGCTATTCAAATTGACCTTACCGGGCAAGTGTGTGCAGACTCAATCGGCACATATATGTACAGCGGCTGCGGTGGGCAGGTTGACTTTGTTCGCGGTGCAAGCCATTCCGCAGGAGGAAAAGCAATCATCGCAATGGAGTCGACTGCAAAAAACGGCACCATCTCCAGAATCGTGCCGGTACTGAATAGCGGTGCCGGAGTCGTGACTTCGCGCGCCGACATGCACTATGTCGTCACTGAATACGGTATCGTCAACCTTCATGGTCTTAACATGAAACAGCGATTCGCTGCGTTGATCAATATTGCACACCCCGACTTCCGCTGCGACCTTGAAGAGCAAGGATGGAACCTGCACCGCTGGCTGGGAAACCGTGTTGCCGTCTAAGTCGGAAAAGACTTAAAGCGACGAGAAGTGTCAGGTCAGACTTTTTGCCTCTCGCAACAGGCGGCGAGCCTTCTCCGACTTGCCGCTCCGCTCGCACGCGAAGGCGTAGTTCTTCAGCATGGTAGCGTAATGGCCACGCTCCATTTTGTACTTAACGAGATCTCGAGACTTGATAGCGCGTTCGTACGAGTCGCTGGCTCTGCTGAAATCGCCCTTCTTCACATAAACATCGGCAACGGTGCTGTGGATGCTGTCCACCGTCAGCAAAGTTTCTCCCGTCGACTTACTGAGGCCGGTAGCTTGTTTCAATAGTTCGCGACCGACTGAGTCAAGGCCCCGAACAAACGCACCATTCATGAGAGTAACTAGAGTCCCCAAGACTTTAGACTGGTTCAACGAAGAGCGATGATGAGTGCGATTAGCATAGGACTCGGCCACCGTCGCCATGTCTAGATAGTCCGCTGCAGACAGGGTACTCGAACAGCAAGCAACACGAGCATTGATAACATCAAGCGCCAACTCAGGAATGTTTTCCGACTGAGCCATAGCCATTGCCTGCGCTAAAGTTTCTTCGACCGAAGTCTTTGCTACAGATGCAGACGAGCATTCCAAACTCAAGAGAATTGCTTCTTGAATCTTTTCGCTGGTCTCTTGCAATTCTGGATCGTCCACCGAAACCACGGCAAGACGCTTCTTGTGTTCCACTAGTAAAGCTTTAGCCAATTCAATTTTCTTAAGGGAAAGAGCCTGAGAACAAACTGGAATGATTGCATTGAAAGCCATTTCGTCTTTCATGTGCGAATTGAAAATCATATCTGAATCGATTCTCAGCGCGCGGCTCGCAGTAATTTCGTCTCCGCAGCAAGTAGCAGCTTTACAAACATCGAGAAGACCGCGCAGTTTTCCCTCATTGGTGGAACCGCGCCCCCTCTCACATTCCAACTGTTGCTGCACCAGTTTGGCAATCGAACCGTCGGCGCGTTGCTGCTCACTTTCGTTTCTGATCATTGAAACGATAATCTGCCAGCGTTCCGCTTCAGCCCCCGAGTCATTGGCTACGCTAAGAGCTTCGCTGAATGTTTTCTCCGCCAACTTGCTTTGGCCTGCGGACTGAAAGGCCATGGCAGCCAACTGAAGGTCTTCAATTCCGCGATTCTGTTTGCGTTCCGATTGCAGGTAAGTGTCGGCTGCCGCCAGATAAAGGCGGGCCGCTTCAGTAAAATGTGACTTGTCATTGAGTTCCTCAGCAATTCGACTAAGAAAACTGCCTCTCGACTCATAATCGATGCGACTCATCTGCTTTTGCCACGCAATCTTCGCTTCAGCGGCTTCCAGCAGAGTAACAGCTTCCGCTCCTTTGCCGCTTTGATGCAACAAATTCGAAAGTTTGACCAGCGCGTTACTGATCATCTTTGAATTCATACGATGTTGCTCGATTGTTTCAACTACGTTTCTAAGCAACCTCTCCGCACCGGCTTTATCATTGAGCTTGATCAGATTGTCAGCAATCCTTAACTTGGTCTCCGCGACGTCACGGTCGCATGCATCATCGCCGACCCTGGTAAGAGCGACATTCAAAACATCAATTGCTTCGGAGAAGCTGCCTTTGTCTTCGAGCATGTCGCCCTTGTCTCTAGCAGCTTTCAGATAGTTTCGAGATCCTATTTTCTTAGGATTGTCTGCGAGCAACTGTCCGCACAGTTCTATAATACGTTCGCGAGTCGCGCCCAGTTTCTCCCTGTCCACCGGGCGCGATTTTCTATAATCCAGATAAATACTGCGATAGGCCTCGAGCGCCCGAAGCTTATCAAACTGCTCATTTTTGGAGAGCCAATTTTGGTAGTACGCCACCCGTTGCAACGGATGAGGCATCTTCTCCTGCAACTCGGTTCGGCCCATGAGGTTCTTCGCAGGACGATTTTCATCAATTCGCGGACCGCTCCCTTTTGCGAGCACTTTAGCGACAGTGCCGGGAACAGGTCTAACGCTCTTCGCGTTGGAAACTAATAACAACCCGGTTAACAATAACGCAAAAACTACGCACGCAGCAGCAACAGTCCGAACCATGAACTTTAGCTTTGATGGCGGGCGCGGAGGCGTTGTAACCTGAGATGAGTCCCAATCAACAGCCAGCAATTCTTCGCTGAGCTCACTCATAGTGGCGAATCTACGTGCAGGATCCTTCGCCAGACACTGAAGCACGATCGCTTGCAACTTCAGTGGTATTGCTGACGGTGCAGGAACCGCAGTCAGCGATTTGTCCAAATGCTCACTCATAGACGCAAGCGCTGTTTCAGCTTGGAAGGGACTTCGACCACAAAGCATCTCGTACAGAACACAGCCCAGTGAATAAATGTCGGAACGAAAATCCACTTCCAGCCCTTTGCATTGCTCGGGGCTCATGTAAGCGGGACTGCCGATAATCGAGCCTGTCGCAGTTAGCGCCTGTTCCGAAGAAGCGACATTGGTTGCGATTCCAAAATCCAGCACTTTGACTTGATTTTGCTCAGTTATGCAAATGTTAGCCGGTTTCAGATCACGGTGGACCACTCCGACTTCATGCGCCTTAGCCATTCCGCGACATATCTGGAGCGCAAACCGGACTGCTCGCGGCGCAGGCAATGCCCCCTCTCGCTCGAGCAAGCCTTGAAGAGTCTCCCCTGGCAAATACTCCAGCGCCATGTACAAAAGTCCGTCATCAGTTGGACCGAAAGAGTAAATTCGCACAAGATTGTCGTCGCCAACAGCGGCCAGTGCGCGAGCCTCGCGCAGGAATCGGGACTTGAACTGCGGTGCGCCGATCAAGTGTGGATGAATAATTTTGAGAGCAACATCCTGCTGCAACGTAGAGTTAAACGCACGATAGACGGAACCCATTCCGCCACGGCCAATTAACTCCGCGATTACAAATTTTCCGGCAACAATCTCGCCTGTCCTGAAGACACGCTCTTCTGAAAGACTATCTTCAGACATGCCTACAAAGATACCTGTGTCTGCCGCCCATTCCTCTCATACTGTTCCCGGGACAATATAAGACAAATCGCAGGGAAGTATTAAATACAGGAGAGCACTCGCTCGATGTAGAACTACGAAATCTAATTTTGTGCCACTGCGTCCATCTTCATACTTTGATATTTCTTCGCAATGTCTTCCTTCTTCGCCAGCCGTGCACAAACAAGTATTCTTTCTAAAAGAGCGAGGCGTCGTTCTCGATGCCCCGGAGAAGACACTTCCAGCTGATACTCCTCAATAAATGCGTTCATTGCATTTTCATATTGACCAACAAACATATAGTTATCAGCGAAACAGTTTAGAGTGTCCATCTCAGTGATACCACCCATGGTTCGTCCAATAAGTCGCGCACTTTCGAAAAGTTTTTCCGCCAATTCATTATCGCCGTGAACCAAAGCCAAAAGATTCAGCTGAGCAATTCTGGGCAGCACTGACTTACCCTGTTCGTTCTTGAGCTTAAGCGCGTTATTTGTTGCTTGCGCAATCAGCACCTTATATCGGCTGTCAGAGGGGTCGTAAATCGCCACCGCCGCCATGAACAAGATCTGGCAGGATTTGTTGCCGGTCAGAACACCATCGGCGATTCGTTTCGCCTCAATCTTTCGCCCGCTGATCTTGAGGGCACAAGCATAAGTCAGGTCTAGCAGCGCTCTATCGGTGTCCGAGACTTTCTCTCGAAAGCTTTTTCGGACACGTTCGCATGCTCTGACGGCGCGATCAATTTCACCATGGTAGAGCAGCGCGTTAATCAGAGTTACATGGGCTTCTGGCGAAGATGCCCCCCTGATGTATTGATCCGATGTGTCGTCTTTCTCCAACAGTGACGATGCGGCGTCAAGAATACGCTTCGACTCCGCGCGCTGCAGAGTTGGATTTGCACTTAAGATGCGGGCCGCCGCTATCATTTTCTGGATACAGTCCGCGCCGTCAACCGGATCGTTCGGTTGATGAGCCAAAGCAGAGGAAACCGCATCACGCACATCTTTGGGATCGGACAACAATTCAGTGTTTGTGCCGGCCAGACACAGAGCAGCCCATGTATCAGAGGCAGAAGATGCATCGGCACGATTCAAAATATTGTTAAAGGCTTTGCGAGCGGCATTCCATTTTCCCTGACGAATCAGCGCGCGCAGATGTTGGACTGCCAATTGGGATGAGTAGGAGCCACCTGTCTCTTGTGCTTCCTTCCACTTCGCAGCGGCCTTCTCGAAGTCGGCCATTTCGAAGTAGGTGCGGGCGACGGCACTAAGCCAGTTAACTTTGGTACCAATCTGCCAGTCTTCGTCCATGAACTCTTCGGCTTGCTTAACGATAGCCAACGCATGTTTATGGTGCCCGTTCAAGGCTCGGCTGGTTGCGTACAGCAGCATGGCACTGCCGGCGTCGGAACCATTTCTCTTGGCCTGCGCGTAAAAATTACACGCAAGTTTCGCACTGTCTTCCGCAAGCTTGTACTCTCGCGATTCGATAGCGGCCATAGCGATGGAGGAGTACAGGTGAGCCTTGCGCAATTCGGATAGTTTGCCCCCCAGAGCCTGCAAGGCCTGCTGATAGAGAGCAATCGCACCTTTCTTATCTCCTGATAGTTGCAGTATCGATCCTAGCTCGCGATAAGAATCATACAATTCGCTCAGTTCAGTCGTACGTCCCTGATCAGCAATAAACTGTCGGTAAATGGCCGCTGCAAGTGCGTACTGCTCGGTAGCCCCTGCCGTTGCACCAATTGCCTGGAGATCCTGCCCTAACCCGAAATGCGCTCCGGCGCAGTCGAGCGTGTTCTCAGATCCGTATTTATCAAGCCAGTTATTGTAGTAGGTAACTCGCTCACTAACGGGAAAATTGACGACAACCATACGCGACTCTAAAAACTTTGACACCAACCCCTTTCCGGTAACGGAAGTTCTGTGGAAATTCATTGTTTCCGGCTTCGAACGCTGAAAAAGCATCACTGCCAGCGGAACAACGATGATTGCGCAGACGAGAACCGGCACCAATGCCTTCATCCATGATCGTGACGTTCGCCCGGCATCCTGCCCCGCGCCTTGCACCATTCTCATGGTATCCCAGTTTATTGCTGCCAAAGCAGCGTCAAGTTCCGCGGCACTTTGGTATCGAGCGGCGGGATCTTTTGACAAGCATTTGAGAATTATGCTTCTAAATGAAAGCGGAATTTTTGTTTGCGCAGGTACACTGTCGACAATCTGGTTAACCTGCGCCGTCATGAGCGCTAACACACTTTTTTCCTGAAAAGGCGGCACCCCGCAAACCATTTCGTATAGCAGACAACCAACTGAATAAATATCCGAACGTGCATCGACAGGACGGCCGTCACATTGCTCAGGACTCATGTATGCAGGGCTATCGCCCTTAAAACCGGTCGTCGTAACGGTCTGATCCAACTGAAACCGAGGATTATTTGCGCGGGCGACTCCAAAGTCTATTACTTTCACATGTTCGCCGCGACCGAGCTGGCAAGACAAGATAATGTTCGCCGGTTTGAGATCGCGGTGGACAATCTCTGCGACACTCGCGGCCTCCAAGGCCTGACAGATTTGTCGCGCTATCGTCGCGGCACGACCGGGCTCAAGAAACTTTTCGTCGGCAATCACCTGAGCAAGGTTTGGTCCCTCGATAAATTCTAGAGCCATGAAAGACAAGCCCCTGGCTTCTTGTCCAAATGAGTGCAGGGTCACCACGTTGGCATGGCTGAATGCACTCAGCAACCGTGCCTCCCTCATGAACCGTTTCAATGCACTCGGCGATTGCCCGGGGCGCAGCACTTTCAGCGCCATCGGAGCGTTGAGCTGAACGTGCGTGGCCTTGTAGACTACCGCGGTCGCCCCTTCCGCGAGGACGCCTTCAATGCGAAACCGGCCATTCCATACGTCCCCCGGTCTCAAGCCCGGGGACTGCGAGTCAACGAGTGCAGAATCGGCCAGCACTGTATCCGGTGCTACTGAAGGAGAGTTGGATGTCGTTTGATCAGTTTCCGCCAAGAGATTCTCCCGTTATGGCCGATTAGTATGGATGGCAGTCGTGTGTTTCAGTTTGTTCAACCGAGCCAACTCTGGTCTCCACTTTTCAGCAGCACCTTTACCTCCCGTCTTGTGGAGAAGAAAAGGATAATGATTCAGCATAATCATGTCCGGAGTGAATGACCTTGATTGCAACCTCCTGAGCCGTTGATTCAATCCCCGATACGCCGTTGCAGTGGCACCGCCGGCGATCAGAGGCGTAACTCGGTAATGCGGAGGAAGCACTATGCCATGGGCTAAGACTCCAGTCGACAATTCGTCGACCGGACCGCTGTCCGCCAAGTTTTTCCGCACCTGCCTCAACATGATAGCCCGCACCGGTATACAGTTACTTTCCCCGTCTGCCCATGTAGCCAACGGGGGGAGGTGGGGCTGCTGGAGCTTCGCTTGTCCGTCCGAATACGCTATGATCTGGCAATACTACCTGCGAGCCTCAAATTTACCCCATGCACACCAACTATGACGCCATTTTGATACTTTCATTCGGCGGACCGGAAGGCATGGACGATGTAATGCCTTTTCTGGAGAATGTAACAAGAGGCCGCAATATCCCGGTGGAACGTTTACAAGCTGTAGCGCACCACTATGAGATTTTCGGCGGCGTCAGTCCAATAAACGCGCATAATCGGGCGCTGATCTCAGCGCTTAAAGGCGCTCTTGATCGCGAGGGACTATCGCTACCGATTTATTGGGGCAATAGAAACTGGCACCCCTTTGTCGAGGACACATTCAAGGAGATGACCGCCGCAGGCGTTCAAAAGGTACTGGCATTTGTCACTTCTGCATACGCCTCGTATTCCGGTTGTCGCATGTATCTCAACGATATTGACAGGGCAAAAGCCGCCGCGGGGGCAGGCTCGCCGATAGTGCATAAATTGCCGTTGTTCTTCGACCATCCCCTTTTTATAGAAGCAAACAGCGACCACTTGCTAAATGCACTCAATCAGCTACCTCCAGACAGAGCACAGTCGGCACAAGTAGTTTTTACTGCGCATAGCGTTCCCAAAAGCATGGCGGACAACTGCGATTACGAAAAGCAGCTGGCATTCACGGCGTCGCGCATTTGTGAGCGAACGGGCAGGTCCGGTCATGCCGTTGTTTACCAGAGCCGAAGCGGTCCTCCAAGCCAACCGTGGCTTGGTCCGGATATTTGCGACTATCTCAAAGAATTCGCTGCGGGAACTTCATCGACAAAGGATGTAATCGTCTTGCCGCTCGGTTTCATTTCCGATCACATGGAAGTGATGTACGACATTGAGGTCGAAGCGAAGCAGATCGCAGCCGAATGCGGACTGAATCTCATTAGAGCAGCCACAGCGGGAACGCATCCGGCATTTGTTCAGATGATAGTTGAGCTGATAAAGGTGCGGCTGCAGAAACCTGAGCCCGACAATTTCGTTTCATGTCCGGCGGACTGCTGCCCTGCCGCCGCTCCAGGCGCACCATCCCGCCCTTTACACACTCAAGGTGGAAAACATGATTAGTAAAACAGCAGCGATTACCCTGACTGTTGCGTGTCTAGCAGGCATTGCTGCGAATTCGGTTCGTGCCGACGATACCACACCTGCAGCTACCGCCAAAAGTTCGGCGCCACTAACTGGAAGCGTGAAGTCCAGCCCTGTTGTAGCAGCCGAAGGTCTTCGGCAAATGGGTGAAGCGCTGAAAAAGATTCAAAGGGCGGCCGCTGAGTTGGTCGGCGAAGCCACGAGACAAGATTACATCTCAGTGGGCGACCCGGACGTTGTCGGCAGCATAATCATTCCAGCGATTCCTGATCCCAGCGGCATGATGCCCATAGGCGATTACTTGCCGATGCGACAGGGATGGGTTGACTATTACCTCGACCAAATCGCAAAACTAATGCCGCTCTATGCCGCCGAAGTCGATAACCTGGCGTTGCCGGCCGGTATCAAATCCGATGCCACGGTCTTGATGGATCAGATGACGCCGCTCTACGAAGATGCTAAGGCTCACTACTTGACGCTGTTCAACATGCAGAAGGCACTGAAGGGAACGGACAACATCAAGTTCGGAGAGCAAGCGGTCATGCTGCATGATGACATGAAGAAAATTGATGAGTTGCGCAAGAAAGTTTTCGCCATGGTCAAGAGTGCGGAAAAGTCTTCGAAGTAGAACTCCGGACGAGACTCGACGAGGAAAAGGAGCGCATACAAGAATCAGGTTTGCGGCTTCAGTGCATCAACGGAATGTACGGGATTTTCAGCGAGTTCACCACACCAGCGCAGCACCTTGCAATGGCGAACCGTCAACCCGGCCTTGTGGCGAGCTGATGCTCGCACGCCGGCGCAAGCCAATTCAAAAATGAGCTTGGGATTCAGAACGCGCACCGGACCAAACTTTTCCAGGGTATTGAGCCTGATGAATTCAGTAACGCTATTTTGCTCAGCGAC
Organism: Candidatus Obscuribacterales bacterium; assembly: GCA_019752635.1. Lineage (GTDB taxonomy): Bacteria > Cyanobacteriota > Vampirovibrionia > Obscuribacterales > Obscuribacteraceae > JAKFUT01. The sequence goes on along the minus strand of JAIELX010000060.1, from coordinate 114,553 downwards.
GGATAGGTCAAGCGACGACATCTTCGCGACCGGCACCAGCTCACCCTCGCGCAACAATGCCAGAGTAAACTCCGCCTCTTCGCTTTCTCCTCGGGGAACCCGAACCGAGACCAGGGCAGCATTTACGATCACCGGTCGCGGGCGAACGTAGATCCAGGGAGGCGCTTCCCGGCCGTATCCCGAGCAGATGTCCTTGACCACTAAGCCATCGGCACCGATGGACTCCACATAGGTCAGTTTCTCATGCAGTTCGGCATGATCCTTAATATTCCAAACGCTAGCAGTCCGCAACAGCGGGCTGAGCTGAATCTTACACGGGCTGAAGAGCTGGAGCTGCTCGACTTGTGCACTGGTGCAACCTTCCGTTGTGCTCAAGACACGTTCCAGTGCCGCACGCCTGAAAGAAAATGGTTGATGGCGAATATCGATGTTTCGCTCCTGGAGCAAATCATGAGCCATAAAGACAACAGGAACTTCATCGCGTAATTTCTTATTAGCTGCTGCGCGCAAACGTCTTTGCAAAGTAGCCTTAGGCAGCACGTCCGCTTGCTTCCAGCCCAGGATATCACCCTCTACGATTGTGTTATCAGGTAAACTATTTGCCGCATCCAATATCTCAGGAAAGACATCGGACAGCAGGCGGCCATTGTTCCACCAGAGCACGGATTGACCGTCGCGTTTAACCAGTTGGGCAGGAATACCGTCCCATCTCAACTCTGCAACGCAACCCGAAGAAGCAGTCTCAGCGACAAGCTGTTCAGTGCTATCAATGTGTCTTACCTGATGAAACTCCATCGGCATAAAGCGAGCAAGGTTCTCAGCACCGGAGAGCAAATCGGCGCAGGTACCATCTACGGTGCTGCAATTTTTCATTTGGTAGGCAACCGCCCTCTCATCAATTCCAGTCAAACGAGACAAAGCAGGCACAAGGGCAGGTTCGTCGATTCTAAATCCGCCCGACAAAATTCGGTTCGCCAAGATCCGATCATCGCAGTTAAGTTCCCGCCACAATCGTACAATTTCTTTCTCGCGCTCAACTTCATTGCCGGTGCGAACCGCTTCAACTTTTTCCAGCAGTTTCGCCAGGCTCAAACAGCCATTCGATGCGGCGTCGGTCACTATGAGCGAGATGGTCTCAATCACATCTCCCGATTCTTCATAGCAAAGACGATAAATCCAATCGGGTAATGTCGATTCTGCTAGCGCGAGATCGCGCAGGACTACTGAGCGGACAGTTTGCCTGGCATCGCGTCCTCGAAGCAATCGCAGCGCAGCTGTAGCATCCTCTTCCGACGAGTCTTTGAGAAACTGATGCAGCGCCGTTGCTTTCCCCTCACTATTGCAGTCCATCTGCATACAAGTCTGGCTAAAGGATGTACCCGCAGATGCAGATGTCGTTGCCAACGGCGCGAGCGAATCGGTGAGAGCAAGAGGAGTCGACTCGCCAAAAGCCGGTAAATCCACCATCTCAGACCCGGGATGTTCGCCAATCATACCGTTTCTCAGAGTATCAACACCGCCGCACGAAATGCCGCGGGTCTTGAGCCAATGACCTAAAGCATGAACGTATCCGCACGATACAACTACGCGTTCGGCACCGGTCGCCTCTATCACCTGCAACAGATCATTCCAATCAGCATGATCCGAAAGTATAAAACCGCGATCGAGAGAACTGGCTTTACGATTCCGCTTAGTCCGCAGCCAGCCCGATGCAGAAGCCAGGGAGAAACCTGCACCGTTGGTAACAGCATGTGGATTGGAAAACGGTCCGATCAACAAGGCTCCGCGCAGATCAACATTATCATCGTCTTTAAGCGCAACCGCCCCGGGCAGATGCACTCCAGAAGCCTCGTATGCGGCGTTGATTTTCGCCACGGCCCGGTGCACATAAAGCGGGCCGATAGCAGGATCTACACTTGCCAACACACGCTGAGACTTACCCAGGGAGTAGCCGTGCAGAATCGAGACGAGTCCGTGCTCACGGTTGTATTGCCACCACCGATTAATCTCTTCAAAAACCGCTTCGCTGTCGGGCCACTGGTAGACGGGCAACCCGAATGTCGACTCTGTTATGAAGGTATGACAGCGAACCGGTTCAAAGGCGGGACAGGTGAGATCCTTCTGTAACTTATAGTCGCCGGAGGCAACCCAAACTTCCCCCCTGTACTCCAAACGCACTTGCGATGAACCAAGCACATGTCCGGCGGAGTGAAATGAGATTTTGACACCATTGATGTTCACAGACTCTCCGAATTTGAGAGCCTCGACTGGTGCCTTACGCGCGATGCGAGCACGCAAGACATGAACGCCGCGGTCCACTGTCAAGTAAGCTTTGCTGCCCGAACGCGCATGGTCGGAGTGGGCATGCGTGATAACAGCTCGATCGACCTTCTTGAGAGGGTCAATGTAGAAATCGCCGACAGGACAGTAGAGTCCTTTAGACGTCCAGATCAGCATATTGTCTTCACTCACGCGCGGCTCCTTTGAAGACTACTCAAGCCGGCCCCCCGTCGGACTCGCTTTAAAATTATATGTCCCCCCCGTGGTATTATTCTTTGCCACTTTTGTTCGTTTCGTTCATAGGATTAACGATATGAAGATCGACAGCGCAAACCTCGTCACGTTACCTTCAGGGCTTCAGTACGAGGATCAAGTAACGGGACAGGGCGCCAGCCCCTCGCCGCGACAAACAGTCACAGTCCACTACACCGGCTGGTTGACTGATGGAACCAAATTTGACAGCTCGGTGGATCGTGGAAAACCGTTCAACTTTCAAATCGGCGTTGGACAAGTGATTAAGGGATGGGACGAAGGCGTTGCCACAATGAAGATTGGCGGCAAACGTCGATTGGTCATTCCGCCTGACTTAGGATATGGCAGCAGGGGCGCCGGCGGACTGATTCCAGCCAACGCCACCCTGGTATTCGACGTTGAATTGCTCGAAGTCAAATAATTTGACGCGACCCGGTCGCATCCTCGAGTGCACCTGTAAACAGCCTCATGAAATCCATGGATGTCGTGAGGCTGTTTCTTTTGAGAAAATTCTCCGCCCCTTAACGAATTCACGCAGGCACCTGCCGGAGGCACTTGCGTCTACTGGAGACAGAACCCGACAGATTCCGCCAGCGTGCTTGACAAACGGACTCCGACAGCAGATTCTGCCCTTTTTTAGCATTCGGGATTATACTCAGTTACAAGAGGTCTACTCTTGTCCGAAATGTGGAAAAAGATAGAATGCCGGATCAACTTGGAGCTCCAGCTGTCAACAACATTTTGCTCGTTGATGATAGAAAAAAAACCTACTTTTAGATTTGACAAGTAGTATAAATGGAAGCCAAGCGCACGTTCTCGTCCAACAGCCCAGCAGATCCAGCTGTTGTCAAACCATCGCCTTTGCCCGGCGTTGAAAGGAAAGATTAAGCGTGATTAGCCCGGACCGCAAAACCTTAAAAACAACTATTTCGAGAACGAACGCCGGGTTACTAACCGGTATTGCAGTATCGCTGATCGCTACAGCAACACCGTCCGCATTTGCCGGCTCAGTTGCAGCGCAATACGACGCCCATCCGATCAAGCCGCGTGTGTATGCGCCTCCGGCTGATCAGAAGACAAAGGGCATCATAGTCACCGTCCACGGTACCACTCAACACGCTGGCAGTTTTCAGTCGCTAGCCGAGCATCTGGTAGGAAATGGATTTACAGTTTTATCATGTGATTTGCGCGGACACGGGTTGCGCTACCACGGTGGTGGTGAAGAAGCGGTAACAAAAGCGGATCGTGTGGTGAATTACGAAAAAAGCGCTGACGATCTGGTAGCAACGTTCAAGCAAATCAGAAGCGATTATCCCGGTCTACCGGTCTACTGCATCGGCGAAAGCGTGGGCGCCGGCGTGGTCACCCGCGCGGCAGGTTCGTCGAAAGGATTGGTCGACGGCATGATCTTATGCAGTGCCGGCACTCGTCCCTGCTTCTTCAATCCCGTTATGGTTGTGACGGATTTCTTCAAGTATATTTGGCGACTGGATAAGCCGATGGACGTGGCGCGCTACATAGATCACTATTCCGCCGACGACAAACGCGTTAGCAATGAAATGATCGCGGACCCTCTGTCGCGCATCAAATTGACACCACGAGAAATATTGCGCACGGGATGGTTCATCAGACGCACCCCCGCGGCGGCAAAACACGTTGATCCGAATGTCCCCGTATTGATCGTTCAAGGCAAGATTGACCACATCGTCGGCAATCATAGTATCAAAGCTATTTTGAAGAATCTTCCAACGACCAACAAAACGATAGTGGAACTACCGAAGTGCGGACACGTTCTGCTTGGCACGTCGTACCTGAAACCGCAGGTCGTCGAATCGGTTACGGGCTGGTTGAATAAGGTGTCGTCCGCACCATCTGTAGCATCGCGTAGCGAGCCCGGAGAACTCTCGGTGAAAGCTCAAATCCACATGCAACTGCAAGAACTTAAGATCAAAGCTCCTCAGCCTCCGTCATAGGGTGGTCGGGCGAGCAGCATCGCCGCACGCTGCTAAACTGAAATTTCCGACCGGAATCACGGGCAAAGCGGCGTTCAATCGCAACTCGGCAGGCGAACGATCAATAACCAACAACGGATTGTCGTCTGCCGAAGGATCTCCGGCATCCTCGACTGCAATAAGCTCTCACCCGGCAACCCGTTTGTCCAGAATCATAGGACCATGCGTATTTCCCCCTGTTTTTTGCCGGGAGCCAACAACTTGGCAACAAATAGAAATTACTGATAGAGCGAGGTAGACACGCTTGGTCAGTTTCTTCATATGCATACGCGCCGCTCTCAATTTTCAAAATACCTTTTCGTCATCTGGGGACTCATTTCTCTGGCGCTGCCGGGAGTGTTCACCTCAACTCTTGCTCAAACGCATGAGCCACCGCCCGGAACACACGGCAATTCGGAGCAAGCGCCGGAGGGCAATGCCGCCCGAACGGAAAGCACCGTTCGCAATCCCTACTACAATTCCAGAGGACAACTACAGCAAATTGAAGAAGCTGCTGAGCAAAACCAGGAAACAATGCGACGCGGCGTCGATCGCATCATCACCGGTGAATACACCAATCTAATCTATCAGGCGGCAGAACAAGGTCGAGGCGGCGATGTGCAAAAGATTGCACGCAACTCGCTAAACGCCAGCCTAGGTTCAATCAACGATACCTATCGCGGACTGCACAAATGGTTCGCCGACGACCTCGTCGGCAATCTTTTCGCCAACATTGGTCAGCTTATGGGCAAGTGGCTCAGCGAGTTGATCAATGGTTGGATCGCCGACACCGTGCAATATCTAGCGCAGTTTCTGCGCATCTTCGTACTGAACCCGAACGTCGCCGTCAATGGTTTGAACGGCTCGCAAAATGATGGCATTTCTCCGTACATTCGCCAGGGTGCTGATGTTATGTATGGAATAGCAGTCGATTTGCTGCTGCTCCTTTTCATTCTCTGCATTTGGAAGTTCTGGGCGGAAGCAAGCTGGAAAGGTGCGGGGTCACTAATGTCCCCTGTAGGAAGGCTGATTTTCACGGCGGGACTTTTGCTTGCATGGCCAACCATCTACGCCTTCGAAATTCAGATCACTAACGAAATGATCAAAGCGATTTACTTCGACTCGCACGATCAACTTGCGATGCTCCATGTGGCGCTGGCAACGGCAGTGAAGGGGGGATTAATTGCGGCTGGAGCAGGAGCGCTGAACGTTTTCGCTCCGGTTGCGGGCGGCTTTGTTTTGGGCTCGGCTGCGCCGATGGTTGGTTCGATTTTCTATTTCGCATCGCTCGTGGTCTTCACCATACTCGGTGGCGTCCTGATTGCAGAACTAATCTATATCCTGGTACTTAAAGCCATTCAGACGGCGCTGCTCGTTGCGCAATACATGTTCGCACCTGTATTCCTGGTGTTCTTTGCCACGCCGGATACTGAACAAATTGCGGCCGGCTACGTAAAAGCTTTTGTGGAAACTAGCTTGTGGACATTTGTCTGGGTCGGTTTGCTCAAAGTAATGGTCATCATCATTTACTCCAACTTCAATCCCTGGGGCAAAATCCTCATCGCAATAGGTGTTCTGCAGATGATGATTCAGGTACCCGGCTTTTTGGCACGCGCCCAAATTAGCCCGATGTCAGACTTCGTAAGCGCGGGTCTGATCACCGGAGGATTACTCAAAGCCTTCACCGGGCTGAGCGGCGTTCTCTCTTCGGGCGCATCATCGTTAATCACTCGAGCAATCGAAGAGAAGATGGTCCAAGGTCAGTTCGTTGGATCAAACTCAGTCCAACACGGACTGACGGGAAATGTCGAAAATCCGCAGTTGCTCAACACGTTGAACAAAACGAGCGAGGACGAACGCACCAGATGGGGCGGAATGGGCGCCAGTGCAGGAGGATTTGGCACCGGACTCGGCACGCCACCGGACAAACTGACCGGCACACCAGGGGCATCGGGTCTGACGCCACCGACCATGAAGCCGGCAACGGATCAACCCCCGGGCATACCGGGGATGCCCGGCACCGGCACGGCAGAAGAAAACAAAGACGGATTTACAGCGAATCTTACGCAAGCGACCGCATTACAGATGACACCGCCTCCTTCCAAACCACAGACACCGGGACCAAGACCGATGTCGTTCGCACCACCGGGAGGGACTGCAGCGTCATCCACCACTGGCAATGCAGCCGTTTCGACCGGTGGAAAAGCGGCGGCCTTCACTGGCGGTGAATTCAAACCAAATACTGAACCCTATTCATGGAAGACACCAGCGGTGGAAAATTGGGACGAATCCAATTTCAGCCATGTGCCAATGAGAAAACTGACGGCACAGCTGACGTCGATGAGTGGCGTGGGAATTCGTCACAACCAAGCAGCCACAAGCATTCTGGGAACCGCTGAAAACGGAGTATCGCGCGTCAATCTAGCAAACGGGGCCAACGAAGCGGAACAAACTCGCGCACTATATACGGCGTCATTTGCCAATACCGTCGCTCACGATGATCCGGCGCGCGATGCCGCAAGACAAGCCGCTTTCGACAACGGCGCTCACCAACCGAAAGGATTCAAGCAGGGTCTAATTGCAAACTGGCTGAACGCAAACGGTCACAGCTGGTATATGACTCCGTGGGCGAAGGAAAACTTCAACAAAGGAATCTTCTCTGCAGCAGTAGACGGCTCAGCAGCCTATATGAGCGGCGGAGAGGGCAACGCCTTCACCAGCTATCTAAACCAGCGTTTTGGCGAATGGACTCCGGATCGAGACGCGATGGCCGTTCACCTGATCACCAATCCCGAATCGGCGGAATCGCCCTGGAACAGAAACATCGGTCCCGCGACAGATGCCCTTATCCACGGAGGCATTCCGATCAATATGGCAACGCGCGGTGCCATGCAAAACATGGCAATCCAGGGAATGCATCCTTCGCGCAGAAAGCAAGCAGTCTTCGCGGTGCTGTCATACCTGAATCCGATCGCCAACGAACGATACGGCGACGAACCACTGGCAGTATCACAGCTTGGTTTGGGCGAAATGGCTCGCGCACTCCCGGCGGATCAAGTAAACACAGCACTTGCAATGTTTCAGGTTTCCGGGCAAGCCGACCTCAACCCGACCTGCGGCAGTTATGTCGCCGGGCTCGCAGCGGATACCGGCAAAGACGCAGGAGTGGCGTACTCATGTTTATCAACGGCGGCACCGTATGTGGCGCAACAAATGGGAAGAGTACGTGCCGGCACCAATCTCGCGTCGATTCGCACCATATCGGACTTGGATGCCACCATCGTCCCGGCAGTCGGAGAAACACGAGAGCAAACAATGCAAATGATTCTGGAGACTTCGTGCTCGGCGCTGAAAACAGGCGAAATGCACGGGATTCCAATGCGTACGGTCATGAATCCGGACGTGGCACCGTCAATCTACGAATTCATGGGTTCGGACATCGCCAACATAAATTCACCATCGGCACAGCGTAAACTGCAAATAGTCAGTAAGAATATGAGCATGGTTGGTACCGGCAACGACACCAGAACTCTAAACGCCATTCTCAGCGTGGTGGAAAATGGAGGTTCACTGGGAGCGATGACGGCCGACCACATCAACGTCGCCGCGAAACTAATGGATGGCGGGGTTTCCGGAAGCATTCTGCCGGTTGCAACGGAAGTTGCAGTGCAAGGCAAATACCATGCTTCTTCATCGGACTCATTGCCGATAAAAGAAATCATGGACACCGCTCAGCATTTCGCCACAGGTCAAGTAACGGACTACCGAAGCGTCCCTGTTGTGGCAGCGCTCTCACGGGCCGGCATTCAAACTATCAGCAATCAGAACATTCGCATCGCGGCCGAAGCAATCGCGGACAACGGTGGACAAGTCAACCACGATCACGTCACTGCAGTTCTTCGTGTATCACAGCAGTTGCGCAATCCTAACCTGGCACCAGGCGTGGTGGAGACCTTTATCCGCGCGACAGGCGAGCAGCAGGGAATTCCCGACGCAGCTTCCATGGCACTTCCGAGTCTGATGACTGAACTGGAAGGAAGAGGCACAAGCATCGCCAATATTGGCTCGTGTATCGGCTCAATACAGCGCTCCGGCGGTTTTTCGGACTTTCAGATGCAGGACATGGCTACCGTGAATCTTGTCGTGGAACGCGCCGGCAACAGCGGTCCGCACGGCATGCAAGCTATCAACGCGGTCACGCGTATCATAGGCGCCGAACAGAGTGCACAAAATCCGCGCTATATAGAGGTCACGGAGGAGTTTCTCAGCAATAACGGTCGGACCAAAGACCTGGAAGTGCGTTCAGTATCCGCGCTGGCAGATCTCGATGAGCGTCGCCAGGTCGAACAAGTGCGATTGAGTTCGATGCCGGCAAATGATCCGGCCCGTGCGCTCCAACAGGACAGACTCGATCGTTTCCGATTAGACAATCGAACTATGCAACAAGTTGCGCGAGATCCGAACTACCAGACCGGACAAGGTATTAACGACTCGATATGGAGCTCCTTGTTCGTGTAACACGGTAAGCAAAAAACCAGGAGCGTATATCACCGCTCCCGGGTTAAATGATTCGATAGCAGTACCCGAACACGGCAGTCACGAGGACTGCCCTGCTCAAGGAGCTGGTAATCAGGTCCTGACCTACTTCTTGCTGCCGATGAGAATAATATTGCAGCCGACCTGGAATCGGTTTCCAGTGGTCGGATCCATTATTTTACCGTTAGCATAGAAACCACTGGACCCCGTCTTGAAGTCCTTTGCCGGAGCCATTATCTGCCCCCAGACTTCGCCCGAAGGCGTACGAATTTCAAGAATCACTGCCGCCGGACCGTCGGCTTTCGCGGGGGCGTCGGCTGGGGCATCCTTAGCTTTTGCCATCTCCTGACCTCTTTCCAAGTGAAAAATACAAATAGCACCACGTCTTAATTGTTCCACGCAAAAGATCAACTGAAAAGATCTCTAATCACTTAACCATGTTATCGGCATCTGACAATCGAGGTGGCAAAACGCCCGCAAAGGCTTAAGACTTCAACCTTTCACGCATTGTTCCTCAGTGCGGCGCCAAATTGTGCGTTGAGAATTTATTGGATGCCAAGCCCACCGGCGGATAAAGTAGCGTTTGCGGCCGGGTCTCGGCGGGAGCAGAGCGATCCCCGGGGTAGAATTATGTGCCACTAACACTAGATATATCGGAGTAGCACTATGGGATTCGATAAACTCAACCTCATTCGCTCCGGTCCGACAGAAATAACAATTGCCGGGGCAGACTGCAGCGGATCAAAAGAATTGCCAAATGAGACGTGGCTGGCAGTTGGCACTCTCACTGGTGCGGGATTGGAATTGACCCGTTTGTCCAAAATTGGCACGCATGCCTTATCTGCTGAAATCGGTAAATTAGCTTCATTGCATTCGGTCGGTTTCGATTTTCCATTTTCGCTTCCACGCGATTTTCTCGATTACCTTGCCGATAAGGCTGAGCGTCCTAAATTCCAGGAATGGCAGGAAGTCGTGGAGCATCTGGTATTTATGCCTCTGGAACAGTTTCAAGATTACGTACACTTATTTAGGAAAGAGTCGAAGCGCTTTACAGACAAATCAGCGACGGTTCAAGGTGTTAGCCCTCTGCATCGCGCCAATCCTTCCATGGTTCAGATGACCTGGCATGGAATGCGAACGCTGGCATCAATGAATCCGGAAAAGTTTGCCGTACAACCATTTCAAGATGCGGTCGAAGGTCGCTGTACGGTCTTGGAAGTCTATCCGCGAGCGACGCTCAAATGCCTTGGTCTGCCCGACACTGGTTACAAAGTCAAAGACAAGAAAGAAAAGGACAAGATGCAATCGGTGCGTCATCATTTGCTTCAAGGGCTCTTGTCCTCCCGAGAACGAGTCAAGCATGGGATTCCTAAGCTGTTCATCCCTCAAAAATTCGAGCACTTTATTGTTGATTCGGACAACGCGTTCGATGCCGTAGTTGCTTGCTATGCCACCGCTATGCACGCCAATGATGCATCACTCTTCGCCGATCCGCTTGAAGGTGATAACGTTGATGTGTTGATCGAAGGCTGGATTTATGAGCCAGGGAAGCTTCTCACGGTATAACAGTCAATTGTCAGTGCACTGCCATTGGCAGCTTTCTTTTCACCATCCGCATGCGCACACCAAATGTGCCACCACTATATTAAGCCCGGGATACCGACAAAAGCGGCGCCAGGACTAGCTTTTGCACGGACAAGTCCGTACCGTTTTTCAATTATCCGACAAACAAACCTGTGTGTGTGCCAACGCTGCAGCTATCATTAGAGATGCGCCATTGATGCCATTCCCAGAGGGTTAAAGCGACTTTTAGATTGGATAGAAGAATTGCAATTCGGAACATTCGTATCCCCGATTGGTCAGATCTCATAAGCTCCCAAGGAGGAAAGACCATGGCACAGGAGAAAGAAGGAAAATCACACCGCGGATTTGCGGCAATGCCTCCAGAGAAACAAAGAGAGATCGCAAGTAAAGGAGGAAAGGCAGCGCACGAATCGGGCCGCGCACACGAGTTTACGTCGGAAGAAGCAGCAGAAGCAGGTCGCAAGGGAGGCAAGGCTGCGCACAAGTCCGGACGCGCCCATGAATTCACATCTGAGGAAGCGGCCGAAGCGGGGCGCAAAGGCGGTCATGCATCGCAAGGCGCACGACGACAACGTGCACAAAACGACGAATTTGAACAGCAGCAGGAAACTACGGAGACACGCGACAGGGAAGACGAAGACCAGGACGCATAGCAGCCGGAAGACGCGAACAATAGCCATACATACACACCGGACATGACACTGAGCGCCCGAAAAGAGTTAAGACAAATGTGCAAGTACTCGAGCCACTAATGGTGGTACCAAGTTACGGGTCGCGGTTCGCCAGAGCCTACAGTCGTCGGGGAGGAATTGCGGATCGGTTACGCAGGCTAACCGGTCCGCTACACACGAAACTAGACTAAATTATCGTTCAATTGTCCCAGCGCCCAACTCAGGGCAGTTTGTACGGATACAATTTCCGATGGCACCCGGAGCCAGAAAACTCGGGAATGTTTGCCATCCGAAGCTACGGTCAGTCTGATTACTACCAGAAGGTCTCCCCCGGAAAGCACCCTTCGATAGAGCGTCCCTCTCGGTTCGCTATCAATAATCTCATCGGCATGGAACGGCTTCTCCAACTGTGCCGACAATCCGGCAGCCCTGCAGACCCAAACTTCTACCTCTGTGTCCGCTGTCTCATCGGTAGCACAATCGAACAACTGAGCGCGCAAAGAGCGCGCTCGGCGATGCCCCTGTTCCGCTGCCAGGTGGCACCAATAGGCTAGCAGCTCTCGGTCATGACAGAGCGGATACCCGTTTTTATACACCATCGCCATTCGATACTGCGCTTCGGCAAAACCACCGTGAGCAGCCCGTTCGAGCCACTCGATCGACTCCTCGTGGCGCCCTTCGTGCCAAAGGATCTCGGCCCGTTCATACTGAGCCCCGGCATCGCCAATGTGACACAGCATCAAAATCTCATCCACGCCGGACAGCACCACAGAGTCGCCATCGGCAGGAGTAGCAGGGGTAGACTCCCGCAGGGGAGGAACCGGTTCGGTCCATGGAGCAATATGCAGTTCACCGCTGCGGATTTTCTTGACGGCTGATACCACGTCAGCTCTTGTCGCCCCGGTAAGGATGTCGTCCAGCCATTCAATCGCTTCCTCGGAGTGAACATCGAGATGAAGCAATGTGCGCGCCAACTCCACTCGAGCCGGCCACAGTCCGGCCCGAGCTGCTTCACGGAAATAGTGTAAGGCTTTGTTCATGTCCACCGACACGCCGTAACCGCCTTTTCGAAAAATCTGTGCGATAAGAAAGAGAGAAGATAATTCACCGGTTTCCGCCGCCTGCAAGTACCAATGAAGGGCCATTGCCCAATTCCTTGCAAAGACATTTCCAGCGAGGTAGTGGTCCGCCAGCGTTAACATGGCCCTTCTATATCCACATTCTGCGGATTGCTGCATGATCGCAAGCCAGCGCCTTCCATTTATATTTGACGAAGTGGAATCATGGCGAAAACAAAGTGCTAATCGATACAAGCCCTCAGGTGAATGAGCCTCGGCTGCTCTGGCATACCAGAACGCGGCAATTCGCTCCGACGAGACACCATTCAGTCCCAGTCGCCAGATATCCCCCAACATCAACTGCGCGTCGGTTAGACCGTCGAGAGCCGCTCTATTGAGCCACTGCTGCGCAGCATCGCGGTCAGGAGCAAGTCCGTCACCGTGCCATAACATCTTCGCCACTCTTAACTGCGCCCGGGCATTGCCTTTCTCGGCGTAGCGAAGGACAGAAGCCGTGCGCTCAAAAATGTGAAAATCGCTTTCGCCGGTCAACATCTGCTTGCTCCAAAATGCGGGTACGTAATGTGCAAGGCTGGATACCACGCTTGCAAAAGCAAGCCCGTGATACCGCATATAGTACCGCAAGCATCCACGCTGATGACACTCGCGCCAACCCGGTAAAACAATCAGCCGGCGAAAAGCCGACAAGGAAGCACTTTAGCGGGTGGTACCGGAGAAGTACTCTAGCAGTCGCAATCAGAAGCGCCCACTAAGATGCGCGACGCCAAATGTATGCGCTCTTCCAAAAAAATGGCTCAGCACGTACTCTCGCGAACTTGTTCGGGTTTGATTGTTGAACGAATAGTAAGTTTTTTGAAGTAAATGAGCGCCGTGCAAGTGCACTCAATATCGAGCATAGTAGACAAACCGCCGCTTGTCAAGCGGCAGCGGCGATTGAGGGATTCGACACCTAACGCTCCTTGCAAGAATGACCAGTATGGCAGCGTCTTAACCTGTATTGCCGTCCACGATTACTTAGTAGAAATTAGGCGGATGCGGAGACCTTTAAGCGAGTTTTAGACTGTCCTCGGCTGCTTTCGTGGACAATAGCGTCATCGCCACAACTTACCGGTGCTCACTAATGACTGTCGAAACGCAAGAGCAGCAAGAACTCGCTGTTGAGTCCGCGGAAACATCCGATGAAGTGAAACGAGAAATCCCCCGCTGGGCAATTGTTGTCGGCGTTCTCGCTTTTATAGTCTTCAACGTACTCTTCTTGATCTTCGCAATGTCCGTGGGAACCGGAGAACCGGGCTAAAAGAGGTCGTCACCGTGATCGGAGTTGTTCGACCAGTTACGGTCCTAACAATGATCACCGGGATGATTTTCGCCCTCGGCGGCGCATACTGCCCTCCTTCGCAGGCCGAGAACTCGCTTCCTCCCGAAGCGATCCGCGTGCCGATGACCAGACAGGCTACAAGTTATACGTGTGGCGTTGCCGCACTACAAAGCGTGCTCGGGTACTGGGGCGACGCCCACAGAGAAGACACCCTGGCCAAAGCATGCAAGTCCAACTATAAACAAGGCACAGCCTATCAGCGACTGGCAGAATATTCCGAGTCTCGAGGCTTCAAAGTCGCCATTCATAAGAATATGACTCTCGATGAATTGAAGGGTTTGCTGGACAAGAAGCTGCCGGTTATCTGCCTGATTCAGGCCTGGCCGGAACGAAAAGTTGATTTCGCCACCGACTGGGAAGACGGGCACTATGTAGTTGCCATTGGCTACGACACCAAGCGCATCTACTTTATGGACCCTTCAACGTTGGGAAACTACACCTTCATTGCGACTGAGGAGTTCAGCCGACGCTGGCACGACACCGATGGCAAGGAGAAGCTATTCAATTTCGGCATGGTTATTTCCAAGGACACAGCGCCGTTTAATCACGACGAAGTGCTACCGCTGAACTGATACGCTAGTCCAGGTAACTACCGAATGAGTTGACTAGTTTTTGATACTCTCTCATCAAGTCTGGACTGATTCGGGTAGGAAAGAGAAGCGTGCAAATGACAGTCGTTTTCTTCGTCATAAGGCGCCATACCCAAGACCTTATAGTAATGATGGTCAAACACTTGAGGCATCATCGCCGCGCCCATCCACTTTCCGGGGGCAAGACCGAGTGCACAAGCAATGCCGTGTCTTTGCGGACCGATCTCTTCGTGAGCAGGCTGCCATTCACCGGTCTTGAGCGGAAGATGCACCATGAATTTCATATTGTTGTACTCGAACCGCACTGCATCGCTCGAGATATCAATGCGCTTTATGTCTTTGTAGTAGCGCTTGAGCAATTTTTCCATGGCATCGGCAAATTTTTTCATTGAAGACAAACTCCGAGACGCTGACTCGCTCGTTGTGTCAACTCCTTGAGCGAAGCCTGCGGCAGCATTTGCAATTAGCATCGCATATAGTGTCAAAGCGACAAGAGCCATGCGGTAGATTTTCGTAAGGCGCACAACACACCACATATCTCGCCAGGGATATCAATGTGGAACTAGAGCATGCTGAACGCAACCATTTGCTGGTAAATTCGAGCATCTACTTGAGCAAGAAACTTTCTGCCATCCTTCAATTGCACAAGCACGCAAACTTCTTTGCCGCTGCCACCGGAAAGATAGCCGGCGGCAACGCCCAGTTTCTTCATCCAATCTTTGGCCGCTTCATCGGTTTGAACCGTCAACTGTTCGATTTCGCCATACAACCCGACACACTCAACCAGACCGCTGCTCGGGTCCGGAGTCATCATTCCCCCGTTGAAATCCCACTTGCCCGCAGCAAGATCACCACCAAGCACGTTCACTTTACGCCAGTCCATCTGGTTGCTGACGTCTTTACCAACCTTTTTCAATCCGTCGAAAATGCCCATACTGACCTCATGATTGGAGATGTAACGGCTATGTGGTTCCGGGCAAAAATTGCCTCAGACAGCTGCTGGCGATGAGGCCAAAGCGACGAGTGTGGCTTCGTAACCAGGTAAGCTTGCCCCCGGGAACACGAGCTTCTTCCTTGAGTAAATCGCTCCCTTGCAGCCGAATATGATCGATGGCCTGATCCGGGTTGTCCGCCTCGAAAACAGATAGCCATGGTCCTACAAGTTCATCCTCGGCAACCATGATCGGTACTGAGTTAGGCACGGACAAAAACACGTACTCGCGACCGGACTCCTCCAGCCGCCTTGTTTCAACAGCTCCCAGAGCCCCCTTCAACCAGCTGACTTCATTGGCGACACTCTGAGTGCCAACATACAGAAACGCGAGCTTTCGAGTCGGACTCTCGACAGCGGGACCGGTGGAGCCCGCCGGCGGACGCATCAACGCTGGCATCCGCCCCCGATGGCGCTCGGCCATACTCATGCGCAACATTACTTCGCAGGTGCGCTGTTTAAGTCGCATCGAGTCGTCCGTTCGCCCTTCTGATTCTATTGCGCGCGCCAGCCGCTGCAGCTCCGCCGCAACTTCCTTCTGGTTCTTGCCCCGAACTTCCTCGATTGCGTTTACGAGCTCTTCGTACAGTTTATCGGCCTCTGTAACGTCTACGACGCCGAGGGCTTCATTGGCTTTATCGAGCAATATATCGTTCGAGGTCAATCGAGTTTCTCCTACTCCCAAAATACATATCTTCCCGAGTTCGCGCCAGTACTTCAAGGACTCGACGTTAATCGTAGGATATCTCGCCCTTTACGCCAATTCCGAGCAATTAACCTTGGCCGGGTGTGGGTCGGGAGCATAGCGGGCATGACAGGGATGGTATTACGCCGTCAGGGCGCTGAGCTGATGCCTCTCCAGGACTCATTCAAACGACGACCGACCCAGACCACGACGGAGCAGACCCGCCCGTCTGTAACGCCTTTGCGGGGATCGCCCACCATCGAGGAGCTCCGTTTTTCGATGCAACGGGCCCAGGACGACCCCGGGCGTCCGGTAATCTTGAGTTGGAGGTCAAACGATAAGCAAGTCACTTTCCTGTTGACGGTTACCACAGGGTCCAAGGCGCTTGTACCCACATGGATGCTTCACCAGGGGTCGGAAGAGAACTCCGTGGTTGTCTGGGTCTACACCACCCCCGATACGGAGCTGATTCGCACACTCATTCTTGGAGTGGACAGAGAAGACACCAATGTCATCGCCGAAATTCCCGAGCACCTTAAGCCGCCTGACCCTCTGACCGATCCTCTTTTACTCCAGGCTCCGTTGCCGACCGAAGAGTTCGCCGATCGCTACGAAATTCTCTCTCGTGTCGGGCAGGGCGGTATGGGGATGGTCTACAAAGTGAAGCATCGCCAGAAGAAAGAATTCGAAGCACTGAAGGTTCTTCATTCTCATCTTCTCACCGATCTCGAAAGCAAAAGGCGATTTGAACAAGAAGCCTCTTCCTGCAAAGGATTGTCGCACCGCAATGTTTTAGCGGTGCACGAATTCGGATTCTCCAAGCATGGTCAACCATTCATGACCATGGAATTTCTGGACGGAAAATCACTGTCATCAATTCTCAATGAGCAGGGTCGGCTTGAACTGCGGTATTTCATCAATGTTTTCACTCAAATTTGCGACGGACTTCATCACGCGCACCTGCAAGGACTGGTGCACAGAGACATTAAGCCTGGCAACATCATGATTTGCAAGAACCCGGAGAAGGGTGTCGAGCTGGTCAAAATTGTGGATTTCGGCATAGCGAAACACCATATGGTGCGCAACCAGGAGCAGATCACGCCCACGGGAAACGTGCTCGGAAGTCCAGCCTACATTGCCCCGGAACAGTGCGCCGGCGCCGAGGCCGATCCCCGTTCGGACGTGTATTCACTGGGTTGCGTCATGTACGAGTCCCTGACAGGACAACCACCCTTCTTTCACGACAATCCGATCAAAGTTTTGATGATGCAGTTAAGCGAACCAACGCCTCCCTTTAACCTTACCTGTCCGGAACTTGATCTGCCTGCCGAGCTGGAAGAAGTGATCATGCGATGCCTGGAAAAAGATCCGGTGGCGCGCTACCAAACAGCAGAAGACGTTGCTGTCGATTTGTGGACCTTTGCCGCAACCGGACAACTGGCATCGCGTGAAGCAGGCGCCGCGCCTCCAGCCGGTGTGACGCCACAGTCCGCAATCTCGCTTCCTGCTTCGGTGCAAGAAGCGAAAGCGGCGCCAGTGATGGAGCAACCGGCGGCGGTAAGGAAAAGACTGGCGTTGCGCTTTAAGCGATTTCGAGGACCGAGCGAGATGGATGTGGTTTGGGAAGGACTGCTGCTGGCTCGCACAATGGCGGACAAAGGTCTTGCAGTGACAATGCTGTTGGAGCTTGAGGCAGTGGGGCTCGTTTGCAAACCGGACGTGGTCCAGGCTCGCTATCACTTAGATACGGCGACCATGAAAAAACTGATCACCATGCAATCACTGTTACAGTCGCTTATGAAAGCGGGTGTGGAGGTGCGAGCGTCCTCACGGTGGGCGAAACACTGGAGCGAAAACCCGAAAGTCATGCCGGGAGTGAAGCTTATTTCAGACGACGAGCTCGCGGATACAATTATTGAACATACAGGAAGCATTCTCGACTACTAGCGCCCGGGTCCGGCAAGCACCGAGGCAGTACAAATTGCAAAGTGTTAATTATGGCAATGGCTGTTGGCTTATAAAATAGCTACGACTGCAATTACCAGGAATTACAATGTCGGAAGACCTCAGACCCGGAAGCCGCTCGCTGGAGCGCAACAAAGCAATTATTCAAGCGCGGAATCTACTGGAGATTCCAGAATGGCTGGTTTTTTCCTCGCAGGTGACCGTTTTTGAGGATGCAGGGCCGGCACGCGCTTCGCAGCTCGTCTCCGTCTCGATTATGACACCGGGAAGAAAAATCCTTCTCGACTCCGTAATGAGCCCTGCCGGTGAAGTCACCAGCGAAATGCTGCGCGCGCACGGCACCGGACAAATGAACCTGATGACAGCAGTGTCTGCAGAATCATTGCTGGAATCAATCAAGACTATCTGTGAAAAACGTGACGTTCTCTGTTGGGATTTGCCTCTCCAGGTACGCAACCTTGGTCTGATTGCCTCGCTTGCGAGCAAGCCGGCGCCGTTCTTGCGCGCAGTATCAATTCAGAGCGTTTACGCAAAATTTGTCGGCGAGGAACTTAGCCCCGCTACGTTCAAACTACAGCCACTCCCGGGCGGAAGCTGTATAGAGAATGAAGACGTCACAGCACTCAAGGAGTGTGAAAACGTCATAGAAGTGGTCTACAAAATGGCCGGCAGCAGCCAGCTCTCCGAGTCTGCTGAAGTTGTTAACCGAAATTGGTCGTCAGCTTTCTACAAGCCAAAGGTGGGTCCGGCCCAAAAGATAAAGTCATTTTTCGGTTTTACCGATTAACACCGTGTGATATCACATACAGTGCGCCAATCTGCTACAACGGAGACTAGGCACATTTGCCGCGAGGACTCGTCAAGTAGCAAATATCCCGGACGTAAGCGAGATAAGTAATCCGTAAGGAATGTATGACATCTTTGCTAAAGTGTCGGAAAATAGACGTCGTTGAAGTTGGAAACTAGAAGATCCCAGATTCTCCAAATGAAGACCTTTGAAAAACTGGAAGATAGACACGTGAAACGGGCTGAAACGGTGCCCGTAGGCCGCCACAGAGCGCGCGATCCGCGCCGCGCCGCAGCGTTGTCCGTCATGCCCGGACTCGGGCAGCTTTACAACGGTGAGACCGGCAAGGGCTTGCTGTTTCTTGCAGCCAGTATCGCCAATCTGGTGCTGTTTTTGATGCTTTTCTGCACCGAACCTGTGATCAAAGGTGTCATTCATATCGGAGCCAACTTTCACTTGTCTCCATCTGCAGACATGAATCGCATTTTGAACATTGTTCATGCTTCAAACACCCTCTGCGTTCTATATATTGGATTAACTTTATCTTTCATGGCATACGCCATGAAAGAGGCTTACGACCATGCCAAGGAGCTGGGCAAAGGCAGAGCCTTTGAACCTTTCTTCCTCGGGCTAAGCGAGGCAACCAGCGGCTCATTTCTGGCGCACTTCGCTTTGCTCTGCACGGGCATCATCCTGGTGGCGTTCTACGCTTCCCCGGAGCCGCCGCGCGAGCAGCCCACGGACATAGTTCTGGTTCCACCGGAGAAGCCTCCTGAGCCTCCCAAGCCAAAAGAGCCCGAGCCTCCGAAACAAGAGAAGATTCCAGAGCCACCGAAAAAGGAAGTGGTGAAGAAAGAGCCTCCGAAGAAAGTCGAGCCTCCAAAACCGATTCCAGTCGCGGTAGCAGTGCCTACCAACGATCCCACACCTTCGCCGATCGTTCAGAGCAACGAGCCGGCACCTGAATCGGCGCCGACAGCGCCCGCAACCGACACCGGTGGTTCACCGGGTGGAACCGGAACGGCCGACGGCGGTGGTGGAGGTGGAGACGACGTTGACTTTGGCTCGTACCTTGCCGAAGTACAGAAGCGCATAAAAAAAGCCTGGTTCCCACCAAGAGGAAACGAGTCGAAGAGTGTGACGCTCAAATTCAAAGTGCGAAAGGACGGTAGCGTCGGAGCCATCAAACTTGTAACTTCATCCGGTCTGGCAATAGTGGATCAAGCAGCAACAACGGCCGTGAAAAACGGAGCGCCCTACCCGCCACTTCCGCCGAACTCCGGCGACGAAGTAGATATCAAGTTTACTTTCGACTACAACGTGTTCAACGGCAAAGGACAGTAACCAGCCTGCAGCCGCGCTCGTGACTTCACTCGACAACCCTTCCGGCAGCGGACTTTCGGAAGTCGCGAAATTTCGTGTCACCAAATCTCGAGATTTGGTGACACGAGGCAATAGAGCGCACGGCCGGGGTGGAGGCCCTACTTCAGCAAAATCTTTCGGGTCTAATCCGACTTACGACCAGAATTGCCACCAGGGCTTCGCCTTGCGCATGGCGTCGATGTTCATCTTCTGCCCGCCCATGCGGCGGCGTGACCCCAGCACAAGATTGTAGTAGTTCGGTCGATCCTTCGAATCCAGCTCAATTTTCAAGCAAACATAGCTGTAACCATCGGCTCGGCGCCAAAACGCAACACGCAGCATCTTGATTGAAGAAGTCTTGTTGAGCGTCTCATGCAACCATTTCGGTACAGGCGTGTGTTTGCCGTCTTCACGATCGAGCTGAAGGTTTTGCTCAGGCGTACCGAGTTCGGATTCTACCTGACCGACCAACTCCGCAAACCGTTTAGTCATACTCTCTTGAACATTATGCGACGCATAGTGTGATTGCTCCAGCACATGCTCGCGGCTCATCCCTGCTTTATCCGCTTCGAGCAAAAGCTTGTCCATCAAGACAACCGGTGAACTCATGCATCCTCCAGGGCGAAACGCCGATCGCTCTAGATGTACCCTGCCGACAGCAACATCTCTCACGCCGAGTTACTATAATAGGGCCAGGAGCTACCATTGGAACTCAGCTAGGCGATTTAATAAATCAGCGTTCCTATTCGGCCAAACTTGATCGTTGAATTCTCATTTGAAAACTTTAGAAGGAGCGTTCATGCCGCCGGAGGCAACCATGAAATTATTTCAGCGAAACTGTCGAGCAAGCCATTCAAACAAGAATATTGCTCCGTTGGTATCACTCCTGCTGGCAATGTCGTTCACCCTCGTTGAGCTTCCTTGCGCAAAAGCAATCGGCATCGAAGGTGGTCCGAAAGACTTGTTTTACAGGCAGTTGCGGGACACCAGTCCCCGCCCGACTAATATTGGAATGACCTATTCGATCGAATTGATTCGAAACAACAAAACAACAAAGGCCGATTCGCGGTTTCCCTTCAAGAGCGGCGATCAAATTCGTTTTCACGTGCAATCCAACATCGATGGTTACATGTATGTTGTGATGAAGTCCGGAAGCAAGGGAACGCAAGCTGTTCTCTTTCCGGCAGTCGGCAGTTCGGAAAACAACGAAGTGAAGAAGGGCACCGATTACATTTTGCCTGAACAAGGAGTGCTGGAATTCGACAATACTCCCGGTGAAGAACACCTGCAATTGATAGTGTCAGCCACTAAACTCAATTTGGAAAACGCTATCTCGCAAAGCAGAGAACGCTCCATCGTTATTCGCCCGAAGTCACCGATCACGAAGCAACCAAATACCCTGGTCGATTTACCTGCGGTATCGAATGTTTCATGGTCGGCGGTGGAAAATCCACCAAGTTTCAAGGAAGAGCCGGCCGTAACGGTAGTATCTACAGAAGCGACTAGACCACTATCTTTAGAGGTCATGCTCCGACACGAAGGTGCAGTTGCTGATCATTTGGTTGCCACTAATCGTGATGGCAAACCGAGTAAGCCGCAGCCAGCAAAACCGGTGGACAAAATTGCAAGCTCGCCAACAAGGTCGGCAGCACTACCTTCAGCAACGCCTGATGCTGCAACGAAAGCCGCAACCGGTGTGGTTTCGGATAAATGGGCGCTGGTGGTTGGCATCAGTAAATTCCAGGACCCTCAGTGGAATTTGCTTTACGCCGACAAAGACGCCCGAGATTTCGCCAAGTTTCTAACCGACGAATGTAACTTTGCACCGGACCACGTAAAGTTGCTTACCAACAATGAAGCTACAAGGACAAGCATTCTTACCGAACTCGGCGCACGCTGGTTGCCCGCCAACGCAAAAGCAGGCGATCTAGTCGTAATCTACTTTGCTACTCACGGTACCAACGCAAAACAAGACGTAGCACACAAAAACTTTCTGGTTGCACACGATACGGATCCTACAAATCCCTTTGTCACCGGTATTGAAATACAAGATCTCGCTCGTACCATCAAGCGAAGAATTGAAGCGGAACGGGTACTCATTGTGCTCGATACATGCCACGCAGGCGTTGCCGAAGCAGGAGCCAAAGCATTGCCTTCCGCCGCCCCGAAATTCGACTTCAAAGATCTGGTGCAAGGCACCGGTCAACTAATCGTCGCATCCTCCGCAGCAAATCAATCGGCTCACGATTCCCTTCGCTACAAAAACGGTGTTTTCACGAAACACTTCATTGAGGGACTTAGAACCCACAGCAAGTTCGCCGATGCATTCACATACACGTGTAAACAAGTTGAGGACGAAACACTCAGCGACTTCGCTCAGCGCCAAACGCCAGTCTTGAAAGATGCCGAATGGAAGGGTGACGAACTGAAGGTGTCGGCGCCGCCCTCTCAACCGCGCGCACCACAGAAGTGAGCCTGAAATCTTACGGGAAAGGTTCTACTTAGTGACAGGCAGGGAATAGAGTACTTGCCGGTAGACTCTTGCATCAGATGACAAATGGCTGAACTTCAACTCGCAGTTCGTTATCGACCAACTCGGCTGAGACCTCTATTCACACTGCTTGACGCAATGAAGTGGCTTTGGCTTGTAATAATTCCGGGCATCGGGATGCTAACGGTCATAATTCACCTCTTACTGACCGGTTTGACGGTCGGCTACGATTTCTTCTTGATCAATGCCGTAGCAGTGTTGGCGATCTACTTTCTTTGTCTCGGCATCGGTTCCGTCATTGCCCTTCCGGTAAAAGATTTTTACATCAAACTCTCAAAAGACGGAATTGTTTTGCCATGGCTCGTTTCCATGCGCTACTCCACTCGCACCAATTTAATCTGGCAAGAAGTAAAAGAATCGACTATTATCGGTGTGTCCGGTGAGGAAAAGATTGTACTGTCGCTGGATTCCGGCAAAAGAATCGGGCTGGACATAGCAGGGTTTAGCAAGAATGAGCTGGAGCAACTGCTCTTGGGCACTGAGCTTTGGGGAACTTCAACCAAACGCAGCCCTGAGCTCATCGACTATCAAACCACACTCCAAAATCAAATGCGTGGCATTGAACGCCAGAGCTACACACAAATGTGGGAGGACGAACTCAACCGTCGTTTCCGCTCAACCAGTTTTCTACCACTGGACCCGCAGCATAAGTTGCAAGGCGGCAGGCTTTCAATTGTTCGGCAGTTAGCGTTCGGCGGGCTGTCGGCCATCTACCTCGTCCAAAAAGACGAGCAAGACTTATTCGTTTTGAAAGAAGCAGTGGTTCCAGCAAATGCTGATCCGGCAATCAGGCGCGAAGCGGAGAAACAACTCACTCGCGAATCACAATTGCTGTTTGCTCTGTGCCATCCTTCCATCGCCAAAGTGGTAGATCACTTCGTAGAAGACGGGCGTACCTACTTACTAATGGAGTACATCAACGGACAAGACTTGCGACAGTTCGTCCGCCAAAACGGACCACAACCGGCATCAAAAGTGGTGGCGTGGGCAAGAGAACTTGCCACCGCCTTGCAATACTTGCATGAACGTGTTCCACCGATTATTCACCGTGACTTTACACCGGACAACGTGGTGCTGAGCAATCAGGGCTCGCTGGTAATCATTGATTTCGGAGCGGCCAATGAGTTCATCGGAACTGCAACAGGAACGCTTATCGGCAAACAAGCGTACATATCGCCCGAACAATTGCGAGGCAAGACCACTTGCCAGAGTGACATCTACGCACTGGGCGCCATGCTCTTTTTCCTGCTCACCGCTCGCGATCCATTCCCGCTTACCTGCTCATCTCCACGAACCATCATCCCCGCTATCCCGGAAGGTCTTGATACACTGATCCAAGACCTCACGGCACTGGAAGCAAAGGATCGCATTGCCGACGCAGCAGAGCTGCTGCGTCGTTTGGAAACTACGACAGTCCTTGACGAATGACGTGCAGTTATTGAGGATAGAAAGTGAGCACCGACCCGGGATTCAAGGAAGAACAAGAAGTGACGTTGCGCGCCTGCGAAGCCACTACTTCTTCGCCTGCACATCCGTCCACGGAAGCAGTCGATTCCACCCTGCCCAACTCAATTGCGGACGCATCGCGCACCATTGCGGCAGGCGACGGCTTAGGGCGGGAAATGTTCAACAGTGCCGTGTCATCCAATCAAACCGTTTTCGATGATCACGATCCTCCTCGACTAACGCCAAAACAGATTCTTTCCAATATCCGCAAATCGCTTTTCGCAGCAGATTCCATACTGGGCTACCTCGGTCTTTTTCTTTGCGCCATGCTCATTTCGATAGGTGTCACCTACTTTCAAGCTACTGCAGGAGCTCGCTCAGCGGTCAAACAAGACTGTGCACCTCTTGCATTGTCTTGCGGACTGATAACCGCTGCAACAGGGGAACCCGATATGGCTTATGCATTACTGGTCTCAGCCACCACCGGTACAGAAGGATTGCGAGGAAAGGAGAAGTCTATTGAGCTTGCAAGCAAGTTCATTACCGAGCACCACTTACAACATAAGCGCACACTGCTGGGAGACTCGCTAGGGAGTACACTGGGGATTGAGTCCACGGACTATGCAGCAAAAGATAAGCTGATTGCCTTGCTGAAAGACGTGATTCCCAACCAGAGCGAGCTCCACGAAGCTCTCGCATGGCAGCATATTAGGCGTTGCGACTTCGGGTCCGCAATAGACGAACAGAAAAAAGCCCTGAAGATTCTCCCCCTGGAGAAGCAGTATTGGCATGCCGATCGAGAGACGACCTTGCGCAAGTTGATGTTAGCCAGTGGCAGGTGGAAAGAAGTTGTCGACTTCAAATTCCAAGCTGAAGGTCTCCCGTACTTCGGCGGGAAGGAACTGGCGCTAGACAAGGTCGATGCTTTGTTCCATTCCAATCAGCTTCATGCAGCCGGTCGAATGCTCTCAAAATTGGCACCGGCCGACTACAGCACGTTCAACGAAGAAGCGCTCTGGGAAGGACGCATTCTGCTACAGGAAAACAAACCGGGCGAAGCTCGAAAGAAGGCGGAATCACTACTGGCGAAAGGTCAGCCTCGGGAAGCTAAAGCGGCAGGAAAACTCCTGATGTCTGAGATTCTGATTGCCGAAAGCAGCCTCGCCTCAAACGCCGAAACACGGCAGCGATTACTGGACAAAGCGAAGGCATTTCTCAACGATAAAGAAGAAAACGGAGCATACGAGGAACCGGCGCAACGGGCCCTGCGCCTGATGCAATTGAATGTCCTATCGGGTGATTATGCGCGAGCACTGTCCCTGCCAGACTTGGAAAAGTTCCTGCAAGAAGACCCTACCGCGCTAAGACAACGAGCCATCTTCCATGCAAACAGGGCTCTGTGCAACTTGCACCTGAAAACGCCCGCTATCGCAATGCAGGACGTCAATGATGCATTGAAGATTAACCCGTTCCTGGCCAAAGGGCTTGAAGTCGGCATCCTGGTGTGTAAAAAAACAAATGACACAGCAAAACGCCAAGACTTTGAACGACGACTATCGCAAGTAAGAAACAACCCTCGGTTACAGACGGAAATCTAAATCATCATGACCGAGACGAAAGAAAGTATCATAGCTAAAGTTCTCGCAGCGGCGAACCCTACGGCAGCACCTGCTGTCGCGGCAAACTCACCGGCGGAGAAACAATTACAAAGACAGAACTTGACTCCCCCTGGAGCTCGCAGTCGGTCTTCCCTGCAATCGTCCGCAGCGGTAGACTCGATTATTGTCGGTATTACAGGCGGTATTATCAGCGCAGCGACGATGGCCCTTGCCATGCCGTTGTTGCCCGGTCTGGCAACGATGCCGGATGCCCTGCTACGCGCGGTGGATATCTGCGCAGGGGCCGGGTGTGTGGGCGGGATATTCTTTTTCATCTGCTACTTTAACCCCATTTGGCTTGGACTCATTCTTCTATGCAGCCAAATCCTGAGCGGAGTTCTGGTCGGCAAGGTAGTGACCGATTTCCTCACGGTCTGGAGTGGCTCGCCGGACTTAGGACCAGTAGGCGTTTTACTTACGATGCTCTTTACTATTGTATTCACCCTGTTGCCAACATTTGCAAGACCACTATATGAAGCGTTCTTTCAAAGTTCAAGGTTGCAAAATACACCTGCGGATTGCTTCTACGACTTCAACGTTTCAGACCGTCAAGGCAGGCGGCTCACCTTTGCAAAAGCGTGGAAACGATCCTGCCTGAAGAGCTTTGAGAATCTCCTCTACCAATGGAGTTTGTTTAGAGGAAAGAACTACAAGAATCCGCAAGAGTGGCTCGAAGAAGCATCAGCAACGAGCCTTACTAAAAAAGCGCGCCGTCAGGACGACGAACTTCAAGTGAGCAAGAGTGCTCTGCTTGTGCGTTACCGAGCATTTCATGAAATGGAGTTTGCGTTTCGACTTGATCGCAACAAATACGCAGCGCGCAACATCTCAGAATCGGACAAGAGCTTGATGCGCGGGCGCGCACTTGTGCGTTGCATAGGCGTCGTTATGGGCTGGACAATTCTTGCAGCGGCCTGCAGATGTCCGCAGGGAATCTATCAAACCTGCGTGCTGGCCAATGCGCCGACAGATTTTGCACTTTGGTCTTTGTTGGCTGTAATTGCGCTGGCCGTGGCAGAGAAAGCGTGGTGGATAGTCTTAAGTCTAGCGGTATTGTACGGGCTTTTCGCCACTTGCAGACCTACACACGTGGAGATTTCAAAGAAGGGCCTGCGCATCATCGGCACGCACATGCCGTGGTGGATCAGGGACCCGATCTTGCCCTGGGAGAAAGTGGTGCGCATAGGTCTGGAACTCCCTAAGGGCAAGTCTTCCGTTGCGGATCACTGGCTTGTCTTTTACGCAAAGGACGGCACTCGCCGACGCCTGAGAGTTGGCAGCATCGATACCACAACTGCTCGGGAAGAAATTTTGAAGGCGATAGAGCGTTGGGCTCCGAAAGTGCCTCGCGATGTCGAAGTAATAAAAGCCCTGCAAGCACCATGCGATTACAGCTATACGGATCTATGGCTGGAAGCGCTCAGCTCTCCGCCGAAACGAGATCGATTGGAACCACTAATCGAGGGCGCGCAACTAAAGAGCCACCAGTACAGCGTCGTAAGGATGCTGGGATGCGGCGGTCAAGGAACAGCCTATCTCGCGTCGGACGTCCTGGCAGGAGAGGAAGTAGTACTAAAGGAATTCATGCTGCCGGTTTTCGTGGACGTCAATATTCGCAGGAAAGCGCTTGGGGTTTTCGAACAAGAAGCCCGTCTTTTGAAGGAACTGTCACATCCACAAGTAGTGAGGCTACTAGACTACTTTGTTGAGGATCACCGAGCATACCTGGTGCTGGAGCACATCGACGGCATGTCGCTCAGTCAAAAGGTCAAACAAGACGGGCCACTTGCTGAAAATGAAGTGATCGCACTTTGTCTTCAGATGTGTGAAATTTTGCAGTACCTGGCTTCCCGCCCCACTCCGGTTGTGCACCGTGACTTTACGCCGGATAATCTAATTCTCAACAGCAACGGGACGCTGAAGCTAATTGACTTCAACGTAGCTCATCAAGACAGCACAGACGGTACCACCGGCACAGTCGTAGGAAAGACAGCTTACATGCCCCCGGAACAGTTTCGCGGGGAACCGAGTTTGCAGAGCGATCTGTATGCAATGGGAGCCACGGCCTATTTCCTCTTGGTCGGACAAGATCCGGTACCGATTAGCTGCTCTAGCCCCGCCCTCGATGGCGCAGAGGTTTCGCCGGAACTGAACCTAGTAATTCAAAAGCTGACGGAGCCTGATTTGCGATCGCGCCTGCGCAAAGTTAGCGACGCAAAAGCCATGTTGGAAAGTGCCATCAGACTTTCGCCGGAAGAAGAGCTGGAGAAAGCGGTAAGAGCGGCAACCGCGCAAATGGCGTGCGCGTCGACAACGGACCCGTTGGATGAAGAAGGCTAGAGTCGTCCGTCGCGGCGCCGGAAATCACTTGGGCAGGCGCGTCGATTCCGGCGGTCGATTTGCTTTTGCCAACTGCGCTTCGATACAGCGTTTCACCTTTTCGCGATCTTGCAAGGCAAGCTCAGGTTTGTTTTGTTGATCGTAAACGGCAGCACGGTACTCGTATGCGTCGTTCAATTCCGGATTAAGTGCGATGCATTCCGAAAAGATTTCTTCGGCTTTGGCAGTATCGCCAATCCCCATCCAACATACGCCATACGCGATCAAATCGCGATAATTCCGAGGACAGGGCAGTAGTTGCAGCGCTCGCTTGAAGTCGGACAACGCCTTATCAATTTGATTGAGAGCCTGATAAATCTGCCCGCGTGTCGCCAACAGAACCGGGTTATTCGGTTCAAGCGCAAGTCCTTTGTTGCATGACTCAAGAGCTAATGGATATTGCTTGAGAAGCAAGCGACATCGAGCAAACAGCCCATAGTTAGCAGCAACAGGGTCGTCGGCGATCGCACGTTGCAAGAACACCACTGCTGCCCCCGGTTTGCGAAGTCGGAGCAATTCCTGAGCGCGAAACGCATCTTTGTAGTCCGGATCGCCACCCATTATCAGGGTCCCGCCATCTTCCCCGTCCATTACCGGGATGCTCTTGTCAAAGGGTTTGATTGACAGAGGCGGCAGTCCCATTTGCTTTGCCGTCGGCAAAGCACCATCGTAAACAGCCCTGGATGTACCAAACATTCGCACTTCGTCGGCGACAACAGATCCGACAACGGTTGTATTACTCCCGGATATGTTTACCAGTGCTTCCGGCGCATAAATAACGCCATGAAGCACAGCCCCGTTTCTCAACATCAAAATTCCCCGCCCGGGATACCAATACTGCAGCTGCGCAGCAGCACCTTCTCCGTTAGTTATTGACCTGCCGTCCAGATTCAATTGAACGCGCAGATCCGGCACCGCGCGCAAGAATATTCGAACAGGTTGAACTTGACCTTTTACGACTTGTTTGACAACTTCAACTTTAGCGCCACCGGATACGGTGAACGAAGTCGCGAGGTAGTCTCCTGGAGTAATTTTTACGGTCTTGCCGCCGTTGACCACAAAGTCGCCAAGATCAGCAATGAACCCGGGGGGACCGGGCGAAAGGCTCCCCTCCGTTATTGCCACGGGTACTGCTTTTGTGGATGGTGGCTTTACCGGCTCAGGCAAAGGATAAGGTCGCGGCACATTGCCAATCGCTTTTGCCTCCTCGCCAAGTTTTCGCACTAGCATATAAACGGTTCTGCCGATTATGTTTCCGTGAATGCGCGCATCGTCCCTTATTTTCAACTTACCGTAACTAGAAACGTCGCCGGCAGCATCCAATATCAAAGGCGGCTGATTGTCGCTGTTGCAGGACCAGGAGGTAGACGCCCCGGCCATGACCACTTCGGACCGTCCGAAAACTGCGAACGTAAGTGGCTCCCTCGGCGCCTCGACCGACTGGTTCGTCAAGTCCTTCGCATGGCGACGAATGTATACGGGCGGCGTTTCTTCGTAATCGCCATCATTCGTCAATGGAGAAAATGCGCGAGTTTTGCGTCTTCGCTCCGCCAGCTTAAGCATCGGAGAGACGCCCTTGTTCGACTTTGCTATCGATTCGGCCACCTCATTGAACTCTGCCTCAGAACTGCGCTGCAGCCCGGTGGACTGCTCTTGCAAGCCCTTCTTTCCTGCAAAGTCCGAGTGCCGGAGATAAACCTCACTCAAGCGCAATCGTGCCCGATTGACTTCATCGCTGTCTTTGCCGCTCCTGGCGGTGCGCCCCGCAATATCACTCTTCAAAAGTTCGGCGGCTGCAGTAAAGTTATCTTTGCTGCAGTATGCATCAACTGCTTTGTCAAAGCTCATTTGCAACCAGTAGTCCGGCAACGAACCAGTGATTCCCTTGCCGTAAAACTCCGCACCTTTCCTCAAGAAAGGATCCGCGCGTTCAACCTGGTTGTTTACTAGAAAGATATCTGTAAGGCGACGAATCTGATTGATCGCTTCAGTACGATACTGATTACTGGCGGATGATTCCTTGTGTGTTTCAATAGTTGGTATCACTTGCTCAAGAATGGTTTGAGCTTCGTCCAAGTCGCCATCCTGGATTCTGTTTGACACCACCAGCAGCCTTGGCAATATTGTTTTCGGTTCCGTGTTTCTGTAGCGCACAGCCAGGAAACTCAAAACAATCGATTTCACTTCCTGATAACGAGGCTCATCGCCCTTGAACTTATAGAACTTGCATAAGTTTTCAAACGCAGTGGATAAAGCGACGACATCTTGTGCACGGTACTTCTTTCGAACGGCAATCACATGCTTCAAAAACGCTTCAGCATCAGCATAGCGACGTTTGTCCTTGTAATAATTCATCACTCCGGAGGTATCGGAACAGCGACCGTAGTTGTAGTGCTCCGCCCGCTGTTTTTCGTCAAAGTTAACGACTTCGTATATGAACCGCTCTTCCTTGTTGGATTCACTGGATTCGGCAGCATACTTCGTACAGTAACTCCAGAGAGACTTGATGAACTCCTCATTGTTAAACTCCGGAGTTTTCTGCGCGGTCGACAACGCTTCCCGAGCTAAGGAGAGTGACTCTTGCGTTTTGCGATTGTCCAGCTTTAAGCGAGCCAGATTCATCAATGCAAGGACATATGACTCAGAATCACTATCTCGTCTCTTCTTAGCTTCACTGAGCTCCCTCTCCGCACCTTGCTCCGCCTCTTGTCGAATAGCTGCAAGCCGGCGCTGTTTCTCAGCCTCAATCGCCGCAATATCAGCGGTCCGGTTTGCCGCTGTCAGTACCTTGATGTAATTTTCCTGCAATTTAGCTCGAATCGGTTCGCTCTCTTCGGCGGTTTCCTTAACAGCCTTTCCATAAAGCTCCACCGCCTGATCCGCCTTTCCGATCCGGATCAAGTGATTACCAACATCCTCAAGATCGCGCAACGAGACATCGTCGTAACCCTCAGCGCGCAAGCGAAGTTTGTACGCTGTTTTCATAACGCGAACAGTCTGGTCGTCAATACTACGACCGGTCAGGATCAGGCGCACGGACTCTTTCAGGGCATCAGCCACATCATTGGCGAGATCTTTATCGATGGTCGAATTCGCATCATTGAGAGATCGATTCACAATCTCCAATGCCTGGTCCATCTCAGCGCGAGCGTGATCTAGTTGTCCGCTTCTGCGATGTGCCTGGCTCAACTGAATAAAATAATCTACATGCCCTAGCCCCAATGGTACTTTGTTCTTCTGTAACAGCGTTAACAGTTTTTGCAAAAGTGGTGCGGCCTCCGCAAAGTTTCCACGCTGGCTGGACACTGTCGCAAGAGCACTGAGGCAGCTAAGCACCTGCGGATCATCTTCTTTGCGCGTGGCTTCCAACGCCGTCAACGCTCGCCTGTAGAGTACTTCCGCAGCTGCGTACTGTGACTCGAATCCACGAACAGCGGCTAGTTTCACAAGAATCTTAGTAAGCTGCTCGTCGGATTCGTGCAGCTGCTCCTTGAGACTAAGAGCCGCACTAAACATATAGTCGGATGATAAGAACCGGCTGCGAGCCTGACTACTTTCACCCGCCGCTACCAGAGCATCTATTAGTGCGCGCTTCGCCGTTTTGTCCAGCTTGGCGCCAAGCAGAGCAACTTTATCTACTATCGGCTTGGATTTGAACGTATTACCGCTTCCGCACAGTTCCGTGGCAGCAGCAAGATAACTGGCGCAGGCAGATTCCCATCGCAATGCCGCCTCATCGTCTCGAGCCGTCTTCAATAACAAATCCGGGTTCTTCACAGCCTGCGCCTTGCCGTACAAATCGGCGAATCCGGACGGCGCCGGTGGAGTCGCCGCTGAGCCGACAGGCAAAGCGGCGGGCGTAGATGAGGCACCAACGGCAGGAGTTGTTGTTGTTGCCGTTGCCTTACCGACAGAGGCAGCGGCGGTACCATCGGCACCAAACGCAGGGTCCGCCAGCAGCATTTCGACGATGCACAGGCTTATCAGAACTGTAACGACTGGTCTGGTTACCATCCTTTCACCCGGATTGCTCAGCTCCCTCATTACTATCGTGCGCCATTCAACTCAACTGCGGCGCTTGCGTCACCTGACAAACCGCTCATGGGCTGCTCTAATCTCAGGGTCCCGGGGATTCTGAGCAATCGCAGTTTTTAGTTCTGCTTCGCCGGCCTTGCGTTGCCCCAGCTTCTCTATCAGCAGCAGTCCAAGACGATAGTGAGCTTCCGCGTCGGAAAGATTCAGTTCTATTGCCTTGCGATAATCAGCTTCCGCGTCCTTATACTTCTTAAGGTAGTTCGCACGCACCCAGCCGAGTTTAGTTCGATAAACCGATTCCTGTTCGTTTAGCTCTGCCGCCTTCCTAAATTCATCCAGCGCTACAACCGGCGCCCGCTCATCTTTTTCCTTCATTGTTTTGATAGTGAGCATGCCCAGATGGAAATGAGGAGCAGCAAAACGAGGATCGCATTCAATCGCCTTCTCGTATGACTTCTTGGCTTCAGCATCGCGATTCATCTTGTAGTCGTACAGTTGTCCCAGCAAGTCATAGCAGAGCGCCGAACGTGGATTGAGCGTCAAGGCTTTCTTGTACTCTGCTTCCGCCCCTGCGTAATCCCTGTAAAGTTCCGCTTTAATGTTGCCGATACCAATCAGAGCCATGTAATTGCGCGGGTTGGTAACCAGAGCCTTGCGATAAAGATCGTCAGCTTCGTCATAGACTTTCTTGCGGCTTACAAGTAAGTTCGCCAGTTTTACTTTCGCCTCGTCGAGATCATCATCGAGCTTTATGGCGGTTCTATACTCTTTTTCCGCTTCCTCCGCCCGGTCACGTTTGTCGAGCAGAAAACTACCAATGGCGAAGTGACAATAGCCGACGGCAGGTCCAAGCTCCAACGCCTTCCTGAATTCCACCTCTGCGTCGGACGCCTTATCCGGTAATGCCGCCAAGATTGACCCTAACTCAGCGTGCAAAAGCGGATTGTTAGGATCCGTAGCGATGGCTTTTCGTACCTGCGTTTCCGCCTGCGCTAGCTCGCCCTTTTTCTTGACCAGGCGCGCAAGTTCGAGGTGGGCTTCCGCATCATCCTCGTCGGCTTCCAATGCTTTGCGTACTATCGGTTCAACCTCATCCACGTTACGCCCTTGACGCAACAGCACACGAGCCAGCCCTAGCGAGGCGGGTCCATTGAGACTGTTCAACTCCAATGCACGCTTGTATTCTTGCTCGGCAAGATCGACTCTATTGAAGTTCTTCTCATTCACTCGCCCTAACCAATAGTGAGCCATTGAATTTTCGGGATCCAAAGTGACGGCCTTTTGCGCTTGCCTGAGCGCTTCATCGGGTTGCGAAACGCGAAAGTAGGCTCGAGCTAATCTCTCATGCGCACTAGCCGATTCATCGTCATTAAGTACAGCCTTTTTCGAGGACTCCAGCGCCTCGGCAAATCGCCCTTGCAGATCGTAAACATCGGACGAAGTAAGCTGTGCTTCCACTGAGTCTGGATTGTTTTTCGTCGCTAGACTTAGTTCATGTGAAGCGTCCCAAAATTTATTGGCATCCATTAGCTCACGAGCTTTGCGCATGTGCTCACCGTATTGGCTCAGATCAATGGAAGCACTATTTGCAGACTTTGAATCAACATCGCCAACTGCGTAGGTAATCGGCGCAGCGCGCAGGATACCCGGCTTAATGCCAATTTGCAGAGGCGGGCCACTGAAAGTACCGGTCAGCACGGGCGTTTGCACCTCGCCCTTATCCTTGAGCACGTTTTGCTGGACTTTCTGCTTCATGGCGGAGAATGCATGATCGAGAGTACTGCCGGGAGATTCCTTAAGCGAATCAAGCAAGTAACGAGTGAAATAGCTGTTCTTCAAATCATCTGATTCCCACGATCGTTGTTCCGGACTGCTGGAGCAAATCACCAGACTGCCTATTCCCTGAGCAGCGCCCTGAGCATCAATGTTAGTTCGCGTCAGTCCCTTATGCTGTTCACCACCGGCGCCACTATAACAAGTATCTAAAACCAGAACAATTCGATTGGTATGAACGCGCTCTTTGATCATTCGCAAAAGCTGCTTCATTTCCAAACCTGTGGCGAACAAGCGTTGCAAGCGAGTATCGTACGCGATAACGTAGTTGACGCCTCGAATGTCGGCTCCCGCCGGCGAGCCGTGAGTGGAAAGGTAGATCACGACCAGATCGTCCGGATTGGCAGCATGGGGCAAGAATGAATCGCCAAGCATGTCCATGATGTTTACTTTGGTTGCTTGATCATCAACCAGAAGCTTGACGTGATCCTTCTCAAACTTCCCAAGGGCGGGATCGGTCAGGTAATTATAGAAATCACGTGCATCCTTGGATGCATACTTCAAACCGGGCACTTTCGCGTCGGCAAACTTACTGATGCCGATCACGACAGCCCACTTGTCACCGATCGGTTTCGACGCGGAGGCGGCAGTGAAGGCCGCTTTGGAGCCACCAGATTTAGACTGAGGCAGCGCCACTGCATTTGGTGGCATCATACTTGCCGCAGACGACAATAACAATCCAGCGGATAAAAGAATGACGGACCGGCTTCTGCTCGATTTCCTTGTAGAGGTTGACTTCATGATTGTCGGCTTCATTGGCAAATTCAGTCCTCCTCACGGTTGCGTTGATGTGCTCGTCCGGCTGTCCGCGGCTGAATCGCCAGAGGCAGCACTAGCAGGCGCTTCGCTACGCACTGTCAGTCCAGGCAATCCCGTCGGATACCAACGCGAGTAGGCCATAAAAAGTGGATCGAGTGAATCGTAAAATTGCAGTCGTTTCACGGCCAGTTCATCAATTCGTCGAGCCAAATTGACAACACCTGCGTCGCGCGCTTTCTGCGACGCCAGGAACAATAAATATCCCACCGCTGTGTGCGATTTCGTAACAGGCTCGGTCAGACTTTCGAACTGATCGAGCAGTCTTCGAACACCCTTATCGCTGTCCTTCTTATTCAGATTGACCATTAGCAAATACCAAAGCGTGAATGTCTTCAGTTCAAAATTACGAGACTGCACAGAGTCAGCCGACGCAAGAATGGTACGCAAGTGTTCTTCCAGGACACTGTCAGCTACCCCCGTGCTGGAGAGAACTTCTGAGACGCCTTTCGCTTGCGATTGCAGCTGCGCAACAACTTCTTTGAACGCTGCGTCATTGGGTTTGCGCAATTGCTCCTGGCAAACGGCCATCAGTTCCTCAATGGCCAGGTCAGTGCGGCCATACGTCAACCCTGCGGCTACAGCTCCGGCGCGGGTTCGATCGGCCAGCCACTGAGGCTTCATACCGAATGATTTCTGCGCCGTCAAGCTCGTTTCATATAGAGCGTCAGCTTCCGCATTAAATTCATTGATGAGCAGAACATCGGCCAAGCGCGAGCGCGCAAAGACATCCTCGATGGAACCGCTCGTTACCTGCGCCAATGCCGGTTTGATCTTCTGAGCCATGACCCAGTCTTCTCCGCCCGATTGCTCCATGGAATCGAGCGAGTCTTCCTTCTCAATCAGTCCTTTTACCGATTGAGGCAAGCGCGGAAACACAACTTCGCAGAACTTTCCTTCAGACAGATTTACTAAATCGCTTGCCGCAGACATAACAGCGGACGTGTTCGTCAGCGTGTCAGTGGCAGTAGCAACACTGGTGCTGGAAGTGCCATCCGTCCCCGTAGTCGTGGAGGGATCACGAGATGGCTTAAAAGACATGCCAGCAGCAATAGCCAAGCCCCCCAGGAGAAGCGCAATCACCAAAATCGGTCCTAACTTGTTCGATGAAGGAACACCATGTGATGCGCCAGCAACAGGCTTTGGCCTGCGCATCTTCGGGTTCGCTTCTTTACTCTCCTGCGGCCCGGCAACCGGCTCGGGAGCCGTAGCTTCCGGCAAATGCCCTTGGAGCGAAGACTCTGAGGAAGGTTGCACAGAGGCAGGAGTCGGTGGCGGCGGCGGTGTCGAGATCTCGACACTTTTCGCCGCGGGCGGTTGCGGTTTAACTGCTTCTTTCGCCTTGTTGTCGCTAGTTTTCAACGCCGGCTCCGGCTTCGCCCCCGGAATGGAGACGTGCGACACGGCGTGACCTGCCGTTCCCCGCTCCTGAAAGTTCTCCAACGCGCGACGCAATTCGCTGACCGAGGCGAAACGATCCTCCGGATTTTTCTCAAGGCAGCGAAAGACAATCTTCTCCAATTCGCGCGACACGCTGTTGGCAGGATTGGCCTGCTTGAAATTGCGAGGCGGCTCGTTAATATGCTTAGCAAGAACCTCGATGGCATTCTTAGCCTGAATCGGCTTGCAGCCGGTAAGCACCCGATACATGATGCAACCAAGCGCGTAAATATCGGCTCGTCCATCGATCTGACGAGCCATGCACTGCTCCGGACTCATATAATCCGGGCTGTAGCCAGTGGCCCCCGGCTTGGTCAAATTGGAAATTTGATTGTAGTCCGATCGCAAGATTCCGGCGATGCCAAAGTCAAAAACGACAACTTCGATAGTATCTGTAGAATTGGCAGTGACAACAATCTTCGACGGTTTGAGATTGCGATGAATCAATCCACTGTGATGGGCAAAGCCAAGAGCATCGCAGATTTGCTCAAACAGGTCGAGCGCTTTTGGGACCGGCAGCAGCCCCTCTCGCCCGAGCAAGTCTTCCAGACTCTCGCCCTCGGCATGGTCAAGAATAACGTAGGGCTCACCGGATTCAGCAGCGCCAAACGTCTGAAAACGCAGAATACGCGGATGGTCCAACTTGCGAATGGTGCCGCCTTCCTGTTGAAAGCGAACCAGAGCATCTTTGCCCTGACCGGTCTTAAACACTTTGGCAGTGCAAAGCAACCCGGTCAAACGCTCTTTTGCCTTGTAAACATGACTATTTGTGCCCTCCTTTATCAAAGAAAGCACTTCGTATTGCTCGTCCAGCAACTGACCGACAGCCATAGCCATGTCCGATATTAATCTCCGCGTCAAGATGCCAGTTAGAAACGTTCCACTATATGCGCCGGAATAACCCTTAACCCGCCCGGGCGCACATGGAGAATTTTAGTCCAAAGATGCACTGCTGGAGACTAAGGCTTATGGCTAAGCACGATATCCAGAGCCAGAACTACCTGCGGATTTCTCTCAACTACTGTTGTTACAAAGTTTCCAGCGGGAGTGCCGGCTGCCGGTGTAGGGTTAATAGTATCAGATGCAGTGGCAATTGCCGGTCCTGTTGTACTTGCGTGACTACTTGCCGATGCGATCGGGGTAGATTCGTCAACTTGCAAGTCGGCAATTTGATTGTTGTCGTCAAAGGACACCACCGCCGACCCGGGGACAAGATCTTTGGCTCCCGGTTCGCGGGAAGCGACCAGAACACGAGGCTTGTTCGTCTTCAAGTAGTCATCGGCACGCACGGGACCGCGCGAAAGCACTAGCATCAGTTTTTCGTTGCCGGGATGAGAATCAAACATCAAATAACCGTCACCGGGCAAGGCATAGTCGATTCCAGCCTTGATGCGATTGTCGTCCCTCAGTTTGGCGTCGGGAAAGAGCACCGCATGCTCACCTTCACTTCCCTCCTTCAAAATCACGTAGGCAAAACCGTCAATGTTCGACTTAACGTGAATCTTGATGCGGTCGCCCGACCGAAAGTCGAACTTATTGTTTACTCTGGTTACTCGTCCGTTTCGCTTCAGCTCAATCCAATATTGCACACCGGTATTGATTTGCACCGTCGGATTGGACATCTGCTTGTAAAAAAGGTCCTTGGCTCCGTCTGCGGCAACGGCCGCATCGCCCACAAGTATTGCAGCGACAGCGCCGGCAAGAAATCGGACAAGTTTCATTGGCATTGCTTCTCCGCGAACTTAACTTCTGTATATCCTAGCAAGCCAGGAGCCTGTTATCATTTTCGATAATGTCACCGACCGAAAAGGCGTCAAAGACCATCAGATTACTACCTGCTGACGGGGGTAAGCCCTAAATTTAGCGGGCGGAATGTTGATTACGGACTAGCAACTGACGGCTATCGCCGAGGAAGGTTAAGCAAAGATGCACCAATCAACTCGATATCTCAGTGCCGGTCTGTTGATTGCATTGCTCTCGACCGTGACAATCGATGCTGGCGGGATCGGCGCCCCCATTGCCGCATCGTCGACAACCGACCGCCCCGTCCCGGAAACAGCCTTCGCACAGTCACCGCCGACCAGTTACTGGGCACCGGTCGGTCCACCAAGGGCGGCGATGCTCTGCATTCACGGACTCGGTCTTCATCGCGGCACTTACGGGCAGTTTGCCACGGCGATGGCTAATCGCAACATCGCAGTATTTGCGCTGGACCTTCGCGGCTTTGGCACCTGGTACCAGCAGGGACAGCCCAAACTGGACTTTGACGGTTCCATGAAAGATGTGCGCCAGGTCCTCCTGAGCATTCGCGCACGTTACCCCAAACTGCCGATTTTCCTGCTCGGTGAATCAATGGGTGGAGCAGTCGCGCTGCGAGCAGCGGTAGAGAATCCGGAATTGGTGGCCGGGTTGATCAGCTCAGTGCCGTCCAACGATCGCTTCGGTGGACTGGGAGACGACTTGCACGTGCCGCTGCGAATACTTGGCGGCGGTTTTCGCGAGCGATTCGACGTCGGCACTCATGTCATCCAATACGCCACTGAAAAGGCCGACCTGCGCGACTTGTGGAAAAACGACCCTCGAGGCCGCAACCAATTTTCGCCGGCAGAGTTGATGGTGTTCCAGGGATTCATGAAGAAGAACTTCGACATGGCTTCTCAAGTAAAAGAATTGCCGGTACTGGTGATTCAAGGCGCAAAAGACAAACTGGTTAGACCTTCCGGCACATGGGACGTCTGGGACCACTTGAACACGCCGAATTTTGATATTGCCTTAAGCAGCACTGGCGAGCATTTGATTTTCGAATACGGTCAATTCTCAGTCGACGACCTTAATTACGTGTCTGGCTGGCTGGATAAACGGATCACCAAAGAGGTCGACGACTCCGCGCAGCTGGCCATGACAAAACCACCGGAAGAAGTTCCGCAAAAGGTTGTCCAGACAAAAGAAGGCGATGTGATTCCAGCCTCTGTTGCGTCGGCAACCTCACATGGTGCCGATAAGCTTTCGATTTCATACTGGATCGAACTGATGCGCGACGGCAAAAGATTTCGTTGCAACAACAAGACTTCTTTTCGCTCCGGCGACGAGATTCGATTGCATGTTCGCGCCAATGTCGACGGATACGCGTACATTTTGTTGAAAGCCGGGACATCGGGTAAACATGCGGTGCTCTTTCCTGATGAACAAACAGGACGCTACAATCGCATAGCGGCGTTGCGTGACATGGCGCTGCCTACCAAGTCGTGGCTTCGCTTTGATAACACCCCCGGACAAGAGCGAGTAAGCATTGTTTTTTCTCGCAAACCAATCGAACCAAAACCTCAAGATCCTGCTTTGCTCACGGCATTTGTATCGCCGGATCGCAGCGGCGCCAAAGACCTGGTGCCAACCCGCATGGAACTTACCTGGGGCGATCCGAACCCTGTCATCATTCCCGCTTCAATCCAAAATAACTCATCACTGGCAGTAGCCTCCGGTCAAGCATTGGAAGCCAATCTAGTCAAAGTTTCATACGCTAATCCAGACGGGGTACTTTCTGTCGATGTCGCGCTCGACCATAAGTAAAATACAAAGCTTGGCTCCCATGGCAGCGCTGCTCATCGGACTCAGTCAAACAGCCCCGGGCCGGGGCGCCGAGTCGGTAAAGCCCCCTTCGGTGAACTTTACCAA
The DNA here is from genome assembly GCA_019752635.1 of Candidatus Obscuribacterales bacterium. Lineage (GTDB taxonomy): Bacteria > Cyanobacteriota > Vampirovibrionia > Obscuribacterales > Obscuribacteraceae > JAKFUT01. Next base: position 74,572 of record JAIELX010000060.1, on the reverse strand, counting down.
GGTACAGGACCTGGACCCGAACAGCAAACCGCTGAATCGACCGGTAAAGCAGAAATGGGCGGTTGTGATCGCTGTTGGAAAGTTCAAAGACAAACGAATGAACAACGATCAACTCGTTGATAAAGCGGCCAAAGGTTTTTACCAGTATTTGATTAGCCCCGGGGGCGGAAGATTCGACGAAGACCATGTCAAATTCCTATGCAACGACGACGCTACCACGCAGAACATAGCGAACGCACTGAGCCCGTCTTGGCTTGGGACACTAGCCGGACCAGACGATCTCGTCGTGGTTTACATTGCCACGCAGGGTTTTCCAACCACCGACGGCAACACCTGGTTGTGTACCTACAACTGCGCGCTGGATAACATTTACGGTTCGTGTTTTTCGATGCAGTCGATCATGAAGTCGCTAAAAGATCACGTCAAATCGGACCGCATCGTCCTTATTTTAGATTCGCCATACAGTGGTTCGGCCAATCTTTTGGGGGCACGCAATCTCAAAACCAATTTCAGCGTCGACCTCAATCAATTGGTGCTCGGTCACGGCTACATGCTGTTGTGTTCCAGTAAGCCGGACCAGGCAACGCGAGGAACGCGATTCTCCGAAAATTTGACAAAAGCCCTCAAGGAGAAAGACGGTCTGATCTCTCTTCAGGAAGCTTTTGACAAAGCCAAAGAGAACACGCAGCTCGACGCCAAGGCTGCAGGCGGAATGCAAACTCCGGTCCTGAAGGCAGACTGGAGCGGCGCGTTGCTTACCATGGGAACGCCACCACTTGAGCGCGCCGGCGCGATACCAGATTCGGTGCGCAACTTTCTCGGTGCTGAAGCGCATTACTTGAAAGCCAGCCGCTTGATGGGTGAAGGAAACTTAGAGGCAGCGGTACTCGAATACGAAGCAGCGGTGGCAACCGATCCCTCATACGCGGATGCAATGGCGGATTACGGCGTGGCCCTTGCATTGCAGGGTAAATGGGCTGATGCGCAGAAACAGCTGAAGCAAGCAATAGTTCTTCGCCCGGAAGACGCGCTCTACAGAACTAACTATGCACGAACACTGGATGCCACCGGTCAAGCCGCCGAATGCCGCCGCGAATTGGAAAAGGCATACAATCTCAATCCGAAGGACCGAGTGATTTTGTGTGCGTTGGCCGACAAATCGATCAGTCAGGGCGACATTCAGTCAGCCATCGGTCTTCTACAAGATGCGCTAGACATGTATCCTGAAATGCCAAGCTTGCACGATCGTTTAGGTTTTGCGCTGTCGGCAGGCGGTCAACTAGACCTGGCCCTCGGACATATCAAAAAGGCTGTGGAACTAGACCCTGCATTGGTTTCTGCTAGGCTCAATCTCGGCTCGTTGCTCGTGGCCAAAGGTGAGGTAAATCCGGCGATCGACCAGTACAAAGAAGCAATCCGACTGGCTCCCGACAATCTCGACGCGCATTTGTTGCTAAGCAAAGTTCTTGAAAAAACAAACGATGTTGCCGGCGCCAGTGAACAACTGACAAAGTACATCCAATTGCTGCCCGAAGGTGACCAGCGCCGGACGGCAGCGCAGCTGCAGTTGGACAGAATTCACGCCGCCACCCCTTAGCTGATCTCCTTCTAAGGGATGTAACAGCGAAGAGAAACCGCGAGAATCCGGTCGCATGTCCATGTGTCCTTGGTGCCAGGGCGTTTCGAATAGGAGCACTGCTCTTGTTAAGGTGCTGAGCAAGAGTCGTCCCCAAGTCGCAAAACGGATACAATGGTAGGGATTCTCCTCTATCCGGAAGCCTCAACTTGAACGAGCGGAACTCTAATACATATGTGCAAGTTTGCTCAGTTTGCGGCAAACAGTATCCGGTCGGCATCGATAAATGCCCTGAAGATGGTTCATTGCTGCAAAAAGCAGTGACGTCCTCGTTGGTCGGCACCGTATTCCTTGGCAAGTACGACATCGTTTCCGTTCTTGGCGAAGGCGGAATGAGCATCGTCTACAAAGCCCGTCACAAGTACATGGAAAAAGAGAGGGCTTTGAAGCTTCTGAATGGCGACCTCACCAACGACGAAGTCGCCAAGGAAAGATTTCGACGCGAAGCTTCAGCAGCAAGTTCGCTGTCACACCAGAACGTGGTGGTAGTTCACGATTTCGGATTCACAGAAACCGAGCCGAAACAGGCCTACCTGGTAATGGACTGCCTGGAAGGACACAGTCTCGGAGACCTTGTCGAAAACGACGGAGCGATTCCCTGTTCTCGAGCCATTGAAATTTTCAAGCAAGCGCTCGACGGTTTGGAACACGCCCACAAGAAAGGAATTATCCATCGCGACATTAAGCCCAGTAATTTGGTGATCATGACCGATGATGACGGCACGGATTTGGTTAAACTGGTCGATTTCGGAATCGCCAAAGCATCGCCGCAAGAAGGTTCCAAGGCGCGCCAACAGTTGACGCAAACGGGTGAAATCTTCGGAAGCCCCCTGTACATGAGTCCGGAGCAGTGCAACGGCAGGTCGATGGATGCGCGCTCCGATATCTATTCTTTCGGCTGTCTGATGTACGAAACACTTTCAGGTGCGCCACCCTTGATTGGCGATACATACATCAACACGGTCGTGAAGCATCTTCAAGAACAACCGCCCCCGTTCAGTACGACAGCCCCCCATGCCGCGATACCGCCGGCGGTGGAAGCGGTAATTATGAAGTGTCTGGAGAAAGACCCGGACAAGCGCTATTCAACAGTCGCCGAACTGAGACAGAGCATGCTTGACGCCGCTCTGGAAAGCGGCGTCAAGGGATACCGCGCCGGCGCCGTTCCTGTTGTTCAAAAGAAGAGCAATCTCGGGCAAACATTCAATCGAATGAAGCTTTCGCTTACTGGAGTTCCTGCCTCTGGCGGACAGCCCGCACGCCCTGGCTTGTTGGTGCCGTTGCTGGTAGCGGTCGGAATCATCGGAGTTACATTGGCCGGCATCTTTGTTCAGTTTGGTCCCCCGGAGGACAGACTGTCCATGTATGAACGGGTTTACTGGGCAAAACTCTTGGAGTTGGCGCACAATGCTCATAGCGCCGGCAAAGAGGCAGAAGCGGACAAGCTGTTTAAGCAAGCCGAGGACATGGCTCGCGGCTTTGAGGACGAAAAAGTTCGACTAGAAAAAACGCTGCACGAGGAGAACAAAGTCTACCAAATGACCGGTGCAGTAGAGCAACAAGAGCGAATTCGTACCGAACTCAAAGAGATTGTGACGAACAGAATTCGCAAGGATTATGAACTGAATCAGGCCCATCTCTCCAAGCTGGAAATTCCCCCGAATTCAGACGACGAGAAGAAGAAACGACGGGACGAGATTCGCTCTACCGGAATCGGAATTCACGACATCTCGGTGCGGCTGCATTCCAGAGATCTTCACAACGAAGAACAACAACTCCTGATGCAGGCAATGAGAGTGCACGAGAACGCCGGTTTGCAAAATGCGCCAAAAATGGCCGACTTCAAAACACAATTAGCGAAATGCTACACCGAACAACAACACTTCGATAAAGTGCGTGACTTACTAATCGGTGCTCTCAACATCCGCAAGAGTATCGAGCGAAAAACAGCTGAAGAGAATAGGCTTCTCTCCAAAGCCTATTACACCCTGGGCAGCTTTGATCGCGATCAAAGTAATTTCCCTAAGGCAAACGAAGAGCTTAACCTGGCTATTGAACTAGCACGAGGCGACAGTAAAGATTCGCAAGTCCTGTTGGAAAGCTTGAAAGCCAAGCTCGATCTGATTAGACAAGCAGAGCTGGTCGGCAATCATTCATTCGCCACACCGGCGCAGCTTGAAGAACTCAAGAACGAGATCCTGAAACTGGAAGCGAAAGTGGGCTCGAAAGACGGACCGGACCTCGAAGAGACGGCATCGAACTAGCCACTCAGGCGCGCCCGGACGACAGAACATAGCTCACAAATGTGTTTTAGCGTGATACCACTGAAGGCATCAGCTCTTCACCTATCATGGTGATATGCCTGAACATATCGGCAGCTGCGATACAGACTGTGTCCAAGGTCTGTTGCGATAGCTCCAGCTTGTTCATCTCGTCTTTGAACTGCCGCCAAATCGGCATGAAGGAATTGCCGTAGGGATCAAAATACGTATTCCCTGCACCATCTTGCAGTGCATAACTTACTTGAACATTCTTGGCGACAAATTTGCCCCCATGCTTGCTTCCCAATAGAACGTAATGCATGCCCAATAATGCTTCCGGACAACTCTGCGAGGCTGAGGCGATCAAGTCGAGCAAAGAACGGGTAGACGAAAGCGCCTTTACGGAAGCTGTTTCGCGCCCCAGAGCCTTCAAATCCTTCTCAAGAAAATCGACTTGATACTGTTCATTTGTGAGCACTTTCGCACACGAGGCGTGCTTTCGCATTTCATCTTCCAAGTGAAAATGAACTAGAAACAGCTGCCCAAGGTATTCGGCGTAAACTTCAAGGGGAAGCTTGCCATTGGTCAGTAGACTTTGAAATCTGCTGCCCTCCGCTGAGTTATGCATTGGCGCCGTTGATTCTTTTAGCGACTCCATCAAACTAGCTGTCATTAGCACCACTCCTGGTTCGGGTCATTTCGAAAGCATGCCCGTATAGCGCATGCTCTAAGCTCCTTGACAAACAACTGTGTCGGCGGAGACTCTGCAAGAGTATGGGCTATCCAGCAAAAAATCAATATCAGTATCTGAGATCCTGGATAATATAAGGCTATCAACCAGGGAATAGCATGGCAGCCGACGACGAAACAAAACAATCCGCAACACCCGAGAAACCGAAACAGGAGCCGGAGAAGAAAAAAAGTGGCTGGCTCAGTTGGGAACGCGACGTTGAGATTCTCAAAATCGCCGTTACGTTTTATGCGGCCTGCATCGGCACCTTCGTGACGTTTCAATTTAACGAGCGACAGCACGAACTCAATCGCATAGAGGCGATAGCAAAGATGCTCCCGCACCTGGACGAGAGTGGCTCATCGGACTCCGAACAGGTCCCTGAGGAAAACGAAAGTCAGCAGAGCGAGCCCGCGGGAACGGATCCTGCAACGGCCAGGTCGGCCGCAAAGAAACACGGCAGCTCGCACAAAATGACACACGATGGTGCCATATGGGCCATTTTCAGAACGGCCAACAATAAAACCATGTTGCGCGATCTGGCGGCCCTGTTTCCTGAAGACATTTACCGCGTCGTAAGTTCCATAGCGGCATCCGGCGGACTGAACAACGATGACGACGCCTTGACGGCACTGCAAGTATCATCCGAAAAACTCGCCAACAGATACGCCGCCGCCAACAACACAGTGCTGGCCTCAAGGCTCTATCACCAGGCTCTGAAACTGAAACAGCGCACCAAAGGATCGGATGAATCATTTACGATTGTCGACATTACCGACAAGGCATTAGATGAACCGACAGGCGATGATCACATCGCTGAGATGCTCAGCTCATTAAACAAGCTCGGCGAGATCCACCGAAACGAAAGCGAATCGGGCAACAAAGTGTCGACAGGGAGATGGAACGCGAAACAAATGTACAAGCGCGTTCGCGAGCTCGGGAAAAAGTCGACCAGCAATAAGGCCAAAGCAGAAGTGATTATCGCCGACACGGCATTGAGTGAGCTTTACATTAAAGACCACCGGCTGGACACGGCTCGGGTCTTCCTGGCTGAGGCCGTTAAGCTCAGCGAGGACCTCAACGGAAAAGACAGCAAATCAACGACTGAATTGAAAAATCGCCTGATGCAACTGGATAGCGAAATCAAGGCCGCTGCGCCGACGCCGGCACCGCCAGCGACGGCCGGCACCGGCAACTAAGCACTAGGCTGCTGTTTCTTTCATCAAGCGTTCGATGCGCTCTTCCAGAGGCGGGTGTGAGGCAAACAGCTTCATCAAGCCGGTAGGATGCCCGTTGATTTGAAGAGTTTGGATTGCAGAGGCTTGCGCCGTTGGCATCGGTTCGTAGTTCCGACGAAGCTCTTCAAGCGCAGAAATCATGCTTCCGCGCCCGGCCAACTTAGCACCACCCTTGTCCGCTCTGAATTCGCGAATACGCGAGAACCAGGCCACAACGATAGATCCAAGAAACATAAACAGGATCTCCAGCCCTATTTGAACAACGTAGTACATGATGCCCGGTCGCTCATTGTCGCGATTGACGAGGAAGAAGGCAATCACACGCGAAAGAAACATGACAAACGCGTTCACTACGCCCTGAAGCAGGGTCATCGTCACCATATCACCATTCATGATGTGCGTAATTTCGTGCCCCAGAACCCCCGCCAACTCGTCGCGATTCATTTGACTCCACAACCCTGAAGAAACAGCAACCAGGGCTCTTGAACTCGACGGTCCGGTAGCAAACGCGTTCAAATCCGGTGAATCATAAATACCAACCTCCGGCATAACTTCCATTCCGGCCCGTCGCGCAAGATCATGAACCATAGTCACCAGCGCCCGCAGCGACGGATCCGGTGTAGACGGATCGATGACATGAACGTTCATGGTCCACTTCGCCATGGCACGGGACGTGATCAGGCTTATGAGCGAACCGCCAAAGCCCCAAAGGAGGCAAAAGACCGCCAGCGAGCGGAAGTCCAATCCGTATGAGGAAAGATACGGACCAATCCCGAGAACTGCCATCAGGACGCTTACGGTGATCATCACGAGGGCGTTGACGAGAAGGAATAGGACTACTCTTGAAACCATCGCCATGAGCAGGGATCTCCAAAGGTGCACACTGTTACAGACTTAATCCTATAGTTGTTGTTTCCAGGAGTCACTCTTTTAATTCTTTCGTAATGATGTCTTTGAGCTGGTTAAGCGCAAGACTCAGCTTTCGCTAATGCGCAGTATCGGTCAGGAGCGCGGAATTATCGTAACTCACCGCGCACGGTCCCCCGACTTCATCCCGAACGATTAAGAGTGTTGGAACTGGCTGAGGATTATCTAGTCATTGCGGGAAAAATAACGTATAAACTCTATGTTGAAACTCCCGAGAGGTTGCAAGTGAGCGAAGATACAGCAGCGCTAGGCAAGGACGTCAAGATCGGTGAATTGCTGACCGGAGTTGGCGTAGTCAACAGCGGTGATTTGCAAGAAGCGATCCAAATTGCCAAGCGTATGAATCTGCCAATCGGTCGAGTGATCGTGATGTCCGGAGTGATCACCGAACAAAATTTGCAGTCTGCAATTGAAGCGCAGTCGTTAGTCAGGGACGGATTGCTTGATTTTGATACCGCTATCACCGCCTTGAAGGCCAGTTACAAGAAGGACATTTCGCTGCAAGAAGCACTGGCCGAGTTACGCTGGGCACCGAAGGCAGACATTTCATCCAACAGACTCGGCGAGTTACTTGTCGACTCCGCCATGGTTTCTCAGCATCAATTGGACAGTGCGTTGCATGCTAGTTTTGAGACAGGCATGCCGCTTGGTGGCACACTGGTCATTCAGGGAGTGCTCTCCGCGCAACTGTTGCCGATGGTACTCACCGCACAAGAACAAATTCGAGACGGCAAAATTACACGTAACGAAGCAGTAGAGACATTGAAAGCTGCAGTTATGTTCTGGGCCAAGGCAGACGAGGTCGCGAACAAAAGCACTTATCACGACACCGTGTTTGATGCGACTACCGGTGGCACCACCCGAGCAGTGGCAGGCACCGGAGATTTGCCGGTGCGCTCACAGACCGCAGAGAGACCGCAACCCCACCGGGGCAACGTTCCTCGCACCAGTGGTAACACCACTCGCCCGCCCGCAGGAATTGATTTGTCGCTGGTCGACATGATGAAATTCTCGGGATTCTGCTCTGAGCAAGACATTCAAACCGCGCTGGAACGGGCGCTTTCAAATTCCGAAATAGCATCCCGACTATTCATGGCAACAGGACTGCTTAATCAACCTTCGCTAGATAATTTCATTCGCTGTCGATCACTCATTCGCAGGAACGTAATCACCCAGGAACAAGCGCTAGAAGCACTGGCAATCTGGCACTCACAAGAGATCACACTGGAAGAGGCTTTTATCGACCTGGGGCTGACCGTTCCCAACTCCGGCTGGTAGTTTTGGCGGCGCGAGCGCCAGGCGCGGGCTTTCGCCATAGGTCTCCACCCGCATCCTGGTGATGGACTTGCAGTTCCTAATTAGTTCTGTCCGACCCAATCGGCTGCGACGACCTCTTTCCAGCGACTACGGATACTGTCGTACTCTGCCTTTGATAGCGGGCCTTTTGCTACTTCATGAGCGTTTTGCTGCCAGCGATTCGGCTGCGTCGTTCCCACTATGGCGGTATGGACGCCATCGTTCATTAGCGTAAAACGCAGAGCATGCGCCACTTCAGCGGACAGATTACCCTTTATAAAATCATACTTCAGGTCCTGCAGTCTCTTCCAGTAAGTTTGAATGTAGAAGTAATCGGGATAACTCTTCTCTTTCCACGCCGCATTAGCGACCGGTCTCTTTACGATTACTCCCATTTGTTTAGCGCGAGCAAGAGGCAACAGCAAATCAACCGCTTCCTGATCGGCAATGTTCAACGATGTCTGCAATGCATCGAATGCACCGGTATTAATGGCATAGACAGCGGCCGCGCTGTCGCCGCTATAACCGATGAAGCGTGTTTTACCTGCCTGCTTCGCCTGTTGCAGAGCCTCAATTACATCGCCTTGTCGCAGAATTTCTTCGGAACAGCTGTGCAGCTGCACCAAGTCAACTCGGTCGGTACGTAGTCTTTTAAGACTCTGGTCGATAGACGCGGTAATGCTGTCTTTGTCCCATGCATCTACGTCATAACTGCCTTTGTGCCCGCACTTCGTGAACAGGTAAAAATCGTCACGGCGTCCGGCTACTGCGGTCCCGATCTTCTCCTCGCTGTCCACGTAACATTCAGCAGTGTCGATGACATTGAGACCTGCATCAAGCGCGCTGTTCAGTAACTTTGATACGGTCGAACCGTCCACCTGTTGAAAGCCAATTTCGGCGCCACCGAAACCAAGAACAGACACATTCATGCCAGTCTTTCCAAACGCCCGCTTTTCCATAGAATTTCTCCTTGGACCGCTCAACTCACCGGCTGAGATCTTATCCGCTTAGCATCAACTTTTAGCCGATAACTTCAGCCATTCATTGGTAATCGCAAGATCTTCCCGCGCTTCAACCACCGCGGCTACGATTTTAGAACCGGAAGCGCTAATGATACGATCACCGGAACTCTCCACATTCAGACTCTCATCCAACGACAATCCCAACCACTGTAGATTGAGACAGGCGGACGCTCTCACTTCTGCAGTGTTTTCACCGATGCCGCCTGTAAAGAACAAGGCATCCAAGCCACCCAATGAAGCAATCATGCTGCCGATGCCGGAATTGAGCCTATGCACAAACACATCAAAAGCCAGAACCGCACGTTCATCACCATTTTTTCGCGCAGCCATCAGAGCTCGCATGTCTTTGCCTGTTTCTGAGATTCCAGCGATGCCGGACTGCTTGTTGAGCGTCACGTCAAGCTCATCGACGGACATTCCTTCTTTAAGCACATGAATCAGAATGCCCGGATCGATTGAGCCGCATCTGCTGCCCATCATCAACCCTTCCATGGGCGTGTATCCCATCGTAGTATCGCAGCTAATACCATACCGAACCGCGCAAAGTGAACAACCATTACCAAGGTGAGCAGTGACAATCAACAGCTCATCTGCCCGCTTGTTCATCAATTCAGCACCTCTAGAAGCACAGTACTGATGACTTGTGCCATGAAAGCCGAATCGCATTATCTGCTTTTCTTCGTACCAGGACCATGGTAGAGGATAGAGCCGTGAACGCATAGGCATCGCCGCATGAAACGCCGTATCAAAAACAACGAAATGGCGAGGTCGCGGAATTACCTTCATTGCCGCTTTTACGACTTTAAGCGCAGGCGGATTATGCAATGGCGCCAGGGCAGACAGAGACTCAATTTCCGCCATCATGTCCTCATCCAAAAACACCGTGTCCACCAACTTGACACCACCGTGCACCACTCTGTGCCCAACGGCATCGATTTTCGTTGACGGTTCTAGCTTGGCAAGAACTTCACCGATGGTAGCCTCAATCTGCTCATCGGATGAGTCGGCAATTGAAATATCGAAAGAATGGCTCCACAGAACATCACTTGCCGCACACCGACTGCGCTGTCCGGGATCAATGAGACTGACTTTCAAACTGCTTGAGCCGGCATTAAGAACCAGAACAACCATGTTCAACTCCTTGTCTGTCCCGCAAAGATATCAGCTTGATTGACCGGTCGACACAGGCGCAAATTATTTAATGCACAATGGTGATAATATCTTGCTGCACATATGAGGCGGTGACGGGAATGGACGACTATGAAAAGCTTGGCGTCTTTTATCTGGGGAAAAGATATGATCCGCACACGAAAAGCCGCACGGAGGAAACAATCCTCTATGACTCGAAGGACCTGGTAACGCACGCAGTTTGCGTCGGAATGACGGGCAGCGGCAAAACCGGTTTGTGCATCGACCTCATCGAAGAAGCTGCAATTGATCGCATACCGATAATCGCTATAGATCCCAAAGGGGATTTAGCTAATTTACTGCTTACGTTTCCATCGCTGGATGCAAACTCCTTTTTGCCATGGATCAGCCAGGACGAATGCCGACGGAAAGGAATTGCCGCCGAAGAGCTTGCGTCGCAAATAGCTAGCCAATGGAAAAATGGCTTACAAGAATGGCAGCAAGACGGGGATCGAATTCAACGTCTGAAGGACGCTGCCGAATTCACTATTTACACACCGGCGAGCAATGCCGCAACCTCATTGTCCATCATGCATTCTTTCGACTGCCCCGATTCCAGCGTGCTGGAAGATAGCGACCTGCTGCGCGAACAGATAAACTGCACGGCCACAAGCATTCTGGCATTGCTGTCACTCGAAGCCGACCCGCTGAAGAGCAAAGAACACATTCTGCTTTCGTCGATACTAAGTTACGAATGGAAAGCAGGACGAGATTTGAATCTGTACACTCTGGTGGAAAAGATCGCGAATCCGCCATTTAAGCAGCTTGGCGCGATGCCTTTGGATTCAATCTATTCCGCAGCCGATCGCTTTCAATTCGCCATGTCCATAAACAATCTGCTCGCAGCTCCCGGATTCGAGAGTTGGCTGGAAGGCGAGCCTCTGGACATCGACCGCTTGCTCTACGGCGATTCGGGAAAACCCAAGGTCAGCATCATTTCCATAGCGCACTTGCCCGACAGTGAAAGAATGTTCTTCGTGTCTCTCTTGCTCACAAGGCTGCTCTCTTGGGTCCGCAGACAGTCCGGAACTACGAGCTTGCGAGCAATTCTTTATATGGATGAGGTTCTCGGGTACTTCCCGCCCGTCGCCAACCCGCCGTCCAAACCGCCACTGATCTCCTTGCTCAAGCAGGCTCGCGCTTTCGGGCTCGGAGTGGTATTGGCTACGCAGAACCCGGTGGACCTCGATTACAAAGCGCTCGGCAATACAGGCACCTGGTTTATCGGACGCCTTCAGACCGAGCGCGATAAGATGCGAGTGCTTGAGGGTCTCGAGACAGCAGCCGATGCCGGAGGTCGCCAGTTCGATCGTCAAGAATTAGACCGGCTTCTTTCCAGTTTGGAACGGCGTATTTTCCTGATGAACAACGTTCACGAGGACGGCCCGGTCCTGCTCGAAACACGATGGAGTCTTTCATGGTTGCGAGGTCCGATGAGCCGTAACGAAATGAAGACACTATCGGCGGTGCAGCCGGTGCGCCGCAAAATTGAACCAGCCGACTTGTCTTCTACCGAAGGTGCAGATACCCCTAAGCCTCAGACCAAGAAATTACCGCCGATGTTGCCTCCGGACGTATACGTCCGCTACGCGCCTGTGAGGAAACCGGTTCCGTCCGACGCAAAACTGGTCTACAAACCAATGCTGGCAGGACGCGCCGAAGTGCGGTTCACCGATATAAAACATCAAGTCGACCAGACAAGACAAGTCACGTTTCTCACTCTGCTGAAGGGAGAGACGGCGCCGGTGAATTGGGATAAATGCTTCGCGGTGAAAATGGGTAGCGAAGAAATGAGCACCGCTCCTGCTGAAGAAATTGAGTTTGCCGAGCTGCCGGCGATCGCAGCCACCGCTAAAGCCTATATTGACTGGAAGAAGGACTTTATTGCTCATGTCCTCGAGAGTCAAAAGCTGGAAATTTACCGCTGTCCCGTGACCAAGTTGAGCTCGCATCCCGATGAAACTGAGCGCGATTTTCGCATTCGACTAATGCAAGATTCGCATGAAGATCGCGACAGGCAACTAGAGCAACTGCGAAAGAAGTACAGCGACAAGCTGGGCGCAGTGCAGGACAAGTTGCTTCGTGCCAAACAGACGCTGGACAAAGAACTAGCACAAGCCCGTCAGGCCGACATGCAGTCGGCCCTGGCACTCGGTGGCACCATTCTAGGTGCCGTCATGGGCAGAAAGATGCTCAGTCGCGGCAATATGCGCCAGGCCGGCTCGGCTCTGAACGCGGCTAATAAATCCGCCCGGCAGAAGCAGGATGTCGAACACGCACAAGAAGTAGTCGAGCAGTTGAACCAGAAAACGGCCGCGCTTGAGCAAGAGTTTCAAATAGAGATGTCGAAACTGCAAACAAGATTGGACCCGATCAGCCAACAACTGGAAAGAGTTTTGATACCAGCGCGCAAAACGAACATTAGAGTTCTTGAGTTCGGTCTTTGCTGGGCCCCCTGCGTCAAACAAGCCGATGGACGCTATACTTCCGCCTGGTAGCAAGTGTTTCGCGCCTAGCACCCCCCGCTCGACAACCATTCGCCGTCCCGATGGTTGTAAGCACCGGGACGACTCGGACGTAGGGGTTCTACGCAAGATACCGTCACCGTGTATCATGGTGGTAGAAATTCCGAGCGAATGCTGAAAAGATGGGCATAAACGAGTTAGTGGCTTTTGACTACCGATTAGACGGCAGAGATTGGTGGTCCTGGAGAAACGGGCGTCTTTGATGTTCAAACCGAAACAACCTCAGTCAAACAACAACCAACCACCGAGCAGGCAACGATTACCGCTGGTAGACAGAGCTCCGCGACAGGAAGATATCGCGGCCTTGTTCACCGGGGCGATGAGAATCAAAGGTTGCAGTTTTGAATTGCCTGTTCAACCGACCATTCACTCCAAGATTTATCTGGTCACTTGCCAGTTCGACAACTTCACCAACGAAACCGTCTGGTCGATGTACGAGGGCGAACAGGGAAGTCTGCAGTTGTGGACCTGCCCGCACAGCGATTTAGACTTGGTGTTCGACATGGTCTGCATGTCGGCGGGTACCAACAAGGGCGCAAACTCCATGCCGGCGGAAGTGGCGCAGCCGGCGACACCGCCCCCGCAGCCCGCTCCGGTGCAGCAGTATCCGCCACCCAATCCAGCGCCGCAAGCTTACCCGCCCCCGGGCCAGTATTCATCGCCGCATCAAGTTTATCCGCCGCAACCGCAGCCCCAGCCTTATTCGCAACCTTATCCAGCGACGCCGCAACAATATCCGCCGCAACCGCAGACGCCTTATACCACGCCTTACCCTCCCGCTCAGCCCTATCCGCCGCAGCAGAATCCCTATCCGCAGCAGCAGCAACCGTACCCGCAACCGGGTCCGGCGCAGCCCTACCCGAATCCGGACTGGCCACAACCTCAGCCCCAACAACAACCGTTTTATCAGCAGCCATCCGCCAATCCCGCCTGGACCGGCCAGCCCGCACAACAACCGTTTCAGGCTCCCCCCTACACGCCTGCGTCACCGGCTCCCGCCCCGGCTCCGAGCACTTCGTCACATTCAGTGCCGCTAGTCACGCCTGAACTTACCAATTTTATCGACCTCATTAATAAAGGCACTCCCAACCTTTTGCTTGGACACTTATTCGTGGAAGCAGGAATTGTGCCGGAGAAATGCCTTGATGCCGCTCTCAAATGCCAGGAACTGGTTCGAGTCGGCAAGTTGAGTAATGAACAAGCCGTCCTCGCCCTCAAACGTGCGGCTGAGTTGGGGGGAATTCTTGACGATGATGTCGTGGCGTGGGCGCGCGATCCCGAAGGCGCCAGGGCCAAATCACGTGCCAGTGCCAACCGCGGCAACGCGCCCGAAGAACCTGCGTACACACCACCATATACTTCGGCTTTCGAGCCGAACAAGCCGATACAAGCTGCCCCGGCCAAGCCTGCAACCGGCGTGAGCCGCGATGTTAGTGCGATGCAAAAAGTGATCGAACTGCTGAAGCAAGCCGGGCTGGTGTCCGAAGCTGATGTGGAAACAGCGCGCAAAGTCCGCAGCAAACATGGCGGCGACCTTGGTCAGATTCTGGTTTCGGCCGGGAAAGTCGGCGCCCAGACAATGGAGGCAGCAAGCCGCTGCCAGGAACTAGTGACAAACGGACGCCTGAGGATCGACAAAGCAATTGCAGCACTGCATTACTGTGAACGCATGCGCGCCGGGCTAGACGATGCACTCGACGAACTGCATATCGAGTTGCTCTAAACGCCCATGACTCGCGCTCAGGTTGTTTCTTGCCTCCTGTCCGCCAGTCTGCTGGTCGGGTCGGCAACCAGGTCCGCAACGGCTCAAGAGAGCTGGCTCTTTTTGCACGAGCAAGGTACGGAGGCTTTGAGCAGCGGGTTGCTGGACCAGGCGGAAGAGGCATTCCAACGCTGTCTGAAAGCCGCCGAAAGTGCCGATTGTACTGAGCCGGGAGTGTGCAGAGCCCTGGTGGGACTGGCCCTCGTGCAGGACCGCCGAGGCAACTTCACCGAATCCGATCGCTTGTACGAGCTGGCAACCAACCAGTGCGAGAAAGCTACCGGCAATAAGGATAACCACCGCTTTGCAGAATACCTTCCGGGTCTGGCGGATCTGTATCATCGTCATGGCAAAACCGACAAGGCAACCATGGCTTTTCAAAGGCTCCTGGATATCAGGACCAAAAGACCGCCCGGGGACGACAGCAAAATTCTGGAAGCGCATGAACACTTTGCGCTGTTCCTAAGGTCCACCAACCATGCAGACGAAGCCGCCAAGCACGAACATGAAGCGGCTCAGCTGCGATTCAAACTGAACAACGCTATCGAACAATAGGTACGTATCGAAAAACAGAAAGAGCAGGACAGGCCTGCTCTTTGAATGATCGATTAACTTAGAGCAAACTTCCGCTCATTTTTATGTGGAGGCTGCTGCCAATTTCCGAGCTTCTTGCTCTTTCTTCTTGAGCCTCTTCTTTAGCTGTTCAACGGAAAAAGGATATGGGCACCAACCGGCTCCGTTAGTTGGACAAACTGCCAAAGGTGATTGTGACTTCTTACGAGACGCCTTCTTCCGCGTAGATGCTGCGACCGTTTTCGCTGCTTTCGCTTTAGTGGTTCTTGCTGTAGCCATTATTGCCTCCCGGAATATACTAAGGTTTTATCATCATCCCGTGAATCTGAAAAGGGGGGCAGCTCAACGATCGGGGGGCAAAATCCCCCTTAATGACTCTAGCCCTTCCACAAACCCAAGGCAGTCACAATCTTGATATGCCTTCTGAATCAGGCGTCTTCAGCCGATGGACGAAGACTTGTTGCTCCCCAAAAAAATTATTTTCTCGCCGAAGATTATTTTCTATCAGATGCGAGTATTTGAAAACGAGCCAGTGAGCCTGCTCCCCTTAAACAGATCACATCGCGTCGAAATCAGCACAAATTTGAGATTGATTGGCGGTCTCAGTTTCGACCGCGAAACCGCTCTTTCTATAAGTGAGTTCATGCAGAGGTCATTAAAGGGTCACTAAAGAGCCTTTAACGATTTTCTCCAGTGCGTCATTTTCCGGGTATCACAAGCGCCTGTCCATCCAGTTCTCCGGCGGAGAAACGACCGACCGGTCTATCGTTCCCGAGTTATCGCAGTGAGTTCACATTGCGCTGAGTTCAAGAAACGTACGTCGAGCCTGGTGCAGCACTAACTGCCGGGTGGCACGGCAAGAGCGGCACCAGGTCATGGACACGCGGAGGATCGCAAGCTCCGCCGACGAAACATAGCGCTCACATATGCAACGCTCAAATGGTAAACAACACGGTTGGACAAGCCTACAACAATGGTGTTTACCTACACATTTCGCAAGCTGTCAAGCCCCAAATCCCTTGAGCCACAGCCCTTCTTGATAAGCGTCCAAAATGATCACGTCGTAAAGATGAATTTTCCACTTGGCTAGTGCGAAAGGTGGGATAATGAACAGTAACGGAAAAAAAACTGTGTTCAACCTTCTGACTGGCTTCGGCGAGTCCGAGACGAGTCGGCATCAAACAAATTTTTCGACGGCGCTAGCCGTTGGCACCCGTCAGAAATCCACGATACGCGCCAACCAACGTTGTGCGTTCGCCTTGCGATGCGATGCGAACCTGATAATGGCGCTATGTAAGGAGAGAGCGATCATGTATGCCTCGCGGTTATTAGAACCATTACCTCACTTAAGGCAAGTACGCGATCCTGTAGAGGAGCAAATCGAAGACACATCACCGGACGAAGCGGAAGAAAGCACGGCGGTCGTCGCCCCCCCCAGAGACGAAGAGTATGAGATAGCTCATCGATTCGAACTGAGCGCCATTAAGAGCTATTTCCTGGAAGTCGGCAGACACAAACTTTTGAAAGCCGAGGATGAGATTCGGTTGTCGCGGGCCTATAAAGGCGGCAGCGTAGTAGCACGGAACAGGCTGATAGCTTCGAACCTGCGGCTAGTGATCAGCATCGCAAAAAAATACACCGGGTCCGGTCTCGACCTGGAAGACCTTATTCAGGAAGGAAACCTCGGTCTCATCCAAGCCGTAGCCAAGTTTGACCCGGCACGCGGTAGTAAATTTTCAACATATGCAACATGGTGGATTCAGCAAGCCATCCAGCGCGCAATCTGCAACCGCGGTCGCTGCATCAGAATTCCCGTGCATGTCGTGCAACAGTTTTATAGATTGAGAAAAGCATCCAAACCTTTCTACCAGGAGCACGGCCGGCCTCCCAGCGCTGAGGAGCTGGCAGTATTGACCGGAATGCAAGTAGAAGATATTGCGCACATTCTGCGCAGTCAAATGACCGTACTCTCGCTAGACGGACACGCGGCAGGCATCGACGACGGCGACGACATGCTTGATCGGGTGATTCCGGACGAAAATGAAGAACATTCACCTGAGAATTGCGCCGAGTCCTGCCTGCTCTCTAAACGAATAAACAGCCTGCTGGCGCATCTCTCCGATGAGGAGCGCACGGTTATGGAGTTACGATACGGACTCACAGGTATGGCGCATCCCGGCGATGCCGAGATTGCCGACGAGATGAACTGCGATCGACGCACCGTCAGACGGACTACAATCCGAGCGATGCGCAAACTGAGGAAGTTAAACGCAGACAAAGCTCTGTGTGAATACTTACAGTAGCACTTCTTGAGGAGTCTTCTTAATCAAACACAAAACCCGGTGGTAACGAAGCTGGTCTCATTCTAAGATCAAGGAAGTTACGACAGGAGTTATGAATTGGCCATCCGTATTCTATGTGCCGGCAAGAATGATGATCTGGCCGAATTCGTTAAATCTGCCGTGGCGGAGTTTGAGTGCGAAGTAGTAAAGAGCACAAGCGTTGCCCTGGCGATGTTTCTGGCACAAAAAAACTTTCCCAGCCTGATCTTGTGCGAGCAAAAACTCGTGGAGGGCACCGGGCAAGAGTTGTACAACGCGGTGCAGGAAGAATCGACGCTCAATCAAATTCCATTCTTCATCGTCACTGAAGATGTCTGGCAGTCCACTTCCAGCGATGATTCCGGTGCATTGACCCTGCGTTATCCGAAACACGCGGAAGACTTGAGGGATTGGCTCAAGCCGTATCTAGTCGAGATACCGGATTTGCGTCCTGAAGAGACCCCGGAGTAGTGGTGATTACCCGGCGCCAATTCCTTGGTCTTGCTGCCGCCACCGCATACAGTAGCGTTCTCAGCGCCTGCGGTAGAAACACGGCAGAGTCAGCGCAGAAACAACTCAATATCTACAGCTGGCCGGACTATATTCATGAAGGGGCAATTCCCGAGTTCGAAAGCCGTTATGGTATCAAAGTAGTCTATGACACTGTGTCTTCCAACGAAGGACTGATTGCAAAACTCCAGGCCGGGGCATCGAACTATGACATTGTCGTGCCCAGCAACTATGCGGTAACCAAGCTTCGAAAAATGAAGCTGCTGCAAAACATTCAACATGACCGCCTCAAGAACTTCAAGAACTTGATGGCTCGTTTTCGCAATCTAGAATCCTCGGCAGATAGCAACAGGAACTTCGCAGTCCCGTATACATTTGGTACCACGGGAATAGCATTCAACTCTTCCGTTATCGTTTCACCGGCAGCATACCCTGACAGCTGGGAAGCTTTCTGGGACAAGCGATTTGCAGGAAGAATGACATTGCTGGAGGATGCCAGAGAGAGCTTGGGGATGGCACTAAAGCATCGAGGACACTCGGTGAATTGCGTCGACGCAAACCTGATTCACGAAGCTTGCAACGATCTAAAAGCGCAGAAACGAATGGTAATGTGCTACACATCCGACCAGGTAATCACCAGTCTCAGCACCGGAGACAGCCACTTATCGCTGGCCTTCAGCGGCGACGCGCAGCAAGCTGCACGAGCGAACAAATCGGTAAAGTATGTGATTCCAACCAGTGGCTGTTCAATGTGGACGGATAACATGTGCATTCCCGCAGGCGCGCCGCACGTAGAGTACGCTCACTTATGGATCGACTATATTCTTGAGGCAAAAGTCTCGGCCGCACTATCCAACTTCACATTGTACGCAACCCCGAATCAAGCAGCGATGGAGTTCGTCGACGACGAACTCAAACACAATCCGGAACTTTACCCATCGGACGGGGTTCTGGCAAAGTGCGAGGAGATCAATGACATTGGATCTGCGATCTTCATTTACGACAGGCTGTGGTCCGAGTTGAAATGCTCTTAAAGTTAACGACCGGGCGGAGAGTTTCGGACCGAAAACTGAAGCTGGTAAGAATGATTCCGGTTTTAAGCCGACGGGTATAAAGAGCCTCAGAAGTCGGTATCACTGGTTCCCGGGGGGACGGCAAATGACGCAGAATTGGCCAATACTGGCTCTTCTCTCGGCCGCCCTGGTGTCCTCCAATAGCCCCGGTATCTGCGCGGGTTCAAAGGGAAATTCTGCGTCAGCCAAACCTGCCAAGGCCAAACAAGGAGCGAAATCTTCTCACGTCCCAACCCCCAGCTATACTTACGAACTTGACGGCAAGAAAATCACCGCCGACGAAGCTAAAGGGTACCAGGCGTACACGCGCTCAGTGCAGCTAATCGATAAGCAGGATATAAAAGGCGCAAAGTCCGCGCTGGAAGTTGCAGTAAAGTACTTTCCGTCCTGCACTGAAGCTCACTTAAATATGTCCATCGTGCTCTTTAAGCTCGGCGAGTATAAGCGTTCGATGGAAGAGGCGGAGAAGTGCGTGCAACTCGATCCGTCTTTTGCCGACGGATGGCATTGCGTAGGTACCTCCGGCATGATGATCGGCAACAACAGCAGGGCTCTACAGTGCTTTAAGAAGTACCTTGAGCTTGCGCCGGGTGGCAAAAACGCGGGATCAGCGCGCCAATACATAAAGTCACTTGAAGAGAAAATAGGCGCACCTAAACTAAGTGAAGCAGCATCGCTAGTATCACCCTCGAACGAAAACTATCTGAGCGAATGTGTTGCTCAACACTGCATACGATGGGATAAATCCTCAATGCCTTTAACGGTCTATATTAAAGGCGGCGACCAGGTTCCAGGTTACAGACCCGAATTCGACACCGCACTTAGAAACGCATTCCACCTGTGGGCGGACGCTTCTCCCAACGTTATCAGCTTTAAGTTCGTTGACACCCCGAAAGATGCCAGAATTACGTGTACTTGGACAAACTCACGAGAGAAACTGGTTTCGAGCATTGAGGGCGGGCAAGCCGTCATCATTCCTGATGAGTCGGCGGGCAAAATTAGCAAAGCTGAAATTACCATGGTTACTGTCGATTTACAGGGACGTCCAGTTACGTCAAGTTCTTACATCGAGCGTATTGCAGTGCACGAGGTTGGGCACGCGCTGGGTCTGGATCACAGCAAAGAGCAGGGCGACGCCATGTACCAATTCGTTGCCTACAGCACCGAGTTAAGCAAGCTCAGCGAACGCGATAAGAAAACGCTTCTGCTGCTCTATGGTGAGGAAGGAGATCGGGTCTCGGCTGAGGCAAATCGCAGCTCGGCAAACTGGGACGTGTTGTACAAAAGCGCAGAGGAAGAATATCACAACGGCAAATACCGGGAGTCTCTCAAACTGCTACAAGATGCGCTCACCTTAACCGACAGCGATAAGACAGATCCGCTCGACCACAGACGGACAACTTACAGTGCGATGGCGCAAGCGTACATGAAGTTAAACGACATGGCGGAAGCCGAAAAGATGTGGAAGCTGTCACTGGTGGAACTGAGAAAACGAGCACAAGAACCTCATTCTGAATACACAGATGTATATCACTCAATCGCCGTTTGTTGCTCAGCTCAAAAGAAACGGGCGGAGTCCCTTTCTTTCTTCAAACTTGAACTGGCGCAAATGGACAAATTGCACATAAGCAATAGCCCCGAGCGTGTAAAGGTTCTCAAACTACTGGCTGTGTCAAATATGGCCGACGGCAATTTTGAAGATGCTTTGAAGCTCTACACACAGCTCGTCTCTCTGGTAGATTCCGGCGCCATCAAGGACAAGTCACTCACAATTTCAATTCTCAGGGGATACGCCGATGCCCTGCAAGCCCGGAACAAGCCAGGTCGGGCGAACGAAGTAGACAAACGCATCAAAGCTCTACAGAGCAAGAAGTAAGACTATTTGTCGGAATCGACCAAGGTGTGTGAACTGCATTCGATCCCCCTCGATGTAAAGAACCGCATTGCTTCCTGTTCCTTGTAAAGGTCGCTTACAAGGTATCATTCCAGTGAGACCCGCATGTTTAGTATCTCGACGCTGTCGGGTGCGAACACAAGAGTGCCAAAAATGTCCCGGGTGTGGCTCGAATATGGCGCAAACCGACCCAGTGGCGGGATAATATGGGCGTTGGATGGAGGAGCCCGCTTTGAGTCAAACTCAATCTCCCGAACACGAATTGGCTGAGCCACTGGTTGGTTTGAAAAAAGCCCTGATTGTTTCTGCGCAAGCAGCCGAAGGAGAACCGCTTTGCGCACCGGAACACATCTGCGCCCTGGCGCTTTCCGCTCTCAATGGCGGCGCTAAAGGGCTGAGACTCGAAGGAGTCGAAAACATCCGGTACCTCAGAGCGCGAACAGCAGTGCCGCTGGTCGGACTTACCAAAGGCGTCGTCCCTGATGCGGAGCGCTATGGCAGCGTCTACATCACTGCTACATTTGCTGAGGCTCAAGAGTTAGCAAATGCAGGTGCAGACATAATTGCCCTGGATGCGACGAACAGGCCTCGTCCCGACGGAGTCAGTCTGAAAGAATTGATCGGTCGTATCGCAACAGAGTTAAAGCGACCGGTGTGGGCCGATGTGTCCACACTTGAAGAAGGTGCTCTGGCAGCTGAGTACGGAGCGAGCGTAGTTTCTACTACACTCTACGGATACACCGCTGAAACGAAGCTGCCACCAGATGCGCCACCGGATTTTGATCTGGTTCGCCGGTTATGCAACGAGCTATCAGTTCCCGTAGTTCTGGAAGGACGGGTTTGGCAGCCGGCAGAAGTAGCCAGAGCATTTGAGCTCGGGGTGTTTGCCGTTGTTGTCGGCTCGGCCATAACTCGACCGCAGCTCATTACGCAGAGGTTCGTGCAAGCAATACCAGCGGCCAGCGCGAAAAGTCCATGAACCAGATTCAGCTCTGGCTTGCACCGTTGTTGATTGGCTCCATATTTGGTGTCACAGCTTGTTTACGGGTTCCGTTGCGCTGGTCGGCAGGATACCTGGCGCAGCATCTGCTGATAGCCCTGACTGCCATCTGCGGTTTCATTATGGAACCGGCTTGGCTGTTTGCACTTGTTGGCTGGTTGCTGTTCTTCACCTTCAATGTCGGCAGGCGCATTCTTGTATCGTCCATCGGAAGTCACTTAGCAGCAATGCGAACCACAATAGCTCTCAAGCAAGCAGGGCTGCTGCGTTTTCTTGCATGGGGCGCCCCCGGGCGTTTTTGGATCGACCTGGTCAATATGCTGGACTTCTATTCGAAGAACCAAAATGCTCAAGCGGAAGCATTAGCAGACAAATGGTACGAATTCGATTTGCCTCCGCAAATGCGCGATACACTTACAGCGTACTCTTTGACCGGTATCGTCATGAACCGCGATTGGCCGCTGGTGCTGGAGACTTTCGAGCGAGCGGTAGCGGCCCATGAAAAAGACTTGCAAGAGAAGCGCAAGGGCGCGCGTTATCCTGCGCAAGCCGCAATCTCCGCCATGAGAGCTTACTGTGAGTTGGGGCGGTTCGACAAAGCAATTGAATGTCTGGAACGCGCAGAAATCGCATCCAACTTCCATCAAAGAGACTCTCTCGATACCATTTTTGTCAGTTTGTTTTCTTTGTGCGGCGCAACACAAGATCTCGAGAACTTGCTCAAATCCCTGCCTCCACCACCGGGAGGAATTCCGGAGTATGGTCGTCATTTCTGGAAGGGACGTTGTGCGGCTACCAACGGAGACGTCGAAACAGCTTTGCAAGAATACGACAGGTGTCTGTCCTTGTTACCGAAGAATGATGAAAACTGGCGTGACCGCGTGATTTACCAGCGCAACAGAGTCGAGACAAGCCGGCGTCGCCGCGACGGACTTCCTCCCGAATTAGACGAAGCTGCAGCTTGCCTGGATCGATTGGCCGACGTGACGGCACCGATGCTGCCCCTTATTACTGCGCGCGCTTCCGATGATTTACTGCGGCGAGCAAGAATTGTTCGCGATCATGCGATGACAGTGGCCAGGATTATGGATGCCGGCAAACGCGGCCCGGCGGTCCGCCGCCTGGTGGCGGTGCTTGCAGTTATTTTTGCATTCGGATTGACCGGACAAGTATCAGACAACCGTTGGATTAACGAGATTTACTTCACAATATTCTCGGGCGGATTACTTCAAGGCGATCTTGTTCTCAAAGGCGAGTGGTGGCGAGTTTTAACCTTCATCTTCTTGCACGCAAACCTATCGCATCTTTTCATGAATCTCTTCGGTCTGGTCTGGCTAGGTAAGCACGTCGAAAATGTATACGGCTCGGCGCGGTTTCTGATAATCTTCTTCGGCTCAGGAATTTTGAGCGGCGTAGCACAAATGTTGTTGACGCCGCACGAACCTGCCGTCGGCGCCTCGGGAGCCGTTATGGGCGTGTTCGGTGCAAGCGCCGCAGCCACTCTCAGATTGAAGGACATCCTTCCTGCAAAAGTGCGTACCGCTGAGCTCAAGTGGATGGCCGGCCTTGCGATTATGCAAATTGTATTCGACCAGATTGTCAACCTGGCATCTTCAATGGGGCATGAAGAGGCGGTTCGCATCGCCGCGTGGGCGCATGCCGGAGGAATTCTTGCCGGTTTTGTTCTTGGCTATTTGCTACCCATGCAGCCATTTGAACCAAAGAAGGAATTTACACCAGCAGCGTCCTAGAACCGCTCAAGTGTTCCTCTGGCGTGGAACATTTGCTAAAGTGGATATGACGGTCTTGGAGGCCAATAAAAGCAATGCATGATTGTCCAGGTTGTCGAGTCCCATTACACGGCTACGAAGAAGTTTGCCCCAGCTGCGGCACGAAGCAGTTTGCGCGCAAAGGTGGCGGTGGTGGTGGGCGCTTCGGTTCTTACAAACCACAAGAGCCTGGCGTCAATTGGCTTCCCTTTATTCTGGGATTCATTGTCATAGTCGGACTTGTCGGAGCCGGCATCTCAAGCTCGTGGATGGGCAAGTTGCTGACGCAAGGTCCGCCGCCTGAGGATCCGATGGACAAGCTAACCGTTCTCGATGCCCGCAACATTATTGAAACGGAAGTGCAAAAGGGTCTCACCAACGCCGGCGGCACCGGCAAGCTTTCTTGGACCGACGTAGCCGCAGGGACCCCCGCGGAAAAGACGGTGGATGCGCCGATCCAACTCACTATAGACGCTACTTTGCCTGATAAGAACCTGCGTACGGGAATTATCGATCCGATTAAACCGTATATGGAGAAGGCCAAGATTCCTACGTTAATCATGACCGATTCAAAATCGCACGCAACCTGGACTTACAACCTCTCCGCACCTGTTGTCCAACCGGAAGAATAAATGACGGACCAAAATTTCAAAGGCGCGGGAAAGGCAATTCCGTTGCTCGTCGCGCTTGCATTTTCATTCAACTCGACAGCCTTGGCTGGAGGTTCTGAAGGAGTGGCATTTTCCTCAATCGACAATGGTACTAGCAGTGGTATCGAAGATAAAAGTAACTGGCTTATTCGCACCGATGAAGAGTGGAAGTCTTTCTGGCGCAAGCACAAAGCAACCGAAACGCCGCCGGAAGCAGCGCCGCGCGTAAATTTCAAGACAGACATGGTTATTGCCGTGTTTGCCGGAACGAAGTCCTCCGGTGGATACACGGTCAAAGTCGTCCATGTGTCTCACAGCGACGAATCAATTAGGGTCGATGCGCTGTTGAACAAGCCGAAACGCGGAAGCATGAATTCACAAATGATGACGCAGCCATACGACATAATTAAATGTCGGCAGCTTCCCGGAAAGTTGACCGTCAACTGGAACGAATAGCCACCGCGTACCGTATCGATAACTATTGAAGTTACGCCAACAGCGTTTCCAGCTTGCGCATCAGGGCTTCTTTGTCTCCATCATCGTGCCCCTCGGTTACGGTGATCAGGAATGTTTTACCAAGGTCGGTTATGATCACGTCTCCCTGCGAATTGCCGAGGATGATGTGATACAAATGCGTCGAATTGAGCAACTCCGAGGCCGTCTTGGAATTGATGTACGCGCACAAAGCCCAGTTAGCCAGCTCTTCGGAGAATTCATCCGAGCG
This sequence comes from Candidatus Obscuribacterales bacterium, assembly GCA_019752635.1. Classification (GTDB taxonomy): domain Bacteria; phylum Cyanobacteriota; class Vampirovibrionia; order Obscuribacterales; family Obscuribacteraceae; genus JAKFUT01. The sequence goes on along the minus strand of JAIELX010000060.1, from coordinate 49,473 downwards.
ATAACGCGCACTCAACACAAGTCCGTCACGTCCAACCACCAGGGTGCCTATTACTGAATGCTGTTGATGTATGTAAGACTGCAGCCTCTCAAGCACGGCACTCTGTTCCGCAGTCAGGCGGTTTACCAGAGCATTGACCACACCGGACTTGATGATCTTTTCAAAGGCGTTTATCGCTTCGGGGTCGAGTAGAAACTTCCCTAAATCGCGGATACCGCCCTTCGAGTCAATCATCGGATCGAGCTTATCAGTGGCAATCTTACCCAGTTCTGCGCGGGCTGTCGGGGAGACAGAAAAGCCGATTACAACTTTCTCCGGGGTCCGTCGCTCCTTTGATCGCGAAGTAAGCATCCGCCCGAAGATGGCATCCACATCTGATTCTGTTAGTTCAAAGATACTGTGCCTCGACTTTTCAGCAGAGCTCTCGATACTACCGGCGGTGACTACAGCCCCCTGCGGCGGCGCAGCTTGAACATCGGAAGCTCCGGGCAACCAGCGTATTCGAGTTGCCGTCCAGCCGTCCTTGTCCAACCATGTCTCAATCAATCGCCCGTCCTTTTCAACGGAGGACAACAGCTGGCCTCTATCCGCCGGGTCTGCGGACGAGAGTTCCGGGTCCGTGCGCACAGTCATGGCTTGTTCTTCATTTGATTGCGGCCCCAATAAAGCTTGCAGCCGCGACTCGATACTCGACGCCTGCGGCTCGGAATCCCCCGCCCCTTTCCATTCCCCCTCAGGGTCATGAACGCCCGGTTCGGCAGTGGACTCAATCAGCTCGTGCAGTTTGATTGCTACCGCAGTAAGATCAACCGCGTTGAAGACGTCTTCAGTCGGGATGTCCGACGCTAAAGCCGTGGCTTGAATCAAAGTTTGATGAAAGTTCATGCAACTATTGCAGCCTTCACGATGCTGCGATGCCTTTTCACGAGCGTTGCGAGTCAGGGTAATGCCGTCCAGTGCCAACTGGCTTATGAACCTGACTTCGTTGCAAATCTCACTCATGGATTTAACGCCCCCGTCCCTTGCGGGCATGAGAAGCTCGCTACCGTTAGGATATCAAACCGCAGTTCCAGTAATCGCGCCCGGAACGGCCGGAACCTCAGCCCAAAAGATGGTCGACAACCATCGAAGAGGAGGTGCTCGCAATTCCGGCGGCTAGCCAAGGCTGCTGGCGTAACGGGAATCTTGATTGGCGCGATCGTTGTCGCCCATAAGCTCGTACTCGACCGCGCGACTGCGATAGTAGTCAGCAACCCCGGGTTCAAGCTCGATTGCTCGAGTGAAATTCTCGATGGCGCGTTCGTGTTGCAACATGGTGCTATAAAACACACCGCGATTGTAGAAATCGTGCGCGTGAATCGGATTGGGATAAGCCGATTGGACAATCTGCTCGATGTCATCCAATTGCGCGCCATTCGGTTCGAGCACCACAAATCCATCCGCCTGGAAGCGCCCGCTCGCATGGATTCCTTGATCATCAATGGCGAAAAGTTCGGTGGACAGGGCGCAAGGCGAGTTCATGTACTCATCGATTACCAATGCCGACAGCGCCTGTGTTTGCTCATAATCAGGCGCCCACCCCGCAGGGATCAAGTGAAGAAAATCCTGGCACGGCAACAAAGCTTGCACGGGCCAACCAATTGAATTTTCGACGTATGTTCGCAAAGAAGGCGCCGTAATCAGCGCAGCCTGCCAAACCGCCGAGGTCTCGAAAAAGGCCATGGGCACACCGTCCACCAGTTCTTCAACAGTAACGGGTGTTTCCGCAAGCAAACGATCCATGTTCTCGAAGGCACGACGCCAAGCCTCATCAGGAGGGATGCACCATGCTTCCAAATCCGCGTAAGGCACAAAATCCATAAAATCACTGCCCTGGACGGCGCAAGCAATCGCCATCGATACCTGTTCCGAGATGCCGTATTGAACGATAGAATCGTTCAGGGTCTGAACCGGCGACAGCACCGTGCGCAGATTGTCATAAAAGTCACTCGGGTCGGACCAGGTGAGCAAGGTCAATTCTTTGCTGAGAGTCTCGAGCTGATAGGGAAACTCGTGGTGGTTCAACTCGTCGAAGGAGGCAGTGTAACTCAGGTGAGCCATACGCACATAGTTATCATCAACCTGGCTAATGTTGTGCCAGTGGAAAACGAGCAGGGGCTCATTTGCATCTATTTGCTCAGTACGAGTGCACATGAGCGACCCGTCTTCCCGCTTTGATATCTCCCCTGCTTCGGCAAACTCAGCAGCCAGCTCCTCCACCGACTTCTCGGCGGGATTGAAGGGCACGATGCGCGCATAGTGAAGGCGCAGAACTCCGGCGCCTTCTCGTTCCTGGTAGAACACGGCCTCGTTTCGTTCAGCGTCAAATCCATACATCCAGTCGTCAGGGATGCTGAAAGTCATCAGTCCCTGGTGGTAATGTATAGTCTGCAGCCCTTCTGCCATTCCCTGCCAGCAATTCCTCTACGGTCGGCTCTGCATTTTAATCCATGCCACGTGGCCGAGTAAAACTATCCAAACCATCTGCTTTCCATTTCGAAACAGCAGATGACGAGTCGTATCCAGACTGGTCATTGCTGATAAAGACGTTTAGCGGGGCGAATTAGCCGGCGTCCTAGTTCTTCGGAACCATCGAAAACACGGACAACAAGTTGCCATCCGGATCAGTGAAATCAGCGGACATGCCGACCATGTCGCCTTCTTCGCAGACCTTGCGAGGCTCCTCTTTCAAAGTCACTCCGCTGGACTTCAACGCCCGAGCGGCTTCGTAGACATTGTCCACATTGAACACCATGCATGCATGCCCATCCTTGACTTCCGGCATCGACTCCGTCCTATGAAGAGCCAGCGTGGTGGCGCCGGTTTCCAGCTCCACCCACCCCGGGTCATTTACTTTGACTGCCATACCAAGCTTGTCGCGGTAGAAGACAACGGACTTCTCCGTGTCGCGCACGTAAATAATGACATAGGACAACGTGGAGAGTTTGAGACCGGTGCTAGTAGCCATAATTCCTCCGACTGCTTGAGAAGCTTGTAGAGCAAGGGTAAATGATCTTACCTTACCGGGCGAATGAATACTCGTTCCATCACCAACATCGGCTTCCAATGGCTTAGTTGGAAGAGACATGCTTACGATGGCAACAGGCGTTCGAATTACTAGATCGATTTGGCGCGAAAACTCGTAAACCAGCGTGGCAGGCACTAAATTCGGTACCTGACTGATATTTTGATTCGTTAAAGGAACATACATGAATCTTTCGGAGATACGTCTCCTCCAACAATTTCGCGACTATCCATCGGTTTCGATCATGCTGCAATTGCGTCGAGAACAATGGGGACCGAGCGGTAGCAGAACAAGACTGGAGTTTATGGTGAACGAAGTCCAGCGGAGACTCCAGAGAACAGCGGTGCCTTTGGAAGACGTGGTGGCGGTGATCAAGAATATAAGAGCACTGATCGATACGGTTGACTTCAAGGAAAAGGCAGGCAGCAGTGTTGCCATACTGGCAAACCGCTACTTGGCCAAGAAGACGTTCTTACCAAATTTCGTAAAAGAGAACATCGCTATCGGTGAATCGTTCTCTCTCAGGGCGTTGGTAAACAGCGCCACCCGAGCGCCGCACTTCAGAGTATTACTGCTGTCCCCTAAGGAAATTCGTTTGCTTGCAGGCAATAGCGCCGGGTTGCGCGACTCCGATACAAACCAGTTTCCGATGACGCATCCGGCGAAGATACATTCGTCGTTCGAACAGGCTCATCTTCAGACGTTCTTCGGTCAAGCAGACGGTTACGTCGCCGATCTCTGCGCTGACGATGCCTCGCCGCTGATTCTGATCGGAACGGCTCGCGACATTGCCGTCTATCGCGCAATCACCGCAATTCCTCACGGACGCATCGCCGGTATCCTGGCGTTTGCGCCAGGGTCCAGCGAACTTTGGATCAGTCAAATGCATCCCTGTTGTTTGAGTTTGGTGAAGGAGTACGAAAATCGACAAAGGGTCGGTGCCCTTCGAGCGCTCGATGAGGCCCTTGCCACGGACAATTATGCCACCGGTATCCACGAGGTTTGGCGAAGAGCGGAGGAAGGTCGCTGCAAAACACTCGTTGTCGAAGAGAATTATCAGTGCCCGGCAACAGTGCAAGATGACTTCTTACGGGTCGAAACTGCAAATCTCGGCGACAGATGCGGTCCCAAGTTCCTCCCGGACGCCATTGATACTTTGATCGAAAGGGTGTTAGCCAACGGAGGCAACGTCAGTTTTGTCGACGACGGCACTCTAACGCGCTTCGGACAGGTTGCAGCCGTTTTGTACGACAGGCAGACCACAGTGTTGAGCACGGAGACGAACACCGCGAACGCGCCGAATATCGTACCGCCGATCGACATCACTTGGCCCTCGCGAGTAAAAGTGACAACGGGGCATAATTGATCCGTTGTCCCTTCATCGCCGATGTCAATTGTTGACTCTCACTCCCGACTTACTAATTGAATCGCGCTACAGATTGCTTGAAAATCTTGGCGAGGGTGCTACCGGTCAGGTTTGGAAAGCCGAAGAACTCGTCCTCTCCAGAATCGTAGCGCTCAAGTTTGTGCACTTAGACTCCGGTGTCCTGGACCTGAGAAGGCGATTCGAAAACGAAGGGAAAGTGCTCGCGGATCTCGAAGACCCCAATATTGTCCAATTTTTGCGATTTTCCGTCTGGGAGGATCAGCCCTTTATCGTTCTTGAGTATGTTCCCGGGCTCACTTTGAGAGCACTTCTTGACGCAACGCATCGATTGCCGTACGAACGCGCGTTGAACATCGCAAAACAGATGTGCGGAGCGGCCGTTGCAGCACACGCTCGCGGAATAGTACACCGAGACTTTAAACCAAGCAACATCATGGTCAGCGATGACGACCATATCAAAGTTGTCGATTTCGGAATCGCAAAAGTGCTGCAGATAGTGGAAACAGGACAGGGAGTTACCAGCTCGAACGCGGCCGTAGGTTCAGTCAAGTACATGAGCCCGGAGCAGTGCATCAACGAACGATTGGATTACAGATCGGACATTTATTCCATTGGATGCATTCTCTACGAAATGCTGACAGGAGAGACACCTTTTAGCGCAGACAATTCACTTGCAATGATGCAGCACCACCTGCACACACCACCACCGCCGGTGCCATCGGTTCTAACTGGTTTAGAAAATCTATCGACTCCGCCGGACTTGAACGCGTTTATTGCCAAGTCCATGGAAAAGAATGCAGAGAGGCGTTTTCAGTCGGCGCTGGAGGCTAGAACTGCAATCGAGGCGCTTCAGGAAAATGCGAAGGAGGACTTAGCATCGTGTAAACAGCACCGAGAGTGTTCGGTCGGACCGACCAGGATAGGGAAACTTGACTTCCGCGTTGTCGCAGCAATTTCATTGGCGATTATAGTGTTGGCTTCGTCATACGCGTTTAGGCGGGCGCGTAAGGACCAAGTCCAGCCAACGATAACCTCAACAGGAAACACAATAAGACTAGCAACCATTCTGCAACCTCGAAATGAGGCCTTTCTCCTTGAGTATCCGCCGGAAACTCGCATTCGGTACTACAACGATTGGCTCAAGCGGTATCCCAAAGCACCGAGCATGCAGCGCGCGCTCGCTTATTCGTACCTCTCGGACGACTACGTAATGGTCAGACGCCCCTGGTCGGAGGTAACGGAAGCCAGCAATAAAGCCACAGCCCATTTCCGCGCAGCTATTGAATCAGGTCTTCTTTCGCCCGAGTTGGACCTGGCTTACGTAAGCATTGCCGTCAGCGAAGACAAGCTGGGGCACAACGCTGCAATAATAAAGCTGTTGACCAAGGCACTGGCAACAACACCGACATTCAGAGAGGGAGGTTACGCGAAGGAGGCATACAGGCTTTTGGCCGATGCCTACAGCAAGGAGAACAAGTATGATCTTGCAGACTCAACCTACGATCTGGTTCTGCAGCTTCAGGCCAGGAGTGGAGTTCCTCCGTTGGGGATCGCAAGAACGACATTGCGCAGGGCGTCAAACCTCTACAATTCCGGCGCAACGAAGAAAGCGCAAAAATGCTTACTGAGGGCAGAAGAACAGGCAACCAACGCGAAAGACGCCGACACAACGCCGTCGGACTGGATACTGTGGTTGCGTGAGCGCGGCATTACCCGTCTTCGAATGAACGATCCCAAGTCAGCGATGCAGTCCTTTCAAGAATCAAGAGAACTCGCTGCCAAATCGAAATTACCGATTGATGAAGCTTTGGCAATATCGCTGATTGCAGAGTGCTACTGCAAGTCGGGAAACAATGAGGCGGCGATGAAGGAGTATCAGGAGCTATCCGAAACGCCTGAACTCGCCAAATTTGCAATGCAAAGCTATGTGCATGACCAGGTAAAAAAGTCTTGCCCGGATCAACCACTGATCAGCGATATCAAAAAATGCGTGAGCAAGTTTCCGAAGAAGGAAGACAGGCAAAACTTTGTTGCCTTACTACGTCAGACAAACATTACCGATCTTTCCGCATCGCAACAACGACGCTTCCAAGCGCTAACCAAAGTGTTTCAGGAATTCGTAGACGGAACGCAATAGAAACCTCGTTCCGTGGAGTCTACTTGTTGCTCTTCACGAACATGGTTTTGAAGAACTTAGCAACAGGATCGTAGTATTCGTCTACGACCCGCTCTTTCAACGGAATGATGGCGTTGTCGGTTATGTGAATGTCTTCCGGGCAGACTTCAGTACAGCATTTCGTGATGTTGCAGAATCCAACGCCACCCTTTTCCTTCAAGAACTTCAGGCGATCACCGGTGTCGAGAGGATGCATTTCCAAACTCGCCACGCGCACCATGAAACGTGGTCCGATGAAAGCATCTTTGCGATTGCTATCACGCAGAACATGGCATACATCCTGACAGAGGAAGCACTCAATGCACTTACGAAACTCTTGCACGCGCTCAATGTCTTCTTGATAGAAAGTGAAATCAGCACCTTCTTTCGGCGTAAAGGGCTGAATTCTCTTATTCACCTCAAAGTTCCAGGACACGTCGGTGACAAGATCCTTGATGATCGGGAAAGCGTGCAGCGGTTCAACCGCTATTTCTTGCCCCTGCTCTACGAATCCTTCCATCCGCGTTTTGCACATCAGCGCCGGCTTGCCATTCACTTCGGCACTGCAAGATCCGCACTTAGCAGCCTTACAATTCCAACGAACAGCGAGGTCCGGTTCAATCTCGCGCTGAATGTAGTGCATCGCATCTAGTACAACCATGCCATTTTCAACCGGCACTTTGTACTCTTTGAAGGCGCCGCCGTTTTTGTCGCCGCGCCATACTTTCATCCGTGCCTCAAGCATGAGCTACCTCCTTCTTCTTCAAAATTTCTTTCAGGTCGGCGGGCATTTCCGGAAGCGCGGTCTTCTCCAGCTTCATTGAACCGTCCGCGCCGCGAGTGATAGAGGTATTCTCGTGACCTAGATTTTCGTCGGTATCAGGGAAGTCGAGGCGGCTGTGGGCCCCTCTGCTTTCGCGGCGAGAGAGGGCACTACTGCCAATCGCTTCGGCAGCAATCGACAAATTTCTCAAATCGCGGCACAAGTGCCAACCGGGGTTGTAAGCTTTGCCGCCGCGCGAGCCTACTTTCTTGATCTTCTCGTTGAGATCGTGCATCAGGCCGATGCCCTTCTTCAAATCGCCTTCCTCGCGGAAGATACCAAAGCATGTGCCGGTAATCTCGTACATTTCACGCTGCAGATGATACGGATTTAGTCCGTCAGTTCGTTTCAACGGAGCTTCAAGCTCTTCGATTGCCTCGTTGATTTCGGCATCGGAAACAGCAGGCATACTACCAATATTGCTGGCGTACTCTGCTGCACCTCTTCCGGCTCGACGACCGAACACAATCAAATCAGAAAGCGAATTCCCGCCAAGACGGTTGGCACCATGCATGCCACCACTACACTCGCCTGCGGCGAACAAACCGGGAACGGTTGATTGAGCAGTATCAGCATCAACGCGGATGCCGCCCATGATGTAGTGCATGGTCGGTCCCACTTCCATAGGCACCTTAGTGATGTCGACGTCCGCCAATTCTTTGAACTGGTGATACATACTCGGCAACTTCTTCTTGACGCGATCAGCGGGTTGATAGCTGATGTCCAGGAAAACCCCTCCGCTCGGCGAACCGCGTCCTGCTTTCACTTCCTGGTAGATCGCACGAGCAACGTTATCTCTTGTCGATAGTTCAGGGGGACGACGATAGTCGGTCTTCAATTTACCGGAAAGAGTATCTTCGACCCATTTCAGAGCTTCAGTTTCGTCGGCGGCATAGTCGTTAACCAGCGCTTCGGGCAGGTACTTCCACATGAAGCGTTCGCCCAACGCGTTAGTCAAACGACCACCTTCACCACGAACGGCTTCGGTAACAAGAATCCCACGAACACCCGTCGGTGCCACCATGCCTGTGGGGTGAAACTGCACGAACTCCATGTCGATGAGGTCGGCACCGGCGTCATAAGCCAGCGCGTGTCCGTCGGCGGTGTATTCCCATGAATTGGAGGTAACCAGAAACGCCTTACCGACGCCACCTGTTGCCAGAACAATTGCTTTCGCGCGGAACAGGATGTAGCGACCATCTTCGCGGAAGTAGCCAAAGGCGCCGGAAACTTTGTCTCCATCCTTTAGAAGTTTGCTGATGGTGCATTCCATGTAGACGTCGATACCGGAGTGCACGCCCTTGTCTTGCAAGGTACGAATCAACTCCAGTCCTGTTCTGTCTCCAACGTGACACAGTCTCTTATAGGTGTGACCGCCGAATGCACGTTGCAAAATCTTGCCGTCATGGGTGCGATCGAAGACCGCTCCCCAGCGCTCAAGCTCATTGACACACTCCGGTGCCTCTTGTGCGTGCAGCTGAGCCATTCTCCAGTTGTTCAAATACTTGCCGCCGATCATTGTGTCGCGGAAGTGAGTTTGCCAACCGTCGCGTGAATCAACTGTGGCCATCGCCGCGGCGATGCCGCCTTCGGCCATTACGGTGTGCGCTTTGCCCAACAGAGACTTGGTGACAAGGCCGACTCGCAACCCCTTGGATGCGGCTTCAATAGCGGCTCTTAATCCGGCACCGCCGGCACCGATAACAAGTACGTCGTGTTCTCTAGTTTCGTAGTTCGACATTTTTTGAGGTCCTTATTTCGCACCAAGATTGATGATCCACTGCATTGAGAAAAGCACTACATCGGGAAAGAAGCCCCTTGCGACCAGGGTTGTGTAGACATCGGCGCTGACAACCGAGAAGAGGCTTGCCCAGGCCCAGCGCTCATGCTTTTCATTGAGAGTGGTTATGCGTTCCCAAATCGACAAGGATGTCTTTGCTGCCTGCGATGAGGAAAAGCTGTCGAGACAGCCACCGGCAAGGTGTCGGCAAGCATGGCAGCCAAAGGAATAGGCCGAAAGCAGCAGCACGTTCCAAAAGAAAACAATAGTGCCGACCGAAACTTGCAAGTAGGCAAAGTTGAAAAAATGGTCCGCCGCAAACAACGTCACAAGAGCATCCCACCAGAGCACCGCAAGCACTAGCGTTGCGAGATAGAAAGCATAACGGTGAATGTTTTGTAGAGACCAAAGACCGGTCGATTCGCCAGTGTAATCAGACTTACCGCCTTTGGTCAGAAACCCGATCATCGGTGAAACCGGGGTAGCGGCTTTGACGCCGCAAGCCGTCGGGGTGCCGAAGAAAGCTCTGTAGTAAGCCTTTCGATAGTAATAACAAGTGGCTCTAAAAAGTCCTGGAATCCACAAAATCAAAATTGCCGGTGACCATTTCCACCAGGTGAATTCTAATTTCGGCGAATAGAAGGGCGATAGCAAGTTACCCACTTCATAGTAATTGTTCTCGAAAACGCGAAAGACGCCGTAGAGACCAAACAAGCTCAGCCCCACCAACACTAGTGTCGGATAAGTGCGCCAATCGTCCGTTCTTCGTGTACCTTCAGCCAACGCAGGTGCGGTATTAATGTCATTCATCGTTGAAATCCATTTCAGTTGTGCGCCGAGTCGGAGCCTGTAACCCTTGTCTGTCGCTACGATCCGATTTCGACTATAACTTGTGAATTATAGCGCTGTTGAAAAGCCGAAATGGCGATTCTTACGCCATTTATAAGCGCCGCGGTTGTCGGGAGCGTGGACAAAGCCGTTCGTATATTTTTTCGACATCCGGAGGGCATATCGGCGGAACGCTGAGCCCGCAGGTTCGACCGCCGCGATCGAAGTTGCAAAGCACTCTGTTCACGTCACGTCCGTTACGTTGGGTTGGCAGATATGTAGGAAATCGCAATCATAGAAAATTCGCAGAAAGTCTACGCGGGAACGGAGCAAGCCAAGGGCTCCCCGCGGACAATCGAACGTTCCGCCCCTCGCTAATCAGTGGCAAGTTCGCGCTCAGGCAGATAGCGAGATCGCAGCTACGTGCCGGCGGGTGTTCCAGAGGTGAGAGCCATGGCGATCAATGCAGCTTCAATCACTGACAATGCAATCATCAGACCGGAAGGCATAAATTTTTTCGTCTTGGCAAATCGCATAGCGAATACACCAATCAAAAGCAGGCTTGCACCAGCTCCTGCCATAAGCCCAAGCTTGGCATCCCCCAGTGCAACAACATAGCAAACTACAAGAACGACTGCGCTCACAACGCCGGCAATCAGTGATGCTTTGCTCTGCGCTTTGACAAAACCCATGATGCCGCCACCGGCGACGAGGGCTGCGTACACCAGCAAAGATATCTTGGCAATCTCTATCATCTGTATCCAACTCGCAATAACGGGCGCAAGTCTAACAGATGGTTGCTCCGCGAACGCGGCATGTGAAGCGCTTTCCGGTGAAAATCTGCATCATTATCCGGTCTGTACGCCAGCAGATGCTTGCGGGTGCAAAGTTTCGTCCCTGTCCTCATCCCTTTTAGAGACCCGGGTACAGCAACGGAAACCAGTTGGAACAGCCCTTTCGCAAAAATCGTCCAAGAGGTTCATCGAATTCTATTCTCAGGCGTTCCGGGGCTCGACGGCTGCTTAACGTGCGTCTCTCGGGGTATCATGATAGTGTGACAAGAATGTACGTCAACTCAGTCGGCAGGAAATCGCATGAAGTTCCGAGACCTTCCCAAAGTCGCAATAGGCTCAGCCTCAGTGCTTGCAGCCTTGTACTTCGGCCTTTCGCCGAGAGTCGCCAAGAGACTGTACGGAAGCATGCTTTTCCACCCATATCCTTACCCTGAAGGGGATTACCACTCCGGTCATGTGAACGGCATCGTCTATCGGGACGTTTTCTTTCAGGCCAAAGACGGCACCAGACTTCACGGCTGGCATTTCGAGCAAACCGGTGCCAAACGCACCATATTGTTCAGTCATGGCAACACAGGGAACTTATCGGGCAGACGCTCTTTGCTTCAGGCTATATTACGCGCAGGTGAAAATGTCCTGCTGTACGACTATCGCGGTTACGGCAAGAGCGTCGGACGACCGGACATGCAAGGAGTAATCGACGACGGTTGCGCAGCTTACGATTATCTTGCCGAAAAATGTCAGCTTGCCCCGGATGAAATTGTTTTGTACGGAGAGTCGCTCGGCGCAGCAATTTCATGTCAAATTTCGCTACGTCGAAAGGCTGCCGGGCTCGTATTGCAGTCGGGATTTGCCTCTCTAACTCGCATCGGCCGCGAGCATGTCCCGTTGATGCATCTCTACCCCGCATTCTTGTTTCCGCAGCCCCTGCTGGACAATCTGGCTATATTGAAAGGCGCGCATCCGCCACTATTAATCTTGCACGGAGTCAAAGATGCCACGGTGCCGTTCCATCACGCAGAAGAGATGTACGCTCGCGCCAGCGGCAAGAAATCGCTGGTTGTCTTTCCCGAAGCCAATCATACTGACATTCCTGAAGTTGCTGGTGACAAGTTCGTCGCTGCGCTGAAATCGTTTATCAGCGAACTTGAAGCAGTAGAAGTGCTGCTGTCGCGCGACTAATAGAGATGTCGCCCACCGCAGAATCACAGCCCTCATTTCCTCAACTGGAGAATGTTCGAATTGAACTTCTGCTGGGAGAAGGGTCCAGCTCTACCGTCTATCGAGGACGACAACTCAACTTCGACCGCCCTGTTGCGATAAAAGTACTCAACATTGAGAAGCCACAGCGCTTCGAGCTGGAGAAGTTCCACCTCGAAGCAAGGATTCTGGCAAAACTAGAACACCAAAACATTGCGCGCATTTGGCAGTTCGGATTGACCATCGACACAGAACAGCCTTACATCGTTATGGAGCTTGTCGAAGGGCAACCCTTATCTGCACTTTTAAAGAGCGGACATAGCCTGAGGACACAGGAGCTTCGCAGTATTTTCCTGCCACTGCTGCAAGCACTAAATGTGGTGCACAACGCCGGCATTGTGCATCGCGATCTCAAGCCGGGCAACATCTTACTTTCCACATCAGAAACCGAGCCACGGGTTGTGCCAAAGCTGATCGACTTCGGCATAGCAAAAGTGCGCAAAAGCAGTCTCGAAACAGAGTCAACGACCACTGTAACTGACGAACGACCGATACTGGGCAGCGCGGCGTACATGAGTCCGGAGCAATGCAGTGGACAGCGAATCTCTGCGCAGAGTGACATTTATGCAATAGGCTGCATTCTTTTCGAGTGCGTGGTTGGTTCGCGTCTCCACGATGGTGCGACTGTGGCGGAGACAATGCTTTGCAAAATCAAAAATGCATCGCCAAGCAGCAAGGTACTAGCGAGAAAGTACAAAATTCCCGAAGCCCTAGCGACTTGCATCGCGCGCTGTTTGAAGAAAACACCGAGCGACCGATTCGCTTCTGCTTTGGAGCTCGAGCAAGCCCTGGACGATGCGTTGACAAATGATCTAGTGCTTCCGCTTGAACTGCCGCAGAAGGCACCGGTACAATTCCAGTGGAGACTGATGCTGATCGCTGCCGCCGTGATAATTCCGGTATCTGGATTGGCAGTGGCCTTATCACAAAGGCAACATTCAACAACGGTGGTCCCAATTGTTCGAAGACCCTCAGGCTCAACGGGAAAAGGATTCCTGGCAGCGAAGTCTGCAGCCGATGCCGTCTACAGGAAGGACAACAACTATCGAGAAGCGTTGCCGCTTTATCGCCAGGCGCTTAGCCGTTACTCGGAAAGGGACTCGGCGGGCGATGTCTTCGATGCCTTTCGCAGTGCGTGCGAATGCTTAGAGCAGATGGAGCAGACAGCGAACTGGGACAAGGAGAAAGAGATCCATGCTGAAGAGCGATTGGCGCTCTTAAAGAAGTCCCTTGGGGAGAACGTCAGACGCCGTGATTTCAGTACCGTTAACTTCGGTGCTACCCTGCGAACTCTCTGTAATTTCTCTCATAAACATGGCCGCATACGTGAAGCAGAGAAATTTTTGAAGGAATTTCCTCTGCCTGCGGATAGCCCGCAGGCCCGGCGGCAGATACAACTGGCGATCCTTGAAACTTTGCTGAATGACGGGAAGTACCACGAAGGATTAAAACTAGCGCAAGACCTGGTGAGGTCGGAAAAGGAACAGTCGTCATTTGACGCCTGCATTACGCGAGCATACGTCTACGCATTTAAGAAGAGGCTGAACTTACCGGCAAGCGAGGTCGCAAGAGAGACAATGGAGCTGCTCGACACCGCTGAGATCACCAAATCAGAACGAGCTAACATCGCGGGCATGATGGCAGAATATTGCTTCATGTTTAACGATTTTGAACTGTGCCTGGAGCTACTTCAGGATTCTCTTATCTCGAAAACACGAGAAGACAATGGCGACATGTATTTTCTTCTTATTCGACGCGCCCGTGCACTGGCATTGTCGGGTCACCGGGCAGAGGCAGAGAAATTACTGGCCCGTACACAGCGACAATTCAGCGGCTTAACGTTGGCTGGTCGGCGCGGATTTGCCGCGGAGATTTCGAAACTTAAGCAAGAACTGGCTACAGGCCGGCAGTCTTCGTAGATCCGAGTCTAAAGTTTCGATAGCTGCAGCGTAGATACGAGTTTCGATTTGAGATCATAAACACGAATCGCGTGATTATTCGTGTCGGCAATAAACAGCTTGCCGCCCGCGCCACTTACCCCTCCAGGCTCAGAGAAAGCAGGTTTAGCGCCATCGCTGCCCCCCGGTTTACCTGTACCCAAGAGCGTCGAACTCAATTTTGTCGACGGATCAAGAATCTTGATCTTATGGTTGTAGCTGTCGGCGACATAGAGTTTCCCCTCATACCAAAGCACTCCCAGCGGGTGCTGTAATCGCGCGGCGGGACCGATTCCGTCCTTATCGCCGAAATCGAACAGCCCCTTACCGACAATGGTGCTGGCAGTTCCGTCGGACAGATTGACACTGCGAACACCGCTGACTTCGCTATCGGCCACATACAACTTCTTGCCGTCCGAAGTGAGTCCGCTCGGTTGTGCGAAACACGCGTGAGATGCCGCTCCGTCGAGATTGCGTTCGCGTCCGCTACCGGACCAGGGCACGATCTGTTTGGTGGTTGGAGAATACTGCCAGATTTGATGCGCCCCGGCCATGGCAACATAGAGCTTGCCGCCCACAAAGGTCAGGTCCCAGGGTGAATTGAGAGCGACGGTACGAGCAACGCCGCCTTCGCGGGTGCGAGCTTGCTTGCCATTGCCCGCTATCGTGGAAACAGTGCGAAGCTTCAGATTAGCGACGCGTATCGCATGATTTTCAGTATCAGCGATGAAGAGTTCCTCGCCTTTCAAAGCCAATCCCTGCGGGGCATTCAATTGCGCGCGAGCAAAGCTGCCATCAGCAAAGCCTTTCTTACCGCTGCCTATCACAAACTGCACTTGCCCGTTAAAATCCGCCCCAATGATTCGATTGTGACCGCTATCGCTAATAATCAGACGGCCGGTCGCTTGATCCGCTAAGACCTTTCCGGGGAACATGAGCGGAGCCGTTTTGATCTTGTCCTTCTCCGCCACTAAATTTAGTGAACCTGATTTCAGCGACTTGTTTCCACGAGAGGTAGAAATCAGGCTGTCGACCTGCTCGATAAGCGCAGGACCGGGTTCACCTCGAGCTGTAGTCACAATCTTTCCGGAGGGATCGATAAGCACGAAGTAGGGCCAGGAATCTACACCATAGGCCCCCCAGATCGTCATCTCAGGATCGTTCACAACGGGGTGCCGAACGTCATAGCGCGCCACCGCGGCGCGAATGTTCTCCAGGTCCTTCTCATTGTTGAACTTGCCGGAATGCACTCCCAATACGACCAGTTCGTTGGGATACTTCGCTTCCAGAGCCTTCAACGTCGGAATAGCGTGCATACAATTGATGCAACAGTAAGTCCAGAAATCGAGCAACACGACCTTACCGCGTAGATCCTTAATGCTGATCGGCTTGGAGGTATTGAGCCAGCCCTTGTTGCCGGTGAAGTCCGGTGCAGCCGAACCAATATTCGTTGGCGCAGCAAAGGCCGGCACGCTGTTCGGCAGAACAGCACAAACAAGTAACAGAAGCATCGCCAGTGATAACCTTCGCAAAAGTTGATTACGGCTGAACATCCGCATCGGCCTGCTCGAGGAAAAATCGCAAAAACTCGACATTAACAGCATCCCCATTCCGCGTACAAGCATTATTGTGGCAAAGCGCCCGACACCGTGGTGTCGGACGCTTGCACCGATCTCAGCGTTGGTTACTTGGACAGAACTCCTTCGCGACGTTGGCGAATGAGATTGAGCGCCGAACCAGCTTTGAACCACTCGATTTGCTCCTGTGTCATTGAATGCTTCAAAGAAATGGTTTCGCTGGTTCCATCTGCATGCTCGATGGTGGCTTCGACCGGTTGTCCCGGAGTCAGCTTATTCAAGCCATGAAGACTGATGCGATCCTTCTCCTGGATCTTGTCGTAGTCACTTGGATTGGCGAAGGTAAGAGGCAGAATGCCTTGCTTCTTCAAGTTCGTTTCGTGAATACGAGCAAAGCTGCGCACGATCACGGCTTTGGCGCCGAGATAACGCGGGGACATTGCAGCGTGTTCGCGACTGGAGCCTTCACCGTAGTTCTGATCGCCAACCGAAACCCAACCCAAGCCGTTCTTCTTATAGTTGCGAGCAACGCTCGGGTAGGTTCCATAGGATCCGGTCAAGATGTCGAGGCCCTCGCCCGGCTTGCCGGTAAATGCATTGACGGCTCCAGTGAACATGTTGTCGCTGATGCGGTCGATATGTCCGCGATAACGCAACCAAGGTCCGGCAGGCGAGATATGGTCGGTGGTACACTTCCCTTGAGCCTTAAGCAATACTGCAAGCGACGTGTAATCTTTGCCGTCCCATTCCTTGAATGGTTCGAGCAGAGCCAAACGCTCACTGGCCGGGTCAACGACTATTTGAACCTTTTCGCCTTCGCCGGACGGAGGGATGTATCCGGAGAACATAGTTACGAAGCCCTTCGAAGGCACTTCGGGTGCAACCGCTGGCGGTGTCAACATTACTTCTTTGCCGTCCGGTGTCTTCAACTTATCCTTGAGAGGATTGAAGCTGAGGCTCCCTGCCAAGGCAAAGGCAATCACGATCTCAGGGCTGGTGATGAAGGAGAGCGTTTCCGGATTGCCGTCATTTCTGGCGCTGAAGTTACGATTGAATGACGACACGATAGAGTTCTTATCACCCTTTTTGATATCGTCACGCTTCCACTGACCGATGCAAGGCCCGCAAGCATTCGCCAAAACAGTGGCGCCGGCTTGTTCCAGTACGGCTAACTGACCATCACGTTTGATAGTCTCGTAGACTTGATCGGAACCGGGAGAAACCATGAGAGGGCTCTTGATCTTCATGCCGTGCGCAGCGGCCTGAGTGGCTACGTCCGCGGCTCGGCTCATGTCTTCATAAGAAGAGTTGGTGCAACTTCCAATCAAAGTGTACTTCAGCTCGTTCGGATAACCTTTCTCGACAACTTCGGCTGCCATTTGAGAAATCGGACGAGCCAAATCAGGGCTGTGAGGTCCGACCACGTGCGGTTCGAGAGTATCGAGGTCGATATGGACGACCTGGTCGAAATACTTCTCCGGCTCAGCCTCAACTTGCTTGTCTGCGTTCAGGTAGTCCATATACTGAGTTGCCAACTTTGCGAAATCTGCGCGATCGGTGGCTTGCAAATATGTCACCATGCGATCGTCGAATGGAAATACGGATGTGGTGGCACCCAGTTCAGCGCCCATATTGGTAATGGTGGCTTTGCCCGTGCAGCTGATCGATTTGGTGCCTTCGCCGAAGTACTCGATGATGCAGCCAGTGCCACCAGCAACAGTCAACAAGCCGGCGAGTTTGAGGATGACGTCTTTCGGGGCGGTCCAGCCCTGAAGCGATCCAGTGAGCTTTACGCCAATTAGTTTAGGCCATTTGAGTAACCAGGGCTCTCCAGCCATCACGTCGACAGCGTCAGCCCCGCCTACGCCTATCGCCAGCATGCCCAGTCCGCCTGCGTTCGGTGTGTGCGAATCAGTACCAATCAGCAGTGTGCCAGGGCAGCCATAATTCTCGAGAACCACCTGGTGAATAATCCCGGCGCCCGGCTTCCAGAAGCCGAGTCCGTGCCGAGCGCAAGCGGAGCGAAGGAATTCATACACTTCCTTATTCTCTTCCAGCGCCACTTGCATGTCTTTGTCGGCGCCAACTCTTGCTTGAATCAGATGATCGCAATGTACGGTGCTAGGAACAGCGACTGTCTTGAATCCGCCTTGAATAAACTGCAACAGCGCCATTTGAGCCGTTGCGTCTTGCATAGCCACGCGATCCGGGGTCAGTGCGACAACGCTGTCGCCACGAACGGGCTGTTCGCCGGTCCAGTTGTCCAAGTGTGCCAGTAAAATCTTCTCCGCCAATGTCAACGGGCGGTTGTACACCTTTCTGGCCTTGTCCAACCTTGTGGTCGCGGCTTCATAGAGTTTCTTGATATCCTCGTACTTGAGCTGACTCATGCTTATCCCTCAACTGCAATCACATATCTAGGGTCGAGATTAGCAGAGGGCCGGGCGGCACACGCCCGATGCAATGCGATCTTAAGGATCTATCAACAGTTCCGACAGCGCGGGGTGACAGCGCCGGGGTCACAGAGACACTTGATAATCAGGTGAGAGGAAAATCGCAATATAGTTTCAGACTATGATGCCGGTCTGCTTTGTGGCATTCGATTCAATGCACGAGAGTAATACAGTCGATATAGACTGCCTATCCAAGACCCGTAATGCGAGCTGCTCAATTAACCAATGGACTTGTTGCGGCTGGTTATAATCGCAGAGTTCATCAGGAGGTACTTGCCGTGCAGACAGTCACTTTAAAGGTGAAAAGACTACCGAATTGCCGAGATCTTCCGCGGTACGCCACACCTGGATCGGCCGGCATGGACCTTACCGCCGCGATCGAGGGCAAAGTTACATTGGGACCAGGCAAGCGTTATGCGATGCCCACCGGAATCATGCTGGAAATACCTCCCGGCTATGAAGGCCAAGTACGCCCGAGATCCGGGTTAGCAGCGAAAGCTGGAATTTCGCTGACGAATTGTGTTGGTACCGTAGACAGTGACTACCGTGGCGAAGTCAAAGTTCTGCTTATCAATCATGGGGAGCAGGCTTACACTTTCGAACCGGGTGAGCGCATTGCTCAGCTGTTAATTACACCCGTTCCTCGGGTAGAATTGATAGAAGTTGAAGAGCTTGCCGACAGTGCTGAGCGCGGCGAAGGTGGATTCGGCTCTACAGGGCGCGGAACGCTGACTGCTGCGGCAGCTAAGAACTAAGGCAATCGATTTTTCAGTTTCTCTACATCCCCGAACCTGCAAAGGTGAGGGGATGGCTTTTTGTTGGAAGCAAACGACTCGGGTTCTCTCCGCTCAAGTCTCAATACCCGCCGCGGTCCGCCAATCCGCGATTGGGCTTCGGCGACCAATCACCCACCGGTCCAGTCGACCGGCGCAGGACGAGAACTCGAACGATGAGTTCGGCTCCGACATAGTGCCACGGTACTGAACCATTGATGCGGAGATCCGTTTGTTTCTTTTCGACCAAAACGATGGACCTCCCACTTGTACGTCCACACAGCTCCTAAGATGTCCGACAACCAATGGGGAGTTAAGGGCAGGAGTACCTTCAAATCTTTACGCTCTTCTCTTCCGATGGATTGCGAGAATTGCATTATATGCGCTGGATTCAGAGCCTCGACCGACGCCCATAGATCGCGAAGCTTTCTTCCAATAGCGGATTGCGCCAAGTCGAATTTTCGCGTTGCAATGTGTCTGAGTTTTACCACCAGACCGTTGTAGAGACGAAAGGAGCTGGTGTTACCATTAGTATCAAAATGAATTTCACCCCCGCATGGAGACAGCGGATAACGAGCCTGTTCGTATTGCGGACTTTTCGGCGGCAACGGCTCACTGGCTGGTGAAGGCACTACATCTCGTTGAAAGGCCCGCACCTTTGTCATGACGATGTCTTCTATCGGAGGACGCCACTCGGGGGCATTGCTTCTTGGCTTAAGATAGACCCCTCTGGCTAGCCGAATGACTCGGCCGACTGCTGCTGCTCGTGACAAAAATTTGTCAATCGCCTTGCGTCTGCCAAGTGCCCGGAGTTCCGCGGTGGTAAAAATCGTTCCCTCCGGTGCCATATTTATGTATCGGCGAAGCGAAGATGAGACTTCGGGAACAGGCGCAGTCCATGTGTCCACAGCATCTTCAGTAGTGCAACTCATCACTTTCGTCTCCCTAAAGGTCCTAGAATGAATACGTAGAAACGGGACAAAAAGTTCAAAGAATGCACAAAAAAACAACTAAAAGTGTTTCATCTTTTTCGGACACCGGGACCTCGGAAACACCCCTCAAGCGTGGTCACCAAATTTGGAGAATTGGTGACCACACTTGAGGCGACGGTACCAGATGGAGCATCACCGATTTAATCTACCGGCAGCGTAGCCCCGGATTCCGGATTCCAGATGTCACAAGTGCAAGCAACAGAACCAGGACATTTCCACTCTGGTCAAACGAAAGGGCGCTGCAGTTCTGGATCTGTATAACGAAGGGCGACATATGGCATTACCTCCAATGAATACGTAGATCCAAATACTTCTGCAGGAAAGTTGACACTGCGAATTCCCTACGATCTGGTCCGCAGCCTGGATTGCACATAACCACGGTTTCTGTCACCATTTAAAATGCTGAATCTGGATCAACCTATGCGTCATTTTCAACTAACCTATTCTGTTCGGACTTTCCTTCAGAAGCCTCGAATACTTAGTAAACGGACCGGCATTACGGTCATTGCAGCGTTGGCTGTAAGCGTAACGACTCAACCAATTCAGTCTGTAGGCGCGGAACATGAACAAGGAACAGATGCGGTATACCACCTATTGAGTGAGCGGAAGGCCAAGGACGCGCTTAATCTCATAAATGGCATGCTCGAAAAGAGACCGAAAGATAAATCACTCTTGTTGCTGCGAGGCGAGATTCTAACCAAATACCTAATCCGACCGGCGGAAGCATTGAATGACCTCAACAAAGCAATAGCGCTCGATCCTAAATATTATGATGCGTATAGGGTGCGGGGCGAAATCTATACAAGGTTGGACAAGTTCGCCCAAGCTAAGGTCGATTTAGAGAAATGTATATCCCTGGAACCACGAAAAGGTGACGGTTATCTAGCAAGGGCAGAATGGCTTGCCAAACAGAGCCACTACAAAGAGGCCCTGGAAGACCTGAAACGGGCAGAAAAGTTTCAGGTGAACGATCAACGAAGATATCATCAACTGAGCGCTGCGTTGCAGATGTGGCTCAGGAAGGATTAGTCACGACGAACCTAGAGCACGCATTACCTTGTCGTAACGCAAACGCAATTCTGGCTCGGATGGCGGAATAGGGAAGAACCTGCGCAAAGTCTTCTTTGCGCACGCACGAGCTTTCAAAGCGCTTTGCCGGGTGTTCTTGCTATCGGTAATCACCGCCAGGGGAGTAATCATTTCCGAAAAATCCAGGGCGTCTTGCGCCGTCCTGCAGTACTCATGCTGAATCAGGTAGTAGAGCCAAGACTCAGCAATTCGTAGTCCCCAGTTTTGTTCGTCACCACCGAAAAAGAACTCATCGCTGACGGGGCTAAGACTTGCCCTGATCGCAGCCAAGCCGGAGTCATAGGGTACGCGAGCTTGCCGGAAGCGTCCCTCACGCACATACTGCATGCAATGAACAACATCACTATTTACTTTACTGAACACCATTTGGTTCGTGTTGACCAATTCTTCCAGTTCTTGAAGACAACGTAGCTCGCGCGTCTTCCAAAGTTGCTTCTGCGCTTCGTCTTTTTTCAGCCTGGTCAAACCATAACAACGATGATAGTTTTCACACAAAAATCTCTCATGTAGAGACTTGCCGTCGGGCAAATACTCGAAAGTAGGAGTCGCGATTTCTGCGAGCCCGAACCACTTCTCGTGATTCGACTGAAGCCAGTACTCTTCTCGCACATCCGAGATGCGCTCATACAATGACTTAGCCGTCCTATATTTATCTTGAGAGGAACCTTGGTCGAACAAACGACGGGAACGAGCCAAATCAGCTTCCAGGATTGATAAAGTTTGTTGGGGTCTTACGATGAACGGTAAGGAGTCCTCACGATGCTTCCATTGCCAGACATTAGCAAATAAAAGGCCGAGAATAGCGCTAGCGGCTATCCATCCCAAAACCATTTTGCTCGGGGCTTTTCTTGCCTGAGCCATTTTCTCCACAGGCAAGCATTTGGTGCTGTCGATCTCACGACATTTACGCAGGGCGTCGTGAAACTCCTGCATAGACTGATATCTTTGAGCCGGTGCTTTTGCGAGCGTTTTTGCAATCACCTCATTCAGTACTAAGTTGCTACGATCCTCTACCGCTGGCAAAGCAGGAATATCATCATGCATGTGCTTATGAAGCAGGCCGATTGCCGAGTCGGCATCATAAGGCGGATGCCCGCTTAAACACTCGAACATAACGCAACCCAGCGAGTAAATGTCTGAGCGTTCATCGACTCGTTGCCCGATACATTGCTCAGGGCTCATATAGTGAACGCTACCAATCAACGCACCAGTTTGAGTGAGGTGTTGGCTCTTCCGAACTTCCGCTGTGCTGAATCTTGCCAGTCCAAAATCTAATATTTTCACGACGAACTTCTCACTGCCTTCGACGGGCACCACAAAGATGTTATCCGGCTTGATATCGCGATGCAGAATGTGGTTATTGTGAACAGCAGACATGCCTTCGCAGACCTGTGATATCAGATCCAGAACGAAGTCTTGCGGCAGAAACTCCTGATTTTGCAAGAGCCTGCGAACACTGGCGCCTTCCAAATACTCCATGATCAGATAAGGCACTTGCTCGACACCTAGCCGAAACACACTGGCGACATTCTTATGCGAAACTCGGCTCATTGACTTGCCTTCGCGCAAGAACCTGTCGCGGTTCTCTTTATCTGCGACCATGCTGGTAGATAGCAGTTTCAATGCACAAACTAAGTCCAGTTGGACATCGCAAACTTTGTAGACAGCTCCCATACCTCCCTCGCCGATTTTTGCGAGGACTTCATAGCGTTCAGCGAACACCTTGCCGACTTCAAGCATCTCAACAATCTACCAGTTGAAGATCTAGCAACCGGTTTTATCCGGCTTCGAAATCCGTAAGAGTAACCTTCAGTCCGACTGTCAGCTTATGTTCGCCGTCGCGCATTCGCAGCCCCAGAATGAACTCATTGCCGCCGGTCGAAATTGCGCCGGACTTCGGAACAAAACGGTCCAAATGATGACGACCGAAAGCACATGCGAAATTCTCGACACCAGCGGCGGTGTCGGAGATCTCCTCCGCTGACATGATCGTCCCTTCCAATTTTTGGCATTTTCTGACCCGCTCAACGCGGTCTGCGAGCTCAGTAAGCCCGGCAACGGTAGCCGAAAAGCCGAGGTTGGTTCCATCAAACGGACGGGGCACTGCGCGCAGGGTTGCAAGATCCAATCTCACAGGAGCCTTCGAAAGATCCACTTTGAATTCCGTCCCGGTCAGCCCGCTTCTCCATATTTCACGGAGAATTTGCTCTTCTGCATCCGGTGGTTGAGGGAAACCCTCAGCGACACTATCCTGAAAGGGCGTCCTTACTTCAAGCGTGTCCTCTGCATCGATAACGATTTCGGGCAGCACTGAGATGTTTTGCAATCGGGACTCGTGAACGCGCGACTTTTCAGACTGCGAACGAAGGTCGCGACCATGAGGCTGGTCGCCGCTGTCCTGGAATTGAATTCTAAAGTCTTCCGCCATGCATGCTCGAACTCGTCATCGTCAGAACAATTCTCGAAATCTCGCCGGACAGTCCATTTTTCGAAAAACGCCGGATTTGCGATGGGACTATAGCAATTCGCTCGCAGTCTTGCTGATCAGTTCTCTAATTTTGTCAAAGGCGGCTGGAAGGCTTACGCGTCCGTGGCTTCCGCAGGATTCGAAATCGCAAACAGCTAAGGGGCTTCGCCCCGGAGAAAATGCTTGACAATAATCTCCAGGTCCCGATTGCCAAGCGGCTTCACAAATGCGTCTGTCATACCGCAAGCCTGACAACGGTGCATGTCTACCGCCGCGCTTACACCGATGATTACGGCAGGATCACGGCCGTGAAGCTGCCAGTAGGAACACATTGCCGACGCCGCTTCGTAGCCGTCCATGTTCGGCATCGCAATGTCCATGAGAATGAGCTTGTAAGCGTTCTCGTGAATCTTATCAAGAGCTTCTCTGCCATTGGAAGCTGAGTCCGCCACTATATCCATGTTCTTAAACTGGACGACTATGGCGGTTCTAATGGTTGCGTTATCGTCAACGACCAGGACTTCCGCGTTCATTCACCCTCGCATCTGGGAGAAACAGCACCCGAAGACATCGAGATTCCCGAGCTTATGATAACACGTCGTAACAATGCCAATGCCCGCCGAGTCAGTGTCGATAAGGTCCAACAGCGTTGAATCCGCAAATGACCATTTCCGGTCGGCTCTATTAGCCCTTGATAATTCTCCCCCTGTTTTAAAGTGCTAGTATTCGGCCATGTACAGACATTCATTCATCATTTCGCTTGCCCTACTGCTGCCGCTCCCGGCCGGAGCGGTGGAGCCGTTGCACCTGGCTCCCAAGGCTTCTAAATCGGCGGCGAGCCCGGACCTGAGCAAGCCCAAAGTCAACTCTGTTCCAGTTCTGAAAACCAACTGGACAAGGCATAGAGAGAGCAGCGGCTTGTTAGCGGACCGACCATCGGTTTCAGGACAGCAAGAGAAACGACCTGAAACATCGCCGACGCGCTTCATTGACGCGCCGCCTAAATTCTGGGCAGACCAGGGAGAATCATGGCGCCAGTCGCCAGCTCCTTCGATTACAGAATCCTAGCGATCGGACCACAGGCAAAACGCAGCAAAGACACGTCCTGCCTGTGTCCCGCAATCAACGATACCCCCAACGCCGCAGCGTCCACTTGTGCCAGTGGCAAAGTAACTTGCGGCAATCCTGCCAGCGAAGCAATTGCGGCTAGCATGGATGTTTGCTTCTGATGACGCGTTCGATCGGGCGTTCGTGCCGGAGCCGCTTTTGTAATTGCGACCGGCGCAGTTGGAATGCAAATCAACGCGGGCGAGTTCCTTTGCAGCCTCCGCGAAATTGCATCGAAAAATGCCCCGCGCCTGCTCAGCAGACTCGGCAATTGCGCTCGGTCGAGGTGTCTGGAAGCGAAGAGTTTCTGCTTGGACTCTTCCCCAATTTGAGGCATTTTCGAATCAATCCAATGCCCGTAAGTAGTCCAAACTTCCAACCCGAACAACTCATCGAGCAGGTCGCCGAGCTCTTCTAGCGACGATACCCCCGCGTCGGGGCAAAACTCGCTAAACGTCATCGTCGATACTTCGCAATCAGTGCTTGCCTCGATCTGCTCTACGGCAAGCCGGAACCTTTCGCTTGAGATTTTGTCCAGTGAAGATGCCGCATCAGCCAGCACAACGATCCCGGGTTTGGAAAACTCGCAAACCCCGGACTGACAGAGCAGCGCTGTCGCAACTTTCATCACCGTTTCAGGGTTGGAACTAAGCACTCCGGGAGCGTCGAAGGACGGAGCAATCATGCGATGGCCGGCACCGGATATGACACCGTAGCTCGCCTTCCATCCAGTAAGTCCACAACTTGCAGCCGACTGAATCAAACTGCCGGCAGCATCGATACCGAAACCGAAATCCACAAGTTTGCACGACACAGCAGAGGCAATCCCGGGGCTTCCACCGCCAATCAGCCGCTCAGGATAAAGGCCGTTCAATGGCGGCGCGGCAGACGCCTCTACGAATCGAGTAAACGCAAGCTCCGTCACGCGAGCTTTGCCCAGACATTGTGCACCTGACGACAGCAGAAGATCCACCGAAATGGCATTGCTCGCAGCTAACGCCCGCCCCTCGAGAAAAGCAGTGTTACCACAGCCGGTGACTCGCTCCTCAATATCGATACCGTCGGAGACAGCCATGGTCAGTCCAGAAAGCGGTCCCGAACTCCAGGGACCAAGTTCGAACTCCTCCACGAAGCTCCGCGCAAGACTCATACCGTCTCTCCTCCGGCGTACGGCAAAGCTCCAGCCCCCCCCCAAACCGAGAAATCAATCTTGAATTGAATCTGGCCTTCTTTCAGCACCGGCGGATAGGTCAGCGACAAGCGATCCGCAAGCGCAATCTCATCCTCAGGCTCCATCACGGGTTGGCTGCTCACCTGGAACTCGGCATCTTCAGGGGACTTGAGCAAACACTCCACGATCAAGTCGAACCCCTCTGAGGGACCCTGATAGAAAAAGTGCTCACGTACCACATCCGCCAAACGCGTTATATAGCCGGACAGAAGCGCCGGATCAAGAGAACGAGCGATATCAATTTCGTGGGTGCCAAATTCAATGCGTTTTGCCACGGCCGCCACGGAAGAGAATTCCGGAGGCGCACACGATGCCGGCTCCACTTTTTCTGGTTTGGCAGCACGCCGTTCCAACAGTTCTTTCACCTCACGATCATCAGTCCATTCCAGATCCAGGTCGAGCCCGTTGCCGGACGCCTTCACCGTGCACGATCTCCCGTTAATAAGGGACTGACGTAGTTTCCGCCACGTTTCCATGGTCAGTGAATAAGCAAAACCATCCTCACTAATCAAACCAAGATCGTTGTCTTGTTCGGGTACGAAGCACAAGAAAGCACCACCGAGTCGATTCCCGGGAAACCCGGGGGCGGTGATCGCCAGAGGCGTACTCGCATCGCTTTGCCAAACAAGGAAGCCGTCGGCGGAAGAGTCCAACCCCGTCAACAACGTCATCGGTATCTCTTCATCAAGATCCTGCAGCTGTGAAAAGTTCTCCAGAGCGCTAAGCGGAATAACGCACTTCAACTTGTTCTCGAAGCGGCTCACCGACGCAACATGCAACGGCATTCGAGGAAACTGGGCAATCGGGCTTTCACCCATATCGGCCAGCATCGCGGCCGTCACCACTTCCTCTCTGTTCAGATCGTTCCAGAGAGGACAGGGAAAGTGCAGATCATTGCGACCCAACAAAGCCATAACACGAGAGAGCCCGCCCAGCCGAGCAGCCTCAAGCTCATGCGGCATGATCAACATCGCCCACAAAGTATTGTCCGCCGCGTTGACATCCGAAACCGCAGGAGGCTGAATGTACCCCATGGCGCGAAATTTTCCGGAAAGGAAACCGGAATCGCCAAAGATAGTTATGCTGCCTGCGTCAAGATATTCACCCTTGACCACATACTGGCAAATGTTTCGGAAGAAGTCGAGCGGCGCGCCGGGAAAATCGCCCTGATTTTGCCCCGGTTCTTGCTTCAAAGCAAACAGTATTTCCTTTTGACCAAACTGAGTCAGCCCTTTGGTTAGATAAGTCCAGCAGTCCAAATGCTCACCGTCCGCAACTTTGAATTGCACATGGTCCACTGTCGCAAAGACAGCTTCCGGAACCAGCTCCAATTCAAGAGGCAGTTTCACTGCGGAGGGATCGACACTGATACCGGGCAATCCCGGATTTTGCCACCAAGACATATCTTCTACCTGTCAAGTCAAAGCCGGGAGCTATTATAAGCGGCTGCATAACCAACAAAATCAAATTTCGCAAATCGTCAAGTGCTCTAACTGATAGGAAACAGCACCAGATGCGCTATTCTGATTCAGTTTACGAAAACCGACCGTGGGAGCTTTACTTAAGTTATGGTTCAGGATCTCAACGCCGCTGCAGTTAAGTCGCGAGAAGTGTTGGAACTCATTGCTAAGAAGACACTGGAGAGTTCTGAGCGAGAGAAAGTGATAGCGGATTCGGTCAAGTATTGGACCGATCATGTCAATCCCGGATTTCTGCAATACCGCAAATCAGTCAGCACCGATTACACCGCGGTAGAATGGGACGACAGCGGTTCGGTTTTTCGCGATGTAAACGGCAAAGAGTACATCGACTTTCTCGGCGGTTTCGGCATCTACAACGTCGGTCACCGCCACCCTAAGGTCTTGGAAGCGGTGCGCAATCAGCTGGACCGCCAGGCGATTCACTCGCAAGAATTAATCGACCCGCTGAGAACCTACCTGGCACACCTGGTCTCGTTGATAACGCCAGGCAGCTTGCAGTACTCCTTCTTCACAAACTCGGGAACCGAGTCCGTCGAAGCTTGCTTAAAGATGGCAATGCTGGCCACCGGCAGACGTCATTTCGTCGGTGCGGTTGGCGCATTTCACGGTAAGACACTCGGCTCGCTAGGCGGCACTTCCAAAGGCATCTTTCGCGAGCCGTTTCTACCGCTACTTAACTGGTCGCACGTGCCATTCGGCGACAAAGACGCATTGAAGAAGCACGTCGAATCGGCAGACTTCAGCGGTAATCGTGTCGCAGCCGTGGTCTTAGAACCGATTCAAGGCGAAGGTGGTATCAACATCGCCCCCCCCGGATACTTAGCTGCTGCTCGCGAGATATGCGACCGTTATGGCGCAATGCTGATTTTTGATGAAGTGCAAACCGGCATGGGCCGGACAGGCAAAATGTTCTATTGCGAGCATGACGAAATTACGCCGGACCTGATGGCACTGGGAAAAGCCTTCGGCGGCGGAGTAATGCCAATCGGCGCGGCCGTGGGCAATGAAAAATCCTGGGACAAGTACAAAGACAACCCGTTCCTCCATACAACTACCTTTGGTGGCAATCCGCTGGCCTGCTCGGCAGCCATCGCGACCATCAATGTATTGCTGGACGAAGAACTGCCGGCAGCAGCAGCGGAGAAGGGTCGTTATCTACTGCCCGCGCTGGATGTACTAGCTCGCACCTACCCCGACGTAATGCTCAGCTCTCGCGGGGTTGGTCTGATGATCGGCATGGAATTCGCAAACAATGAGATGGGCTACGCAGTCGCCAAACACTTGTTTGCTCGCAACATACTTATCTCCGGTACGTACATCAATTCAAGAGTATTGAGAGTTGAACCGCCCCTGGTGATCACCTACGAACAAATGGATCGCTTCATCGGAGCCCTCGAAGAATCGCTTAATGCTGTATACAAGGAGTACAAGCTCTAATCGAGTAATGACGCATGGCACGACCAAGAGCAGGCGGCGGATGGCCGGCGATACTATACACGTTCAAAAAAGCAGCTGAAGCGGGTCCATTTCGGCTGTGGAAACGAATGCGCAGCAAGAATGCTTGTAAGACCTGCGCGCTCGGAATGGGCGGACAGAAAGGCGGCATGGTCAATGAGGCCGGTCACTTTCCCGAAGTATGCAAAAAAAGCCTGCAGGCTCAAGTCGCCGACATGCAGGGTGCGATTGAACCGAATTTCTTCGACCGCAACGACCTGAACAAGCTATTAGCGCTAACACCGAAACAAGCTGAAGACGCAGGGCGAGTAGTTTTTCCACTGGTGCACCATGAAGGCGGCACCCACTTCCGCCCGGTCGCAATGGATGCGGCACTTGACGCAATAGCGACCGCGCTGAAGCAAACAGATCCCCGGCGAGTGGCATTCTACTCCTCCGGAAGATCGTCCAACGAAGCGGCATTCTTGATGCAGTCATTCGCGCGCATCTACGGCACCAATCACGTCATGAACTGCTCCTACTATTGCCACCAGGCATCCGGTGTCGGACTGAAGATGACACTGGGGATCGCAACCGCAACCGTTGAGCTGGATGATCTGGCTCGCTGCGATCTGGTAGTTCTCATCGGTGCCAATCCCGCATCGAATCATCCCAGGCTGATGACGCAACTGGCGGATCTGAAGAGCCGCGGCGGCCACGTCATTGTCATCAACCCGATTCGAGAGCGCGGACTGGAAAAATTCCACGTACCGTCACGCCCGATGTCGTTACTGTTCGGAAGCGACATTGCATCGCAATATGTCCAACCTTTGGCCGGCGGTGATTTAGCTCTTCTGGTCGGCGTTCTCAAAGTGCTGATTGAAGACAGTCTTGTGCAGCACGAATTCTTGAAAGCAAACACATCAGGGTCGCAAGCGGTTTTGGAAGATGCAGCCAATGCTGATTGGAATCAGCTTGTGGCGTCCTCGGGAGTATCGAAAGAAGAGATACAAAGCGTTGCTCGTGCGATAGCCTCGGCAAAGGCATGCATCTTCGCCTGGGCGATGGGATTGACGCACCACACAGATGGAGTAGGCACAATTCTCGCCCTCTGTAATGTAGCGCTGGCCACTGCACAAGTTGGTAAACCCGGCGCGGGGCTCTTGCCGATACGCGGACACTCCAACGTTCAAGGTATCGGCTCCGTAGGCGTCGCGCCGGCGCTGCAGCCCGCGGTAAAACTGGCTTTGGAAAAAGCTTACGGGGTATCACTTCCTGAGCACACCGGTCTCGATACCTACTCGATGATCGAGCAGTGCGACAAAGGTGAGATTGACGTCTTGTTCGCCTTAGGCGGAAATCTGTGGGGCTCGAATCCGGATTCCGACCTGGCAACACGCGCGATGCAGAAAGTCGGAACAACCGTCTACCTATCAACAAAGCTAAACCCCGGTCACTTTCACGGACGAGCGCGCAACACCATAATCCTTCCTGTTCTTGCGCGCGATGAGGAACCGCAGTCTACAACCCAGGAATCCATGTTCAATTTTGTGCGCTTGTCGGAAGGCGGCTCGCAAAACGTTGAAGGACAGATGCGTTCGGAAGCTCATATCATTTGCGACCTTGCCACCAGAGTGTTGGGAACCACTCCAGTAGACTGGAAGACACTAACGGATATGGATGCTGTACGAAAGCTCATTGCGCAAACTGTTCCGGGCTGGTCCGCAATCGAAAACATCGGGTCGACTGGAAGAGAATTCACAGTTGCAGGCAGGGTATTTCACACGCCGCAATTTCCTTTACCGGAGGGCAAAGCGCAGATGCATCGCACGCCGCTGCCGACGCTGAGCAATGACCTTCGCCTGATCACACTGCGATCGGAAGGACAGTTTAATACTGTCGTCTACGAAGAGTATGATCTGTATCGCGGCATTCCTCACCGATTCTGCATTTTGATGGCAGCCGCGGACGTAAACAGAATGGGTCTCAAGGACGGCCAGCGCGTAACGGTGCGCGGTGAAGCCGGAAAGCTGAGCAATATTGAAGTAGTTACCGGAAACATTCGCGCTGGCGTGGCGGCGATGTACTATCCGGAAGCAAATTGCCTGTTGCGGGCAAATGTTGATGAAAGATCCCGCACTCCAGCGTTCAAATCGGCGCCGGTGTGGATAGATGTTTGAGAACAAAGAGGAGTTCCAATGATTTTTGGTAAGCGTTTATTGGCAGTCGGTCGCGCAGTCATGCTCCTGGCTTGTGCATATTCTCTGTCGATAATGTGCAGCACACAGGCAGCCGATGAAGAAGAGGACGAACCGGAGACTCCGCCGGCAGCAACAACCCCCGCACCGCCGATAGCACCACCGGTAGCAGCCCCTGAAGCTGTCCCGCAAGTGATGGCACCTGTGCCCCAAGAGCCTCTGGCGGATCTTCTATCCACGGCGCGAGATTTATCGCGCCGTCAAAAATATCGCGAAGCGAAAGAGCCATACAAAAAAGCGCTGTTGCAGACTCCGGACGACCAAACCATCCTGACGGAATACTACGAAGTTTGCGTTCACAGCAAAGATTGGAGCACGGCCTCTACGACTCTGGAAAAGATTTTTGCGCTCAATCCCGCCAAAGAGAAAGACCTTTACGCAGACTACGCGCAGACCTTATGGGAGCTTCGAAAGTACGATAAAGCGAAACCGGCACTGAAGAAGGCAATCAAAATCGGCAAAGACAAAGAGAAAACTTACAAAACGCTGATCAAGATTGCAATTCTCGAGAAAGAGAATGTTCTGGTAGACGAGTACTATCAGGAGTTCTTCAAGGCCGTTCCCAAAGAGGGTGACATGCGCCTGGAGTATGCAAAATGGCTGCAGAAGAACGGAAAACTGAAGGAAGCCATTCCCCATTACAAGATTGCGTCGGACTGCCGCCCGCAAGACGACAACTTGCACCAAACATTGGGCTACATCCTTCTGACCGAGAAAGATTACCCCGGCGCAATCGTGGAATATGAGCGAGCGATGGCGGCCAACTCTCGAATAGCTGGTCCCATGCAAAACTCAATCAGATACGCCAAACAGATGCAGAAACAAGAGCAGAAGAAATAAGGGATAAACAACTCCCCGGTCCTTATGCTCTCATTGACGGTCATTGCACCTAATGAATTAACAATCCTTTCGCGTCGGACTCCGCCTTGCATCACGTCCAGTTTGTGCGATGGGCTTCTAACTTTGATGTTTTTTAGTAGCCAAACTAGACTATTATGAAAACAGACAGGACTCCCCAGTTATCGGGCGCAGTCTGTAAACCAAGTTTTTCAGTCTACTGTTCGCATTTCAGAAGACCCTTGTTGGGCGCTGAGTCCGAACGCGGCATCAATATCAAGCGCGGCACCAATGTTTGGGGCCATAAAATCCTAAGGAATTTCAATGACAAATAGTATGAAACTCGCGACAACAGTCGCGGTGGCAGCGTTCGTGGTCGGCGCCCTAAGTCTCCCGGCCAATGCACTCGATTTCACCAGCATTCTGCAAAATCTCTCTCGCGGAGTGTCAAGCTGGAATGAACTGGATGCACGCCAAAACGAGCTCAGCGCTCAATTGACTGCAGCCACCGGCGCCGGTCAGCTTAGCGCCACTGAAGCGGAAGGTTTCAAATCCGAACTCACTCGAGTGATGCAAGTCGAAGCTCAAATTAAGGCATCGGGTAGACAACTTAGCGCAACGGATGCCATATCTTTCACAAACAGCCTCAACAATCTAACTAATAGAATCAACCTGGCAATTCAGAGCAAGAGCAACAGCACCGCGGCAAGTCTTGCCGCAGTAGAAAGCCTACGTGCACAGCTGAGAACGCAATTAACCGAAGCAAGAACCGCTCGTACAATACCCCGCAACGAGTTCGAAATCATCAAAGACGATCTCGATCACAACGCGAACATTCAAAATGCATTCACTATTTCTGGTGACACCTTAACAGCCCGCCAGGCGCAAGTGCTGTCAGAAGACCTGGCAAAAATTAGAGTCGCGATCCACCAGAACATCACGGTTGTTCAAACAGGCGTACCGCAGCTGACTAATCAGCGTGCAGTCATTGAGCAAAAGATAGCTGCAGGGATTGCAGGAAGAACAATCAGGGAGTACCAAGCGGCCGACTTAAGGAAAGAATTGGACCAGATCGCAAAAATGCAAACTGACTTTCTCTCCATCGATGGCGTGCTAACTCCCAACGAAGTATTAGCCATCGCAAGTGAGCTTGACAGGCTGAGCACCCGTCTCGACTATCATATTTCAATGGGCACCAATGAAAGCGCAGTCAATACAAGTTACCATGGCAACAATGGCTACGGACGCAATAATCGGCGCAACGAACATCCAATCCAAGAATTAGATGAGCGTCGTGCGCAACTGCTGGTGAGGCTCAATACAGCACAGAACACCAGAAAGATTTCGCGCTTCGAAGCGTCCAAGCTTAGAAGCGAACTGGATCTCATTGCGCAATACCAAGCGCAGTCGAAATTGTCGGGCGGCGGAAGACTTAGCTACGAACAATCCGCCAAGATCCGAGCCGATCTCACTAACTTCCAGCAAAAGCTAGACACTCAATTGACTGCACGCGCAAATAGCAGCAGAAACTACAGATAGTAATAATTCGCAAGGGTGCAATCATGGCAAACGAAACAACAACGAGTGACAATCAATCAAGCTGGACCGGCGGTCCAATAGTCGTACTGTTGGTGGCGGTAGTAGGCGGCGGATTCGCTTGGTTCAGCTCATCACACACTGAGCAGACGCAGCAAACTCGACAAGATCAAGCTGTTACTGATCAACGTCAATACGATAAAGACCAGCAGCAGTCTGCTCTTCAGAATCAGCAGAATGCAACGGCTGCTCAGCAGGCTGCAACACAGGTCCAACTGCAGCCCCCCTTGCAGGGTCAACCTGGAGCTCAAGGTGCGCCTGGAGCTGCTGGTGAAAAGGGTCCCGCAGGAGAACCCGGCGCTAATGGTTCCAACGGTTCGCCATAACGGGCGAGAAACGCGAAGCGGCTTAAGTGCTTAACTACAGAATAAATGACTTACATCGGTGCATCCGCTAAAACAAAGGAGAGGAATATGAATTGGGACCAAATCAAAGGTGATTGGAAGCAGGTACAAGGAAAGGTCAAAGCCCAATGGGGCAAGTTGACCGACGACGACTTGAAGGTAATCGACGGCAAGAGAGAAGAACTTGCCGGCAAGCTGCAGCATCATTATGGCTTAGCGAAAGAGAAAGCTGAAGATGAGCTGGATAAGTTCATCAAAGGACTGTAATCGAAGAAGAAGAAGAAGAAGAAGAGCGCACCGAATGCGGTGAGCTCTTCTTCTTCTTTGCGCACTCACTCGACTTTAACATTGACGTTCTGGTTGGTGGTCTTCGTTGTAGCCGCCGTAGCCGCTACCGATGTGTTTGAAGCGGCGCTCCCGGGCTCCGCTAGGTGGTTGGTTTGAAAGGGGCGGGAAGGTCGCCCAGCAACTCTTTCATCGAACTGAGAAACTCGTCTTGGCCGACTTTAGATTTGATCAAGTGCATCGTCATACCTAGGGTAAGCTCCTCTCGCTCTTTGCTATCGAGATCGCGACCGGTATAGACCAGCAAGGGCACGTGAGTTCCCTCGTTCCGCAAAATCCGCACAAGATCGAAACCGTCTGGCGGCGGCAATCCTACGTCCAACACGATCATATCCGGGTTAAAATTCCGCACCAGATTTAGAGCAGACCTTCCGTCCGGAGCCCATCGGCACTCCACGCCGGTGGACGCTATCAATTTGCGTAGAACAGCAGCACTAGCTTGATCGTCTTCAACCAACAGAACTCTCAAGGCATTGCCAGTGTGCCGGCGTACAGCGCGGCGCAAGGCTCGAGTCAACCGTGTCTTGTCGAACGGTTTCACCATCCAGTCGATCAGAAGCGGAGAATGCTGACGCGCGTAGTCGGACTTTCCGGTTAAAACAACAATCGGTACGGAAGCGGTAGCTGGTTCACGCCACAGCTCCTGCATAAAGTCAGTGCCACTGCCATCAGGCAGAGTGATATCGAGTAGTATCGCATCCGGCACAGAGACTTTGATCTGCGCGCGTGCGTCTTTGACTGTAGATGCCCTGCGAACCTTATAGCCGATGGAGTCTAGCAGTTTCTCCAAAACGCGCGATAACTTGCGGTCATCTTCAACGATCAGAAGATCACCGTCGGCGAATTCCGGCTGTTCGTACACGGCTGTCGGCAGCTCAAACCAAAAAGTCGATCCTTCTCCTGGAGTGCTTACAACACCTACACTTCCGGCATGTTGCTCCACGATGGCTTTTACTATTGCAAGCCCCAGTCCCGTACCACCTTTTGGTCTGGAGTCCGAAGAATCAATTTGCTGAAATTTTCCAAATAGCTTGTGCATGTTTTCTTCGCTGATGCCCGGTCCCGAATCACCGATGCAGAAGCGGACCAATCCGGGCGAGTGCGCCTTTTCGACAGACACCGTTATCTTGCCGTTGTCGGGCGAATACTTCACCGCGTTCGAACACAGATTAGTGAGAACTTGAATGATGCGATCCTTATCGCAGCGCAGGTCAACATTGTAATTGTTGACACACATAAGTCGCACGCCGACTTCATCGATGATGCCCTTCATTACATCATTAACACCTTTGAGCAAATCTTCAGGACGGACGGTTTCAAGACGAAGCTCAACTTTTCCTGCTTCAATCTTGCGAAGGTCTAAGATATCGTTGATCAATCGAATCAAACGATCGCTCTCCGATCGTGCAATCTGCACCAGCTGCACGGCATCATCGGGGAGTACGCCAGCGATGCCTCCCTCTAGCAGTCCCAGCGATGCTCTGATGGAAGTTAGCGGGGTGCGCAACTCGTGAGAAACCATCGAATAAAATTCACTAACCCGTTTCTCCGCCACTTTCTTCAAAGAGATGTCGCGTGCAATAGTAGAGATACCGCTCACTTTGCGAGAGCTGTCCAAGGTTGGAGAAATAGTCAGTGCAACATCAATCGGTCGCCCGTCCTTGCTCATGCGCACGGTTTCAAAATTCTGAATTCGTTCGCCAGCGCTTACACGAGCCAAAAGATCGTCCATCTCACCTCGACGATCAAGGGGCATAAGCATCGACACTGACTTTCCGATAATTTCGCGAGCCGAGTAACCGAACAAGCGCTCGGCTGCAGGATTCCAGGCCGTGATGCGCCCAGTGAAGTCTTTGCCGTAAATCGGATCCTCGCAGGACTCAACAATTGCCGCCAACTGAGATTGTAGTCCTTGCGAACGCAGGCGCTCACTTATATCGGCAATAATCGCTATATAAACGGTACCATCGCTAAGGTTCAATTCGCTTAAAGAGACTTCGACAGGCACAGACACACCGTCTTTGCGTCTTCCCTCACATTCCCAGCGTGCACCGGAACTCCCCTTCGCCCCGGATGGTACCGCGCCAAACTTCGCGCGCAAGCCGCTCAACGACTCTATGACCGTGACCACGGACAAGCCGATCAGTTCCCCCTGCTCGTAGCCGAACAAGCGGTACATTGGCGCATTAGCCGATTCAATAATGCCATCGGTGGTAATCGTAATAATGCCATCGGGGGCGGTATCGACTATCGCACGGGTGCGAGCTTCCTTTTCAAAAATCTCCTGTTCGGCTTCTTTTCGTTGGGTAATATCCCTTCCCTCGGGAATCAGCAGCACAACGTCGCCGTTGTCATCACGAACGGGCTTAATTGTGAAGTCGACATCAATCTCTTGCCCAATGTCGCCACCGCCGAACTTTACTTCGAAACGGCTGATCTCACCGCGAGCCGCTGATTGAACAGCACGCTGCAATTTGTCCTTGATCTGCGGCTTGTCCGACAACCACGGCGTATCCCAGAAAAACTGTCCCAGCACATCTTCCAGTCTGGCGCCTACAAGATTCAAAGCCGTTTGATTTGCGTCAAGCAAAATGCCGTCAAGCGAAAGCACCAAGATAAACTGGAATGTCTGATCGAAAACTGCTCGAAAAAGCTGTCTTGCGCGTTCAAGATGTTCTCGAGCGACCGTGCTCTCCGTGACGTCTCGGGTGAAACACCGCGAATAAGCGAATTTGCCGTCAACAAGAACAGCATCGCTATCAATGAGCACATGCTTAGTAGAGCCATCCTTGCATAACAACTTCGCCCTAAAATCCCTGATCACTTCCGCATTCGCCAGTCGCGCAAGTAGATTCTGCGCGACGTTCTTATCGGCGTGGAACTCACTAATATGACGTCCCACACAGTCTTCAAGGCTATAGCCCAATAGCGACAACTCCGTAGCATTGATGCGCGTTATGCGTCCCGTTGCATCGACACTATGCAACCCGACTACGGGATTTTCGAAAAAGGCGGAAAGCGCATCGTGATTCTGCTGCAATCTGGTTTCACCTGCATTGTGCTCCACGGCGGTGGCGATGATGCCCGATACAACCGTCATCAGATTCAGATCCTCTTCGCTCAATTGATGGCGCGCAAAAACAGCCGCGACGCCGACCGAACGTCCCCGGGTAACAAGCGGCACACCAGCGAACGCCGAAAGCCCTTCATTGCGCGCCCAATTGGCGTCGCTCAGCCAGGGATCATTGAGAAGATCATTGGTAAAGTGAGGTTTCTGCTCCATTGCGATGCGGCTGAAGTGAAAATGATTGTCGGCAATTAGGCTATGCTCACTGTCAAGATGAGCGTCATGATGAACGTCTCCGACGCTGCTGCGCGAAACGAGCCAGCCAGTCGCTTCATCTTGCAACCAGATACTTACGAACGCTGCATCAAGGTGCCCCAGCAGGACCTGCGCACAATCCTGCAGCATCACGGTCCGAGGTCGAGCTTGAACTAATATGGAGCCAATAGCAGCGACCACATCGATTGTTTTTTGATGGCGTTTCAGTTGCATATGACTGCTTGTGCCAGCATCCCCGCGCGCAGATGTCAATCGTAGCACGCCGCGCCCCATTTTTTAAGGCGTCGCGTAGATCGCCCGGTGCACGAACAGATCTCGCTCTACCCGGCGGACGAACGCGGTTCTCGCTCGCAAACGCGATCGCAGACTAGCTTCGGAGCAGGCGGGACGCCCGTTCTTGCGGGGATTCCGCAGCATTTGCAAATCGCTTATAATTATGCCACTAGACAAGCAGTCTCCGTAAGACACAACAGGACCGGAAGTCGCAATGTATGACCCTACGCGTTACAACCCGACTGAGCGTTTCACCGGGCTATCCGCTCTTTACACGGCTGGACGCCCGAGTTATCCCGGGCAGGCAATTGAGCACATCATTGCAGTTGGTCGCCTCGACGAAAGCCGAACATTAGCCGACATCGGTTGCGGGACAGGAATCTCATCGCGGCAGTTCGCCGACCGTGGCATTCGTGTCATCGGTGTCGATCCAAATCAAGACATGCTGGAAGAGGCGAAAGCGGCTTCAAGAGCAAGCGTGGAGTTCCTGCAGTATCGGCAAGGGAGTGCAGAAGCAACCGGGCTCGAAGACGAAAGTTGCGACGTCGTGCTTTGCGCGCAAGCGTTTCACTGGTTCAACGCCGAAAAGGCGTTAACTGAGTTTCACCGCATATTACGCAGCGGCGGTGCTGTAGCGCTTATGTGGAATGAACGCGATGAACAAGACCCTTTCACAGCGTCTTACGGTAACCTTCTACGCGCCCGAGCCGACGCAAGTTCAATAGAAGTGCAACGAGGGGAAGCAGGAATAGCGTTGCTTCAATGTTCTCTATTCGAGCAAAGCGATCTTGCCTACTTCCGCAACGAGCAGGACCTCAACGAGGAGACTCTGATGGCCAGAGCATTCTCCACAAGCTATGCCCCGCCACTTGCCACTAAAAGCGGTGCGCAATTGGCCAGCGAGTTAAAGGACCTGCTCAAAACGAAGGGAACTGATGGCACAGCCATCATGCGGTACCAATGCTCGGTATATACGGCGCATAAGCGATGATAACGGCTGAGCGGACGGTTCCAGCACAGTTTACCGGTCATGGTAAGATGGTGCGCGCTCAAATCGATGAGCTTTCGTGAAACCTTCAGCGCTGTCACATGCAAAAGCTTCACAAATCGAGCTTTTGCACGCATAAACAGCACTGATGCGTGGCAGGGCATTAATATGATCTTGGACATCCCGGTAGCGATTCATCAGGATTAAGGTAGTGCAGAGTCTTTCAGCCACTAGTCGACTTTTCGTCAAAGCATCAATGACAGCAGCACTCATCGCTTACTGCGTGCTGTCCCCGTCGTTCGCCAAGAATCACAAGGATGAACCGCGCCCCGACGAATGCGGAGTTATTGTCGCACGTGAAAAAGTGACCGACAGACCGACAATCGGGCTGGCGCTCGGTGGCGGCGGAATGAGGGGTGCGGCGCACGCAGGAGTCGTGCGCATTTTGCTGCGCGAAGGAATTCCGATTGACTACATTGCCGGTACCAGCATGGGCTCTGTTGTCGGGGGACTAGTAGCAGCAGGAGTCCATCCTGACGAAATTGAGAAGCGCTTCACCGAAGGCTCCCTGATGCATGCATTTCTAACGGTACCGCTATCGGTGCGCCTGGCGGCTAGCCCGTTCATGTCACTGCCACGAGTCTTTGGTGTGCGTGGCTATGAAGGGTTCTATCGCGGAAACAAGTTTCGTAACTACCTGCTTCGAATGATGCCCCAGTGCTCGCGTGAGATCGAAGCCCTGCCTATACCATTTTGTGCGGTAGCAGTTAATCTGCTTGATGGAAAAGAGGTGGCGGTCAAAACCGGTAACTTAGGGCGCGCAATGCAAGCCAGCAGCGCGGTACCAATACTGAGACGTCCGGTGGAGATTGACGGAAAGCTTCTGGTTGACGGAGGAGTGCTGGTCAACTTGCCGGTTCAACATACGCGTGAAATGGGCGCGGATATTGTTATTGCCGTAGACGTGGACGAACGTCCCGAGCAAGTAAAGGACGAAGAGTTTAAGAGGCTGGGCAGTGTGGCTCACCGTGTACTGACGCTGGCGCTCTGGAAGATAGACGAATCACAACGCAATAGCGCCGATATCGTCATTCGCCCCCAGGTAAACGGTATCGGTCTGATCTCAACCAGCAAGCACGATGCGCGCGCTGCCGTCGCAGCCGGTGAGCAGGCAGCCGAGGCGGCCATACCGATCATTCGCAAAATGCTTCAGGAAAAAGCGGCCCTTAAGTAGCATTGTTGTGCTCCATGTCGGGTAAGAGATACATTGGCGCTCTTGCGGGGCCTAATGCGTTTAAACCTTAAACTATCTCACAAAGGTCTGATTCTGGTAGCGGTACCAGTTATTTCACAATTGCTGTTTTTGAGCATTCTTTTTCTTTTTCTCCGAAATGCCGAGCACGAGATTCTCAAAGAGCGTCACTCGCGCACCGTAATCATGGAGTCGAATCTCCTATTGAAAGATTTTGTCGATGCCGGTTTCGCTATGTACATGTGGGGCACTACCGGCGCAGACCCTTTCCTGGAGCGCTACAAAGAACTATCTGACGAAATTCCCAACCGAATAACTTCGCTCAAAATTTCACTGCGCGATAGTCCTAACCAGAAAGAGGCCCTGGAGCGACTTGAGAAAGTCGGTAATCGCGCGTCAAAACTGCTCGGTCAAGGCAGCAAAATGATTCTTGATTCCTCGTCTCTGAAGCGGCTAGGCAGTGAGCGCGAAGCGATGGAAAAAGTGCTGGCGGATTTGAGCGGCGAACTACGTAGTTTTGTTCGCGAACAAGAGAAAGCCGAGTCAATCGACACATACAAAGAAGCCAGGTCGCGCGAACTGGTGCTCGAATGGATCGCCGGCGGAGTCGCTTTCAACATAGCTGTGGCAGTAGCCCTGGCAATGATATTCAACAGAGGGACCACAAGGCGCCTGGCGGTGTTAATGGACAACACCGAGCGACTATCACGCTCGCAAAAGTTGCATCAGCGCATCGGCGGTGGAGACGAGATCGCTCGTCTCGATACCGTTTTTCATAACATGGCCGATGCTTTAGCAGAAGCGGCCCGACGCAAACAAGAGTTAGTTTCAATGGTGAGTCATGATCTGAGGACACCGCTCACATCGGTGCAAGCATCACTCACTTTGCTATCCGAAGGAGTCATGGGTACTTTGCCCGTGAAAGCACAGAAAGAAGTCTTGAACGCAGAAACCAATACCGGTCGACTTATCAATCTGATAAACGATCTGCTGGATATCGAAAAGATGGAAGCAGGACAAATGCGAGTGGAACGATGCCTCACTGATGTTCAGTCAATCTTCGAGCGATCGGCCGAAGCAGTAAAAGGTTTTGCCGACAAGCAAAAAGTAACGGTCAAAATTGAAACTACAGATCTGGATATCTATGCCGATGGCGATCGCATGATTCAGGTAGTTATCAACCTTCTCTCCAACGCCATCAAGTTTTCACCGGAAGGTTCGACAG
Source organism: Candidatus Obscuribacterales bacterium (assembly GCA_019752635.1). Classification (GTDB taxonomy): domain Bacteria; phylum Cyanobacteriota; class Vampirovibrionia; order Obscuribacterales; family Obscuribacteraceae; genus JAKFUT01. The sequence goes on along the minus strand of JAIELX010000060.1, from coordinate 8,380 downwards.
TTACACTGAATGCAATCCCGTCTCCCGAAGACATGGTAGAGCTCCGGGTAATCGACCAGGGAAGGGGCATTCCCGAGGAGTTCAAGGCTTGCGTGTTCGAGCGATTTCAGCAAGTCGAACTATCCGACGCTAAGACGAAGAAGGGAACAGGTCTTGGTCTTGCAATCTGCAAGGCCCTGGTTGAGATTCACGATGGATCAATCGGTGTCGAAAGCGAACAAGGTAAAGGAAGCACTTTCTGGTTTAGAATTCCCGCTTCACAAAGATTATCGATGATTGCCCCGAACTGTCCTGGCTGACAGTCGCTCCCGCGGTCCCCGTGACGATGCAGGTGGAAGAAATTCGCCGAGTGCGAGTCCCCTTCGTCAGAGCGTCCAGGAGAACAGGCAACTTACTTCGATTCCAATTTGTATCCAACGCCATGAACAGTCTTGATGAGTGAGCCCGGTGCCTCTGGTGATATTTTCCTTCGCAGCACTTTCATATAGGTGTAGATAGTGTCGGCAGACGTGTCACTTTCCGAATTCCACACTCGATTGATTAAAGCATCCGGACTAAAAACCTCGTTCGGATGCCTCATGAAGAACTCCAGAAGAGCGTATTCCTTCGGTTGAAGAATAATCTCGCTGCCATTTCGAGTAACTCGTCGTGACAATGGATCAAGCTCAAGTTCACCCGTTTTTATCGTCCCCCCGGTGTAACTCTGAACGGGTCGTCTTAGCAGCGCACGAATTCGAGCAGAAAGCTCCTTCAGATGGAACGGTTTGGTCAGGTAATCATCAGCACCGGCATCAAGCCCAGCTTCCTTTTCGGCAATAGCATCTTTTCCTGTCAACATTAGAATCGGCGTATGCCCGCCATGATTGCGGAATTGCTTGCAAACTTCCAAGCCGGTCATTTTCGGCAAATCCCAATCCAGAATCACACATTCGTAAGAGTACACGCGCAAGCGGTCGTAAGCTTCTTGCCCGTCGTAAACAACTTCGACTAAGTGCTGCTCAAACGAAAGCCACTCGCTAACCTTACTGCTCAGGTCCACATCATCTTCGACGACGAGAATTTTCGCCATTCGTCGCCTCCACTGGCAACCTTCGGAGTTTCACGGGCAAGGCCTTAAGTAATACTGCCCTGTAGCGATTATAGTCAAACCCGCCGGTTAGAAGGGCATATCATATCTGCATGCAACGGAGATGAGCCCTACATTGTCCGGCAAACTACCGATCACTGATCCACCTCAAGATGCAAGACCGATTGCATCCAGCACCGCCGTGATCGTTATCTGCGCTTCACTGCTTAACGCCTGCGCCGGGCAGAGCTGGAATCGCGATTACAGGTTGCGCTACTGGGAGAAGTACAGAGTCGCCGGGGAAAGCGCCTATTTTAAGAGAGACTATAAGCGAGCCGCAGAACTGTTTAAAGACGCAGTCTTTGAAGCGGAGTCGCTTGGGTCCAATGACTTTCGATTGGGAGTCTCTCTTTCGCAGTTGGCTGATGCGAATCGCAAGCTGGGAAACCACGCTGAAGCAGAAGAGTTCTACAACAGAGCGCTTGCAATTCTGAAAAATGTGGCGCATAGCTCCCGCGAAGCGGTAATGCTCACTCTTGTTCGGCAAGATACCGCGCGCATACTCAGTTCAATGGCACTAATGTACGCCGGAGAGCGGAAGTTCGATCTTGCCGCAGTCCGCTTCGAACGGGCAATCAAAGTCTACGACGGACTGTGCAAGGTAACGGACGATGGCACATTGAGGGACAATTTTCTAGGACAAGAAGAAGTCAGAGCATTAGACAATCTGGCGCGAACTTATGTGCAACAAAAGAAGTACGATCAAGCTGGAATGTGCTTCAAGAAAGCGTTAAAGCTAGCAAGATTGTCGAAGTACTCGGAACTGGCAACAAGTGAAATTTCAGCGCGCTATCTTGGGATGCTGAAGGCAATTGGCACACCTCTTGCGGCACCTGATGTAGTAGCAGATCAAGCGTGGCAAGAGAGCATGGCCGACGCACTGGTTTTTATGTCGGAGAAGCGCTGGAAAGAAGCAGAGACGTGCCTGATTGTCTGCGAACAAGCCACCATCAATCTGCCGGAACGCTCTGACCGTGCAGTCAAAACATTCTCCCAACTTGCCAACGTTTACCTGATGACGGGCAGAGTAACCGAAGCAGAAATTGCTTGTCAGCGCGCCACCAGACTTGTGAACCTGGCGGAAGAAGATGCCGGCGCCTTTGACTTAGATCAGGCTCTTGCGCAGTTAGCAACATACTATGTCATATCCAACCAAGGGAAAAGAGCGCTTCCCGCGCTGGCAGCCCACCACGCTTTACGGTGCAAGCTGTTCGGTCCCGATAGCATCCAAGCCGCTGACATACTGGCTGCAATAGCGCGAGCTTTAGTGTCCTGCGGGAGTTACGCCCAAGCCAATAAAGTGGCGGACGAGGCAAAAGCAATCGTGGTACCGAAGTATGCAAGCTCGAAGAGGGGGATGCATGCAGTTTTCGAGTTGGCTCAGGTTTATCAAATGACCCGCAATTTGACAGCAGCCGAGCAAATGTATAGAGCTGTGCTGCTGGGTGCTCAAACCCGCTACGGCAGCGCAGACGAAAAGACGATATCGGCGAGTCAGTGTTTGATCACGGTGCTTCTAAGCGAAAAGAAGAATGCCGAGGCCATGGACCTTACAGATAGTGTCATCAAGACACTCACGAACGCGAAAACGGAACAGCTCAAATGCGCGTTGCCTTACGCCATGATGCTTGGCGATACTTGCTTACAGATGGGTTACGACTCACAAGCAGGACAACTTTACCGACTTATTTGCAAAATCCCTCCTTTGGGAAGCAAGCTTTCAGCCGCACACCGGGCGCAACTGAACAAGAACATGGAACTCCTCAAGAATAGAACAGTTCATCGAACCTCGACTGATTAACATAAAGTCGGCTCAAATCGAGAACCAACTGCCGAACTAATCGACAGTTGGTTCCCTTCCCGCGACTAATCGAAGGGGTTGCAGGGGGCGAATCGACGAGTCACAGAGCGCATGAGCTAAGGAGGGATGATGAAGGGGTAGTAGCTCATTCGCTATTAGAACATTACGGCGCAAGTCTGAAAATTTCTTGAAATCACACGGGCAAAGTAACAATGAAACAGCTTCCTGCGTCATCGCTATTCTGATAAGCGATAGTGCCGCCATGTTCTTCGGCAATTCGCCTGCACAGAAACAGACCCAATCCTGTACCGACGCCTTTGTGGCGGTGCCGTCGCACGGCGAAACGTTGAAAGAGATACGGCTGATCTTCCGCCGGCACTCCCTCCCCACCATCACGGACCGACACCTGCATCGTCCCGTCTGCTTTTTGCAATGTAATTTTGATCGCCTTGCCGGCCGGAGTAAATTTGATAGCGTTATCCAGCAAATTCAACAACATCCGGCGAAGCATTTGTTGATCACCAATCACCGTCGCCACCGGGTCGATCTCCAGGCTGACACTAACGCCCTTATCGGCCCATATTGGCTCCAATTCAGTAACACAACCATTCAAGACTGTTCGTAAATCAACATGAGCGGATTCCTTCGCGTCCGCACCATGCTCGAATCGTCCAACACCGAGAAGAGTATTGGTCATCGTCGACAGCTCCTTAACCGTACAACGCGATTTACGCAGTATCGACATGTACTCTTCCGGAAGTGGACCGAAGCTCTCGCCTAGAGCCTGGCTGATGGTCAAATCCAATGCCAGAAGAGGCGTACGCATGTCGTGGGAAAGTGCATAAACGAAATCCTTCAATGTCTCGTTGCGCTGCACCAACTGTTGCTGCAAATCAACGATACGCTTGCCGGCTCGCAACCGCACTCGAAGCTCTTGTTCATCAAACGGCTTCACCACATAATCATCCGCCCCGGCATTCATTCCGGAAATGACATCGGTTTGTGCACCACGGGCGGTTAGAAGCACCAGGTATTTGTAGGTTTCTTCCGTCTGACTGGCTCGCACTCGCCTGCAAACTCCAGGACCGTCCAATCCTGGCATCATCCAGTCGATCACGGCCAACCGCGGAGCGTCAGCTGATTCCAAAATCTCCAGCGCCTGGTTGCCATCCTCCGCCATGACGGTCTCGAAACCCTCACGAGACAAGATGATGCCCAGCACCCGTCTGATGTTCTTATCATCGTCGGCAATTAAAATCTTCACTCGCTGTGCTCCGCGTCCAACCACCCACCCATCCTTGACATATTCCCTCCAGCAGCACGCCTTTCCACATGCTTGTGCATCCATCGCCTCTCAACTGTATCGGACCTGTGACGCCGGAGCGGCGGCTGCGATGGCGCCGCGGGCCTCCTCGCGGAAGCGGTCGGGCTTCCAGCCTCCGGAGCGCATGGAAAGATTAGGACACTTTTGTGCAATACTTTAGGAGTTCGCCTAAGTATAGTTAACGTGGGACTGGCAGTTGTGACAACTAATGAACGAAACGTAATTCGTGTTTACCTGGTGGAAGATCAGGAGCTGTTTCGGCATGGTCTGAAATCTGCATTGCGTGCAGATCCAAAGATCGAAGTCGTCGGAGAAGCCGGAGACGGTGAAACCGCCGTAGCAAGCATGAAGGACTGCAGACCGGATCTGGTTCTTATGGACATAGGTCTGCCGGGCATTGACGGCATAGAGGCTACAAGAAGAATTCAAGCCGAGAATCCGACAATCAAAGTAATGATGCTGACCTCTCACGAGCATGAAGAAGAGATTTTCGCCGCACTATCAGCCGGTGCAAACGGATACTGCATCAAAGACACGCCAGGGGAACGCCTGCGCCTTGCAATAACAACGGTTGCGGACGGTGCCGCCTGGTTGGACCCCCGGATAGCCAAAATATTCTTGGGCGCCTTCGGCACCCGCAACGGAGCCCCCCCCGAACACGAATCGCCCTTGTCTCAGCGTGAGACAGAAGTATTGAAGTTAATGGGCGACGGATTAAGCAACAAAGAGATAGCAGACAAGCTGGTGATAAGCGTTTCAACGGTCAGAACCCATGTCGAGCACATTTTAGAGAAACTTTCCGTGTCCGGAAGAACTGAAGCAGCAGTAAAAGCCATGAGAGCAGGCTGGATCTAAACCGCAGCTAATGAGGATCACAAGTGATGCGGATAAACTAAGGGAGCAATAGCTGCTCGAGATTTTTCGTGACCAATAACACGGCGCCAGTTCAGTCAAAGTTAGTAAAAGATAGAGAACGGCTGAAATCAGCGCATCCGTTAGACAAATACTCAAGTGCACTAAGCGCAATACCATTCGTTGTTGCTCTGGCAGCATCATTGGTCTTCTTTCGCATTGAGGGAAACCGGACCACCCTGGTCTTTGATTCTGCGCACTACTTTCAATCAACGGAGCTGCTCTATAAAGCCTTCACCGGTGACCTCAGTGTCCTGAAGGAGCTCTCCGCCTATCTCAGCTTAGATGGCCCCGTCTTGCCGCTGCTGGGAGGAATAGTCTGTATGTTAACCGGCCACCCTCCAAACGCCTCCAATCCTGAGATTCTGGTTTTTACACAATGTATTTTGCACGGAATCAATTCCTCACTGCTCTTTAGACTGGCAAAGAAACTAGCTGGAGGCACAGACCGATCGGCGGCGGTAACTGCACTTGCCGCATCTATTCTTTTCGCCGTATCACCAGCTGCCATTATGGCGGCGAGCCGCTACTTGACGGAAACAGTAACAACCACACTACTGATTCTGTTGACCCTGTCGGCGCACCGCAATTTGTCCTGCTCAAGTTTTGGTGACGCGACGCAGCCGACAATTCCCGGGTCGCACGCCAAATCAATGTTCAACACTTTTGGTTTCGGCGTCGTAGCGGCGTTGCTGATTTTGTCCAAACCCGCCCTGGCACCGGTGGCGCTGTTAATGACAATTATTGCTTTTGCACAGCGACTTTCATGCAGAGCGTTGATGACCAGGCTGGCGTCATTGTCCTCAGGCATAGCGGCAGTGTTTGTCCCCTGGGGACTTTTCAATCTCTTTGCGTCGGGAAGTTTGCAGCTGCTGCCAAGCCGCATGCCCGGCTGGAATATAGCCCTGGGATCCGATATAGAGACGGACGGCTGGTCTGCCATTCCCATTCCTCCGCTGCTGGACTTGAACTATTTTGATAAGCCGCTATCCATAATTTATGGAGTTTTCTATAGCCATCCTGCCGAGTACATCGGAATGACGATACGAAAATCCGCGAGGCTGTTTTGGCAACCCTGGAACGACTTTTCGAGCAGTCTCCCGCCATTTGCACTCGACTTGAACGCCGCCATTCATCAATCAATACTGCTGGCGGCAGTGTGCGGTGTTTTTTATAGTCTCACTGCAAATTCCGGCGCGAGCACTTCGACTCGACGCGAAACACCAAATCCGGTTGCGCTGCGGCTTTCCTTAGTGTCCGCAGCAGCAGTACTCGGGCATCTGGTGTTCGTTCCGTTCGAAGCGATTCCTCGATACGCCTTTTCAGCAACGCCGTTTTTGATACTCTTAGCGATTTTCTTCTTGTCTCGAACAAGCGCGCAATTCCTCAAAAAATGGCTTCCCTGCCTGTTCGGAACCGTTATAGTTGCACATCTAAGCCTCGCACCACATCTAGTGCAGTTCAAGCTCAGTTTCAGCGCGGCACTCTTAGTTGAAAGCCTGGTCCGCTCAGGAGCGGTTCTAACAACGTTGAGCATTGCTCTGGTCGAGATGGGTCGCATCGCTGACAACAAGAAGGCGTCGCAGATGACAGCTATATTGGGCGTCTTTTCTGTTGTTGTTTGTCTAGCCATGGGTGTGGCTTTCGGTCTGAATACTCGCGACCGGGGCGAATGGAAGTCCACTCTAGGCGCGAATATGATGGCCGTAAGAAACGTTCTCGTTCCGCCACAACAGTGGAACCAATTCGGCGAACCTGATTTCGTGTCGATTCTGATTGATGCTGATGCCCCGAATCTGGACCAGTGCATCCTCACCATCAACGGGACTAAGGTTCCCTTCAAGACACATTCGATTTACGATGTTCCAAACCCTTACAGATACCAACAGACCCTGCTGCACACAGTACAGAGCCAAGCAGACGCGGAAGGTGTGACTCGCGATGAATTGCGTCAATGGCGAATGGTCAATATCCCTCGTTCCTTGGTTGGCGGGGGGTGGAATCAAATCGTACTTGCAGGTCCGGCCAAAGGTACAGCCACTATCTATGGTGACTACAGAAACGCCTCCGCTGTCACGAACCGAATTCACTTACCATCACTGCACGCATTCGCAGTGTGCAAGATACAAGCGGGGTTCGGACCACGCGACGGACGCCCCGTCGATATAATCGGTTTGCCCGCAAGGCAGGCAAACTGCTATCTTGTGGAGCAAGAGCGGCAACAGTCCTCCACGGATCTTTCATCAGACTCCGGCGAACAGACTGGAACCTTTCGAATGTTCTTGCTGACCGGGCGCAAGAGCTCTGCAGAATATGCACAAGCTGTCGACGGCTTGACATTCGGTAATCGCATCATCACCGTGTACTAGTTTGCAGGCGGTTCTAGTTAGAACCGTCCCAAAAGCCCGTTCATGAGTCCGCCGCCACCGAATCCACCCAGCGGCGATCCGCCGAAGCCACCTGGTATACCGTAAGGACTCATACCGTAGGGACTGACTCCGTAACCACCATAGCCTCCGTTTCCGAACATTCCTCCGCTGGGAATGCCCATTCGTTTAGCTTGCTTGTTAGCCGCTTGCGTCATGAGGAACCCTGTGGCCATCGGCACTGCAACGCCGGCTAGAGTCTTCGCACCAGCGGCCAACTTGCCGCCGAGACCACCTCCGCCACCGGATGCAGGCGCTTCACCGCCTGATGCCGCTCCAGACGGCTGCCCCTGGTCGAAGTACGCGTCAGCAGTTTGCTGCAGCCCGAGCCCGGGGGGCTGCTGGGTCGCTCCCGGCTGATAACCCATCGCCGGTACCGGTTGCTGCTGTGGATACTGAGGTTGGTATCCCTGTTGCGGTGTTTGAGCGGGATACTGTTGCTGGAAACTCTGAGGCGGAGCGTTTCCTGTTTGCTGCTGCTGTACATCTGCAGCGTATCCGTAAATGGTCGGACTTTGTTGCTGGTACTGCTGAGGCTGAGAATAGCCGCCATTAAACGATTGCGGCTGACTGCCGTACGCCGGAGCTCCGCCAACTAGCCCTGGAGGCTGATTCTGACCTTGCTGACCGGGGTAAAATTGTTGCGAATTATTGCCCTGAGAATAGTTTTGGGGGTTCTGCCCGTACTGAAGATTCTGCTGAGGATACTGTCCAGCTGGAACTTGTTGCGGTGCATACGTTTGCGGATAAGCTTGGGCTTGTCCCGGAGCGCCATTGTACTGACTTTGCGC
>JAIELX010000025.1 GCA_019752635.1 Candidatus Obscuribacterales bacterium | reverse complement strand
CCACCACCGGCTAGCGCGGAATCTCCGGTTTCCGGCGGGCTGAACGATCTTCTCGCTGATACCACTCCTCCAACGCCACCACCGGCTAGCGCGGAATCTCCGGTTTCCGGCGGGCTGAACGATCTTCTCGCTGATACCACTCCTCCAACGCCGCCAACGGCCAGCGCGGAAACTCCGGTTTCCGGCGGGCTGAACGATCTTCTCGTTGATACCACTCCTCCAACGCCACAGCTCAGCGTCTCGACTGCGTCCACGTCGGTGGACGAATCGCCGACAGTCATCGAGCCGGAGCAAACCGCTACCGAGGTGGAAGCAGACGGCACCCCCGCGTTCGAAGAGATAAGCTTCAAGCGCCTGAAATCGATGTCGCTTAACGAATTGCTGGCAAAACTGGAAGAGCAATCTCGCACCGCTCAAAAGCGCCTCCAGGAAATCCTCGAAACACATCAAATAGCGTTCAAAGACGACATTGCCAGTTTGGGCGGAGAAGAAGCCCGCGAAGATATTAATCTTGGCGAAGAACTAAGAAAGAGTCGCATCGAGTTGATTGAGCGACTTCGGATTGCAGCGAACTCCGGAATTGAATCGATTCGAAACCAGACAGCTGAAGCAAAACAATCAATTGAACAACAACTTTCTACAGGGACGCTCGAACTAGACGCCCTTTCACCGCTTGACAGCCAAGCAGCTCTCTTCACAGAGTTAGAGGTTACCAGTGCCGCAATAGAAACAGCTTTGCAGGAAAGACTGCTCAAGATAGTCGAGGAGGAGTCGAAAGCGCTGGATAGCTTGAGGGCTGAAAAATTACTGCAACTCAAGAGTTGGGCTGAAACCACTCTAGAGACACTTGCCGGTAACCCTGCAGCCGAGTGTTTGCCGGTAACGAACCATGCACGTGACTGGTTGCAAAATCACAGCAACACAACCATTGCCAAGCTAACAATGTTGTTCTCGCAAGAATTCGACCGAATTCTTCTCAATCAAGCGCAACAGGCTGAAGACGTGCATCAAGGCATCAGCATGGCGGAGGAGAAGATCGCGCAGGCGTCCGAAGAAATAGTCACCACGCAGATCAGAACGGCAATTGCGGAAGCGCAATCATCATTGGCGCAGGGCTCTAGGGAGTTGCGCACGCAACTGATCAAGACAATTCGTCAACGTGCAGAAGATGCGATTAGAGCCTATGACGAACCATTGCTCGATGCAAGGAAAGAGATTTCCGATGTAGAACAATTGGCAGTCGAAGTGCGATCATCGGTGCAAGACGAACTGCAAAAATCTCTGGATGCGAAATTCACGGCTTACGCAGAGTGGCTTGAATCCATGACCACCGCCTTGCGAACCGACTTAGGGTTAAGCAGCCAAGATGGCGACTCTGGAGAACGAAGCGATGACCGACAAGTGCGTCTGAACAAGTTGGCCTCTGATGTAAGCCAGACAGCAACTACCCTATGCGCCGACGCAAGAGCGTCATTCAAAGCCAGCCTGGAAGAGAGTTTCCGCGAGAAAGATCGACTGGCCACAGAAACTGCAGAGAAGCACAAAACAGATGTTGAAGCGGCAGTGCAAAACTGGCGGCGGCGAACAGAGCAAAGCATAAGCACGACCAGCGCAAGACTCGATGACGTTAGGAAGAAGATTCAAGAATTACATGGTCAATTCTTGAAGTAATTTGACATCCACGAACTAAATTGCGATGAGGCTCCGGATCAATCCGGACTTGATAAAATTTGCCTTACTTCGGCTTGCGTTTAAACTGGCGAATCTCAGCGGTCTCGCCGGCCGCGGTAGTGTCCTCCACCGGAGACTCCTCAGGAACGCTGGCATCGTCCTCTGGAAGCCGCTTCCAGTTGATTAAGGCAACCACAGTATCATTGGGATAGCCACTGTTCGCCACCAAATCCATTTTGATCACGTTCTCGACCTGCCGAACATGAATCAGCCGAGTCAAGTCCAAAAACGGGACGTGCACTTCCATTGAACCGAACGTGTAGAAGTCGTGTCCCGGAACATGAATAGCGTAAGACACGAAAAAGGCATACTGCATCGCAGCTTCGTTCATGCGAATGTCCTTTCTTTCAGAAGCACTACTATAGCAGCTTGACCACGGTCTCTGCCCGCCGCTTAGCCTTACTTCACAGCCAGGTAGACACGTCAGTCATTGACACTAACTTCAGCCCGGCAATATCATTTACCTAATTATCAAAAGGATCAACAATGCCTCAGATGAAACAAATCTCCTTCGCAGTAGCACTGTGTGTTGCAGCGCTCACGACAAGTCCGGCACTCGCAGAGACAAGCAAAGACAGCGGACTGCAGCTCGTATCAGCACAACTCGAGGGCAGCAAGAGCGATCGAAAACTCGTGGGAGTGGTGGCAAACAAGTCCGCAAACGTGTACGCCAAAGTAGAAGTCAAATTCAAAGTGTTCGAAGGCAGCGCTGAAAGCACGGAGAAGGACGATGCAACCTCGGATTTGATGCCCGGGGCCAACTGGAATTTCCGAATGAATGTCTCTAAGGAAGTAACTCGCTTCGAATTAAGTTCTCTCTCCGGCATCACCAAAGGAAGTGACCACGCAGACAAAGACGACGACAAGGACAACGAAGGCAAGAAGGATAAGGACAACAAGAACGACAGAGATTGATAGCTTGGCAGTTCACCCTAGTGGGGCACCAACAACAGGCCCCATGCCAGGCCGGTAGTTCCCACTATCACCGAAGTAACCAGCCCCAACTCCCAAAACGAAGCGCGTTTGCGCCGCACCAGAAAGAAGAGCAGCAGTGCGGTAAGGGGAACAGCAAACCATTCGGCGGGATAGCGTAGCACGTTCAAAACCACCGCCCCACGAGGACTTCCGCCTGACACTACCATGGCGTCCGCCCCCGGAGGACCGATCGTACCATTGGTAGCCCCTGGTAAAATCGGAGCAAGCGATGGCGTCGGACTAAAAGCCGGGTTGGTCGCATTGGCGGACCGAGTCGAATCAGGAGCGGAATCGAAGGCCTCCTGCGCCAATGCAAACTGCACCGAAAGAGCAGCAGCAACTGCCACCAAACCAAGAGTGCGACAATTCTTGAAGAGTGACATGATTTCTCCAGAAATGGAGCCGCCTTTCACCACGGGCAAAGGCTCCGGGGCGTTGGCGGCGCTGACATGTTGTAACTATTCCAATGCTAATACCTCCTTAGCGATTCTGCATATATGTCAAAAGTCACCATCCCGGCATTGATTACCGCAGCGACAAGTCCCCGTAGAGCCTCGGCGCTACAGCCATTCGCAGGTGCGCCACCACTTCTCTTAACCAAGAACGACTGGTGGTGGTGGCGACACGGATTGGAGGCGACACCGTGCGACGTCGAGGAGATTCGGAAAGGCACCAGCCTCTGAAGTCCCGCCTGCCAGCGAAAAAGTCTCTCCACCAGCGTTGATAGTAGTCCCCAAAACGGGAACAATATATGGTGGCAGATTCGCCCGGGTACCCTGCACGCGCTCCGCGGAATCTGCCGGAGACCGCATTGCTGATTGACTCTGGCATACTGATAGACGGTCGTTACGAGGTTCAAGGACACCTCGGCGATGGTGGCATGGGCTCTGTTTTTAAGGCTCACGAGTTAGAGTTGGAACGCACGGTCGCAATCAAGCTCCTACACGCAGACCTTCTGAACGCCGGCGAACAGCGCGCACGATTTGAGCGCGAAGGCAAAGTTCTTTCGACAATTTCACATCCGAACCTTCTCAGTTGCTACCGCTTCGGAGTTTGGCAAGGAAAGCCCTATATCGTGATGGAGTATCTTGAGGGCAAGAGTTTGCGCCAGTTACTGTGCGGCGGTGCAGAAGATACGCTGGCCCCGATTGATAGCGGAGCGATGCTTCTGCCGGTCGCCGAAGTTACCCCCTTTTCATGGCAACGAGCGGTTCGCATCGCCATAAGCATCTGTGAGGGAATGCACTATGCACACGCACACGGCATCATTCACCGGGACCTGAAACCGAATAACATTGTATTAGTCGAGACCGACGGCGTGGAAGTAGTGAAGGTCGTCGATTTTGGATTGGCGCGAGTTTTGGACGATTCCACCGCTGGCAAGAAGAAGCAGCATCTAACCATGACCGGCGCGGTGATGGGTACCTTGTCTTACCTCAGCCCGGAACAATGCACCGGTCAGCGCGGCGACCATCGTTCCGACATTTACGCCCTTGGGTGCATGCTTTACGAACTGATCGCCGGCGTCGCACCATTCTACTCAGAAAATCCAATCGCGATTATGCAGAAGCATGCAGCGGAAGCACCGCCGAAGCTACCAGCGCGACTGCAGGTGCCGGTCGAATTGAACGGAATTCTCCGCAAGGCGCTGGCAAAGAAACCAGAAGATCGCTACCAAACCATGCACGAAATGCAGGTCGATCTGGACAATCTATCAAACGGTCGCCTGGAGGAAATAGAGGTAACCGTGCCTAAGGAGGCCAGGACAAAATGGCAAAGGACACTGCCCTATGTTGCAGCGGCCGCCATGGCTCTATCGTGCGCAGGCGCAGTATTTTGGATGAACTCCGACGACGGAATAGCAGCGGTTGCCTCAATGCTAACAACACGAGAGAATCGCAACAATGGAACAACCCTGTTGCTTCAGAAGGCAAAAGACCTTAGCAAGCAACGCCCGGCTGCCGCAGCAAAACTCCTTGAGCGGGCTCTGCGCATCAACAGAATCGGCACGCCGGATGCCAACACGGCCAGTATCCTCGTGAACCTGGCAGAGCTACGCGCAGCCACCGGTCGCAAGCAAGAAGCAATTGTCGCAGCAGAAGAAGCAATTACACTGCTTTCAGCTCAGATATGCACCCGTCTCGAGGCTTCGCAGCAAGAGAAAGACTTGACGGTGCGGAGTTGTAAAATCCTCAAGGATGCAGGAATGTTCTACGCTTGGGAATTTCGCCGCTTCTATGAGAAGCATTCACATTGGTACCGCAATAATCCTTCAATGCTGGACAACAAGCTGCTTGAGCAAAAGACAGTGCGGTGCGATCAGTCCTTGCAAAATTTATATCGAACTGGACTCAAAAAAAACTCATCGATAAAAGCAGCGGTGCTTAGTCTCGCGGAGCCGCCGGCCAACTGTAGGGACCAGCACTACCGAGCTCATATTAAGCAGCTGATCAGCGAAGAAGAAGGCGAGTCCGGCAACTACGATCACGCGGATAAAGAATTTGAAGAAACTCGCCAGATTCTTACGTCTTTCGTTCCACCGGTTCCCTTCGCTTTAGCGGAACTGCTGGCGTTACACGCAGATCAGCTCAGCAGGCAGAACAGAGAAGCAGAAGCATGGACATTTTTCAATCAAGCTCGCGACATTTTGAGAACCAATCACCTACCTGCCAGCCGCGGCTTCATCGACCTAACGGCTAAGGAAGCCGCCGACAGCCTCGTTCACACCAGGCAAAGAATCTCCGAAGCCCTGTATCGCGCCGGTGATATTGCAGGCGCTCGCGAACAAATAGTGGCAGCGGTCAAAGTCTCTGAGCCATTTTTGTACGAGATTGGCGAGACTCGCCTCATTTCTATATACAGCCAGGCTACAAATTTGTTGGCTCGCAACGGGCAAGACGACGAAGCACTCAAGATGCTCGAAATGGGACGGCGCGCAGGGATTGCAAGGCGCCAATACCGCTATGGCGACCGCAAGCTCGGCACCATAAGTTACGACCCGGTTGAGGGCGCGTTCCACTCTTTAAGCGGTCAACTGCTCCTGGAACGTGGAAAATTCGCGCAGGCGGAGGAGGAATTCAATCGGGCGCTGGAAATTCTAACTGAAAGAGAAGACAACGGTTCCGAAACGATTGCCTGGACAAGAAGAATGGCATGGTGCGGACTGGTTGAATGCTTGATCAGATCCGCAAGAGCGATAGATGCGGTGCCTCGTCTTCAGGATTTGATCAGCAACACCACCGAAGCGACAACATCGGACCGAGCTATGGCGCACGTGCTTCTTGCGCGAATCTACATGTACCTCGGACAAGAAGCAAACGCAACGCGGGAGGTGGACAAAGCAAGCAAGTACGATAAGAAGCGAAGTTCGGGCTCTGGAATTGCCGGACTTGCACTGATGCGCGACTGCGAACTGCTGTCTCGCTTCAGCCGGGCTTTGCAGTTTGAAGGTAAGATTCCGCATCCAAAACATCCAGACACGGTCGGTCCAGTATCGGTGCGAGCAGGTATGGACGTGGCGAGCGGCGACGCTTGCCTGGTAACCAAGCGGTTTGAAGCTGCACGTATTGAATACAGCCACGCCTTGAAACTGCTTAACCAGTCTAACAAAAGCGCAACGAACGAATTGGCGTCGGTTTACGCAAGCCTCTACGCGCTGGAGATTCTCACCACAACGAACAAGCAATCTGAATCAGCGGAGCAACTTCTTGCAAAAGCGCGCAGTTTTCAAAGCGGCGACGCAAGACAAACGCAGAGATTGAGTTTGGAACTGCAGCGATGGGAGATCCTGTCCACATTGTTCAATGAGGACGAAGAAGCTTGCGACCAGGCACTGCTGAACCAGGAACGCCAGTGGAAAGAAGTGCCCGGCAGCGAGCTCGAGCCAGCCAAGTCTTACTATATATTGTCCAAGTTTGCCAAAGGCGAGCAGCGCCAACGCTATCTTGAGAAAGCGATTCAAATATACGAGCGAAACCAGGGAGCGAACCACGAAGTCGTAACAGCCCTAAAAAAACGCCTCTTGCGGTCTCCGAACGCCGAGTGACCGTGTGTGAGCTGTTAGCGGTTTGCTTCAAGCTTGTCTTCGGTCACAGGCACGTCAATCTTCTTACCGCGAAAGCCGCCGCGCTGGCGCACTTTGTTTTGGAAATTGATAAACGCATGAAACGCCCAGGCAATAGTACAAACCATGCCCACAATCAGCGCCCAGCCAAGTTGTTCCCCGTTCACCAGGCAAAAGGTTCCGGCAGCGCCTAGCAAACACGCCACAAACAACGACGAGGGAATCAGGAAAGCCCGAATGGCCTGGATGTATTCAGCCCTGTCAATATCGTTCATAATTTCGCCCAAAGATCGAGACTCGGGGATTCTAGCACCAGCCGTGGCGCAGCACCTGAAAATGTCAACAGTGTCCGTCCTTAAATCCTTGATCTGACACAAAAGAGCCATTTTCGCTATTCTCTTTGCAGGTTTACATATCTGTCGGGTTTCTGACTACAAGAAGCAGCAACCGGCTCCGGAGAACGGTGAACAACGATAAGACAAGCGTTTGCAGCAGATGCCGGAGCGAAGTCGCGCTTACGGACAAGTTTTGCCAGGAATGCGGACTTGCCAGGCTTGCTCAACCTAAAGCGAGCGAAAATCCTCGCGTAACGCTGGAGAGGGCTTTCAGCGGCGCCCTGGCCGACGAGCAAGTAGTAGAGTCGCTGGATTTCAGCCCTGCGCCTCGGGCCGCCGATTCAGCGCCTCCGGTAGTGCCACCGGCAACCGTTGCACGACTGCACTCTCCCCTCCTCCATCTTGAAGTGATCGACTGCTCTCCGCCGCCTATCGGCATTGATGCTTTGCCCGCATTCCGGTCAAAGGCGGAAACCATCGCATGGGGCGAGTCAGACCAGCGTACAGTGCGAGGAGCGGTCGAAGGTGAAACCGCTCACGATGTTAGTCCTCACGCAAAGTTGTCTTCGTCCAATACAGTCACGCAGGTAGCGGTCCTTGACGCACCGACAGCGTCGCGCGCCTACGCCGGTTTGTTGAATCGCCAGGCAGAAAGGAAGTCAAGTCCAGTTCTATTTTCTGGCGGACCACTGTTCGATTTGCTCGGTGCTGCAACTGTTTTGATGACGCTTACTGCAATTGCCTGGTCAGTCGGATCCCACATCCACCAACGGGCAGAGACTGCCAGAAATGTTGCGCTGACTGAGATCGTCCATATTGTAAACGCAGGAGACTATAAGCGCGGCATCGCGAAGCTTGATGCTCTTGCCGCGGCGGGTGCCACGCTTGAGGACAATCAGAAAAAGTTGCTGAATGAGTCGCTCTATCGAGCGGGCGCAGCGGCGTTCTGCGAAGGAAACTTCGCCATGGCGAGCAATTTCCTCAACCGCTTGGAGCCGGATTCGCGCCAGGCTTCGCAGTCCAGAGCAATGCTGGTGGCAATGAATCTAAAGTCCGCGGATACACCGGTTGAACCAATCAAAATTCGCAAACGCCCCATGAAGCCCCTTAGGCTTCAGACATCCTCGCTGAACGAGAAACAAGAATTGGCATTGCCGGAGCTTCCAGAACCAACGTCCGAGCCGATTGCCGTTCCAGAGGCTGCAGCAGAACCGACTACCGTGATCAAAAGTGATTCCGGTAGCATTGAGTTCTCGCCTTCGACCGAAGTAACAGCGACGGAAAAACCGGCGGCTCCGCGCCCACCGGCGGCCCGATGCAGTGAAGCAGAAATAGCGAAGTACAACAGAATGCTGGCAAAGTGGTTCGCTTCCAGTAAGTCTCGTTCCGACGCTGCAGGCTCGGCCGAAGGGAGCGCAGATGCAGCCGCAGAGCCAAGAGATCCGCCATCTTTCCGAGAATGGCTCCAACAGGGCAAGCCGACGTTCTAGCGACACTTCTAAACCAGCGTGACGAGTCTGTCAGCGGCACGCTCCGGGCGGGTAAGTTAGTAGCATGAACACAACGCTCAACAAGCGCTGCGCCATTTGCGGCAACACATTTGCTCAAGACGTCAACCGCTGTCCTGTAGATGATGTAATGTTGTCCGAGGCCGACCCTATGGTTGGCCAGATTGTCGACGGCAAATATCAAATTGTCTCGTTCGTTGGTGTCGGCGGCACGGGTCGCGTCTACAAAGCCAATCATAAAGATCTAAACCGCATTATAGCGCTGAAGTTTTTGAAGTCCTCCGACCGGGTCGACCTGCAGCGCTTCCGAAGAGAAGCCGTATCCATCAGTCAACTCAGGCATCGCTTCATCGCCGCGGTCTATTCACTTTCAATTTCAACGGACGGCACGCCATACCTCGCAATGGAGTATCTGGGGGGACGCAGCCTGCAGGCGGCTATAGACGAGGGGCTCCAGCCGGGGGACGCGGTTCGTATCGTCAGCCAGATTGCAGAAGGACTGAGCGCGGCGCACGCGCAAGGTATTGTTCACAGCGATGTAAAACCCGGAAACGTGGTTCTGGTAGAAGACGGGCAAGAGCAGATTCCGAAGGTGCTCGATTTCGGCATGGCTCGGCTTACGCTAAACTCATCGGAACAAGCACTGACCCAAACCGGTGAAGTCTTCGGAACCCGGCAATACATAAGCCCGGAGCAATACAAAGGAGTGGCGGCGGATCATCGTGCGGACATTTTTTCTCTAGGCATGTTGTTGCACGAAGCCGTTGTAAAAGAAGGCAAAGTGCCGGAACCTTTGCGCCCGATTCTGGAGAAAGCTCTTGCCACTGAGCCCGCAGACCGATATCAATCAATGGATTTACTCAACGAGCACTTGCGAAAAGTAACGATAGAGCCCTCCAGCTGCAAGTACGTCCTACTGTCATCGGAGTGGGTTGAAGGACGGCAGTCATTCTGGAACTGGTACCTATTGTCGATCTGCCTGGGACTTCTCTGCTTGGCAATCGCAGTGGTGCTCTTTGTAAAGCAGACAATTCGAAGCGCAACGAAACAAGTAGAACCTACAGTTAGCATTGTGCGCAGTAGCCACCACCTGCCGGTGGCTACTGCGGCACTTCAAATTAAAGTTGATGCGCTGTTGACTGACGGTCGCCCTGAGGAGGCCGAAAAACTTTGCAACCAATGGATAGAGCGGCACAAAGGTTCTCAGCCGCTCCCTCCGGAGGAGCTGCTGCAACTAACCATCCGCAGGGCTCGCTGCGCAACGAACCTGAAAAGATATGACGATGCGCTGCCGATGTGGCAAACAATTGATGCATACCTCACCGCTCACCAGAATACGCACCAGCGAGACTTGATTAATTCACGCCGCGAACTGTCGCAGCTTTTGAGGCAAATGCACCAAAACGAAAAAGCAGAGCAGGTGCTCCTGGAATCACTGGAGATGGCAAGGAGAGCATATAACAGCGAGCTACTCGAGTTGGATGTAATGAAAGACCTTGCCCTAACCTACGCAGACAAGGGAGAAGCATCACGGGCCGAGGCTCAGTACAAGCTTTGCATAGAGAAAGCCAGCAAGAGCAACCTTGCCGAATTGGGTTCCTGCCAGGCCAACCTCGGCAGCCTCTACCGCAAACTCGGACGCATGCGGGAGGCGGAAGAGTATTTGGCAGAGGCACTGCACACCTACGAGCGAATAAAAGAACCGCCCCCACTTTTATTGGCGGAAGCAGAACGAGAACTAGGACAGACATACATCGCCCGCAAACGCTACAAAGAAGCCATTGCACATCTAACGAACTCGTGGAGCATCTTTTCCGGAACCCGTAACGGAGCGGAGAACCTCATAATCACGGGCGAACTGCTCCAAACTGCCTGCACGGAAAATGGAGTAGCCATGCCGGCGGACATTTCCGCCAAGTGGCGCCGACTGAGAGAAGACAAAAAGCAATTAGCAATCTAGCACAGTTAGATCTTCGATTCGATTGTCAGCACTTGGGGCGGCGTAGCATCGGGCGGGTAGAGGAATTCCACTTGCACGATTCTGCGCTCACCTGCTTTTAAGTGCAGTTTCACGAGCGGCGAGCCGTGTTGACCTTGATTCATTACCAAGTGATAGTACTTCCGCTGTTCGGCACCGTCATCGTCGGCGTAAACAACCAGCACCGTTCCACGAAAGAACACACGCGTCGGCGGAGGATCGTAAAAAGTGAGACTTTCCTGCGCGGTGTCGTTTTTTACCGGCGACTGTAGAAGAATCGACACCTCTCTTTCGCTGGAGGCTCTGTTCACCAGGGGAATAGTTATGCGATAGCGTGTTGAATAGTTTCCATTGGCTTTGTATGCGGTGTCGGGATACCGCACCAAAAGCGGCGCGCTTTGCACACTGCCGGTGGCAAACGTACCCCGTTCCAGCGAGGCGATCGGGAAAGAAAGAGGCTGCGCAGGGTCAGGCACAGTAACTGAGGGTTGTTTACCGCCCGCCCCAGGAAAACCGAAAGGATCGCCAAGAGTGCAGTTCCAACTGCTTCCCTTGCTGACACCGGCAACACGTCCATAAACCAATGGACCGGCTGCTTGCGGTGCACTCGCCGGTTTTTCGCGCGGTCCGGCCAATGGTGCGTTATGCAGCATCGCGATCCATTCCGAATCCTTCGGTGGGCGCTCGCCACAAACCACGGGCGCAACGAACGCTTCAGCAGTTGCGCCGGCAGCTTCGTTAACAATCACGGATTTTGCTGCGGTGTCATTAGCGGTGCCCGCAGGCGGAGCATACATCGCAACAGTCGAAGCGCAGATGGGCGCGCTACTGCTCAATCTCACCAAAAGCGATCGACCGTTGAGCGGTGGGGTAAGCGCTTTGACCGGTATCGGCAAACTAGCCAGCACAACGCTCGCTCCGGGAGCAATCGTCAGTCTTTCAGGCAGCCACTCCGCCCGCCGATTGCGAAGGACATCAGACATTACCCGACTGCCCGGTCCTGCAAAAACAGAATTGTCATCATTCGGCTCAATAGGACTTTTTGCCACGAACGGCGCATCCGGCTGACTCAGATAACTGGCGCCACTCAAAACTTTGACGTTAGCCTTCTGCGCGCCGGGATTGCTCAAAACGACTCCCAGATAGAGAGTTCGCAAGTTGTCAGCTTTTCCCTTGGCCACATGATGTGCAAAAATGTCGAAGCGCCCCTTAAACTGATAGTTCAGATGTGCCTCAGGGTGAGCCTTGCCTGCCGGCGCGCAAGTCGAAACCAGAATACCTTCTTCCTGTACTTGCTCGGGACTATTACTGTTTAGTACCGGTACATCATCCAGGTCGCCGGGAAGCGGCACAATCTTGTGCAGCTCCACAACTGAGGACGGGGCAGACGGCGGGCTTTGGGGACTCGAGTTTTGTGCACGAGCAAATCTGAAGAAACAATCATTCACGGATAACAGCAGCAAGGAAGCAAGACAGAAGGACAGCAACCGTGCCGGTGGTAACGCCGAGAGTGATTGAAATAGCATATGAAAACAGTCCGATGTGCAGCAACACCAGAGTACCGCAGTCGGACGCGCTAACTTCATTGAAGTTCGTTTTTTAATAGTCCTGCGCCTAGACCTACTGCCGCGCCAATACCTGTAGCGACGGCAGTACGCTTGCCGGTGCCGTGGCCGCGGCTTGCAGCCAGACCAACACCGAGGCCGACAGCAGAACCTTGAGCCACTTTGCTTGCAACCGGGTGACGTTTTAAAGTCTTACTAGAACGAATCAGACCGACACCCGCTCCGGTGGCTGCCCCGATTCCCGCTCCGCGCCAGCCCCCCCGACCGCTGATCAATCCTACTCCGGCACCAGCTGCGGTACCAACAGCAGCGCCAACCGCCGTTCGCTTAACAACAGGGTGTCGTTGTAGAAAAGTTTGTTCCGGCACGCGGCTTTTGCTCACGCCGCCCTGATACCTGTAGTTGTCGGCTAGAGCATCGCCGCAAAACGACGGAGCTATAAAGGATGCAAGGGCCAGGGCTGTGCAGATTTTTGATAGTAAGCGGTTCATTTTCCATACCTTCGATATACCGAGTGCATAGGACCCAATGGCAAAACTCTCGTGCGGAGTGTGTACGCTACCAAGTAGCAGGACGGAGTTGATTCGGTAATGTTTCCGAGTTTGCATTAAGTGTTTTTAGCATAGTGGCTTTTAGAAGTCATACGGCGTCGGCATTCCCGAGCAAACGAAGCGCGAAACTCAGCCTAACTTCGCCAACAAGATGAATCTGTTCGGTGTCGAGTCGCAAAAGGGAAGCGGTCTCAAGGCCCGTCCCGCGATTCAGTGGTAGAAAGCGAAGACAAAGACGTATAAGATCATGCACGTAGCAGCGCCCGTAGGGGTTTTGGACGAAGTGGCTAAGGGCAAGAAAAAAGATACCAATCTTCCGAGTAATCGCAAGGTTGAGGAAAAGGGATCGGCACCGAAGTCTCGCGGAGGCCGGTGGCAACCTTCATATGCTCGCGCGAAAGTAGACAAGCCGGACCCGGTTGACTGGAAGTTCTTTAGCGCATCCGGTCTGGCCGTGCTGCTGATCGCATTCTCAACGCATATATTCACTATCAACGACGGACTGGTTCTGAACGACAGAGCCAATCTCGACTACATCTTCAATCAAGCGAAAATTGTCAGCACCGCTGAAGACTCCTTTTCGAATATGTTCTCGCGTCCGCTTATGCAGCCATGGACGAAGCATTCATTTATATCAGATCGCACCGATTACAAAGGTGAGATCAAGTGGTATCACGGCATCAACATCTTGTTTCATTGTGCAGCTGCGGCCTACTTGTTCATGTTCGTCTTTCGCATGATCAAGAATTTTGTTTGGCAAAAACGAACCACCCTCAGCCCTTATTACGCTGCACTAGCCAGCGCAGCAATTTTTGCAACGCACCCGTTCGCCACTCAGGCGGTAGCAAATCTATCTGCTCGCGGTGCCTTGCTGGGCACCACAAACTTCCTGCTCTGCCTCAACTTCCTTCTCGTCGGGCTTCTCACAAAAAATCAAATAATGGGCGGATTAGGCTACGGACTAGCGCTGTATGCAGGCGCCATGGCGATTTGGTGCGCACCGGAGATGGTGTCGCTACCTGCCGTTGCACTCGGGGTTGCATTGCTAGCCAAAAACCCCCTTGCCGATTGGAAAAAGAGTTTCCGCGAAACTCCGTTCGCCCTAGGGGTGATGTCCTTGCTGGCTATCGCCACCCCTTTTCTGGCAATCCGAGGATTCGATCCGGTAACGACACTCAACATCGGAACGCCCATTCTGGAGAAGGCCTCATATGTCGCTTCGCAGATAAAAGCGATTCCTCTGTACTACCTTCGTTGCTTCGCGTTTCCATTCGGACTGTCTATCGACCCGCCGATGGCAGTTGCATCAGGATTCTCCGACCCATTTGTCTGGGTTGGCGCCGCATTGATTGCAGCTTGTGGTTACGCAGCAGTTCGCTCAAAATCAATTGCAGCCGGACTGGCTTGCTTGTTTTTGTTGGCCGGATTCGTCCCTCACGCAGTGTTCATACAACCTGACACCGTAGCCGACTGGGTCGCGTACCTGCCCCTGGCAGGCGTCGCCATCTTGATCGGCAGCTTCATTGCCAAAAGGGCGGAGAAGAATTCCCGAAACGCCACAGTTTTATTGGTATCGCTTCTGGTGCTCTTCGCCGACCTGTCCATCTTGCGCGATTGGCAGTGGTCATCGAACCTCAATTTATGGACCTCGGCGCTGGAAGTCCGCCCGAAGAGTGGACTGGCACATGCTATGCTGGCTATCGAATACGCTAAGCGTCAGGAAATGGAAAAGGCGGATAAACTCTCCGCCAAGGCTATTCAGCTCTCTCCTCAATTGTGCCTGGCACACTACTCGCGCGGCAGAGTTTTGCTGGACATGCAAAAGTACTCGGAAGCGGAAGAACAGCTAAAACTGGCTGAGAATCTGGCTGAATCGCAAAAGCTTTCCGAGAAACTAAGGAAGGATATTCAGTTCGGTCTGGTAGAGGCCTATCTATTTCAAAACCGGTTCGAATTGGCGCAGCCACTGCTGCTCAAACTCATCACCAAGAACCCCGCGGATGGTCCAGATGCGCGGGCCTATCGCCTGGCCGGTCTTGCCGCTTACAAGAGCGGCCAGTTCAAACCTGCTTGGGAAAAGTTGGCGGAAGCAGCAAACATGGATTCGGACATGGCTACTTGTTTTGCGCCTATGGCCGAGATTGCGTTGCTTGTCGGCCGCGGCGACCTTGCTTACACCGTAGCCAGCAGCTACCAGGAAAAACTGGATTCCGATGCCGCCAGGCTGCTCCTGGCTCGCGCTGCAATCATCAACAACAAAGCCCCTATGGGTGTCAAGCTGCTGAAGGAACTGCTAGCGAAGAATCCAAAGAACGCCGCAGCAGCGCTGGTTCTCTCCAAGTATCACAAAGCGGCCGGCAACGAGGCGGACGCGACCAAGTGGCGAGAAGAAGCCACGAAAGCCGTCCCTGATATAGAGACGAAGTTGTCGCTGCCCGAGTTTGGTAGGCCAATCCCGGGCGTAACTCCCGAACCTCCCAAAGCGCCCTCAGCTGACAAAACAACGACAACTACCACTAGCACCACGACGGAATCGAAGCCCGACAGCACAGCTCCAGCCAAGACGCCTTCGGAACCTAAGCCATCAGCAGGACAGGTGCCCGCGTCCAGCGGTACGCAGACAACGCCATCAGCACCGGCAACTAATTCCGGAACAGCAACAAC
Source organism: Candidatus Obscuribacterales bacterium (assembly GCA_019752635.1). Lineage (GTDB taxonomy): Bacteria > Cyanobacteriota > Vampirovibrionia > Obscuribacterales > Obscuribacteraceae > JAKFUT01. The sequence continues at coordinate 128,018 of JAIELX010000025.1, read as the reverse complement.
AACAGACAACACAAGTGCGACCTCTACCACCACGGCAGCGGCGACCTCATCATCCGCACAAACCGAATCGACCGGCGTCGGCAGTAAGTCGGCGGTCCCCGCCAGCAGCAGCGCTCAAAAGGATCAGCAAAAATGAACCAGGCTGTTCCCGTTAGTATCGAGCTGTCTCCCAAACGACCTTCCGCAAAGTACACGGTATATGCGCTGCTGTTCGGCGCTGCGCTGCTGATACTGCAGTTGCTGTGTCCGGCGTGGAAGATAGTGTGGACCAATTCCGAGACGCCCACCCCCACGGTCTTCGAACGTCCGATGGTAGAAACTCCATTGGCGCGAGGCTTCCTGTTCCTGCCACCAAATCCGAGCGGGATCGCGCCCCCCCCGGGATCAAAGACGAGTTCCAATCCAAATTTCCGGTCCACGGCCGCGCAGATTGATGGCAAAGCTACAACGCAGGTATTGCTGATTTCGTTGGTCTATCTTGGCGTTGGCGCATTTGGTGTCTTTGCGGGTAAGCCTGACCTGGCGCTTCTCAAAAAGCGCATGCGTCAATTTGTTTTCTTATCCGGAGCAATCTTACTGGTTGGTGCAGGCATGGCAATCTACTCATGCGCCGCTGGAAAGATGTCGCCGCAAGCGTATTGGCACCAAGTATTCTAGAGCCTTAAACGACTCAAGTAGGCGAGAACCAGTCTTTCCACGCGAACAATCTGAAGAAACATCGAAGAAGATCTTGTTCGTCCTGGTTGAATCGAAGAGAAGCTAGCGCTGCGCCGCGTTACAACGATGGCGTCAGTACGCGCTCGGGTTCTTGCACCGGCGGCTCAAAGCTCTCAAGCTTTCCGCTGCGCTTCTGCCGGAAGCTGGTTTCGCAGGCATGGCATTTGTAGTAGGTGAAAAACTCAGAAGGCTTTGCACCGTCTACATGCACGGACTCCAGATGTTCCAACTTTCGCTTTGCGCAACGGGGACATTTGCTCTTAAGCAATATAGGAAACAGTGGAGAGACGAGGACTGCCAGCAACGCGAAGATCATGTACCAGTCTTTCATTTCGCCCCCTAGTAAGACGGAAACTCAGTCGTCAGAGGCATTTTGAGGCCGCGTCGACGATGGAAATTAAGACCTTGATTATATCCACCCCGGGTTCCCGGTGTATATCTAAACGAAGAAAAATTCGCTAAACCTGAAACTCACCGGCTGCTGAGCCGGTCTTCCAGGGCATTGTTAGTACGAATTTATGGGTTCTATTAAGTTTCAACAGTTCACGAATGGGCGGCGTCGGCTCGTTTTCCGGACCGGTCAGCCCGGAACGCTGCGGGATGCGAAACCACTGTGAACCGGTTCCCGTCTTCTACTAAGAACCCCTGCACGGGAATCGTTTTGGAGTTACTTATGAAAATCACGAATCTCCTAATTGGGGCGGCACTCACGGTTGGCGCATCGTACGGACTGGCACTGGTTGCGGCCAAACTCGGAGGGAAGCTCGCCTCCAAAATGCTTGCGAAGCTTGCACATGAATCCATCACTGAGATTTTCAATCCGGAACACTACAAGCGTGATTACTTGCAAGAAATTCTGGAACGCCCCTTGAGAAAGACACTCAGTGCCCGAGACGCAGCAAGGAAAAACGCCGCAGCAATGAACGCCGTAGCGCTCGATCCGAGCACTGCCGAAAAACTAAGGGAGACTATGTCGGCAAAACCATCAGTCGACGCATCGGCGGAAACGCATCCTTATAGTGGTGCTTTGCAAAACCCGAAAAGATTTCGTCCAACGGGTGCAGGAGGAGGAGGCGTATAGCCCGTCAGACTTATTTTTTCGCGTCCGACTTTCCCGCGGAAACTACAGATTGAATCGAATGCCGTTCATCCCACCAGACTTCGCTCCACTGAAGCATGTTGTTGAGTTCAGCCTGACGCGATGCTGCAATCTGCTTTGCCAGTGAAATCAGCTCAGGGTGCCAAGCCTCTTTGGCTGCAGTCTTCGCTTCATTAATGGACTTTTGATGCTGGGCAATCATCAACTTCACATAGGCTCGGTCATAGCGCGGACCGGGAACGGGATACGTAGCGACTGTCGAGGCCTGTTGCTGTACCTGTTGGACCAGCAGCCATGCCAGGATCGCACTGACGCAAACGAGTGCGAAAGTTGCGATTTTCCAAGGCATTGTCATTTCCGAAATTGATTCGCCAGTATGCTGGCGTTCACGAATACTTGTGGTCATATAATTGAGTCCTGCTGCCGTACACATGCCTGTTGACGCTGTGCAGCTAAAAAAGGGCCCGTACTACCACAGTAGAATCGCGAAATTTCAGGAATAACTTTCTATTGCGAGCTTGGTGAAGGCCCGAGTCCATCGCGCTTTAACGCGCACAATTTCATAATAACACCGTAACTCAGGGCTGAGAAGCCCATACCGACGAACCAACTATAATCATAGAGCGCGCGCAGAGCCGGCACCACTATACCAATCCATGCTGCGGCGCAACCAATAACGGTGGCAGCCACCGCACAAAGATTCCACCCTCGCGAATAGCGATAGACTCCGTCCAGACGGTACAAGTCGCCCAGAAACAGTACCTTCTTTCTTATTAGCCAATAGTCGACAATCATCACACCGGCTATTGAACCTAGACCGCCCGAGTAACCAAGCAACCAAGAAAAGATGAATGATGTCGGATCACTCAAGAAGTGCCAGGGGCGGGTCAGTATGCCAATGATTCCCGTAATCAGCGCACCAGTGCGAAATGAAACCCATCGCGGAAAACAGTTGGAAAGATCATTCGCCGACGACACCACATTGGCAGCGATGTTCACGGAGAGAGTCGAGAGCATTACCGTAAACATTGCAGCCACAACAATTACCGGTGACGAGTACTGCCCGACCAGGGTCACAGGATCCCAAAGCTGGTCGGCCTTCATGTGTGGATAAAGTACCATCGATGCTGAAGTGATCGCTATCCCCATGGCGGAAAACATGGTCATGCTCGCGGGTAAAGCTACAATCTGTCCCGCAATCTGGTCTTTCTGACTTTTGCTGAAACGCGTAAAATCCGGCATGTTCAGGGAGAGCGTTGCCCATGATCCGATCATGGCGGTGACGGAAGGAATAAATATCGGCAAAAAAGATCCCGGAGTCGTATAGCGCCCGGGCTCGTCGAGTAGCAGCCCGAAGCCTCCGGCCTGCGCGCCGCTCCAGACTACAAGCGAGGCTGTCATAGTGAACACGAACGGTGCAGCAAGACTCTCGAACTTCTTGAGAAAGTCCATGCCCCGAAAAATCACTAGCATGTTCAGGAGCCAGAACGAAAGAAACGACAACCACGCTGCAAGCGGAAAGCCGGCAATTAGAACTCCGGAATTGCGTGCCAGAGAGGGGAACAGAGCCTTGATCAGCACAAAGACAGCTTGTCCGCCGATCCAGGCGTTGATACCAAACCATCCACAAGCAACCAGCGCTCGCATCAACGCAGGCAGATTTGATCCCCGAACTCCGTAGGAGGCACGAGCAAGAACGGGAAAAGGGATACCGTATTTAGTACCGGCATGAGAATTCAGAAGTATGGGGATCAGAACGATTGCATTCCCCGTAAAAACAGTCAGAAGTGCCTGCCACCAATTCATCCCGGAGGCGATCAGTCCGGAGGCGATCATATAAGTTGGAATATTGCAAGCCATTCCAGCCCAGAGAGCCGAAAAATGCAGCGCTGACCACTGACGCTTCGCCACGGGCACCGGGGCCAGATCGTGATTGTACGCACTGCTATCCGAAATGTCGGCAAGAGATGCCAACTCAACTCGACCGTCTGCGTGAATGATTGTCGGAATCGGCTGAGACATGACACTGCTGATTGTCGGCGGGGAATTCTAATACGATATACGGATTGAGATTATCTGTTTGTAAAAGAACAGCGATCACAGACTGTCAAGCAGAGATATTGATAAGGTGCAGAGCGGCGTTGCCGCTGACATCGACTGAAAAGGGGCGACAAATCCGTGAAAAACATTGGCATTATTACATCCGGTGGTGATTGTGGCGGGCTAAACGGAGTGATCAAAGGCGCTGCCATGATGGCCCTTAGCAAGGGTATGAAGGCCTGGATTATTCCAAACGGTTATGCCGGACTCTACAATCTGGTGGACCTGAAGAATTTGGCTGAGTTAACCAGAGAACGGATTGAGAAAATCGATGTTTTTCTGGCAGGAAGCGAGGCGGGTAACTCACGCGTCAAAGTTTCAAAAATCAAGGACGACAAAAAGTACGATCGCATTAAAGCCGGATTGAAGAAGTTCGATATAGACGCGCTAGTTATAGCTGGTGGCGACGACACTGGCAGCGTAGTTGTCGACCTGGCCTCTCAGGGTATTCCATGTGTTCATGCCCCCAAGACCATGGACTTGGATTTGATGCCCTACAGTGTGGGCGGCGATTCAACAATCAATCGCATAGCCGAAGCGGTTCGCGATCTCAGAACAACCGGTCGCACGCACAATCGAATCATCGTGCTGGAAGTCTTTGGACGCTACGCAGGCCACACGGCGTTTCGAGGCGGCGTCGCAGCCGATGCAGACGCGGTTCTGATTCCTGAGGTACCGGTCGATTTTGACACGCTGTACGACCACATAAAGAAGGCGTTTATGCGTCGCATCGACGAAAGCGACGTCAATGCAGGCACCGCTACAGTGGTTGTGGCGGAAGGACTGCGCGACGCATCCGGTGCTGAACTGGTGGATATGTCCAGCGAACCTGATTCATTCGGACATCGAAAACTGATGGGCGCAGGCCGCTACGTAGTGAAACAGATTGAGGACCGGGTCAAAGCCGATGCCGAAATCAAAGAGTTTATGAAACGAACCGGTCAATTCGTCGAAGGCGTTTACGAGATTCCCGAAGTGCGGGAAATCAGACCAAGCCACCTCGTGCGCTGCGGTTTCGCGTCGGCATTGGACGCCAACTTCGGTCTGGAGGCCGGTGCAGCTGCAGTAGAGCTTGTTTCGCAAGGTACGTTCGGCGTGACAGTTCTTTCTTATCGAGGCGGAACCGTCGAGTACATGGAAGTGAAAGAGGCGATAGTGCAGCGCCATGTCGACCCCGCGGATGTTGCACTTTTCGAATCGCTTGGAATTTCCTTCGGGCGTAAACCCGAAAAACTGACAGCCGACGTAAGAAAATTCAGCGGAATACCGGCGAGGGTATATTAAATCGCACAGAATCTCGGAGATCTTTTGATCTTGTGGTCTTACCACGTTAGATAGTCGCTCAACCCGGGTAGTAAAGAGGAAGGGGCATCCTTATACTCGGGGGTTCTGGCCGGTGACCATAAAAATCAAAGGTTTGCTGGATAAACTACAGTGGTTTGCAACCGGTTCCTTGTTCCTGGCCCTCGGGTTGGCCGGAAGAACATTCGCGCAACCGCTGAAGCCGCCGCCGGCGGCGCCGGACAGCGAAGCCGGTCTCAAGAAGGCCGCCGAAGTTTCGGAAGCCATCACCCAAAAAATGGCTAAGATTAGCGACAATAAGCCAAAAGTCTTGAAGTTCTACGCTGCGTGGTGCGGCGCTTGTAAGGAATTCGAACCCGTCATTGATAGCGCCAAAGCTAAATATGAGGGCAAAATCGATTTTCAATACGTGGACGTCGATGATCCAGCCAACAAAGTCTTAGTGGACCGCTTCGCAGTTACAAACTTGCCGACCACAATCTATCTGGACAAAGATGGCGACGAAGTTGGCGAAATGATTGGTTTCGTAGGGAAGGACAAGGTTGAGTGGGGCGTGAATATGCTCGTAATGGATGGTCAGAGCGCAAGCGCTGGCGCACCGGAGAACAACCTCTAATTCTCTTTGCTAATAAAGTGATTGCTCGTCGACAGCTCATGTTCGGCGGGCAATTTGCTTTGGAACGCAAACCTAACGCTCAGCTCACCTTAGCTCAAACGCCGCTAACAAGCCGTTAACAGCCCGGTTGCACAATGTAACTCAGGCCCCGAGAACAGAGGTAGTTACATGGCAAGCGTTACTTTTGCGGTGATCATTTTGTGCTCGGCCTGGCTTGTAGGATATGCCTGCAAGTTCGACGCCAGGCGTATTTACGACACCTTACTTCACGATGAGACCACCTGTATGTGGTCGGACACTGAGTAGGCCAGCTTCACCAGCCAAACCTCCTTGCAGCACGGGCACATGCCATAGCCCCGCTTGATTAAACGGATTCCTAAACGAGATCGAACCAAAAAATTCGATCAAGACTTACCGTAATACCAGTATTACCCGTGCGAGCGATTAAACTTGGTCAAAGCATAGGGTAAAGTTTGAGGGGAAAGCTTTTTGGGTGGAGCATGTCTTTCGAGCACATCAGCATTTTCGTCGCGGACCACAGTGACGTTGTCCTTGCCGGATTTAGAACAGTCCTGTCTCATTATGGTATCCAGAAAGTCTACGACTCAAACACATGCGAAGAGCTAGCGAAAAAAGTCGCGGAGCGTCAGCCCAGCATCCTCTTCCTCCTTTGGAATTTGCCGAATCTCAACGCAAGACAAATCGTCAAAGATCTACGGACCCTCGCGCCGAGTACAAAAATCATCATTACCCTAGAGGAAGAAAGCGACTTCGGTGAAGCGATTCACGCCGAAGCAGACGGATACATTTCCCGAAACACACGAGAGTTCGTGCTTCCAGCAGCCATTGAAAGCATAGTAACTATCGGCTCTTGGATTGGTCCCAACATCGCGAAGTACCTAACCAAGGGTGAAGGGCGCACGCTTTTCCGTTCGCCCGTCTCGTTGGACAACGTGATAGTGCGCCGGCTAACTCCAAAAGAACGACAAATTGCGCAATTACTAGCTGCCGGATGGGATAATGCTGCCATCGGCTCATACCTGACCGTCACCGAAGATACCGTTAGAGTCCACATCAAAAATATCGGTGAGAAGGTCGGCGCATTGGGCCGAGAGGCGGTCCGAAACAGGTTGCTGGCGCGAACCAAACGTGAGTAAGAAAGCTCAGCTTCGTTGGACAATTGGCTCCCCTTGGTTGATAGCTCCGGCGGCGGGCATCATAGCGGGATTCAGCGCCCCCGGTTTTGAGCAATGGTACCTTGCCTGGTGCGGACTAGCACCGCTTTTTCTTGTCGTTGAGAAGGCGCGGAAGTGGTGGCACGCAGCGGTTCACGGATGGTTATTCGGGCTCGCCTTCAACCTGGTCTGGCTGAGCTGGTTCCTCAAAATAAATTTGCCACCATGGGTTGGCATTCGAGAACCACAGCAGATGGTGTTGGTTGGCGCCATCTGCTGGTTACTCTGCGGACTGCTCTACGGCACGGCGACAAGCGGGGCCTGCGTGGCATGGTGGTCTGTTCAACCTATTTTGGCACAACGAAAAGTTCCACAGGTTGTAGGGCTGGTGGTCGGTGCGTCCGTCTTCACCGCCGTGTCGCTCTTTCTAGCCGACAAACCAGATCTGCTATTCCTGCCTCTGACCGCCTTGGAATACACGCAGTACCGCAATCAAGCATTCATTCAGATTGCATCAGTCATCGGCGGCGCCGGACTGCAATTCATATTAGTGTTGCAGAACATGGCACTGGCTGCAGTGGCGTCAGCGTGGCGCGCCCCGTCTGCCGATAGAAGCGTTTTGTTGAAGCATGCCGGACTCAAGCTTGCAATGTCGACTCTAGTCACAAGCTCCGCATTATGCTTCGGAGCCACGCAACCGAGTGCAAGGCAAGCGCCGCCCGATACTGAAGTTTCAATCTTCCAATGCGGATTCATGCAAGATGTTATGCGCACGGGCAAGGGTGTTTCTGCAAGCGAAGTAATCTCGCAGACTTTGCCACAATTAAACCGATGCCCTTCCGGCCTTGTGGTGTGGACCGAAACCTCTCTGCCGATGCCATTTAACAAGGAGTCAGGCATCCTGGAAGCGATGCGAAATTGCGCCAAGAAGAACAAGTTAGATATCGTGTTTGGAATCGAAGAAACCGCCGAGCAAAAAGACAAAGCCTACAACGCGGCAGCAGGCATAAGCGCCAACGGAGAATTTGCCGACGCGATCTATCGCAAACAATACTTGATACCATTTGGAGAATTCGAGCCTCTGGTTCTAAGAATACTGCCTCAATCGCTAAAGAAGTCCCTAAACTTGCCGGACGTGCCGCCGTTTCTGCCAGGAACGCAACCGGAGATCCTGAAACTCTCTCAAGGCGAAGTCGCACCACTGATTTGCGGTGAAAACGTTGAAGCGATGCTATGTGCCAGAAGTATTCGTGCCGGAGGCATGGTAATCGCGAACATTAGCAATTTATCCTGGTTTCAAGAATCAATACTGGGTGATCAAACAATTGCCATCGGCACTATCCGCGCAGTGGAGAATCGACGCTATTACATTTACGCAGCCGATACAGGACCTTCATTTGTGATCGACCAAACAGGCGCGCTGGTATCAAAAATGAATTGGATGGAACGCGGCATTCTGCGCGGCAAGATAAGCTACCTGCGCCAACTGACACCCTTTACACGTATGACCTTCTGATTCCATTCCATACCAACCCTTTCCTGGCAGTCGGGCCAGTGGAGATTCATAGTAAACTAGGGCGCGCGCGACCACACAGCTCTAAACCGGAAGCACCTGAATGTCTGACAACGCAACACCAAAGAGGGAAAGCTGGCAGGCCGGCAAACGCATAGCCCTCTCCCGCGCGGAGCTGACAAAGCTGGTACAGCCATTATTTCCAGGACGCGAAGTAACGGAAAGCGAGCCAACGCAAGGCGGACTGAGCAATACGAATGTCAAAGTATTCATCAAAGATCAAGATACACCATATTTGGTGCGACTCTACACCAGAGATGCGACAGCGCTCGGAAAAGAAATCGCCATCAACAAGTTGGTATCGGATACGGTTCCTTCAGCCAAATTCTTGTGGTACGACAAAAGCAATCCGGTCACGGACAATCCCTACGTCATTATGGAATGGATTGAAGGCGAACGCCTGGAAGTTCTGGCTCGAAGCTCTTCCCCTGAGGAACTAACAGCTACTGCACTTAGCTTGGGAACGACCCTTGCCAAGATCCACCGTTTTACTTTCGCACATAGCGGATTCCTTTCAGACAATCTGACACCATCGTCCCCGCTGGATCTCGGAGCGGATGGACTGCGCACTTACATTGATGACTCCCTGAAAAAAGCGTTGCAAAAGGGTCGAATCGACCAGGACTTGCCGGACCGACTCCTTAGGTTCTTCGACCGAGAGAGCAGCGTATTCTCGAATTGGTCCGGTCCCGCTTGTCTGACCCATTGCGACTTCGGCGGATCAAATATCCTGATGCACACAACCTTGCCCGATGCTCCCGCCGTTGCCGCAGTACTTGATTGGGAGTTCGCATTCAGCGGCGCCCCTTATTTTGATTTTGGCAACCTTTTGCGAAACCCATTGGGGGCAATTCCCGGGTTCGCCGATTCTGTTGCAACCGGTTACACCGAAAGCGGTGGCACACTACCGAAAGAGTGGCGAAAGATCAGTGCGCTAGCGGACTTAAGTGCCTGGGTTGAGTTCCTGACGCGGGAAGATCCTGGCGACGCGGTGATCACCGACTCGAAGAAGGTAATCACCGCCACTATGCAAAATTGGAGCACGCACTCACCGGGGAGTTAGGTACAACGGTCCGCTAACTTACCAGAAGTTGCGCGTCCAACTGTTGCGCCGTCCGTACACACCATAGACGGGATGATTAGCACCGTGCGCCGGATGGTTAAATCCGTGGACCGGGTGGCCGAATGCTACGCTGCGGCCTCTGTGTTTTCCGCAGTTGTTCCAGTTGTTGCCGCCAAGGCCCCAACCACCACGATTCCAATTGTTGCCACCGCGGCCCCAGCCGCCGTTCCATGAGTTGCCGCCGCGTCCGCCACATCCCTTTCGGGCGACAAAGCTACTAAAGTTTCTGTCGTTGTCAGCTAATGCGGGTTGAATACTGGTTGCCAAAAGGAAAAGGATCGGTAAAAAGGCAAACCACTTCATAACAGCGCTCCTTCAAATTACTAACGACCCTTTCGACGCAACAAGCGACCGTACGTTCCCGAATTGTACGCATCAAATTCTGCGATTTTTCTCATTTAAATTCAGCCTTCACAGAACTGTCATTCCTTGGCAATCGAGCGTACACGCACACCGAAAGCAAGAGACCGGCCGCTTCTCAGGAACTCGCATCGGAACGGGTCCGTCAATCAACTAAGTCTGCGTTCTGCAGACCTAATCTGAGCTAACGCAGTGATTCACGAATGCTACGGTCTTCGAGCAAGGATGCTGCATATACTGGAGAATCTACCATGGTAATAAAAGAGCCAGGGGAACGACCAACAAAAGAACGGCGCATATTTGTGCAGAATAGTGATGAAGCCGTTACCACTGCAGTATCAATCGGGGCGCTAGTTTTGCTTGCAGCATTGGTCATACTCATGTTCCTGAACTATGACTCGTTAAAGTCATGGACTCAACAAACAGTGCCACAAACTCAAACTCAGTTCCCGACCAACACCGTGACACCGGTTCCTATGCCGTATCCGGTACCGGGACAGACTACAGTGGAGCGAGAACGCCTTGTTCCCCTCCCGGCACCAGCCCCCCCTGCACCGACAGAACCTCCGCCAAGCCACTTCGGCGACGGAAACTTGACCACGCCAGTGACACCACCGGCAGACACAATGACATTACCGAGCACCAGCACCGGTGGCAACTAGCCAGCTCGGACACTTTCAATTGCTGCTCAGTGAGCACCGCAATGATCGGAGGATTATATGGAAATTTTGGCTTTCATTTTATACATGATCGTGGCCGCAGTCTGCGCCATCATTGCTGAGTACATCGTTCCCGGAGTCATACCCGGCGGATTTCTTGTTGCTGCAATCGTGGGCGTTATCGGCGCCTGGCTTGGCGGCAGCTTAATGGGCGGCTTAGGTCCGTCGCTTGCAGGAGTGCCATTGCTGCCCGCAATTCTGGGATCAGGACTGTTGATCTTCCTAATGGCACTGATCACCAGCGGCGGACGACTGATTCGACGTTAGCTTCCAGGGACGCGAAGAACCCGGTAGCAAACAATCGCACACAAGAGGATACCGGCACCACTAGCAGTGGCGCCGGTCCCTTTTCATTTTACCAGGGACTATCAAAATATAAAGGCTCAAGCTGCGAACGTAGAAGGGAGACGGAGCATCGATGACGGGAGCACCCCGGCGTGACCAAATAGTAAAAAAAGAAATCGCGCAGCATGCGTGCATGCTACGCGATTCTCGCCTCTGTCGCTTAAACATTCAGGATCGTTCGCTTGACGCCGAGAAGCGGCACTAAGAAGCTTTATGAAAGTGGTGGTCGTCCATTGCACGATGCAACAAGCGAAGCGCCCACACTTCTTCTTTAGAATTGTCTTGTTCGGACTTTCCTTGCGCGAACTCAACATCTTCAATTCTGTTAACGAACTCTTTCCACTGGACCCTGAGCATTCGGGCTATATCGCGAGGTAGTTCCGATACTGGGCAAACTCTCGTCTCCCGGTTCGCTGTCTGATTTTCAATTAGTCCAGGTTTCATTGGCCTAGCGCTTCTTCAGCGCTTTTATCTTACACGTTCAAAGACGCGCGTCCCTGTTCGATGTTCCTCAGCATTAGATGAGCACACCTCAGCCTACAATTCGGGTTTCGTTAGATGCATTCGAGTTTTCCACCTGGCCGTTTGTCGGAAACCATTAACATCCAAGTTATGCGCACCGATTGCTACGTGTGAAAACTGCACAGAATCAGTTTTCGGAACATAGAGGGGGATTTGCTCGTCGGAAACAACTTGCCGGGCGCAGGGTGATCAAGTTGCGGTTCGCGCCCCGGTGTCCTTGTATGGAAAAGCGAATGAAGCCGCGCTTCCGAATCGCTGATTCCACGGCATTCCCTGTCCAACAAACATATCGCCGAGCTTTGAGATCTGCGAGAAAGCTGCATGTTGCGCAACAAGCTCGCAAACATCTTCCCGGTAGAGTACTTACTCCATGCTCCTTCAAGGGACACACGCAAATGAAGATCAGCAAAATTGTATACGTAGAGCAAGAAGAACGCACTCACTCCTGCGTGAAGTTTGAAATTGACACGGCAGAGATGCCCGCTGAGAACTACGCGGAATTGCGATTCATGATCGATGAAAGCAATATCTTGAGTTCGCCCAGACCAGACTCGCGCCACGCAACCTCCAACGGACGCCACGCGGGCGTGTGGGTCACGCTCTGGACGGCAGATGGCATTCGGACAGCCCACTATGAAAAACCGCTGCCAAAGCCAACAGAAGAGCTCGTAGATTGCTTGAAAAGGATACACACCGAACCAGCCGCAGGTTTGAATTGGTGAGCGCTTAATCGTGTAGGTTGCCGAAGTCCGGCGGCTCGGGGACAATCACGAACCGCCGGACATCGGAGATACCAGCCCCGTCAAGCGTTTGCCGAACGGAATATCCTTCCGACTACAAACACAATAATGACCACAACTGAAAAATTCCTGAAACCGGGAGCGTTACATGGGGTTGACGGCACTCAAGTTCGCAGGTAGCATGGTGAAAGTCAGTAAATTTTTGGCGAGCAAACAATTGCAACTGTCGTACTACTACTACTATTACCGCCGCGAGGTTCGTTCGAGATAGAGCTGATCTAAACTCAGGCTATGCGAACGGACCGCCTCATCAGCGGTCCTTTTTTTTCGACTTATCGACCATCACTCGTTTCCGAAGGCACTCACAATGACTTTCTATTATTACTACTACGGCATCGTAAACAGGGGAAGTCCCGGTTGATACAGTCATGCTTGTATTACCCATCCCGGACTTCTCATTAAGGAGTCCGGGATTTTTATTTTCAAATTTGGAGGATATATGAAAGACGCGCAGCTGGTATTGAAGTCGCACGAGAAGCACCAGACCATAGTCAAAACAAGCACATCGCAGATAGGCGCAAAAGAACTGTTCATCGCCGCCGGTCCCTGCGCCGTAGAAAGCAGAGAGCAGCTGGACGTTACGGCAACGGCTCTCAAGAAAGCGCCAGTCCAAGCACTTCGTGGATGCATCTTCAAACCGAGAACGTCGCCCTACTCTTTCCAGGGGTTAGCAGAGGGAGGAGTTGCAGTCCTCCAACAAATCAAGCAAGCGCACAACATTCCTGTAATCACAGAAGTAATGTCCTCAGAACAGATTGCACTGGTTCGAGATACGACAGACATTCTGCAAATCGGAAGCAGAAACATGCAAAACTTCGAACTGCTGAAAGCAGTCGGTGCGTGCCACCAACCGGTTATTCTCAAACGCGGTCTGGCAGCAACAATTGAAGAGTTCGTGTTAGCAGCGGAATACATCGCCGCTCACGGAAATCCCAACATCATATTGTGCGAGCGCGGTATTCGCAGCTTTGACACTTTCACGAGGAACGTACTTGATCTCGGCGCAGTGGTGGCGCTAAAGCAGCTCACGCACTTACCTGTAATCGTCGATCCCAGCCATGCCGCGGGTAAACGCGAACTCATAGCGGACTTGAGCCGTGCCGCTGTAGCTTGCGGCGCAGATGGATTGCTCATCGAATGCCATCCCAATCCCGAACAGTCAGTTTCCGATGCCAGACAAGCACTTTCACTAGATGCAATGGTTGAGCTTGTGCACGCGTTGAGACCCATTGCACGAGCAGTCGGTAGGCGAATCGTCGAACACGACATGGCTTCAACAGGTAATGTACTTTCAATTGAGCGCCAATTGCTTCACGCAGAAGCGCACGCTGTAAGGGGGAGGTAAAGAAATGGCTACAAGGCTCTCCCGCTCAGCTTCGCAGGTCGAGTCCCAGTGTACGCAACGAGCCTCCAATTCGCTGAGCCACTGGCGTCGAGAAATCGACAAAATCGACGCAGAGCTGGCAAAGCTCCTTCGCCAACGATTCGCAATAATGAACAGAATTGCAGAAGCGAAAAATGCGCAGGCAAAACCGGTGCGTGATTCCGCCAGAGAAGCCGAAGTGCTAAAGCGCGCTCAGGATTCGTGTCCGGAGTCCGAACTGAAACCAGCAGTAACAAAGGTATTCGAATCGATTATCGAACAAAGTGTCGTACTGCAGCAGTCGACGCATACGGCGAAAGAGGCATCAACGCCGCCGGCTGAAACCTTCAAGTCTGTTTGTATCGTTGGAGCCGGTTTGATCGGCGGAGCACTAGCTCTCAGAATTCGCCAGGTCGAGAAATCGGCCAATTCGACGACGCAGCTGAAAGCAGTGGATTTGCCATCAGCGTTGGAGCCGTGTCAAGCATCTACAATCTTCGACCAATGCACAGATCAGTTGTTGGATGGAATTCGAGAATGCGACCTCATCGTGTTATGCGCTCCACCGGAAACAAACTGCAGTTTGCTTAAGGCAATTGCACCGCATCTACACTCGAACCAGACGGTGCTCGATGTCTCGTCTGTTAAACGACCTATCTGCGAAATTGCCGCAGGCATCAATCTCAACGGCGCGAAATTCGTGGGTGGGCACCCGTTCTTCGGAACAGAGAAATCAGGATTCGTCAATTCCAAAGACGTTCCAGTAGACAATCGCACTTTCTGCCTGGTGGGCGAACAAACTTTGCCGGAAGTGCAACAACTGCAGCAATGGCTGAGCTCGATGGGGTTTCGCGTTGTAGTCACGACAGCAGCTTCGCACGACAAAGTCGTTGCACGCACAAGTCATCTGATTCAACTATTGGCAGTAACGGCCGGAAGCATAATTCACGACAACTTGATCGAAGAGGAGCTCTCGGACTTGCTCATACTCTCAGGGGGAGGACTAGCCACCTTGTCACGATTAATGGCGAGCCCGTCTGCACTTTGGGAGCAGGTTCTGTTTCGGAACAACGACGAAATGGAAGCAGCAATGTCGCAAATCGAAGGCCTATTCACGCGCTTGAAAGAAGCCACCAGTGCAAACGACTTCGACGACTTTGCCGACATCCTTCGAAATGAATTCTCAAAGGCAAACGCTACACAAGCAAGACTAACAAGCGTAATGAATGCAAGATAAACATGACATGACGGCGCCAGAGCCTACCAGTCCTGGCTTACGGGGTGCAGCGTAATCTCATCGACTATGACGCTGGACGGTACGCTTACAGCATACGCAACAGCATCTGCTACATCCGAGGGTTTCAACCAACTTGCCTTCTCTTCACTATCAGGTTCGGAGTTATTAAAATAGCTTGCAACCAATCCCGGCAGCAATACAGTCACCCTGACACCTTGCGGACGCAGCTCCTGCCTCAGAGCAGAAGCAAATGCATACTGCGCGTATTTGCTGGCGCAATAAACACTGCCTGAAGCAAACGTGCGCTTTGCCGCATCCGATGTAATGAAAACAATCTGCCCTTTCCTGCGTTGCACCATTTCTTGCGCAACCAGTCTGGTCAGAACGAACGATGCCCTCGCATTCAAGTTCATTTGTTCGTCCCAATCCTGCAAACTCATGTCCAGTGCGTGAGCAAACTTTCCCGAACCGGCATTGCA
The DNA here is from genome assembly GCA_019752635.1 of Candidatus Obscuribacterales bacterium. Taxonomy (GTDB): domain Bacteria; phylum Cyanobacteriota; class Vampirovibrionia; order Obscuribacterales; family Obscuribacteraceae; genus JAKFUT01. The sequence goes on along the minus strand of JAIELX010000025.1, from coordinate 112,488 downwards.
GACAAGAAGATCAATAGCTCCAAGTTGCTCTTTCAACGCCGCGAACTGGCGCTCCAACTCAACAGCATTCGTGACATCAACAGGAAATGCGAACGATTCTCCACCGGACTGGTTGATATCATCTGCAACACGCGCCAGGTCTTCTTCGCTGCGCGCCAGCAATCCAACCCTCCATTTCGACTCGGCCAACCGACGCGAAATTGCCTCGCCTATGCCACGCGAGGCCCCCGACACCAACGCACTTCCGATTACCAAAATATTCCTCCTAGACTTCATTGGGAATTGCAGGCCGAATCCAATACATCTGCTTGTGAGGCGACGACTCAAGGCGCCTCACCATACGAGCGGCATCAGCACGACAACGCGCAGTTCTTATTACGAATGCTTGTCCATTATCATCCTGCCGCCAGATTTCGTAAGGAACAAGCGCAAGCTCAGGATTGATCCACGACAACCAATCGGAATCCAAATCGAGAAGTTCAAGCACTTGCTCAAAAATATCGACCGCTGCGTTGCTGTGCGAAATTATCTGAACTCGATCTGAAAGGTGTCGCAGTTCAAACTGATTCCCCATTGCAGTGACCTGAAAATTGTCGTTGACAGTCGTCCAGGCACTGAGCGGCAACTCCGCCAGCAACACGCTTGCTTTCGAAACAGACGCGTCTGCGCCGGCACCAATTGCAAATTGATTGTGAGGCAGCCAATCCATGGTCATCTCCTAAGTGTCTCGGAACCGTCCTGCATCAGTTCTCGCGAAAGCTACAATCAGTCGGGAAGCCGAAGCTTCCGCTGCTGATGACAGCCCGTCGCTTTACAGCCAACGGCATAATATATCAGAAATGAGTGCGGCCTTCTTCATCGCGCGCATGTCTCAGGTGTCCTGAATGAGCGGCTCATTGAACATCTTGCGCTAGCGACATTGATTGAATTGTTGGATTAAATCTGGCAATCCGGAGCGAGACTTAGCCGATCTTATAGCCTTCAGTGGTGCCTGTATCCGCGGCTAATTCCACGCCTAGAATCCAAACACTTCCATTGTTGTGCTTTTCCAGGAAGCGGCAAAGGGAGAGAATACTTCCCTTCGTCTTGCCGGAAAGCGGAGTTGGTAGCAAAACTTCGAGGCACTTAGTTTCGTGGAGCTGCTCAATCAGTCTGTTAAGTTCCGTCGGTGCAGTCATTCCTGCTCTCTTAAAGCTTTTCGCCCACGCCATTTTCTCAGCGTTCGAGCTCAGGGTTGCGGCCAGCAACTTCCATGCGCTCTGCAATTCCACCGGCTTGGCATCTAAAGGTGAAAATCTGTCGGAACTCTTTCCCAGTTCGTCCAATGCCTTGCCCAAACCAGCCTGCCGGGCCGCAGCACAGTCCCACTCATCAATGATGAAGGGGTCTAACACACCCTGCACGCTCTTGAGCTTACCGACCGCAGTCAGCATGCTATAGAACTTGTCACCACCCATGGCGAAGTATTTGCAGTAATCGCTCACCTAAGTCTCCTCATTCAAGCTTGGCAAGGAAGACGCGAATTTCCTTGACCTGAGAGATGTTTGCTCTACAGATATCCAACAGCGGCGCCACGTCCGTCATGACCTCCATCTGATTGTAGGCGCGGTCAAAGTATCGAGCGGCCTGGGTGTAATCGGCGCGACGAAACTCAACAGCCCCGAGATTATTCAAAACTGCAGCATGCAACAATAGCTGCTCGCCCCTGATGGGCTCAAGTATATCCACTGATTTTTTATAGAACCGCTCGGCGCTGTCGAGGTCGTTGAGTCTGGCGTAAATAAATCCTCGGCGGAAGAGCGACAGTGCGTGGTCGGCATGGCCTGCAGGCAACACAACCTGGCGAATCCTGTCCGCGGTCTCAAGAATTCTTTCTGCGACCAAGAAGTTCCGCTGGTCTAGCACTCTCAAGGCTTGATACTCAAGCATCAGCGCCAGAACGACAAGTTCAACCGGTGCGATATCAGCAGATGTTGCGAACAAATCATGCCCTGCAAAGACACTGCAAACCTCATCAATAGCTTGCGATACGGCATTATCATCTTGCTTGACGCGACAGCTTTCGAGAATTCTGGTATCACGCAAGAGCGCTGCCACCATGTCGCTGGAGCTGCCGGAAAAATTCGTTAGCGGATTTGCTTCCATGCCGGGGCGAGTTTCGTCCGACCTGGTTGCAAAATCGAACTCCAGGGAGATCAATCTGGTATCCAAAGGAGAAACAATCTGCCTAGTCTTATGATGAAGCAGTCCATACGTCATCGAACATACTGCGACGGCGCGAGTGCGCAGCCTCCCTGATTCACTGTCGTCTATGGCTTTGCAGACGTTGGCAAATTCGAAAGCACACGAAGCCACCGCCGGTCCCGTTGCCCCAGCTTTCAGATAGATATGAAACGCCTTCTGGAATGCGCGTTCAAATCCCGGGCGTTGCAATTCTTTCGCAAAGCGTGCCGCATCGAACAAACAACCAGCTGTTTCAGGGTGATCCTCACCGAGAATATTGGCGGCCAGCTCTAGCAGTCTAGACAAGAAGGGCGCGACTTCCGGAGCAGATAAGCGATTGAATGCCGCGCGAACCTCTTGAATGATTCTTATCGAATCTTCTTTCGGCGGATTCTTGCTCAAGATGAGAAAGTGGGCGCGAATGGTGCTGACAGGATCGTTTAGGACCTGCTCTTGCTTCGGAGCGGATGGCTGGACGCGGCGAGAGATGGGAAGCGTTTCATCCGAGGGCACAGACTCTTCTTCCATGCCCGATAATTTAAGAAGAACGCGGCGAACAGGCAGCGCTAAATCGCCAATTCCTAACAACTTATACAGTCGACATAGACGATCGAGAGTAAGCGTGGTGTCGGTGTGTTTCGCACCCAGCGCGGCAATGCGAATTGAAAGCGCGTATATCAACGAAAGCTCGTACGCGGCGGCATTCGTGCCGGAGAGCTTCTCGTACATTTCTCCTAGATCGTTAAGAATCTTCCAATCAATTCGAGATATCGTCGCCAGTGCCACAGTAGCAGTATCGCCGGTGCTTGCGAGTGGACGTGCACGTTCAAGAGCGTCGTGAATCATACCCGTTAAAGCGATAAACCGCTTTAACTGTTGATCGCACGCGCAGTGATCGATTCGCTTCTTCAAATAATCCAGACAGTCGTTCCAAAAGCTTTCGTCCGCCGGGCTCGCATGAGCATGGGTCAGGGACTCTGACGGCGAAGCCTCTACCGGTTGACTAGCGGGTTGCTCAAAAGACTGCGCCGCGGATTGAACTGGCGCAGCCGCGATAGGGAGTTCAGGAGCTTGCCTGTGTGTGCTGGAGGAGATGAACTGGGAAGCCGCAGCGGCCAAAAAATATTGAGACTGAGGTTGCAAGATCTCCGGCGTGGAAGAGCTAACCTCAACTGCGCGACTTTGCTCGGATTGCCCCGGTTCGATAAGCCGCGAAGACTCAGAGTAAACAGGCAAATCGCCCGAAGTTTCCTGCAGCCAAGTGGTTTCCGGAGCAATAACAGGAATTCGGTGTTGCATCGCAATAGACTCGTCGATCACACCATCACCGGTAAGCGAAAGAGAAGAGTTTTCCGAGTAAGCTGGAATTCCCGCGAAAGTCTCTTTGGTCCAATTGGCTTCTTCGCCCGCAATATTGACGTCTTGACGAGAACCGGAAACGGGCTCTCCCGAGGAGGAACCACCCTGCGGTTCTGAATACACAGGCAATCCAACGCCGGTTTCCCTCGTCCAAAGATCCTCATCGGACGTGGTGCTACCCTGCGGTTCTGAATAAACAGGCAATCCAACGCCGGTCTCCCTCGTCCAGAGATCCTCATCGGACGTGGTGCTACCCTGCGGTTCTGAATACACAGGCAATCCAACGCCGGTCTCCCTCGTCCAGAGATCCTCATCGGACTTGGTGCTACCCTGCGGTTCTGAATAAACAGGCAATCCAACGCCGGTCTCCTTCGTCCAGAGCTCCTCATCGGACGTGGTGCTACCCTGCGATTCTGAATAAACAGGCAATCCAACGCCGGTCTCCTTCGTCCAGAGCTCCTCATCGGACGTAGTGCTACCCTGCGGTTCTGAATAAACAGGCAATCCAACGCCGGTCTCCTTCGTCCAGAGATCCTCATCGGACGTAGTGCTACCCTGCGGTTCTGAATAAACAGGCAATCCAACGCCGGTCTCCTTCGTCCAGAGCTCCTCATCGGACGTAATGCTACCCTGCGGTTCTGAATAAACAGGCAATCCAACGCCGGTCTCCTTGGTCCAGAGATCCTCATCGGATTCGCTGCCGCGGGCCGTTTCTGAGGAATAGAAAGGAGACTCAGTGAAGGGGACTAAGCTCCAAGGATCAGCACCAGCAACAGAGGTATCCTCGCTCGCTTCGCTGCCCCAAGCCTTTTCTGGTGAATAAGGTGCAGAGGCATTTCCAACAGACAGACCCGGAGTCCAAGTCTCCTCAGAGTACCCATAGATACCGCCGCTTGTTTCGCGGGCCCACAAGTCTTCTTCGGGGGCGGCAGCGACACCGCTGGCGCCACCAGTCCACGCGGGGTTGGAGTATGCGGGGCTTACAGGTCCGCGAGGATCAGCCCAGGCATCATGCGGCGCTGGCGACGGCTCATCGTCTTGTGGCAAGTAGGCTCGAAAAGCCTCTGCCGAAAGTAGCGCCTCAACCTTACTTTGATATGAATTACTAATTTCGCCGGACAACTTTTGCGGTGGTACTTCCGGCGGTTGAGCAAAAAGAGAGTAACTTGCACTGGCGAAAGGATTGTCAGCTTGAGGAGCAGCAGTCTTCGCCAACAGAGCATCAGCAGCCCCCTGCAGGTTGTTGGAATCTGAACCGGAAGACTGCGCCGATTCCGACGACCACGATGTAGAAGGTGTCGGCTCGGGCCAGGGAGCCGGAGCGGTGAAAGACACAGGAGCAGGTGAAGACGGAAGGGGAGCAAAAGCAACAGGTGATGAAGGTGGCGGCGGAAACATCTCCTGCGGCTGGGCCTCAGAAGGAACATCGATATTCGAGGAAGCGCCGACCGCCTCCGACAATGGTTCGGAAAACTCGACGGACGAAGCCGGTAGGTCGGTATTCTCAACCGACTTCTGCAGTGGTTCGGCACTCTGTTCCGAAGACGGCTCTATTTCCACCCAATCTTCAGCCTTGCGCGAGAAAGCGAGCTTGTACAGATGCTCGGGTGATTTCCCCTGGGTCTGCAAAACCAAAGCCGCATCCTGAAGAGCAGCAAGAGTCTCTTCATGAGCCGGTCCCAATACATCCAACTTTAGTTCTAAGATGCGAGTCAGAATCATCTCGCAACCCTTAATGTCACCTTGCGTGTCACGCAGATTGGCAAGGTCTTTCAGATCTCTTGCAACATCCAGCGTATCAGTTTCAATGAAATATCGATGCAATGCATGCGGACGTCCCAGGAATCCGAGCATGACGTAGCGCGACGCCAATCGCATCAAGCCATCCAGTGCCAATGCGATGCCACCACCGGAAGTTCGCCCAGCCTCTATAGCTCGGGCGTAAGCACTCTCGGCATCATCAAGATCCGACTGCTCTAATGCAGCATCTCCCCAGTTGACCAGTTCGCGTACTTTCTGTGACGTCATCCTGTCTCTCACACGCATCCACCCGTCACTTACCCGCAAGGGGGACTGACCGGCGCAAGAGCAGAAGGGAATTTACATTAATTGTAGCGGGAACGCAGCCGTACAGTAGTTTACCGGACGTTCACGGTAGTCTTTGGCGGCGTTATCAGAAAGACCGACGGTCAGAGGTCTTTGATTGACTGGCAAATCAGGTCCTTGGTCCGGCTCATCAGTGCGTTCGGAAAAACAGTTGGTTTGTTGAAGATAGACGGCTGGCATTGACCGACAAGAATACTCGTAAGGCGCACTAAATCCGGTGCTAATGCACTCTATTCGGCCGATGCGGTGATCAACGCCACGATAAAATCGCCACCGCAGACCCGGGGCACCGCAGGACCTTGAGGATTAGTTCTGTCCGCTAACAATAGATCTGTCGCTGTCGGATAGGAGTGAACGATCAGTCAACTTCAGTTTTCCGGTTTCGACGAAACTTCAGCGCCGCAACGGCCGTAATTGATGTTGAAATGCTTGCGATGCGAAACATCGAATCGGATTGCACCGGTTCATTTTTCTGAACGTTTCCGTACCTAAACCACGCGAATCACTCAAAAACATTCTCGAAATCTCTTCAAAGCCTAACATGAAGTCCATCAGAGATCCCCGGGGTTAACCAGTGTAGGGACTTAAAGAAACTATTGCGCATCTTAGCTAATATCATGCCTGCAGCGGAGGACGCCAAGCTGGACGAACCCGGAATAGCTATAACAGACTTCATGCTCGCCGTGGAGTGCACGATTCTTGCGATACTTCTTGCAAGGAGCTTATCAGCGTCTTCGCATAAAGCAACACCATGGTTCATATCCATGTTCGCCTTCACGTCACTGGCAACATTCACGGGTGGAATTCTGCACGGGTTTTTCGATTCCCCAACAAAGGCGCTGCATCTATTGTTCTGGGACATTACTTTGTTAGCGGTCGGCGCTGTGTCCGTCTCAATTTTCAACCTCGCCGCGCAGCTGCTCAGCGTTGCACGGCAAAATCGCAAGAAACTCTTCCTCGCCACAATAATTACTGCAGTTGCCTACGCCGCCTACGTGCTCACAGGGTACAGAAATTTTCTTACTGCAATTCTGTTTTACTTACCGTCCACGATGCTTCTATTGGTGGGCATTGTTAAATGCTATCGCCGCAAGAAAACTAACGAGGCTTTGTTTGGAATAGTCGGCATGATTTTGACCTACATTGCAGCCGCTGTTCAGCAAATAGAAGCGTTCTACGTTGAACCATATATTCTCAATCACAACTCGGCTTACCATATTCTGCAAGGCATTGCGTTCTACTTTCTCTTCAGATTTGCCGCGAGCCTGTCATCAGACGCATGAATATCAAGCTTCATCCCGCAGACTGGTTTCTGGCGCCATGGCGCCGTCTACCCCCGCTGGTACCTGAACCTCCCCGCGTGTTCGATAAGCAAAGGGCATTCAATGACCTGAAGTCCATGCCGGATCGAATCGATCAGTGGCACTCCAAGTGGTGCTTCAATCGGGCGCCGGATTTTTGGACAACAGAAGAAACCGAATTTTGGCTCCACGCCATGATAGCAATGTTCGAGGCACAAAGAGAAGCATCGACCGACAAGGAAGCGCGAAAGATCGCGGAGCAAACGCTTCACGGCGAAGCGCCCCCAACGATTCAACTAACAAAGTCCGCGATTGCCAATCTCGGTGATTACGCCGTTATCCCACTAATCAAGATGCACGACTGGCAAACGTTAACTGTATTGTGCGAGATGCCGAATCTGACACCACCACCATTTGTACTTGCCTTCCGCAAATTCGTGCTTCCCTATCTGGAAGAGAACCAGAAAGAAGCTCTCCGCACGGAACTAACAGCGCGCCTGCCGGGACGGAATCATTGGCGCAGCAATTCTTTCGACGTCTCGGCACTAACATTCATGTGCGCAGCTCTCGGCATGGAGGAGGTTGTAGCACCGATAGTACGCAGCTGGACCGATGGCGCCTTCAGCTCGAACATGGATGTCGCGTTCCTATTAGGTTCACTTTCTCTGCTCTGGGGGCTTGGAGCCGATGATGTTAGAGAGCACTTTGAGCGCCTGAAACTTTTGCTGCTCACGCGCGACGATATGCTCGCCTGGATAGCACACACGGAGGACTCGGCGCCAACACCGCTCAAGAAGTGCGTCTTGATCTCTAGAGGCAAGACAGAGGCGGAAGAGAAGATCTCCGCGCTGGTCTCCATCAAAACAGCCGCAGTGGCACCGCATATAGTGGAATTGTTCTTCACGTCCAGAGCGCCCGCTGCCGCCCGCGTATGGATGGACACCTTTCCCGAGTACACGCTGGCAGCCGCAAAGGAAATAGCGCGCACCCACCCCGACCTAAAAGACAGGGCGATGTTGCTGGCAAGTTCCTTTTCGAGAGAGCAGAATGCCAAGCACGCGGCTCCTGCAGGCGAAGCACCGATTTGGTTGGCAGAACAGTTTGCGTTGATTCGGCCGAGCACACGCTCAAGACCACCGACCTGGCTAAATCTGAGCAGCCTGTATCCTCTAATTATTGACGGCTACAAACTCAATGACGATCAAGTGCACACGTTGTTGTCAGCACTGAGAAGCAGTACCACAAGCGAGATCGCGCCCTTTATTCAAACGTTGCGGGAGAAAGCAGAGAAAAATACTTTCGACTGGTTCCTGCGCGACCTGTTTGAGAAGTGGCTGGAAGCCGGCGCTAATACGAAAGAGAAGTGGATGATGCTGTCTTTTGGTCTGCTCGGATCTGATGAACTTGTAGCCAGCCTTTTCCCCCTAATGGTCGAATGGCGCAAAATCGGACTACAACAGCGGGCGATGCTCGGACTGGAGGCGATGAGACTCAGGGGAAGCGATGCAACTCTGATGAAGATCAATGAGATTGCACATTCCGATGAGCTGCGTTCACTTCGCACCAAAGCATCGGAATACATCGATCGTATCGCAGCAGATCGCAATCTCACGCGCGGAGAGCTAGAGGACCGCATAGTCCCTCACTGCGGTTTTGTGTCCGGGCGATCAAGAATTTTGGAATACGGAAACAGAAACTTCGAGATACTCATTTCAAAAGAACTGAAACCATCGATTCTCTGCCCTGACGGAAAAACGCGGCCCGGCTTACCGGACTCGAACTCGAAAGATGATCCGGAAATGGTGGCGAGGGCAAAGGCAGAATGGAAGACAATAAAGAAAGAACTGCAGTCATTCGCCAAACAGCAACCGGCGCGCTTGGAACGCGCGATGATTGACCAACGTACGTGGTCGCTAACTGAGTTCGAACAATTTATTGTCAGTCATCCGCTACTGGTCTCGATTGCGCAACAGCTACTCTGGCAGGCAAGCGAACCGGACGGGGCACAGTCCCGGGCATTCAGATTGACGGCAGAGGGGGGGTTTGCAGATTCTAATGATAGAGATCTGCAGATAATCTCTACTGCAAGGATCAGCATCGCGCATCCGTGCCTGTTGAACGAGCAAGACATTACACAGTGGACTGCAATTTTTTCCGACTACAAGTTGATTCCGCCGTTTGCTCAGCTAGGTCGGCCGACTAGCCGCCTGACGGAAGACGAAGCGAAAGGCCAGCAGTTGTCCACGTTTATTGGTCGAAAAGTTGAAGCAGTGGCACTACCGAGCTTCCTGGAGAAGCAAGGCTGGTTGCGTGGTCCCGCTATCGACGGCGGCTATTTCTTTCACCATACGCGTTTCTTCTCAGAAGCAGATGTAACCGCAATCATCGAATACTCAGGAATTTTCGCCGGTGCACCGCATGAGTCCGACGACCAGAAAATTGAGCATTGTTACTTTGTCAAAGGCAATCATAACAACTCGGATCCGCCCGGCTCACGCCAGGCAGTAGTACTAGGCACAGTTGATCCAATAGCCCTGAGCGAAGTGCTATGTGACCTCCGCACACTAACGACTCGTTACCAGCGCTAAGCCTGTGGCTCTTGCGAGGACTTCTCGGCATCGCGCAATAATGCTGCTTCCCGGGCAGAGTGTATCGTCATAAAAACGTCTTCCTGCGCGATGCCGGTAAACTCTCGCAACCTGCGCATGTAACTCTTCGGACGAGCAAGAAGAACACCGATGCCTCGCGCTCGCATCTCCGTGTTTGTTTCTTCAAACGCCTTGATACCAGTCGCATCAACCTGTGACACAGCTTCTAAACTTAAAACTAGCCAGCGCGGTTTTTCCGCTGCCTGATCAACTACATAACGCAACCGAGTCTTGAAGTAGTCGGCATTAAAGAAAACCAGCGGACCTTCAAAACGCCAAACGAGGATGCCCGGCACCGTCGTTGATTCCCCCGAGAGCGATACATCGTTGTGCCCTTCGAGCCCGGGGACAGATCCGAGCACAGTATCGTGTGGTTGGTAGATCCTCTTGAGCAAAATTACAATAGCAACCAGAATCGAAATCGCCACGCCCGGGAGTACCCCCATTAAAAGGACGGCTGCAGTCGTGAAAACAGAGAGCTTGAACTCAAATGGATCAATTCTGTGCAGCTCTCTGCCCGATGCCAAATCGACGAGCTGACACGCTGAAAATATCAGCACCGCCGATAGTGCTGAGACCGGCAGATAACCAAGAGGACCGGAGAGGCAAGCGGCGACTGCTCCAGTTGCAATAGCTGCAAACACGGAAGAAAGCTGAGTTTTGTTTCCGCTAGATGCATTAACCGCCGTACGAGAATCGGCTCCAGTAACGGCAAAACTACCGGATAGACCCGCGGCAAGATTCGCTGCACCGATTGCCCACATTTCGTGATTCGGATCTATTGTCTGCCCGGCGCGCGCGGCAAAGCTACGCGCAGTCAGCATTCCGCTGGTGAAACTGACAATTACAAGCCCCAATGCCCCTACGAGTATTCCCTGTCCCGCGTGATACCCGATAAAAGGCAAACCAAGATGGGGCAAGCCAGCAGGAATGCTTCCCACCAAAGTCACGCCGGAATGAGCTCCCCCCAGATAAAACAACCCAATGCTAGCAACAAGGAGGGCGATTAGTGAGGCCGGCGCTTTAGGCGCAAGTCGGCGCAACGCCGCCAGCATCAGAACCGTTGAGACACCGATTGTCACGGTGAGAAGGTGTGTCTCACGCAGTCGTGATACCAACTCCAAAATAGATGGAATGAAGTCGTGTTTATGTATCGCGATTCCCAGGAACTTGCCCATTTGTCCGGCAATAATGCTGATAGCAATACCGTTCAAAAAACCTACGAGAATAGGGCGAGCAAAGAAGTTCACGAAGAACCCCATGCGCAGCACTCCACCCGCAATCATCAGCAGACCTGCTACTGATGACAGCGCTGCGGAAAAGGCAACATACTTTGTCGGATCGCCCGCAGCAAGCGGCGCGACAAGCGAGGCCACCATGGCTGAAGTTGCAGCATCGGGACCGACTACAAGCTGCTTCGATGTGCCAAAGAATGCATAAACGATAACGGGTAGGATGCTTGAGTAAAGCCCGATTTCCGGCGAAAAACCGGCAAGGGTAGCATATGCCATCGCAGTTGGAACTTGCACAGCCGCGACCGAGAGTCCAGCGATGAGGTCGGGCGGCAGCCATTCAGCTTTGTACCGTCTGAGGTCGTTCAGCAATGGACTCAGTTTCAGCAGGTCGGGCATTTTCATGACTTCGATGCGCTCATTCGAATCGGTGCCGGCCGGAGCTGCAAATTTCCGGTTACGCTCTGGCCTCGACCAGGATTTAATACTTTACCGGAATCCACTTGCGATCTTTGAGCGGTGCCATGTCGTCATACTCATGCTTGGTATTCCTGTCCGGCAAGGAAACCTTCTCGTGCTTTACCTTCTTGTACGGGATGCTGCTGAGCAGGTGCGAGATGATATTGAGTCTGGCTCTACGCTTGTTGTTGGAGTCAACGATATGCCAGGGCGAGAACTCAGTATCAGTACATTCCAGCATCCGGTCTCGGGCTCTGGAGTACTCGTACCAATTCTCTCGGGACGGCAGATCCATGTTGCTCAACTTCCACTGCCTGAGTGGATCGTCAATGCGCGCTTCGAATCGCTTCTTCTGCTCTTCGTTGCTGACTTCCAGCCAGTACTTGAACAGCATGATGCCGTTGTCCACGAGAGTCTTTTCGAAACGTGGACAAAGTTCGAAAAATTTCTCGTACTGATCGTTCTGGCAGAAGCCCATCACATGCTCTACTCCAGCGCGGTTGTACCAGCTTCGGTCAAAAATTATGATTTCGCCGGCTGCAGGAAAATGAGCCATGTATCGTTGCACGTATAGCTGCGACTTCTCCCGCTCGGTTGGCGCCGGCAAAGCAACGACTCTAAATACCCGCGGACTGACTCGTTCCGTAAGAGCCTTAATGGTGCCGCCCTTGCCGGCGGCATCCCGACCTTCAAACACAATTATAATTCGGGCGCCTGTCTCTTTTACCCAGGCTTGCAAATGACACAGCTCTACTTGCAACTGTTTCAGTTCGTGCTCATACTCTTTACGCTTCAAAACGCGTCCGTCTTGAGGAGTGTCCGCAACCATGACCGGGTCTTTCTTATCTTTCTTGCTCATTGGCTTCTCGTCCGCTTGTACGAAATGAGTTTCTATTCTACTCGCCTCAGCGCCTGCAGGCCGATAAAATCGCAACGAGATCCCGAGGGTGGAGCCCTCTTGGCAAATGAGCCGCTGAGGCTTAGCGTTTCATGCTCAGGGAGATGCGTTTGCGGCTCTTGTCCACTTCAAGTACAAGCACTTCCACCTTTTGATTCACCTTCACCACTTCAGAGGGATCGCTGACGAAACGGTTCGCCATTTCACTTTTGTGGACCAGCCCGTCCTGGTGAACGCCAATGTCGACGAATGCACCAAATGCAGTGACATTCGTAATGATGCCAGGCAACCGCATCCCTTCATGCAGATCGTCCATGGTGTGCACCCCATCTGCGAATTTGACCGGCTCTAGCTTTGCCCGTGGATCCCGACCGGGCTTGTCCAACTCCGCCAGAATATCTTCTAGAGTCGGAAGACCGACACCATCGCCAGTGTACTTTCTCAAGTCAATTCGCTTTCGAAAACTCTCGTTGCGAATAAGGTCCTCCACTGTTACACCGGAATCTTTCGCCATCTTCTGCACCAGTCCATAACGCTCCGGATGCACAGCGCTCGCGTCCAGCGGGTTACCGGCATCTCGAATCCTGAGAAATCCCGCACATTGCTCGAAGGCTTTCGGACCTAACCGCGGAACTTTTTTCAATTGATCGCGCGAGGCGAAAGCACCGTTCTCGTTTCGGTATTTCACTATGTTGCTAGCCAAGGTAGAGCTCAATCCGGACACATAACTGAGCAGCTGCTTGCTGGCCGTATTGAGTTCGACACCAACAGAGTTAACACAGCTCATAACACTGTCGTCCAGGCTCTTCTGGAGCTGATTCTGATCGACATCATGTTGATACTGCCCCACCCCGATCGACTTAGGGTCGATTTTTACCAATTCCGCCAGAGGATCCATCAATCTCCTGCCGATTGATACGGCACCACGAACGGTGAGGTCCTGATCGGGAAACTCTTCTCTTGCAACTTCCGATGCCGAATAGATTGACGCGCCGCTTTCGTTTACCATAACGACAGGAATCGCAGAAAGACCGGCTTTTGCGAAATCAATTCCCCGCAGAAATTCATCAGTCTCGCGACTGGCGGTACCATTGCCCAACGCAATTGCCTCAACCTCAAACTTTTTGCACAGCGCGATGATCTTTTCGCCGGATTTGGCCTTATCAGAGTGGGGATAGATTACGTCAAACTGTAACAGCTTTCCCTGGCGATCCAGGCAGACGACTTTGCAACCGGTTCTAAACCCCGGATCAACCGCCAAAACAGCCTTCTGCCCAAGCGGCGGAGCCATGAGCAACTCACGCAGGTTATTCACGAATACTTTGATCGCTTCTATATCCGCGCGCTGTTTCAGGTCTGTACGAAGTTCAGTCTCCATCGACGAACCTAAAAGGCGTTTGTAGCAATCGGCGACCGCCAACTTCAGCTGATTGGCCACCGGAGACGAACCGCGAACGTACCGGCTTTCCAACTCGCGAACGCCTTCTTCCTCCGGTGGTCCCATCTTGATACGCAAGAAACCTTCGGTTTCTCCGCGCAGCATCGCTAGAATTCGATGCGATGGGGCAGCCGCCGCAGACTCAGACCAATCGAAGTAGTCTTTGAACTTAGCGCCGGCTTCTTCCTTTCCTTTCACAAGGAGGGAGGAGATGGTGCTGCGCTTCGCCCACAGCTTGCGCATTTCTTTGCGGCAGGTCTCATCTTCGCTGATCCATTCGGCAACAATATCTCTCGCCCCGGAAAGTGCATCTTCTGCACTTTCAACGCCTTTCTCCGCATTGATGAAAGCGGCAGCGTCAGAATGAGGATCTTTGCTTTCGTAGTGAAACAACTTTCTGGCCAATGGCTCCAGGCCTTTCTCTCTGGCTGCACTTGCGCGCGTTTTGCGCTTCGGCCGATAGGGAAGATAAACATCTTCCAGATCAGTAAGCGTGGCGGCTTGCGTTACTTTTTTAGACAGCTCATCAGTCAATAAGTTTCGCTCGGTAAGGGATTCCAAAATGGCTTCGCGCCGCTTATCCAATTCTTGCAACTGCGCAAGGCGATCTCGAATTGCACCGATGGCAACCTCATCAAGCGTACCAGTCGACTCTTTTCGGTAGCGAGCAATAAACGGTATCGTGCATCCGTCAGAAAACAAATCTATTGTCGCCTTAACGCTCGAGGCGGAAATCTTTAACTCTGACGAAATTTTTTCTATGTGATCCATTTTCATTCGCAGTCCTGATCGTGATTTGGTAACTTTGGGAGTGACGTCCGCAGTGGACTGGTAGCCCGCGCTCCCCGGGGGCTTCCGCAGCATTCATCCGACAGGTTCCCTTTGGCAACACATCGAGCCCGCACCGCGCGACATCGTTCCACTCACTGACTAAACTTCAGCATCTAGCGCCTCCGTATCGGGCCTTTTCTGGTGGCATCTTTTATCATTTGCTCCTGAACCTCTTCGAGTTTCGGCGGAAAATATTGGTGAGCCAGTTCTGCAAAATCCTGCGACATGGAAGGCATTAGTTCAATAGTCTTCCGTCCGACCGGCGATTGCCAAAACGCCAACAGCTGTTCCAACTCAGCGTCCGTGTAGTGCTCCTCCAAGAGGTGGTGCAACACCACCGCGAAAAATCGGGGTACTTCAAGTTGATTGAGGTAGCCTTTAGTAATCTCCAGTTTGTCTCTCCCAGTTCGACTACTCTGCAAGCGTGCCCGGTCCTCAGCGCTCATGTCCGTCGGAAGGAGCGCCTCGTCTATTGCAGCGGCAACATCATCCGTGGTCGCGTCTTGTTTTTCCATCAACCGTTCAAACAAGCTGTCCAGCATACGGGTGGGCATTTCTCTTGCCCTGGTTACTTCGATGATCTGTCTTATAGTCGCCTGGCGTGCAACTCTGGTTTGGGTAGTTTCCGTTTTGAGCGCGTCGCCTTTTGCAGATTCTGATGTGGAGGCTTCGGATTTCTTCGCATCGTTTTTGGCCCCCTCGGCTTTCGACGGATCGCTTTTCACCCCATTAGACTTATCGCCGGTCTTTGTCGATTCGATGCCGCTCTTGTCCGCTTTGCGGTCAGTTTCGCGAACTTGCGCCGATTTTTCCGCGATCAAAGTGTTGTCCCCGATCCGCTCCGGCAGTGAAGAGGAAAGCGCCGCGGAGCACAGGCATGGAGCCACGCACAGTGTCGAAAAGAGAGTCTTTCTAATCATTTCGATCACTCTTCCTTGCCTTCGGGCAAATCGTCCTGTAGTTTTTCCTTATTCAAATCTTCTTGTCTGCTATCCCACCAGGCGCCACTGTCCAGCGTCTTCTGGTGCTCTTTGAACGGACAGCCGAACACATCGACGCCTTCCATGTAGCGGTAATCCTGCCCGAGAGAGCCATATCTAGCCCGATCTTCTCCAAAGTAGTTAGCAGTGACGCGAGCTTTGTTCAGCTCAACTTCATCCTTCAGCTCGGTCATTTTGTAATCATCCAAAAAGAATCGGGGGTAGGGGACCAGGCAACCCACAGGGGTTCCTTTCGGAACATAGATGTCTTGATGCGGACGCGTAATCTTGATGTTGAAAGTGAAGTCGCGCCGCAAATTATCCGTTTCGACAACGGCATTCATCCAGGAAAATCCGTCAATCGGATAATTGGGCGGTTCCTTAACCATAAGGTTTACACCAGGGGCGGTGCGAAAAATGTAGCGGCTTTGAAGGGTCAAAATGCCGCTGCCGAAGTGTGATGAAACAACCAGATGCTGGTATCCCGGCTCAGGCTCCAGGATGTGAATGGAGAGGGCATCGAGACCGTCCTGACCATTCCAGCGAACAACAAAACTTGAAGGGGAAAGAAGAGCGAATCCGTGCTGGTTACCGAATACCAACGGCAAGCACTTGTAGAAGTGCCCGGTGAACCAGCTACGCTTTGACTCCAGTTTCTTGAAGAGCTCCGGCGGATTGGCAAACGCTGCGTCCATAGGAATCATCAAGATCTCTTTGTCCGGCACAACGAGGGTATCTTCAATTTGCTGGCGCGGAACTATCTTCGGTCGTTTTTCGGCGGGGTCCATTTGCTCACACGTTCTTGATTAGAGTAGCTCTTACTTCGCAAGGGATCATGCGCCCCGCGGAATCCTCAATAGTGATGAGGTCGGTTGGCGTTGCCGTCGAACTGACGACAAAGCTTCCTTCGCTCAGCTCCAGTCTCAGCCCGAAATTCTCGGTCATAAAAATGTCGCTGAGGTGAATCATTTTTTCGTGAGGCATTATTGAGCAGGCAATATTGCTCGGCTCAGTGCGTACGCTGCCGGCCTTTTCGCGATATGCGCGAGAAGTCGTAACGCTGCAGGAAGTGCTGGTAGGGGTCAGCAATACTGACTTCACAAAGAAATCGCGCACGAGCATTGGTTGCTTCGCGAAGATAGTTACCCGCGACACGCGATACTTTTCGGCTACGATTCGAGACGCGTCGTTTTCGCTCGCCGCCATCCGGCCGGAGCCCATTGTGGAGCCCTTACTCTTGCGCCCCCATTTCCGTTTTCGAGGAAAGAACTTGTTCAGATCACTTTGCATGTGCTTCTCGGATAGATGCACATATATTGTATCCCTGATGCGTCGGTTGCCCGGTGCCGAAGTTTCATTCGATTTAATCTAATTGGCCGGAACTTTCTCAAAACGCCCGCCGTCTATGCAATTTATCGTGTGCCCCAACGGATAGGGCTTACAAACTCGGCTGTTAACCGGATGGTCATAGGTTCGAATCCTATTCCCCGCTCTACGCGGGGATAGCTCAGTGGTAGAGCATCAAAACCGCCCTCTCGACTTGCACACGACCTAACTTTTCAAATCGCTGGGGTTTTTGCTCAGATACGCCTCGGTCAACCTCAGGTGCTGGGCGGAACTTACAGTCTCCGGGTCCTGAGGCCCTTTAATCCGATTGAATAGAGCAAAGCCGGTCTTGTGGTGAGGCAACGCCTCTGCATACTTCTGCTGCCCGGCCAGGCTTACGCCTAAGAGGTGTACCGCCCTTGCAGTTTGCAAATCCAAACCTGCTGCGGAATCTTCTTTCAGCAACCTGCGAGCCACACGCTCAGCATCCACGTATTGATTAAGCCAGCAAAACGCATTTGCCTGCGAGATCAAGCATTGCCGCAACTCGCCGGAAGCAGGCTCCAAGTGCTTCTCCAGTATTTGCACAGCTTCCTCACACAACTGAGCGCACTCAATGTTGCGGTGTTGCACTGCCAGACATTGCGCCAACCGTGTCTTGGTGCGCGCCGTTTCCAGAGACGAAGGATCGTACTTGCGCAGCAGCGCTACCAAGCGTTCCAGATGCGGAACAGCAAGAACAGATTGTTGTTCCGCCACGTGAATGTGAGACAAGCGCAACCATAAATCCCGCAAGCAGGGGTCGTCGGATCCGAAGACTCTTGATTTGCATTCGAGCGCTTGCTCAAAGCAATGCTTTGCGCGAGCGTTATCCCTTAAGCGAAAGTAGCACTCGCCGACCGCTTCTAAAATATCGCCGCGCGCAGCTATGGCAACCGATTTACGGTCAAGTTCAGCGCACGCTTCCTGCGTCACGAGCGCTTTCGCGTATCGTACCTGCGCCCCGCGGAAGTCGCCGCGACGCCGAAAGCAATCAGCCAGGTCGAGCAGCGAAACCACAAGTAGCAGCTTATGCTTTGCTCGGCGAGCCAGCTGCAAACATCGACGATAGAATTTTTCGGCAGAAACAACATCTTCTTTGCTGTACCGACAATCACCCAAGTCCTTGTACACCCTGGCAAGCGCGGAAGCAGAAGCGCCGGATCTGCGCGACGATCGCAAGGCGAAATAGTAGCAACATTCCGCACGATCAAAGTTGCCTAGGCGGTACCAACAGTCACCCATGTTGCGAAGAATACGGGCTCGCCTACGATGCCAAAGCTTCTGCGCACGCTTCCTTGTTTCCATCTTGAGCGCTTGCCTGGTGATGGTCATGGCTTGGCGATACCTCTTGAGCGCCGCCAGGTAATCAATGGTGTCATACAGACGATCGCCCTCCTCAACGAGGGACCGCGCTCGAAGGCATATCTGTTGCAATCGTTTGCCCGGCACCAATGCTCCGGAGCCCATTTGCCGCATCAGTCCGGCCTCAGTGACCAACGCAACTACTTTATCACCTTGAAAGGTTGCCATCTTAGGTTTATATATAAAGGGTAAACGGCGGCAGAGTATCGATGACTAAGGCACTAAGACAAGCATTTAAGAATGAAGTCCGCCCCGATGAGTTCATGGGCAAGATCACGGTCACCGCCGTGGTAGCACTGCTGGTGCTGAGTGGACTGGCGACATGCCCGCAGGGACAGTTCGATCTTATCAACTTGATGCCGACCGGTAACTGGATATCGCGAACACCGGCAGGCGGCTTGTATATTGAATTGTGGGCAACCATTCTAGTCAACGCGTATCAGTTTGCATTCTTTCTATGGGGAATCGTTCTGTTCGGCATGTTAATTAAACGCATTCTTACCAGCAACAAATACATTTACGGTTGCCTCTTCTTGTCGATAATGTTCATTGGCATTGCTCTTGCGCTGCCGTCCTGCGTACAATCGCTGCTCCAAATAGTGATCGAACGATACCCGAATCTTGTGAGCTGATCGACGACCGCCCGGAAGGCAAACAAAGCAAGTAGCAATCACCGAGTCCTCGAAATTAAACACCCAGCAGCTTTAGGGCTTCGCCGGGAATTCTGGAAGAGGGCTCGTCATTAGCCATCTGGCGATAATACTGAATCAGCTGCTGCTTCAGCCCCAATTTGGCGAGTTCGGTAATTGGTGCGATTACCGCTCTATCCATTTCATCCTTCTTCTTCCAGAGTCGAAATGCGTCCTGCTGCGCACCGGAGCGTGCTGCTGCCAGAGCAATCAGAGCGAACCATGCGGGAACTTCATGAGGCGTCAAATGCTTGCTGGCTAGCGGCCACAACTGCTCGGCTTCTCGCCACTTCGCACTATCAAGATAGGCACCGAACAAAGCAAAACGAGCATTCAACAACGCATCTTCATCCTTCAGCATCGAGCACGCTCGCTGAAGCACCGGAATAGCACGAGCGTTCTCACCGCAGCGAGTCATCACCAAACCCAGCACAGCAGCCCGACTTGGCGGGCCACTGTTCACCAATTGCTCGCACCGTCGCCAAAACGTTTCATGGTCGAGAGGTCCATTCTCGTACATCTTCCAGATCAACAATTCTTCCGATCGCGTCCAGTCAGCCCGCAGGGACAAGAAGTTCCAGAGGCGCTTGTCGTCAGAGCGGATAGCAAGACTGTCAATCTCTTTTATCGTATCAAACAGATGAGATTGAAGCTCCAGATTGCGAGTGGCCGCCACCTCTTTCCATAACAAAACAAGCGCCCTGTCGGCCTGGTTGTTTCGCTTGAAGTAGTAGGCGTAGTCGTTCACTGCGCGGCGGCGCAAGAAGACTTCTGAGGGAGGCGACGTATCTGTGATGGACGTTAGCTTCAATGCTTTTTCAAAGGCGTCGATCGCCTGCGCGGCTTCCTGTCGCCCCGAATAGTACTGTGCGCGTCCGAGCCAATACTCCGCAGAGTCTTTATTCTCAGGCTCGGCCTTCTTGATCATATTCTCAAGCGGACGCTGCTGCAGTTGCGATTGCAGAGCGCCGGCCATTTGGGTGAGCGCAAAAGTCGGCATCGGACCGCTCTGACTTTTCGACAGTTCAACCAGCAATCTTTGTGCTTTCGCCGGCTCTCCTGTCTTCTGGTAACACTCCGCCAACTTCTGTTTGCTCCAATTTCGCAAAGACTCTTCCCACGAAAAATCAGCCTGATGAAACATCGCCGAATGCTTTCGCATGTATTCGCTGATGTTCTTTTGATCCGCCGCCGAATATGGAGTCGTAAGCGATCGATTTAAGTATCGCGCAGCCAACGATGGATACCGCACCAGAAGCCTATCGCCGATGCGATAGGTGTCATACGCCGACATTGCAGCTGAAGAATCGAAAAGCCAAAAGATACTGGGTTGATGATTGGCAGTATCAATGACTTCGAGAAAATTCAGCACGGACTCGGCATCGCCGGCTTTCTTCCGCACGTCCGAGGCGAGTTGGTCAACGTACGGTTCAGACGAGCCGACAGAGTCGAGGAATCGAATTTTCTCTTTCACCCAGTATGAAGTGTTGATTCCGGTGGCAATTCGCGAACCTAGCCACGCCTCAATCAAAGTCTGGTTCTTGGAAGTTTTCTCGGCAGAGTGGTCGCCACCGTTCCAGTCAAGAAGAAACACATAGCCCCAGCCCGGACTGGCTTGGGGAAACGTTTCGAGAAACTGGCGCGCCAACCAGGTCTCTTTTCGATCGATAAGAAAGTCTGCCATTTCAGAAAGAGTATGCGCCGACAGCGCAGGCTTAGCTGTTGCCAATTTCTTTATAGCTCGTTGCGCCTCTTTCGCATCTCCGGCTCGAACGCGCAAATCGAACTCACGCATGACGCGAGCGGCTTCCGCGCCATCATATTTGGTGCGCAGCAATTTGCTCAGTCCTTCGCTTCGAACATCGCGATCAACAGCGTTCTCAACTTCATACCATTCCGGCGCTTTCATCTCCGCCCCTTCAGCAGAAGCCAAAACGCCGCTCAAAAGCGCCATTTTTAGAAGAATTAAGCGGAACAGTATTGAGGGCAATCGCATGGTCGTCGTATTCCCCGGATCACGGTGCCGCTCGGCACTCAAAGAATGGCGCTGAAAACGATTCTACCACCCGACGCGAAATTACAAATTCGAGTCAAGTGGGCAGGCACAAACGGACATAAGATCGGCGCCAGGTGGTGAGGAGCTACCGGGAAAGGGTAAAATTTCCACATGAAGCTGCTAAGAGACTTACAGGCTTATCACTCTTACGTACTGGGAATTGCCCATTACCGAGGTCTATTCCGCCCGGTTGACCCGGTAGAAGCGGCGAATTGCTTCACAAAGAGCGCATCGCTTGGCTTAGCCGCGGCGCAAAATCAAATCGGACTCATGTACATTGAGGGCTACGGAGTACCCCGGCACTACCGAGAAGCGTTCCGCTGGTTTCGCGAATCAGCCGAAAGCAATGATGCCGAAGGCAATTGCTTTCTTGGATTAATGTACGCCCATGGTCACGGAACGATTCAAAGCTGGGAACAGGCGGAGCAATTTTGGCTCAAGGCAGCCGTGGGCGGCAACGCAGAATCCATGTATTTTCTCGGCATGCTGCACTATGCAGGCATTCAACGCCCCGTATGCATAGCTGAAGCCGCCGCATGGTTCGAGAAGTCGGCCTTGACCGGTTACGCCCCGGCTGCGCATGCGTTGGGCTCGATGCATCGTTCCGGTGAACATCCTTCCGCCAATGAAAACGATGCCATAAAGTGGTTTCGACTTGCGGCGGAGAAAGACTACGGACCGTCGTTATCGGCGCTGGGAGCGATTTATCAAGGACCGGGCGAGCACCACAACACAGAACAAGCAGCGGCCTCATTCAAGCGTGCGGCATCAAGCGGTGATAGCGACGCGATGTACCGCATAGGCATGATGTACCTGGACAGAGAGGACGGCGAAAATCCATTCAGCGATTTTCTTGCATTGGGCTGGCTAAAAAAGGCAGTAGAAGAGAATCACCCTGGCGCGGCATATGTTTTGGGCTGCATGTATGAAGGGGGAGAAGGCATTTTTTTTGAACCGGAAGGCAAGAGTCTAGCCCTGCAGTGCTTCCGCAAATCCGCCATGCTCGGCGATAGCAGGGCGGAGACCAAGCTAAAGTGGATCGATCAACAGCCTCACCCGGACAAAGATGCGAAAGAACTGTCGTCCCTGGCACCAAGGTCCGTGCGCCCCGCCATTCTCAAATGGTTGCATCTCTCCAGAGAGCAGAAGGAGCTGGAGCAATTGCTGGAAAGCGCGAAAAAGTTCTATGCCTCGGAAGAAGGAAAGAAGGACCCTTCGCGCGCCGCAGAGTACTTTCGTCTATGCTCAGCCGCAGGAAGCGCGGAGGCTGAATTTATGCTCGGGCAAATGTATGAGCGCGGCGAAGGTGTCGATGCCGACCACGCCCTGGCGCGCCAACATTATCAATCGGCCCTGCAGCGTGGCTTCGAGGAAGCGAAGGCGCATCTGCAAAAGCTCTCTTGAAGGGCCTCTTACAGTAACTTACCTTCGGTCTTCGGCATAAAGAACGAAACAACAACTCCAACCAGGTAAACTGAAGCTACCGTTGATGCAGCCATGGCATATGATCCGCCGAACAAGCGAATCAATTCACCGCCGCCCACGGCAGCGGCAGCAGCCAGAAACCGACTGATGTTGTATGTCACACCAAATGCAGTGCTCCGGATACGAGTCTCATACAGCTCAGGAATGTAGATCCAGAGCAATACAAACGGAACGTGAGCAAAGAAGCCTACGGACAGAACCCAGGCGTACAACGCAGGGCCCAT
The DNA here is from genome assembly GCA_019752635.1 of Candidatus Obscuribacterales bacterium. Lineage (GTDB taxonomy): Bacteria > Cyanobacteriota > Vampirovibrionia > Obscuribacterales > Obscuribacteraceae > JAKFUT01. The sequence goes on along the minus strand of JAIELX010000025.1, from coordinate 89,829 downwards.
GCTCTTTACCGTCATGAACATGCCGACCGTACAGACAAATGCCATAAAGCAGGAGACAGCCATGCAACGCGAGTATCCAAACTTCTTAATCAGTACGCCGCCAAGAAGCCCGGAGGCAATCATGCCAAAATCCTTGCAAAACATTGCATAGCTTCGTTCTTCCACTGCCAACGATCCGGTAATTTGATTTATCCAGGCAGGAATCCACGCAATAACCGCCCACCAGGTGATAATGGCCGTGCTCGTCAAGCAGGCAACAATAATTGTTTTTCGCAGATTTTCACCGCGAACAATTTCGCGGAATCCGGAGCGCAGAACTTTTCGATCCTGCTCGTTTCGCTCATGCTCCGGCTTGCTTTCAGCAATCTGTTTCTCGACCTGCGCCTCTTGAAAGTGGTGCGATTCTTTCAATTTGGCTCGGATATACACCGTCAGAAACGCAGGTGTTATGCCGGCTAAGAACAAGTATCGCCAACCGAAATGACCTAACCACAAGTTGAGACCGGCCGTGAGCAGATACCCGAAGCCGAGTGATGTAGCCATGAAACTGACTGCATGCACACGAGACTTGCCGGGCCAGCACTCAGAAAGCATAACGGCGCCGACGCCCATCTCGCCACCGATACCGGCACCGACAAGAAAGCGACACAAGCCTAACTGCCACCAGTTTTGGCTTAGCGCGCACAAACCGGTAAAAATAGCGTACAACAAAATTGTAATTGTAAGAGTTTTGGCGCGACCGATCTTGTCGGCCAATGCACCAAAGACCATCGCGCCGATAGCCCAACCCACCATGAACAAAGCGATGATGTATGACCCATGTTGCCCGACAATGGTGTGCGAAGTCGTACCAAGCAATTCGGACAGCGAGGGATACAGAACAATGGCGAAGATCGACGAGTCCATTCCGTCGAACACGCCACCAAGCCATGTGGCAAGCAGCACATGCCAGGGCTTCGGTCCTTCGTGCTCTGCAACGGCACTTCTCCCGGGATACGCCGCTGCCGATGTCATATTAGATGCTTCCTCGGATGCCGGCAGCCTTTCAATAGTCTGTGAGGGACTCATAAGCTCTTCCCGGAATGAACGTCGGTTGCCACGGTTCGCCCCGGAACCATGTAACCAGCCAACTTGGCAATATTAAACGATCCCGATTGCCTGCTATATATAGAATCGGAGAAAAGATTCTAATGAGTTTAAAGTCGGCCAAGCGAAGCTCAAGCAGAGAGGGTGGCCGGCTGATTCAATTAATGGAGCTACTTTTGGCTGATTTTCGTGCTAGCAACTTCAGCCTCGATTCGTTGAGCCTCTTCGTCTTTATGCAACGCGCGCAGAACTATGGCGTAATTGTAGACAGTGTCGGCCAAATCCGCTCCGGAGCCCATAGCGCGTCGAGTGTCATAAGCGCGCCTGCCGAAAACTTCGGCGCGTTCAAAGTCTCGTTTCTCGATTAGGGTCGCACACTGATTGTCTAGTGAATCAGCCAGCAGTCTTGTGGCCTTGGCAAAGGTCGGGTCAATCTTGATCACACCTTCGCACTTTTTTATTGCATCTTCAAAACGTCCGCCGTTATAGTCGTCAACAGCGGAGTTGAACAACTCGGACCGGTTAAGGACGAAGGCTTCGGTCGATCCTTGCTTCGGAAGATAAGCCTGTGCCGTTTGATAAAGCAAATTGATCGTATTGCGATCGCGCATCGTCAGCTGCGGGCGCAAGTCTGCATTGCGATCGGAGAAGAACATCACATCATGCGCATCAGGACTGTGATTCAGCAGTCCCAGCGAGTGACCGATTTCGTGAAGGCACACGCCGTAAATTTGATTAGAAGTGTGTTCGCGGCCGGTTATGTTGTTGTGAGTCAAAACAAAGATGTCGGAATGGACGATACCTTTGGTGCCGAATTTGACGCGCGCCTCGCCGCCTTCATCAGGCGAGTCAAGGTCTTTCACATTGTCAGTCCACGTCAGAGTGATATCAGCTTCGGTGCTCGAACTCACCGTACGAAACCGAATGCGCCCGTCGGAAACCTCCTCCCAAGAACGAAATGCTTGCTCCATTTCAGAAGCAAACTCAGGTTTAAACCCCGCCACGCCAGTGCCAGGAGCTGCATATACCTTGAGAGGAAGTCGATCGAATTGCCAACGAACGGTACCATCTTCTGCGGTGGCAAAAGCTAGATAGTTTTCAACAGCGCCGCCATTAGCAACAACTGCCTTACTTTGAGCAGTAAGCTCTTTGCGCAACTCAGTGCAGTAAGTTTTCATTTCAGCGCAAGCGCCGTCGCCGGGACGACGTTGTTGAAAGTCTTCCAGCAACTGAACAGCATCGGCAAGTTTTCCACAAGATACATACGCAGAAGACAATGCCCGAACAGAATCAGCAGAGCCCTTGTTGATCTTCACTGCATTCTTAAGGTATGGCAGTGCTTCTTCCGCTCGACCCAGTTTCACTAGCACAAAGGCAAGATTGCTTTGGACATAACCAAGCCGAGGCGCCAGACTCGCGGCCTTCCTCAACCGATCGGCGGCTTCGTTGAAGCGCCCGGCATCCATAAATTTATGACCCTGTTCCGCCAGTTCAGCACCATGATATTCCTGGCGCGAACATTGTCGTCCGTCTAAGGTGTAGACCGTTCTTGCCAGCGCGGCTTGTGAACAAAGCGTTGCGGCGACGGCAGTTAGTAAAAAAGAGACTGAGCTGCTGCGGCGCATCCAGTATCCCCCAATAACCCGGATTGGTATGTCTGAGTGAACCCACTTTACAACCCTTGCGTGTCAAAATCGTGGAGGAGTTTGGGAAAAGCCATGACACTGACAAGAGCCCGGAGGCGAACAAAAACGCCGCAAGCAACCTTCAGGGATTGCTTTACGACTGCAAGCCAATTCCAGCGAACGACTTGACGCAACTGCAGTATTCAATACCAAAGAAGCCCGCCAAAAGCGGACTTCCAGGTTTACACCGAAGACGAGTATCGCCGATTACATGTCCGAACTATGAGCGCTGGAAGCAACCTTTTGGTATGCGCCTCGCGCGGCAGTTACATGTAGCAGACAAGCGCCCATCTTGAGAATGCGCTCTGCTGATGCACGGTCTTCTCGCTGAGTGCTCGCGAACAAATGCTTGAGACACTTGTCCTGATGGAACAAGGACACCACTGAGAATTCAGCGATTGCAGCTTGCGCACCCTGGACTTCAAGCATTTGAATTCGGCGACGAGCTACTCCGTCCGAGGACATTGCACCGCTAAGTTCGTGTCCGGGTGCACCAATCATGATTTGCTGTCCAGCTGCGATACCAACGGTTCGCTGACGTGCAGTTACTTCCACTGAATTCTTCGAATTTTCGCAGAGGTTCGACAATTTTATCAACCGACTGTTTGCTGAAACCAGCAATATTGCGCCCCTTCGAACATCAATTTTGTAATTGCCAACCACAATATCGGTGTCGCGCAACGCATCAACAAGAACTTCACCAGACTCAACATGGACGCGTCCGTTGCTCTCGGTTACCAATGCGCCAGGCATTTTGGTTACGCGACAAGAGCCTAGTACAACTGTTTGGGGAACCTTTGGAATCCGCACGTCGCCAGGTGTCACAGGAGACTGAACGTGCGCAATGGGCATAGCGGTCATGGCCATTCCTGCGCCGGCGCCCCACGGCGAAGAGCAAGACGGCGGAATCTTCTGTCCGTTGTCCGCAAGCTCCTGTCGCAAACTAGCGAGTCTCGACCTCATCGCAGGCGTGAGTGCACTTTCCTCGCAACAAGCAATCGGTTCCCCGTAGTTGGCATTCGACAGATTCATGGGTCTGTTTGACATGAGGAGCCCGGAAGCGTTTGTACCCGCGGTCTTATCCAGCAACGGCACAAAATCGGAAACACCTGCCGAGGCTATCTGATTTTTGGAGATCACCAACTCTTGATTCGGCGCAACAGCTAACTCCGAGCGAGTGCCTTTGTATCGAACATCAAAGCTTGGAGCCGCTCCTTCAAGGCTGGCAACGCGTACCGTGCCGAAGTGATCCTGATCCACGGCTACCGAGCTTCCGGGAGCTACATATATGGAACCAAGCGGAGTACGGATCGTAATCTGGCTTTGTCCGGCCGCAATTACGAGACTGCCAGACTTGATGGTCACTTCATGATCACCGGTGACGGCAAATATTGCACCGGCCGAAGCCAGAATGATGGAGCTGGCGTCATTGGCGAACGCATAGGGTTGCGGTCTAAATGTAGAGACAACCCAAGGAGTTCCCGAGCTCGCCAATGAGTCGTCTAGCCGGATCAAGCGCAGGCTCATGTCATATGGCAAATAGGTATGACGAACTCTGGTCAAATCCGTAGCCACGGCCTGCGGCGCTGCCGAGGGCAGTTTCAATTGGAACGGCAACACGAGCGGCAGTTCAGCTGTAATCACATTCTCGGGTTCCGAAAGGAGACTTGTTGGACCACCAGTCGTTCCGCCGGTAGTTCCACCGGTTGTACCGCCAGTCGTTCCACCGGCCGGCCCTCCGGTTGTCCCGCCGGTCGTCCCGCCAGTTGGACCACCAGTCGTTCCGCCGGTTGTTCCACCGGTTGTACCGCCAGTGGTCCCGCCGGTGGTCCCGCCGGTTGTTCCGCCGGCTGTCCCGCCGGTTGTTCCGCCGGTCGTTCCGCCGGTTGTCCCGCCGGTCGTCCCGCCGGTTGTCCCGCCGGTTGTTCCGCCGGTCGTTCCGCCGGTTGTCCCGCCGGTTGTTCCGCCGGTTGTTCCGCCGGTTGTCCCGCCGGTTGTTCCGCCGGTTGTTCCCGCATTGGGATTCATCCCATTGTGCCCGTAACCATTGCCTTGCCCGGGTCCCATGCCAGGGCCCGCATCATATCCATGGCCGACGCCAGGAACGCTGGGATTGTTATGCCCGTTGCCAGTGGCTCCGGTCGTCCCGCCGGTCGTGCCACCAGTAGTCGTCCCGCCGGTCGCGCCACCAGTCGTGCCTCCGGTAGTACCACTTGCGAGATTCAATCCATTATGACCATATCCGTTTCCAACACCGGGTCCCATGCCCGGGCCCGCGTCGTAACCATGTCCTACGCCTGGAACGCTCGGGTTGTTATGTCCAATTCCATTAGATCCGGTAAGTCCGCTCGAAGTTCCTCCGGTCGTTCCACCCGTTGCCCCCGCGCCACCACCTGTAGTGCCGCCGATCAGATTGAGGCCATTATGACCATATCCGTTACCGACACCAGGTCCCATGCCCGGACCCGCGTCGTAACCATGCCCTAAGCCTGGAACGCTCGGGTTGTTATGACCATTGCCATTGGAGCCGCTGGTTCCGCCGATAACTTGATTGATTAGTGAGCTGAGGTTGTTGACAGAAGAGGGCAAGGACGAAGCACCATTACCAGCACCGACACCGGGCAAACCGTTTCCGATGTTCGCGCCCGTGATATTGCTAATAATGTTGCTTAGACCGGCGTTCGGCAAACCGCCGCCCATCAATCCGGCAAGACCATTACCAGCACCGCCTCCTATGGCACCGGCGATGGTGCCGGAAAGCGTATTCGACAATGTGTTCGAAACGCTGTTATTCATGATGCCGGCAAGACCGTTCGAGAGTCCGCTGCCACCGCCGAGACCGCCGCCGCCAGGGTTTCCGAGACCGTGACCATTGCCGTTAACGGAGCCTATGTTGCCAATCACGGAGTTGATAACACTGTTGCTGATGCTGGAGCCAATGTTCCCGGTCACAGCGGCGACTGCTGCGGCCGCCGCACCACCACCGCCACCACCACCGACAGGACCGGTTGGGACTGTCGGCAGACTACCTGCTTGACCAGGCGGAGTTCCGCCGTTGCCGAGGCCGTTTCCATTGCCATTACCGTTCCCGAATCCGTTGCCGTTGCCATTACCGAATCCGTTGCCGGGATTGCCAACGGGCCCGTTTCCATTTCCAGGGTTTGCGAAAGATACCGAATATGTCAGCACTGTCAGCGAACTCGCCAATGCGAGACCGGTCGTGACTAGGCGCGTTTTCATGGCTTCAATCCTTAGAGGCGATGTGACAACTGTGGCACGACCGCGTTCCAACAAGAGATTCCCAAGGGGGACGCGTTACGGGTCCACGACATGCCCCTAGCGTACACGCCCCTACATCGTCTGTAGGGTGTCATCGAAGCGCCTTCACCCCGATGCTGAGTGCTGAAAACTTCCGTCATGACTTATCTACGGAGCAATTCCCGGACCGAAGCCTAGAAACAATTAACCGACTGACAACAACACTGAGTCAAACTAATCAGTTTTCGAACTTGCCGGTCGGGTTGGTCGCTTCCATTCACCTGCGATTTCTTTCTCTAGAATCGACAAAACCGCCTCTATCGCATCTACCGCGGAGGACACAACGGTGACCAACTCAGAGTTCAAAGAGACAAAGAATTCGGAGGCTTCGCGACTATAACCAAGCAGCACGACCGGCCGCTTGGCTTTCAACGCCAATCCGATCTCCGAAGCCGTGCCCGCACCAATACCGCAGGCAATCACAACTTTGCTCGACAGAACGTTGATGTTGTTTCTTGCACTTCCCATCCCAGTGATTATTGGAATATCCACAAACTCGGACATCCCATCCGTGCTGTTGCCAGGAAGAATACCAATCACCAGTCCGCCTGATTCCTTAGCTGATTTCGATGCAGCTTGCATCACTCCTGCATTTCGTCCGCCAGTCAGCAATGTCCAGCCGCGTCGGGCGATGAGCTCGCCTAACTCTGCCGCACGTTCGATATCGGCGGCAGTGGCATTATCCCCGGCGCCCATCACTCCAATAATCGTCCTGGCCATCTTTGCTCCGCATCGCACTTCCGCACAAGTTCGTTCTAGCATGTTCCAAGGGATTCGTTAAGTGAGCGATGTGATACATTGAGCACCGGTCACGCAGGAAATGTCGATGTCCAATCCGGTTCCGATCAGAAAGAATGACGGTGTCGAGTTGCTTCCTACACTACAGGAGGGAATCTACTCTGTTCACACTACCGAGCAGGCAGACGCCAAAAGCCTTTCGTGGGACCGCTATGTCCGACTGAATGCAGCAGCGGAAGCGAGTAAGGCGCTTGCACTAAGCGAAAAACGATTGCTGGATGTTGGAGGATACGATGGTGCCCTCGCCCTGTTCTTGCCTGAGTTCAACGTCGATCTCATTGACCAGGCGACAACAGGCGCATCAATATTGCAAGCGCCCGCCGCGGACAAATCCTACGAGCTCGTGACCGCAATCGATGTCCTGGAGCACATTCCCCCAAGAGACCGACAAGCGGCTTTAGGCGAACTGGCAAGAATGTCGAGCCGATTTATTGTTCTGAATTATCCATGCAGCGAATCAAAAAATGCGCAGGAACTGGTCTATCGACAGACCAACAACTCGCTCATAAAGGAGCACGTGGAGTGGGAACTGCCAAACACGGAGCAGGTGCTAAACACCATGCAGCAGCTTGGTTTTCGCGGCCACGTCATCGGTCATTCAAGTGTTGCAATATGGGTTGGACAATACATCACGCTTGCGCTGGCACCACAAGCAGCGAAAGAGTTGAATCGTTATCTGATCGAGAATCATGCGGACGAACCGTTCTCCATTCCGCTCTACCATCTGCTCGTCTGTGAGCGAATGAGCTAGCCATCACGAAGAACTGCACGCGGGCTAGCAGCAGACACCTCGCCCGCATGCTACCTAACGTCGATGGGTGCCTGCCAGTTCGCCTCAAGAGAAGTTCGACAACTAGACCGATAGCTAAACTGCTGTAATCAGGCAAACGCTCGTGCGGCGGCGATCATGTCCGCGAAGGTTGCCCAATAAACCTTTTCAGAATCTGCCCGAGCTTTTCCACCCTCGGAAGCAACCATGTAGCCACCTTCCCCCTCGGCGTAACCCTGGAGTCCGACGAGGAAAGAACGCAAATCCTGGTTTTGCCAGAATTCGAGATTCGAATCGTAGTCTTGAAGCAACAGTTCCAGGAAGTGACAAAAGTCGTCTTTGGTCTTCATTTTGCTGACAGCCAGCTCAATTTCGGTCTCAATCGAGTTCATGGCAAAATTCTCATGCGGGAAATACGAAGAATTGCCCCCATTAAACGTCCAAACGGCGGGCATTACGGGATATATTTCACAAATATTCCACAAACTGAATTTAGTATCCGGCTATCCCGCGAGGTACGCATCTTGACCACATCAGAAAACGAAAACCTTCGCCCAGTAGACCGTGTGAACGACCCTGCGACTGGTCCGGCTGCAACGAATGCGTTTCGGGACGAGTATGTCAGCGAAACTATCCCGGGCGGAGCATACGACTTTCACCAGGGCGGATCGACCAATCCGACCGAACGCACGGGCGATCGTCCGACGCCGTCTGGTAGCGGTTACGAATACCACCAGGGTGGTGACCGAGTAGGACCGCCGGCACCTGAGCGCACTTCGGACAGAAACACTTTCGACACCGTGCGTGACGCCAATGGCGAAGTAACAGCAATTAACTTTGGCGACGGAACGAGCATGCGCCGTACCGGGCCTAAAGAGTGGCAAGCATTTCGTGGCGAACAGCCGCTGAACCCGCAAGACCTGGCGCAGTTTGCACAGGCAAATGCTTTAAGATTCCCTCTGGCTGTGCAAGACGGAAAGATCATCGGCAACATAACGCAGAAGGAAGCCGGCGGTGATATCCAATATGATTGCCGCAACACAGAGCTGAACATCTATGTGACGCGTAAGCCCGATGGAACCATGGACGTGCGCAACTACAACGACTACTCGCGAACGAAAGTCGGCGCAGATGGCCAAGTGCAAGACAAAGATTACTGGGACGGCTATCAGTGGCGGCACGGTGACGCTGTCGCGCTTCCCTCCGGTCAGGTTCAAATCAATTTCAAAGCAGACGAGCAGCAGCCGGCCGGCGCCAACAAGCCATGGCCGCGCTCGGTTGTACGCGATAGGAGCACCGACTCCCTGACAGTGCAGCACAGTGACCAATCGGTGATGCATGCCTCCTGGAGAGAACAGAAACTCATAACTCGCACAGAGGGTCAGCCAGAAGACGTCAAATATTATGATGGCGAAAACTGGCGGCACGGAAACGAACAAGTAGTTCCGGGCGGCGGGCAGAGCGCGAATCTGCGCCGAGTTGATTTTACGGACGGCACCGGACCGCAGTCCGTGATGATTGACACCACCAGTGGTGAAATCAAAGAAAAGACTGGACAGATGGACGAGCCGACGCAAGAACAACTTGCATGGCGACGTCAGCAAGAAGAGCTTCAAAGACGCAGGCAGCAACCGCGCTGCGGTCCGAACGGTTGTGGTCCGCAACCACAATGCGGTCCGAACGGATGTTCCATAAACGGACAACCACAATACTGCGTGCCGGGTTGCTCTCCATGCTACGGACGACGATGCGGCTAACGCGAACAGAAAGACGCTAGCAAGGTTTCAGGGATCGGGCACCATTGATTTTGTGGAGATAAGACCAGGAATATAAGGATAAAGTAATTCATTGACCAGCCGCCCCGAACTGACTGAGACCGTGCGTCCAGTCGACCGTGTTAATGAAACCGGTCAACCCAACCCAACGACCAATCCATTAAGAGAACAATATGTTGCAGAGCTATTCGGCAACGGCAACGGATACGACTTCCACCAAGGAGGCTCGGATCGTACGCAGCCGCCTGCCCGAACCGGCGATCGCAACCAGCCCGGCAGCAGCGGTTACGATTACCATCAGGGTCCCACCGACCGCGTCGGTCCTCCGGCGCCAGAGCGAACCGGGGACAGGAACACGTTTGAAACCGTTCGCAATGCTAGAGGCGAAGTTGACGCAATAAACTTCGGCGATGGTACAACGATGCGCCGAACCGGCCCCAAAGAGTGGCAGGTGATGCGCGGCGACCAGCCCCTCAACGCTCAAGAACTCCAGGCGTTCGCGGGAAGCAACGCGCTCGGTTTCCCTCTGTGCGCTAAAGACGGAAAAATTCTCGGCAACATCACGCAGAAAACTGCAGGCGGCGACATACAGTATGACGCTCGCAATACCGAGTTAAACATCTACGTCACGCGCAAGACCGACGGGTCGCGCGATCTGCGAAACTACAACGACTACTCGCGCACCAAGATCGGTACCGATGGACGTGAACAGGACAAAGACTACTGGGACGGATACCAATGGCGCCACGGCAACGCAACCAAGTTGCCGTCAGGTCAGGTCCAAATCACCTTCAACCCGAACGAGCCGCAGCCCCCGGGCAGCAAGGCATGGCCGCGCACGGTTGTTCGTGATGCCGGCAGCGATGCGCTAACCGTCCAACACAACGATCAGTTAGTGATGCATGCCAATTGGCGCGAACAGAAACTAACCACTCGCAGAGGCGGCCAACCGGAAGACGTTAAGTACTACGACGGTGAAAACTGGAGGCACGGGCGCGAACAAGTGATGCCCGGCAGCCGAGGTGGTCCGGCCGCTCAGCGGCGAATTGAGTTCACCGATGGAACCGGACCGCAATCCGTTCTCGTTGATACGTCCAATGGAGAAATCAAAGAGAAAACCGGCAGAATGTCCGAACCGACGCAAGAAGAGCGCGAACAACAAGAGCGCCAACGTGAGCGACAACGGGAACTGGACCGAGTAAATGAGGAGCGGCGCCGGCAACAAGCCCGACCGCAGCCCCGCCCTTACGTTAGTCCGCAGCCATACTGCGTGCCTAACGGTGGGAGACGAAGTTGAGGGTAATCCCCAAGTGAGCCGTGAGCTCGCTACAACCCCAAGATAAGTGAAAGAGCGAGGTTCCAACGGTTCCTCGCTCTTCGCATTTCAGACAGGCCAATTCGAGAGCAACCTGCCATAATAGGCGATGCTAGTCCCGACTCGACAAACCACCACAGAGGTCTTTGCAATGGCGCAAGAGATCAAGAGCGGCGCGCTCAAACTATCTAAAGTTGTACTCTATAAACATGGCATAGGTTACTTTGAAAGAAAAGGCAGCGTTACGGGTCCAACGAAAATTGATCTGGTGTGCGGTCCGGAAGAAATCGACGACATGCTAAAGTCGTTAGTCGCGCTCACCACATCCGGTGGCACCATCGACGCAGTCACATATGACTCTTCAAAAACACTGGCAAGCCGGCTAGCAGAGTTTGGCTTCGACCTCACCAAGACAGAGGGACTTTGTGGTTTGCTCGCCCAGATGAAAGGAATTCCCGTAACAGTGTCGGTATCCGGAGAGAGTATCTCCGGGCGCGTTTTGGGGCTCGACACTTCAGAGCAGGTGCTGCGAGATGCAATCGCGCGCGAGAGGCTGCTCACCTTATACGGTGTCGATTCAACTTTCAAACGAATTCCACTGTCGTCCATAAGTTCGATCAAAGTAGATGACGAAAATATGGCAATTGAAATGAAACAGCAGCTGGAACTGCTGTTTCAGAATGCAAAGAAGAAAGACCGAAAAGCCTTGTCCGTCACACTCAGCGCCGAGGGCGAGCACGACTTATTTATTGCGTATTCGATACCGTGTCCCATTTGGAAAACCAGCTACAGATTAGTTATGACCGCCGCAGGAAAGACACTGCTCCAGGGTATGGCAATAGTAGACAATATCCAGGAAGAAGACTGGACCGAAGTGCAGGTGGTGCTGGTGAGCGCCTCACCAATTTCATTCATTCAACCTCTATACGAGCCGGTGCAGCCTACGCGCCGCGTGATTGCTGCTCAAGGCGTCACCTCGTCAGGCCCCGTGACTGCCGAGCGTGCCAAAATGGACACCAGTGCGCGCCAACGTCTCTCGACAGCCATGACGGGTGGGCTCAGGGACGCTTCGCCCCCCGGAGCACAGCCATCCTCACAAGGTGCGCTCCGTCCCTGGGGAAGAGCAGGAGGAGGCGGAGACTCTTGGGGAGGGGACCAATCCTGCAAGGAAGAGAGTTACGGAGCATCATTCAGTGAGGTAGTCGCAGACAGCTTTGCATCGCAAGATGTGTCCGTTGAAGCAAGTGAATCGGGAGAGCAGTTTGAGTACAGAATTACCAAACCGGTAAGCGTTCCTCGCAATAGTTCCGCTCTGCTTCCTATTGTGCAGGAATCCGTAGAAGGCGAGCGAATTTCGCTCTACAACGAAGGTAAGAATCCCAAGTTTCCGTATGCAGCGGTAAAATTCAAGAATACGACAGGGCTGACGCTTGAGTCCGGACCGGTAACGGTGATGGAATCTGATGCCTATGCCGGCGAAGCACTTCTCGATACTATCAAACCGGACGATGTTCGATTTTTGCTGTATGCAGTTGACCAAGCACTGCCCATAGTGACTCGCATTGAACAAGAGAACAAACCAATCTGGCGGGTTCGCAGCGCCGGTGGCGTCCTTTACCTGGACTACAAAGCGATCAGCACCAAGAACTACCAGATTGACAATTTGTCCGACCGCAAGAAAACACTATACATTGAGCATCCAATCACTCAAGGCAGCAAACTCACAAGTGAAGTCAAACCCACAGAAACAACAGATAGCTACTACCGATTCGCATTTGAGTTAGAACCAAAGCAGCCTTACGAACTGTCGGTGTCCGAAGAAGCCGACACATACGAGTATGTGTGGCTTACCGACGTCACCAACCTTGCCGTAGACTCCATAAATTGGCTTTGTTCTCAGAACTTCGTCGACAAGAAGTTCCTGGAGTTCCTCAACCAAATCCTTGACATGCGCACGCAAATCATCAATTTACGAACGGAGATCAACAACAAGAAGGCATTGATTGAAGAATGCGCAAAGGACCAGAAGCGTGCGCGGGAGAACCTGCAGAGCCTGGGAACGAACAACGAGCGCTTCCGAAGACTCATCGACACTTCCGAAGACCGCATTCAGGACGAGCGTACAGAGCTGGCGGAGCTGACAATCCAACTGCGGCAAAAAGAACGCGAGTACGAGAAGCTCGTCGAAGAAAGTTTCGTGTGCGACATATCGGAATCGGCTAATTGAAGAAGGAATTCAGTCCCGAGTGCGTGTGCGCGCGTGGGGCGAGGGCATCTTGCCCGCTTGGGCGACGCAATTTTCAGCGCTTGCAACTTCCCTCGAACTTTCCCCGGCATCGCATTCCGTCCGCTAATCTTGGCGACTGAAAGCTTCTTTGATTGCGGTGCGAGCGGCTAGTTCTTTGCGGATTTTGGTCAGTATTTCCGATTCGCGTTGCAGGCGCTTTTCGGTGTCCATCAACTCCAGCAGTTCTTGCTGCTGACGTGTCAGTCCGTAGATAGTGCTGCCAATCCAGTAGGACAAATCGACCGGATCATCAGGCAGCTCCTCGGGAAACTCGATTGCGCGATCCGCCAGCTTTCCGGAAAGACGAATCACATCTTTGAGCACTTCCACCACACCAGATGCGGTGTCCATCAATGCGCCGTCAATCTGGTCATCATCGATCCACTCAATGTATCCCTGCAAATACTCTTTCTCGCGGATGTACTCCAGCACGCGAAATCGCTGCATGCCCAGAGTCATAATGTTCATGCGGCCGTCTTTCATGCGCTTGCAATCGAAGATTTGAGCGGAACAACCGATATCCGCAGGCGCTTTTCGCACGGGGTCATAAAGTAAGACACCAAAACAACCGTCTTTCTCCAGGACCGTGTTAATCATTTCACGGTACCGCGGCTCAAATATATGTAGTGGTAAGCATGATCCCGGGAAAAGGACTACTTCCGGCAAAGGAAATAAAGGCAAGCGTTCATCGCAGCTTGTCACCATTGATTTCTCTCATTGTCATCGGGTAATACCTATACTCTAGCAAGTTTCCTCCCGACACTGCTTGTTTACCACCGGGTGATTCTGTAACCCCAGCCCCATAATTAATCCAGGGCTCGCAAAATGTTCACGGGGCGATCACTTCGCCGGCGATACGGTAGTGCGATACACCTCCTGCGGAACGAGCGCCGAACCGATCGGAACGAGTAGAATAATGGGATCGATGATCAGCCAGCCACCCACCACTGCTGAAGAATCCTCTCCACAGGTAGAACCGTGGGGACCTTGTGAGATGCGTCCATCCCCCGGATCGCTTCTGCGGCTGACGCTGGGCAGTAGCATCGCGGTCTCAACGGCACTGTGCATACCTGACGCCTTCGCAATTCTGCCGAGCTGCCCGGATGCACTGTCGTGGGTTTTGCGAACCACCGGGCTCTGGACCTCAGCCTACATTCAGTGGTCTGTGAGCTTTCTCGCCATCTTGCATTTGACGAGAATCGTCAGCGGCGGCATTCAATTAGATCAAACGGGCATCAAGCTGTGGCGCTTCGGCAAAGTCATCCCCTGGGAAAATGTTCTGGCTGCCACCATTACCGCTCGCAAGAGTTTTTCGCGATTGTTGTTTATCTCCCCGACGGCGCTGGAGCTGACTTTGCATGTCCAGAAACCAGCACCGAAGAAGGGGCGTGAGGCAAAGAAGATTCCCTCCTTCCAATATGATCCGCAGGACTTCGCATCGCTGATTTACTATGTGGGCAAATTTGCGTTCAACGTGAAGCCGACTTCGGTCGGCGCTGTAATGTTCAAACCCGCCGAAGCGGAAGATCTGCGCAAAATGTCGCAGGAAGGACGCCTCAAACACTTGATGCTAACCACCTTTATTGCCTTCAGCCTGGTGCTGCTACTGGCCCGCAATGCGGCAACAAACTACACGTTCAACATGGGCAACGTGTACACCAGAAAAGGCGAATACAAAAAGGCTATTGAATACTACTCCATGTCGACCGCAATAAATCCGTGGTTTCCGCCGGCGTGGGACCGGCTTGCTCGAAGCGAAATGCGATCCGGTGATCCACAGTCAGCCATGGAACATTGGAAAAAAGCCCTGCAGGTAAAACCCGATTTCGTAGAATCGAAATTAGGTCTTTCGGTGCTATACATGCGCTCATGGGAACTAGACAAAGCGCTTGAACTGATTCAAGCATGCAACAGGCTGGCCCCCAAGGACGAAGCAGGTTTCATTAACCTGGCACAAGTGAAGTCAATGATGGGCAACCACCGCGAAGCTATTCGCATTTTGAACGAAGTAATTCAGCAAAATCGCGGGCGCGACCTGGCTCGCTGCTTACTCGCATTGTGCTACTTGCGCGTCGGAGAGATTGCGAAAGCCCGAGAAACGCTGCCCACAACATCCACCCCGGGCGACGCCCAAGCCAACGCCTTTAGAATTCTGGTCGAAGGCAAGCTAGCCGCTGCCACCGGTGATGATGCCAAAGCAGAGCAGTTATACAAACAGCTCTACAGCGGCGAGAAACATGTGGATTTGCTGCTGGCCTACGCCGAACTCAAAATAGACAAAGGGGAGCTTGGCGCCGCAGAGAAAATGCTTTTGGAGCTACAGCACAAACAATTAGCGCAAGGCTCATCCCGGACCACTGGAAAACTACCACTTACCGGGGTTTCCGGCATTCGCAGTAGCGAGCAAGGAAGTCCAGGGTTGTCCAGCTTCCGAAGTGGCGAACAGGAAGGCTCTCCGGGAGCGGGCAATCCATGGATAAAGTTCGCCAGAGCCAGAATTGCATTGGCAAAAGGCGACACAATGGACGGGCAATGGCAAATCGAGGAGGCGCTCAAAACGCCTCACAAAGATCCCTCGCTGCTGGCGGCTTGCGCAAGCGCACTCCTTGATGTTGGCGCCGAAGAGAGAGCGCTTCAATTAATAGAGCAGGCGACAAAAATTGATCCCGAGAACAAACTCGTCATAAGCGCTCGTGCAAAGGCGGAAAAGAAATGAGCGACAGGATTAAGTTGCAAACGCAGGATTGCAGTTGCGCCGGGCAACAAGCTTTAGCAGCACAACACGTTCTTACCGGAATGCTGCGAACCGCATTGGCATTCATAATTCCGGGATTAGTCTTCGCGGTAATCTGGGGTGTAATCGACTGGCTCCGAAGTTATGGACTGATTCCCACTGTGCCTCTCTATCTGCCGTTCACAGCACAAAACATTGTGATTTCCGGCGATCACCAGATGAGCCAGTTCGAAAAATTCGTCGATACATACAACGTTGTGTTTCCGGGAGCGTGCAGATTTGGCTCAGGAATTGGTATGGCAATCGGTGGGTTCTGGTCACTAGCCAAAATAAGGAAGAACTGCAAAGCAGAAAAGCTTGTAGTTGGTGCGATCGCAGGCGGGTTGCTCTGCGCAAGAATATTACTGATGCTAAGCAGCCAGCCACAACCGGTTCTCATAGCATTTATCTTCGGGGCTGTTTCCATTCCACTCTATTTGCTCAACAGCAACAAGCTCTACACAGCGGCAGATTTACCAAGGGCGGAAATCGACGCCCGGTATCAGGGAGGTTAGTTTGAGCGAGCCTCACAACACGCACATTCACATCAGTTCGCTATCAAAGATTTATGATGAGCACAACGTCCACGCCCTGGTAAAGGTCGAACTCAAGATAGCGGCCGGTGAATTCGTGGCGCTAACCGGACCGAGCGGGTGCGGCAAGAGCACTCTTCTGAATATTGTGGCCGGAATCGATAAACCAAGCAGCGGAGCGGTTTATCTTGGCACAACCAATATTACCGCTCTAAACGACAAACAGATAACAGAACGGCGTCGCGATAAGATTGGCTTCGTGTTCCAGTTCTTCAACCTTCTATCGACACTGTCCGTTTTTGAGAACGCCAGCTTGCCGCTGGCACTTGCCGGAAAGTATTCAAGTGCCGAAATTCGCAAACGTACCGAAGTCATTCTGGAGCAAGTGGGACTTTCGCAGCGACTAGACTTTTTTCCATCTCAACTCTCAGGCGGCGAAATGCAGCGCGTGGCAATCGCCAGAGCGCTCGTGCACAAGCCTGAGCTAATAGTTGCAGATGAACCGACAGGCAATCTAGACAGCGAAACCGGAGAGCAAATACTCAAGCTGTTCAAGGACCTGTGCGAAGCGGGCGGACACACCACTCTCATGGCCACTCATAGCTCGGAAGCAGCCGCGTATGCAGGTCGAATCATTCGCATGAAAGACGGCAAAATACTAGAGGAAGTGCGGAAGTGAACGCAGCAGCGATGCTAATGGCCCGGTTCATTCTGCGCGATCTTGCGCGAAACAAAGTAAGAACCTTTCTCACCATTGCCGGCATAGCACTTGGAGTGGCAGTGATGCTTGCGATTCATCTTGCCAATCAAGCAGCACTATCGCAGTTTAGCCAGAGCATCGACCTGGTGGCCGGGCGCAGCAATCTTGCTATTCGCTCTTTGACGGGCAACGAGCTGGATGAAACCGTTCTGGACAAACTAGACTGGCTGCACGACAAGCATGTCAAATTCACGCCCATAATAGACCAATTCGCAGTGGTAGTCGGTGACGATGGCGCAGAACTGGTGCAGATTCTCGGAGTCGATATGTTCTCGGACCGAGCATTCCGCCCCTTGCGCCGCACAACCGACTCGAAGACGGCCCCGGATTCGGCCGATTCAGCGAGCAGCGAGCCGTTTCAATTTCTGAAAAGGGACAGCGCGATGATCGGGCGTCAACTTGCTGACCGATTTCATTTGAAGCAGGGTGACACTCTGAAGATTCAAGTGAACGAACGCCTCGTCTACCTTAAAGCAGGCTCTATTCTAGACCCTGATGGCGTGGGCAAAGCCTTCGGCGGCAACATTGTTTTGATGGACATAGGACCTGCACAACAGTTATTCGATATGCGCGGCACTATAAGCAGAGTCGACATGATCGTACCTGAGGAAACTAATAAGCAAGAGCTTTCCGCCAACCTGCAAGCAGTTTTGCCTTCCGGCACCACAGTAGATGCGCCGGAAAGGCGAACCAAGCAAGTCGAGAAGATGTTGTCTTCCTTTCAGTACAATCTGGTCGCACTGAGCTTGATTGCGCTGTTAGTCGGTATGTTCGTCATTTACAACACCATGTCTATCAGCGTAATTCGACGTCGTTTCGAGCTAGGTACGCTCAGAGCATTGGGGGTAGGTCGGGCAACCATTTTATTCCTGTTTTCCGCAGAAGCACTTATTCTGGGCACTATCGGCTCCTTGTGCGGAGCAGCGATGGGACTGAGCTTCGCGCATTTGGCACTAGCTGCGGTATCGCGAACTGTTAAGGCGCTCTATGCGGATCAGGCACCGGCATCCATTACATTGCAAGCAGAGCCTATCGTCATCGCAATGCTCTCGGGAATAGCCATGACATTGCTAGCGGCGGCTGCGCCGGCGCTCGAAGCAGTGAATGTCGAACCGGCAGAAGCAACTCGGCGAGCGTCGTTCGAACGAAAAGTGCAGCACATGTCTCCGCGCCTGGCGCTAGCCGGAGTAGCACTGGCAGGTTTTGCGTTCTGGTCCTCGCGACAACCGGCAATCAACGGTTTTCCAGTCTGGGGCTTCGGCGCGGCAGCCGCGGCCGTCTTCGCTGTAGCACTCATAACACCGATTTTTCTGGATAGATTCTTGCCTCTGCTCAAGGACTGGTTTGCGAGAATACTTGGCACCGAAGCAGGTTTGGCGGTTTCAGGGCTGTATGGAGCGCTAGGACGAACATCGGTTGCAGTGGCTTCGTTGATGGTCGGAATATCAATGATGGTGAGCCTGGCAGTGATGATCGGAAGCTTCCGTGACACGGTGATTGCGTGGGTGCAACAGACGTTGCGAGCGGATATGTGGGTCGAACCCGCAGGCAGGAAAGTAAGCAGCCGTATTGGTCGTATGAGCCCGGAACTGGTAAAGAAACTACGCGCAGTGCAGGGCATCGAGGCGCTCGAGGCGTTCATCGATTACCCGTTCGAATATGAGGGCAGCCCCTCAAACATTGGAGCGGGCGAGATTCCCGTTGTGGCAAATTATGGCAACTTGCCATTTGTTGACGGCGAAAAGAGTGGCGATGTCTTGCGCCGTATCGAGGGCAAAAGCGCGGTGGTCGTGTCCGAAACGTTCGCCCAAAAGCATAACAAGAAGAAGGGTGAGCAAATGGTATTACCCGCGCTGGACGGACCACTGTCGGTAAAGATCGAAGGCATTTACTATGATTACTCCAGCGACCTCGGTTTCGTGATTATGGACCGAGACATTTTTCGCCAGCATTTTCGCGACTATGGCTCGACGACCTTAGCCATCTATCTAAAGCCAGGGCAAGACAGCGAAGCAGTCAGGAAGGCGCTGCTTGCGGCCGGTGGCAGTAATGCGCAGCTGGTAATTCGCAGTAACAAGGAAATTAAGAAAGAAGTGCTTCGAGTGTTCGACAACACCTTTGCCATAACCTACGCTTTGCACGCGATCTCCATTGCAGTAGCCATCCTGGGCGTTATGAACACGCTGTTTGCGCTGACAATGGAATCGAAACGCGACATGGGGATTCTGAAGTATCTTGGCGCATCCGCAGGACAGATTCGCAAACTTATCCTGGTGCAGGCGGGGATGTTGGGGGCGCTGGGGAGCATTGGCGGACTAATCACCGGATTTGCGCTCTCCTGGCTGCTCATACACGTCATAAACAAGCAATCTTTCGGCTGGACAATCCAGTTCGCCGTTCCCTACGAGTTCCTGTTTCAATCATTTGCGCTGATTATGTTTTGCTCTTTGGCGTCAGGCATCATTCCTGCAGGAATAGCGGCAAAAACACTTGCGCCGGAGGCATTGCGCACGGAATGAAGATTACGGACGCAGGCCCAATCTCCCTGATGATGATTGCAGCAATTTGGACGTCGGCAATTCAGCCTTGCCTCGCTCAGGTCCGGTCATCAACGCAACCGGCAACATCGCAACCAACATCCACTGCGCACAAGCCTAAGAAGTTTAAACTTGCCCTTCCAGGATATGCATTTCAGTTCCCTCAGGACCACCGTTCACACAATGAGTTCAAGACTGAATGGTGGTACTACACGGGACACCTGCAAACACCGCAGAAGGAGCCATTCGGGTTCGAGCTCACTTTCTTTCGTTCAGGGCTCGACACATCGAATCAAGTCGCAAATAGCCGCTGGAAGGTAAACAACGTTTTCCTGGCACACTTCGCGGTGAGCGACCTCGCTGAAAAGAAATTCTTCTTTCGCTCGCAGACCAACCGTCCCGGGGCATCGACAGCAGGCGCCGACCAGCAGAAGTACAGAGTATGGAACGGCGGATGGTCCGCCGCGCTAGACGGAACTACACATGTCTTAAAAGCCAACCAGCCTGAGTATGCGCTCGACTTGAAGCTGACCTCTGCAAAACCGCCGGCGGTGCACGGAAAAAATGGCGTCAGCCAGAAAGCAAACTGCGTAGGCTGCGCATCGCACTACTACTCAATGACGCGAATGCTGGCAAAAGGCACCATTCGTCGCGGAGCAAAAACATTGCCCGTAGAAGGCACAGTTTGGATGGATCATGAATTCGGCAGCAACCAGCTAACCAAGGAACAAGTAGGCTGGGACTGGTTTAGCATCCAGCTCGATGACAACTCCGAGATAATGCTCTATGTGATGCGATTGAAATCGGGCAAATTCGACCCTAATTCCTCCGGCACCATCATCAGTGCCGATGGCAAAACGGAGCACTTGTCGCTGACAGACTATAAGATTGACATTGAAAAGCATTGGAAGAGCGAAACAACAAAGGCTGACTATCCCGCGGGATGGCATGTAGTGATTCCCGGCAGGCAGCTCGACATTAAGATAGAACCGATGTTGGACAATCAAGAATTGGTTGGCGACCAAACTAGCGGAATCAGCTACTGGGAAGGCGCCTGCAAAGCAACGGGTACAGCGAATGGCAAAAAGATCTCGGGGCAAGCATACGTCGAGCTGACAGGCTATGCAGGCGACTTCACAAGCGATATCTGACATCAATCCGATGCAATCCTCAAAAGTTAAGACACCTTGCTGAGAGCTCAACGTCTACCTTCAAGTCCGACCCTCTTGCAGAGGATTGGAGTTCCATTATCTTTAGGCGGTTCTATGCTGAGTAAATTATTCGTTCGCAATATTCCTTTTGCCACTACCGAAGAAGATTTGTCGAATATCTTTTCAAATGCCGGCGTGGTCCGGTCTGTAAAGATGCCGCTGGATCAAGAAACAAATCGCAAACGCGGGTTTGCATTTGTCGAAATGCAAACGGCTCAAGAAGCGGCCCGTGCAATTGAGCACATGAACAACTCATATGTAGGCGATAGGCAGATTGTGGTCGAATACGCCAAGGAACGCCGCGTCGCCTAGAGAATCGAACGACGCTACGCAGATCAGTTTTGCGCAGTCAGATGTGAGAAGTATTCGTTGAACTCGTCGAGTCGCTTCGAAAAGACTCCTTCGAGCGCCTTATCGCGAACATTTCCATCGGTCGGATCAATCCGATGGGAAAAGGTGGATCTGATTGCTGAACAGCAAGACTCGGTTCTTTTCGTCACAACCTAAGATCGCGTACGCATGCCCGGGACACAGGCCAATAGGCTTGCTTCCGGGCTTCGTTCCGTTCCGGCTATGGCCATGCCACCTCTTGATGAGGTTTGCCAAACCAGTATGACAGTCAGCCTGCATGCGATAAGTCGCTGGTTCTTCTCGTTGAAACTTCATCGAACGCTCACCGGAATCGAATCGATACCCGTGAATATCCCTCAGCCCCTCTCCCTTGGCGCGCAGAGGCACTTACCGCTACCGCAAGGCATCCACCTATCAATTCGCCACTAAAGTTAACGCTCTTGCTTGTTCTCCAGAGTTCGATAACGCAGATCACTACAAAATTGGTTTTTCCAGGAGAGCGCGGTAGCCATCCCGGTAGTTGGGATACTTGAGCTCGATAGCGAGTTCGTTAAGTAAGCCGCTTGGGTCGACGCGGCGATTACCGCGTAGGGTGCGATGAACCTCTTCGATTGGCACCGCCGGCGGTAGCGGTATACTTAGCTCGTTGCAAAGCCAAGTTACGATCTCTATCTGAGGGCACGGAGATCGGTCGCCAATTACATAGCAGTCGCGCAACAAGGAAGGTCCTGCCAGCATCGCCAAGATCACGGAGGCGAGGTCTTCTACATGAATGCGCGAGGTATTGCGGCTTCCGTCTCCAGGAATCTTGTATTTGCCATTGCGCAGCGATAGGTGCAATCCGGAATCCGGTCCGTAAATTCCCGGAACGCGCAGAATAATCGCACCTTGCTCTTGCCAAAGAGATTCTGCGTGCAGGCGTGCATCCAATTTTTCTTCTGCGGAATCATCCGGCGCGGTAGTGTCATCCACGACGCCTTCACGCTTGCCGTAGACACCAGTGGTGGAGATGTAAATGACGCGTCGCGCTTGCTTCACAGCGGGAGCAAATATCGCATCGGTCTCTCCATCAGGCGGGAACGAAACCACGACGTCGGCATCGTTGGCGACCGATTCCAAAATCTCGCAAGAAGGCATTGGCATGATCAGCGGAGTAATGCCCATTTCTACCATCTGAAAAACTTTGCGTGGATCGCGCGTTGTGCCTGTAATGGTTCTCGTGCCCCTGGCCAGAGCAATGACTGCTCTGGCAACCTGGCCAACACCCAACAACAACAGCGGTTTATCCGCAGACATTTATCCACCTCCAGTGCAAGTGCATATTATACTGTTGTGAGCACCAACAACCAGCAAGCGAAGCTTTGGGTCGTCAGTGAAATTCAAACTACAACACGAACTCTTGGAAGGACAGGACATCGAGATAACCTGCCCGATGTGGTTTGGTCAGATAATGGTGACGAAGGGCGGGGAACCGCTAGAAAGAATTCCCGAGAAGCGGTTGCCTTACAAAGTGGTAACAGACAGCGGCGAAATAGCCAAGCTGATGGTGCGCTCTAACTTTCTTGATCCCGTGCCGGAAGTCAAACTAAATGACCAGGTGATACCACTTGCCAGAAAGTTACATAGAGTCGAAAGCCTTTTTGCAGTTCTTCCAGCCGGCATGTTTCTAGGACATGGGCTATTAGCCGTATTGATCGGTTACCTGGTGATTACTTCAAATTTCAAAATACTTCGCTCATCGTGGCAAGGTACCGTGAAGTGGACGGCGATTTATGCCATCAGCCTCGGTGCTTTTCTCTTCATCCGGTTGCTTGAACAGTTTGCATGGTCACAGAAATGAAAAGTCCGCACGGCTAGGCAGTGCGGACTTTGTAGACATTGCTGCGAGCAGCTTGGAACGACCGAGCGTTACTGTCCCGGCGTTGCACTGAACTTCAGCAATTGCACATCAAATACCAATGTGGCATTTGAAGGAATTACCGGAGGCATGCCATTGGGACCATAACCCAAGTTGGCAGGAATGACCAGGCGGCGCTTGCCGCCGACCTTCATGCTTGCTACGCCTTCATCCCAACCTTTAATAACATTTCCAGCGCCAAGCTGAAACTCGAACGGTTGGTTGCGATCAAACGAGCTGTCAAACTTGTTTTTGTTAAGAAGCCAACCGGTATAGTGCACCTGCACGTAGCTCCCGGGAGTCGGCGCCGGTCCTTTGCCCTGCTCAATATCGTAATACTGCAAACCGGACCGCGACGTGACTACTTTCTGATTAGCCGCCACTGGCCAGGCCGCATTGTCCTGCGCGAAGCTGCTACCGATCGCAAACACGAGCATCCCGCCAGCCAATCCGGCTGCAACCAATGTTTTGATGGTCGATTTCATCTGATTCTTCCCGATCACTAATACAGGCCTAATTATATATGCCGACGCTCCAGTTCGTCGAAATTCACATGAAGCTGCCAAAGGTTGGCAGCATTGCTACTCCTATGGTGTATCCTAATGATTGAATAGGCGCCGGTTTGGCGTCTGCTGAGTACTCAAGTAGCAACGGCGTCAACTTTCCGTAGCAAGGCAATATGATCAGACTTCTGGTTGTCGACGATCACCCTCCCACGAGAGAACAAGCGGTTAAGGATTTATCGAACGGCGACCTGATCGAGGTCATCGGCGAGGCTGAGACCTCGGACGAATGTTTCAAGATGGCGAAAGCGCTGCTTCCTGATATCGTGCTGCTTGATTTGCACTTGCCGGGATTGATCACCACTCCGGACTTGCTTAAGCGGCTGAATGCCTTGAAGAACGTTAAGGTTGTGATTTATGCCAGCCAGAGCAAGGCGTCGGAAGTGCAGGATTTTCTCGATGCCGGGGCCGCTGCGTACATTTTGAAAACCGACCCGGCGGCGCTTATTCGCATGAGCGTGCTCATGGTTTATAAGGGCAATCAAAATGTGGTATCACCTTCGCTGCCGAAAAATCTCCTGCGATTGAGCGGGCAAGAACGCGGCATTCTCAAACAGATCACCAAACGCGGCGGGCTGCCGAAGGCAGCGGACCGCATGGGTTTGACGGAATACGATTTGAACCAGTTGCTCTTTCACCTGGTCGAGAAACTGGAACTGGAATCGATTGACGAACTGACAAAGTGGGCCAAGCGCAACGGTTTTTGAGTTGACGGCGCAGTCGCCTTCGTAGTTGCAGCGCGAATGATGACGGCTCGGTGCCCGCGCAGGGCTTCGCATTTGCAAGAGCTTCGCGCAATTACTCGCCCGAACGCAACGCCCCGTTCACGTCCTTTGAGACTTCGAGAAGCTTGAGCCGCTTAACGCTCAGATCCGAGTCGGGCGTGAGGGCTAGCGCAGATCTACAGTTTCAAATATTTGACAATGTCGTCGTAGGCGCCGCCCTGGTTTGAGTACAACGCGTAGTTGCGCGCAGTCGAGAACCACTCAGCAGTAGTGGGGCGAACCGTTTTGAGTGAATGCTCCAAATCCTTAGTCGTGATCGGTTGCGACTTACCTGTCTTCAGCGCCTGATCAAGTTTTCGCTCAACCGCAGTATCCACCACAGCCATCAAATCTGCGCCGGAGAACTTATCGGTCTTGGAGGCAATATGTTGAAAATCGATGTTCTCGATCGGTTTGCCACGGAGCAAAATTCGTAAAATAGCAGCGCGCGCACCGAGGTCCGGAGGCGGTACGAAGATCACGCGGTCAAAACGTCCGGGACGACGGAAAGCCGAGTCCAAGTGCCAGGGAGCATTTGTGGCAGCGAGAATAAGCACGCCTTCATTGCTCGATTTTACGCCGTCCAACTCCATAAGAAATTGATTGATGATGTGCCTGCCACCACTGTGTCGCATATCCGACCGGCTAGCTGCAAGCGCGTCTACTTCGTCGAAGAAAACCACGCACGGCGTGTTGCGGCGAGCCTGCTCGAACAGTTCGTGCAAATTCCGCTCGCTGTTCCCCAACCACATGTCGAGTACGTCATTAATCCCGACAGCAAGGAACCGAGCATTGATTTCACCGGCGGTGGCACGCGCAAGGTGCGTTTTTCCGCAGCCGGGAGGACCATACATCAAAATCCCGCCACCGGTCTTCTTGCCGTACGCTTTGAATATTTCAGGGTTTTTCAGCGGGTGGATGATCTTCATTCGAATCTGATCTTTCACTTCATCCATGCCGCCGATTTCAGCAAAGTTGATAGTGCTGCGCTCCAAATTTTCCTCGAAAAAATCAGCAGCGACATCATCATCGTCATCGTCGGACGGATCTTCTGCGCCGACTCGAACTCGCTCCGGCGCAGAAGCTGACGCGGGGAGAGAGAGAGAAGGAGAACCGCTGGTACCCAGCCTCTCTGCGAATGACTCGTCCATTAACGATGCGTCAACCGCTATAGCCTCCCTGTATCTTTGTCTGGCCTTTTCCAAGTTGCCGTCGTTCAATAGGAGTCGGGCGAGCAACAGCAACGCTTTGGGCTGCGGTTGCGATTTCTTGACGAGGTCCTCAGCAATTACCAGCGCGTGTGAATACTTGCCGAGTTGATAGAAAACTCCCGCAAGCCCGACTTGCAATTTCTCGTTGCCGGGCTCCATCGCCAGTGCGACGGTGTACTCTTTCTCCGCTTCTTCGAAGCGACCGAGGCCACAAAGTCCATCGGCCAACAGTTGCCTCAATGGCAGGTTGTCCGGGGAAATCTTGATGGCTTCCCGCAATGCCCGCACATTGTCTTCGCTCATGCCTGAAAACTCCTTCGACATTGAGAACGCACAGTTCATTTTGTTATCGTGCCCGGCGGCAAAGCACTTTCTAACCGCAGCCGCCAAAAATTCGCAAAATGCAGCAATCAGACCTTAAGAGTCGGTCCCATCAGGAAGCCTACAATAATGTACCCCAGACAAAGCGCTCCCACCGCCACTACCACTAGCTCACGAAGGGTGAAAGCGGCGCGGTACAAGAGACCGTCAGGTTCTACAGCTTTCCAGTAAGAATTGAGCCAGACCTGCACAACCGCGGCAGGCAGTATGCACAACAGGAACAAGAGATACCAGGCGCCAGGCAATACCGAAAGCATCGAAAAGGTAATGGTCGCAAACACAGCCGCACATGCGCATAGAAGCGGTTTGCGCGCCACGATTGAGTTCTTGTCCGGGTGAATGCGAGCAATACCGAGAGCCAAAGTTAACAACAGGTAATTGTTAACGTAAGGCACGACCATCCAGATCGCACGGAGTACCGGGCTGCAGTCGCGGAAGGATGCCAGGTGATCAGGTGCCAGCCGGCTGAGGAAGCCTTCAAGCACGGGCGGCGTTTTCTGCTCGGTGGCGAGATCGGTATCGGAGTCGGCGCTGGAGGCCGACTCTCGTGCGGACATCGGACCGGGCTCAGACGCTGCATCTGCACAAAACCGGGATCGGAGGTCGGATTCTGCGGCTTCGTCCTCAACGGGGGGCACCCGTGAGCTCGTCGGAGCGCAAGCGGCTTCGCCATGGACATGCGCGGAGAGATCGCGCCAGTTCTTGTAAGCCCAGTAGACAAGATAGAGCTTGAACGTGACAGCGCCAAGGACCCAAACATGCCAGGGTGGTTGCCTGAGAGATATACCGGACTTCTGCTTCTCCGATGGCGATTCCGACCGGAGTTCCTGCTGCGGTCCGATCACAGGCTTGTTATCAGGGCGAGAAGACGACCGCATTTCCACTTCCTCGGCGTCAGGAAAGAATTTTCAAAACAAAATTGTTGATCACTCTGGTCCATTCATGTCGGATAATTTCGAGGTTATTTACACGTTGCAAGTATTCGCGGGGGTTTTTCCATGGTGAATGCAGTTATGCTTGTCGGCAGAGTGGGAAAGGACCCCGAAATGCGTTATTTCGAGTCGGGTCGCGTAAAGACCACATTCAGTGTTGCTGTAAACAGACCGACTAAGGAACGCGAAACCGATTGGTTCGATATTGAACTTTGGGGACGTCAGGCGGAGTTCGCCGGCGAGTATGTTCGCAAAGGGCGTCTGGTAGGGGTGGAAGGACGGCTTGATTTCAGCAGCTGGACCGACGACGGTGGAGTTAAGCACGCAAGGCCGTTCGTTAACGGTCAGAATCTGCGCTTGTTGGACAATAAAGGCGACAACAGGCCAGCCGACAGCATACCGACTGCATCGGACTTCGACTAACCAGAGGTTCGCTTGCAAGCGGGTTTTGTTGATTACCTAATCATCGCGATCTATTTTGTCTTCGTTCTGGGAATCGGTTTCTCTCTAAAGAAACAGGTGGTCAGCAGCGAAGACTTTTTTCTTTCCGGGCGAGCGATTCCCGGGTGGATAACAGGACTTGCATTTCTATCCGCCAACCTCGGCGCAATCGAGGTGATGGGGATGGCTGGCAATGGCGCCGAATACGGTATCATGACCGCCCACTTCTATTGGGTCGGGGCCATTCCAGCGATGCTGTTCCTGGCGATTTTCATGATGCCGTTTTATTACGGATCACGGATCAAGAGCGTTCCTGAATACCTTAAGCGGCGTTTCAACGAACCGACCAGGGCACTGAATGCGATATCATTTGCGATAATGACCGTGTTGATGTCCGGCATAAACATGTATGCGATGGCTATTGTATTCAAGCTGTTGCTCGGGTGGGACATGACGGCATCCATCTGGGTTTCAGCAGCGGTTGTGCTTGCATACACTGCGTTGGGCGGACTGACCTCGTCGATCTACAACGAAGTACTACAATTCTTTTTAGTGGTGTTCGGATTTTTGCCGCTTGCCGCAATCGGCTACATCAACCTGGGCGGATGGTCCGCACTGACTACCAAACTACCGCACGGATTTACGAATCTGTGGGCGCATACGGCCTCCACTGCTAATCCGATGGGAATAGACTGGATTGGTATCGTGTCCGGTCTGGGATTCGTGCTTTCATTCGGATATTGGTGCACAGACTTTCTGGTGATTCAACGCGCCCTGGCCGCAGAGAACTTACCCGCAGCACAGCGCACACCATTGATTGCAGCATTTCCCAAGGTACTGTTTCCTGCGATAACAGTGCTGCCGGGAATGATTGCGCTCGGATTTTTTCCGCAGCTTGGTCACATCGCCGCAGATCCTAATATGCGGTACGACATGGCCTTACCACTATTGCTCGGAAAGTTCTATCCGACTGGCATGCTAGGTTTGGGATTGACGGCGATGCTGGCAAGTTTCATGTCCGGCATGGCCGGAAACATCACCGCATTTAACACCGTATTCACTTACGATATCTACAAGAATTACTTTGCAAAATCGGAAAGCGATGCGCACTACATCATGATGGGTCGACTGGCGACCGGCGTCGGAATCCTTGTGAGCATTGCCACGGCCTATTTCGTCATGGGTGCGCCGAGCATAATGGACTACATGCAAAGCATCTTTTCCTTCTTCAACGCTCCGGTGTTCGCCACATTCTTACTCGGTATGTTTTGGAGGCGCGCAACTCCAACCGGCGCATTTGTCGGTTTGCTTTCCGGCACCGGCGCAGCAGCAATCCAGTGGGCAATGACCAATCAGGGAATACTGCACTATTCATCCCCCATGGCAGGAAACTTCTGGAGAGCATTTATTGCGTGGTTGGCATGTTTCCTGATTACAATTTTGGTTTCAATATTCACTAAACCGAAACCGATTGAGGAGCTACAAGGGCTGGTCTGGGGAACGGGTCCGGTGATCGATGCAGGGGCGATGCGATGGTACAAACGCCCGGTAATTCTCGCGGTGATCATTTCGGTGATCACTCTGGCATGCAATCTACTCTTCTGGTGATCAAATGTTTGACCTTAGGCTGGCAATCGGTTGGTTCTTTTTGCTAAACGCGCTCACGTTAGTAGCCACCGGACTGCTCCAACCTGTAGCGACGACGGTTGGGACGCAAACTGTCAACTTGAATCTGTGTTGGGGTTCCGTTATGGGCGTGTTCGGATTGCTTATGTTGCTACTGGCCAAGCTGGATTCTTCAAAGAAGGTCGGGCCGCCACAGCAAGAATCACCCGGCGCGCAGCCACCACCTTCGACACCGCTGACCTAGCTGTAAACAGGCCCTTAGTCGTCAAAACTTTCCGGGTTGGCGTCCCTGCGCGCAAGTTCGACCTTGATATCATTGATCAACTCGCACACTAGACATTTCTCACGCGAAGACACTACGTGACGATGGCATAGCGGCAAACCATTATTCTTGCCGTCAAGTGAGTCCAGTGCAAACTGGACGAGTTTTCGTCCATACACAAGTACCAGAGAGGGATGGCTGTCGGCTCCAATATGAAAATCGGAACTCTTTTTCGCCAACGGCGAAGGCGCATTACCAAGCGGTGGTTCTTTGTTGTCCATGCAGCCGCCCGTAAGACCGGATCTGATTGTCGAAAAATCCCAAGATTTTCCGCTGGAGAGAATATTCCCTAAATACAGGATAAGCACTATGGCTGATTCAAGCATCCTCAAAACGGCGGATATCGAGGATGTTATAACCTGGAAATGCTGTATTATTCTGTCAAGACAGTAGTTACCCGACATCCATGCCAGATTTTTACGTATTCAATTTTTTTCCAGTCCTTGCAATCGAGGTCATCGCGCTGCGTCTAGTTAAGTGGGGAAATTTACCTACCTGCTTTCTTGACGCGTTGGTGATCAACTTCGCTACGTTCATTGGATTGATGCTCGGGTTGGGTCCTTACATTAGCAGCGCAAAGATTCTGGGGTTAATGCTGTTTTTCACTTACTCGTTTCTCGTTGAAACAGCAGTCTTGTGCCTACTGGAACGACACGCGGTGAAACGCTGCCTGATTGCGGCCACAGCGGCCAACTCGGCGAGCATTGTGTATCTAGCAGCGGACTCTTTTTTCACTCTGCACTAAAGCGGCTCCGTGCGAAGTTCGGAGAACATGGCTAGCTCACCGTTCAAGGTGCGTGCGCGCAGTTTCAGCACGATGTCTACGTTCAGACGCACGTCTTCCAGGTACAAGCCGTAAGCTTTCCAGTCGTCGTCATACCAGGCAATGAAGTGTCTGGTGGTTTCGGGGACAATGTCTTTGTGCCAATAGATTTCGCGTCCGTGATACCGCGCACCGATTATTTTGCGCTTCTCGCCTAGCTCGTCCAGAACGATACCATGCTCATCATGTCGAGTAGCAATGATCTCAGGAACCGATTCATTCGAGAGCGGATGATCAGGATTATGCATCACCAGGCCGAAATCATCGAATTCGGCAACGGGAATTTCCTTGCCGGCTGCGGCGAATTCGCGACCGTTCATCAGCACGTAGGTTTTATGCAAATCTTCCACGCCAAGCTTCTCAATGATCGACATTTCCTGATCGTCAACCCTGGCGACTCTCGCCCGCCTGCGATCAGATGTTTGCGTTTCGGTTTCATTTTGGTCGATCCGCAGGTCGGAACTCCCGCCGAAGTTCGCTTGCAAAACGGATTCATCAGCGACCTGCTCGGCCGATTGTGCGGAGACTTGCGCGGGCTCGACGGAATCATCAGGGGGTAACTGTTCTGCCGGCGACGGCACAGCGTTTTGCTCAGCCGATTTCGCAGGCGGTTCCGACCGTGAGAGATTAGACGACTGTTCTTCAGTCTCCTGATCTGACTCGGGTTCGCCGGCGACTGACACTAAGCATTCTCCAGAGTAGCAACTGCATCCGTTAGCTCAAGCATACCAACCGATTTCATGGCGTTCAAGAGCACTGAAATTACATTCGCTGCGTCCCGTGCCGACAGGGGCGCCGGCGCTACCGGACAGCGAACAAACAGCTCCAGCTCAAAGCATTCGATTCAGGTAGTAGTTTCTTACGTGTACGGTCTTGGGATGAATTGGTCGTTTGGTTTCGATCAAGTCTTGAATACAAAGGTTCATCGCCGCCACCAACCCGGCGGCCATGTTGAACACGCCGTCCTTTTCCAACTCTTGCCAAATCGCGGCTCTGTACTCAGCTGAGCGTCCTTCTTCCAAACAATCAGCCATGTACACAACTTCGGACAGCGGGCACATCGGGGCATTGCCCATGGTGTGCTCGGCAATCGCATCCAACAACTCGCGGTTGGTAATACCAAATTCCCGTGCCACCACTGCTGCCGCCACGGGTCCATGAAGCAAATGTCCGCGAGCGCGAGTGTGCTCGTCCGTTTCGATTCCCATCTCATCGGCCATGACAATGAGAGTGGAATCCTTTACTTCTTTGCAGCAATCGTGCAACCAACTTGCCAATTGTGCCTGGTACACATCGCAACCGTGCTTGGTAGCAAGCACTTCGGCAACCGCGACAACTCCGCGCACATGTTCAAATCGTTTTTTCGATATGCGTCCGCGAACCCAATCAGCGGCAACGGTCAAATTCAAAGTCTCCGGAACGCCGGCGCACTTGCTACTCATCGCTAACCGCCCCCTCCAGACACGCTATTTTGCGCTTGTTTGCAACGACTTTGTGTGTCGACTGTCCATTAGCAGTTCGTGCACAGCAGGACTCACAAGGAATCTGACGCTACGCCCTTCGCGTATTCGCTGGCGCACCATCGAGCTTGACACGGGGATGTTTGGAAAGTCGATCACGGAAACCCTTGTACCAGCAGGCAAGTCCCCCGCGATCTCGGCCGGGGTGATGACACTGTGACGCGACGCGACTAATATGCGGCACAGCGAAAATAGTACATCCGGTTCGTGCCAGGTTTTCAGCTGGGACAAGTTGTCCTGTCCAAGAATCAGATTCAAACGAGCATCAGGGAAGATCTTGGAAAAGTGGCGCAACGTGTCAACTGTATACGAAGGGCCCGTGCGCTCCAACTCAATACTCGAAGGCTCAAAATAAGGGCTGCCCTTGCACGCAACTTTGACCATCTCGTGGCGGAAGTGCGCATCCAGAATGTCTTCACTGCGATGGGGCGGAATCGCGCTAGTGACAATGATGACTTTATCCAACTTGAATTGGTCGCGGGCGTAGTCCGCCAGCAGCAGATGCCCCCAATGAATCGGGTTAAATGTGCCGCAAAAAATACCAATATCGCGAACTTGATTTTCGGTTCCGGTCAACTTGAATTTGCTCCGCTTCCAGAATCAGATTCCTGGAATTGCCTGGTATAGACTCTCGGCATTCGTGCTCTCAGGCGACAGCACAGCTCATAGGTAATGGTATCGAGTAAACCGGCCCACTCGGACAAAGACAGGTACTGGTTTTCGTCGGCACCAATCAACGTAACAATGTCGCCCTCCTCCACATCCGGCAGGTCAGTGATGTCAAACAGCATTTGATCCATGCTGATCAAACCAATCTGCGGGATCCTCTTGCCAAGGAGAGAGCCGGAGATGCGATTGGAAAGTCCGCGATCAATTCCGTCGGCGTAGCCCACTGGAATCGAAGCAATCTTCGTAGGCCGCTCCGCCGTCCAGGTCAAATTGTAGCCAACCGATTCGCCGCTTGCTATGTGCTGAATATGATTAATTCGTGCCCGAACCGACATGGCCGGGTGCACGACATCCGATACAGTCCGAGCCTCAAGGCCGTACAGGTACAGTCCTACCCGCACCATATCGCGATGCATTTCAGGAAATCGCCGAGCCGCTTCCCCGGATGCCATGTGCACCATACCGGGAGAGAAATTTGCATTCCTTATAGTCTGGATCGCAACGTCAAACTCGGAAGCTTGCAATTTAGTGAATTCGGGTTCGTCGGCCTTTGCAAAGTGCGTAAACACACCGCTAAGTCGTACCTCGCGATTGCTCTGCAGCCGCTCCAGCACTACGGGGAGTTGCGTTGAACTCACGCCTAAACGATGCATACCGCTATCTATTTTAAGATGCACGCTAGCTATGCGATTCTGCCGCCGACACATGCCTGCTATGTCGTCTACCTGCCCGGGGCTAGTTACGGTGAGCGTCAACTCGCTGTCCAACGCGGCGGGAATCGCCCAAGAAGGACACGGGCTGAGCAAAAGCACGGGAACCCTCACGCCAGCTGCGCGCAGTTGACAGCCCTCGTCAACAGACGCTATCCCAAGCCAGTCCGCGCCGCACGCGGTGAGGACGTCAGCCAGTCCGGGTGCGCCATGACCATAGGCGTCGCTCTTAACAACGCCCATCAGACGGGTTCCGGGATTTAACCAGGAACGAATTATCGCGACGTTGCGCTCAACTGAATTGAGGTCAACTTCAACCCAGGCATCCCTTCTCACCGAAGCGACAATTGGTTGACGGTGCGCAAGCATTAGTAACTTCTCGTGTTTCAAAGGTTTTCAGAACCTAAGTTTATGCTAGCATAAGCTGTCTTAAAGCCACCACAATGCCGTTGCGGCTCGTTGGCAATGTGATTTGGGGAATACGCTTCAAAGCACCTAACGACTCGACGAATATCGAGACCCAGTGAGCGAGCGGCATACAGGAAACCTTTAATTTATAAGTCGGACAAGAAGTGGAGTTGAACTGCCTTGAACAAAGCTGATTTGGTTGACGTTGTATCGAAAGAAGCCGGCACCACCAAGAAGGATGCCGAAACCGTCATCAATTGCATGATGGAAACGATCGTTAAGTCGGTCGCAGGGGGCGACAAAGTTACCCTGGTAGGCTTCGGTACATTTGAAGCACGCCAAAGAAAGGCGCGCACTGGACGTAATCCTAAGACCAACGAGCCCATCAATATCCCTGCAAAGAGAGTTGCTGGTTTCCGGGTCGGTAAGGAATTTAGCGAAGCCGTTAATAAGAAATCGCGCTAGTATCCTCGGCACGTACACAATACTAGCTCAGCTTCGGCTAGAGTAATGGTATTGTTTGCTTGCCTGGTATTCATGGGCATTTCTTATCGCTGTCCGACGGAGCGGCTTAATCTTGGAATCCTCGAAAGTAGCTGTAATAGGAACTGGCAACTGGGGAAAGAACCTGGTTCGCAATTTTGCGAGCCAAGGGGCTCTCTCGGTAGTCTGTGATCTGAGCGCCGAGCGCTTGGAGAGCGTACGACGAGAGTACCCGGGTGTAGAGGTCACCGACAGCCTTGAAGCAGTCCTGCAAAATCAGGACATAAAAGCCGTAGTAGTAGCAACGCCTGCCGATAGTCACTTCCAAGTGGCGCGGCAGGCGTTACTTGCTGGCAAACACGTCTATGTTGAGAAGCCGCTGGCGCGGGATGTTCGGCATGCCGAAGAGCTCGACCAGCTGGCTACTCAACGTAACCTTGTTTTGATGGTCGGGCACTTGTTGCTCTATCATCCTGCGGTCAATCTGCTCAAGGACCTTATTGCTTCTGGAGAGCTGGGCGAGTTGAAGTTTGTCCGGTCCGACCGAATGAACTTCAACAACAATCGCCGCGATTGGAGCGTCCTCTGGGACCTTGCTCCTCACGATATTTCCATGATGAGCTATCTGCTGGACTGCGATAAATTAGATGCTGATCGCGTCGGAGGATGGGACACTCAAGGCGACGGACTGATCGATGTCGCATACCTTGACCTGTTGTTCGAGTGCGGCGGCAGACGAGTACCGGGGCAAATCCGCAATAGCTGGATTGATCCGCAAAAGCTCGTGCGGCTAACTGTAAACGGCACCCTGAAGACTGCGGTGCTGAATGATCACCAGGCGGATAACAAACTGGCATTGCACAGTTTGACCAAATCCGGACGTATGGTGGTGGAGTATCCCGAATACACGAATACCGAACCCCTGCATTTGGAGTGCGAGCACTTCCTCAAGTGCATTACGACTGGTCAACGCCCGCGCACGGACGCCAACAATGCCTACCAGGTATTGCGTGTGCTGTCCGATGTTGAAGAGCGATTGGCGCGCAGACCCGCCCTGCGTGCTACGGCAACTACGGCCTGATCAAACGAACGACTTTTTGTCAGTTCAGATGTAATGCCGTAGTTTGTAGCTGTTTTAATTTTTTAGGCAAGCCTCAACTTTGTTGGGGCTTGCCTAGTTTTATTGGCATTTTCTTTGAATGAAGCTCTTTCTAAGGACAGTCTGTGAAAAAATCTGTTACATGTTGATCGCAGCTTCGCCGGTGCCATATAATGGGAAATCTGAATTGCGGGAGTAATTCAGTGGTAGAATGTCTCCTTGCCAAGGAGAATGTCGAGAGTTCGAATCTCTTCTCCCGCTCTAGAAGCACTTCTTAGTCTTCAAATCTAACGCAGCCGGGATACTTTTCCGGCTTTGTTCGTTTTGGTCGTGCACTATCTGTGGTGGCGGGTTGCGCACGCTTCCACAAGCATCCGCAACCCGCGACAAGCGAGGACGGCTACGCTGGAGCATTCCCGTCCTCGCTTGTCGCGGAAGGTTAATGTCGGCGGGCATGGAAAGTAACTAACTAGTCGCAACAATCAAGCTGAAGCGGTCGAGCATCCGACCGCCGCGCTCTGCTGTGACTAATAGAGGCCAAGCTGAACCATTGAGCAGGACCGCCAGAGAGCTCACGAACAGGAAACTTATGAATCTCCCATTTATGCCCCCAAGGGGCGCCAAGAACGTCAGACAACCAGTGAGGGAGCAGCGCAAGCAGAACCTTCAAATCTTTCCTTTCCTCTCTGCCAATAGATTGCGAGAACTCCTTCAAATGTATCGGACTGAGTCCTTGCGCCGCTTCACAAAGCACACGCAGTTTTCGGCCGACAGCTGCTTGCGCTAAGTCGAACTTACGCATTGCGACGTGCTTGAGCCTGACGACGATACCGTTATAAAGCCGAAAGGAACTGGTGTTGCCATTGGTATCAAGATGAATCTCCGTTCTGCTGTCACGGCTCTCAGACTCGCTCGAAGAAGGCTGACGCTGGGGGATTTTCCTGGATAAAGGATCTTCTGTCGGCGGCGGTACGGCATCGCGTTGAAAAGCGCGCACCTTAGTCATCACAATGTCTTCGAGCGGCGGGCGCCAATGCGGATCACCGGACCTTACCTTGAAATACAGGCCTCTGGCCAGGCGAACTATTTCCCCGAGACGACACAGTCGCGAACAAGCTTTGTCGACTGCAGCGCGACTTCCAAATGATAGAAACTGCGCGGTAGCAATAATGGTCCCTTCGGGAAGCAGATTCAAAGCGCGACGAATAGCCGAAGTCGCGCCGAAAAGCGCGGTTGTTCTTAGGTGGTCATCTGGTTGGTCAACGGCTTTGAAACTCACAGCTTCCGCCCTCTGCGCCTGCCCTAACTTACATACGAAGAAACGAGGCAAAAAGTTCAATACGGCGAACCGGCTGACAACCGTCTTCTCGCTGAAAGCCATCGCGCGCGGGTCTTTCTCTCCCACCCTTCGGTTTGGTCAGAAGAATTCGAAAATATCTGACAGAACAGGAACGTGAGGCCGACCATTCCGCCCACTCATTTAATCTAGATTCGCGGTTGCAAACGACAAGAAATCAGCGTTGAAAGACACATATTTCCGGTACGGTTCGCGCTAAGGTACCCACGCTCACGAGCACCTACGCGACGCCTCGCAATCGTGTTCACGGCTCGACGTTGTGCTGGTCCATCAGCTGCTTCGAGCGCCTTCTCGGGTCAGGCGCAAGCCTAATGCTCGCACAAGGCCCGACCGGTCCGCTGCTAGATGTACGCAGATAGATGTACCGTCCGCTTTCGGAGATTGACGTGCGCACGGAACAACATCAGAACCGACCGCACCATCAGCGGCGGATAAAACCACAAACACGCTAAGCGCCGCCAATGCACGCATACAATGAGTTATGCTGAGCTCAGGGCCGGGTATTACCAACTGAGTGAAAGTCCGAGCGAAAAACCATCGGGCGTGGAGGCTTAAAATGGGTGACAACGACAAAGCGCAAGATTCAGGGCAAAAACCCGAGAAGAAAGCCGATAGCGCCGGCGTTGACACTGTCAAAATTGATCCCGTCATCAATCGACGCTCCCGTTGGGTAAGCAGCGCTGCGGCCTTGCGTTACGTCACAAGTATCCAGAACGACCACGACCTCAAAGTGCGTGACAGCGACAAGGCCACGGCGATCGCACTACTAGCCTGCTGCTTCATCGCTCTTGTTTGCCTGGTGGTGCCGGGCTTTGAAAACTTTCGCGTTACCTTTGTCCTCTCGGCCGACTTGCTAGTCGGGATTTCGCTCCTAATGTACGTAGCCAACCGCTTCGGCATCGTAACAACGTTTCAGCCTCGCCAGGCTCTCTTGACCTGGCAGCTGATGCTCGGCGCAAGCTTACTCGGAATCTTCCTCACTATTAATCTGGCGCTTCTGATCGCTTTCTTTATCGCCAACAACCAGGCGCTAATCTTGTCAGCGCCCTCCTCCTAGATTTCTTTTTTTTCGATCGGTCGGTTTGCTCAGCTGCAGCAAGCATCGAAGCGAACGACCAGCGGAGAACCGGGGACAGCAGAGAGACTGCGCGACCAGAACACGACGCACCTCGCGTCCTGGCGAAAAGGACGACACGAGCACGCCTGCGCTGCGATCAAAAGGGGGCACGCTGAACCCAAGCCGGTCCGTCAGCAAGACACTTCCCTGCGGGACTGCGGCGCAATTCGGCGCTATAGTCGCGACAGAACGACGATATTTGTCGGCTGAGACAGACTTAGGGTTCCTCACAGTCTCACGCGCGCAAAATTGGCTTGTCGATCGCCCTGACGCAGCCCCTGTTCGGACCGGTTGGATTAGCAGCCAATAATCGAGGGTTGTTCCGGGCCCGACACGAGTTTTTATTAACTACACAAATCGCCCGAAAAGGCGAGAGCATGCGCCCCACATGGTAGAATCGCGAGATTGTTTCGGCGCGAATAGTGCATTTCGGGGAGTTAAGATTCGCCGTCCGGCGTCTTGTCCTTCAAACGGCACAGCATCGAATCCGTCGGTAAAGCTTTAGCCACAACACACAGGAAGATAAGCCATGAAAGTCAGCCTCGAGAGGGAAGGCAAGAACGTAGTCAAAGTCGGCGTCGAGGTAGAGTCGACACGTGCAATGAAAGCCTACGAGGTCGCATGCCGTCAGGTGAGCCATCGCCTGAACATTCCCGGATTTAGAAGAGGGAAAGCCCCCAGAAACATTGTTGAACGGGCTGTCGGAGTTGACTATCTCAAACGCGAAGCGCTTGAGAACCTGGTCCCGGAGATTCTCGGTCGCGTAATCATGGACGAGAAGCTCGACGTGATCACCGAGCCGCAAGTAGATTCGTGGGAATTCAATCCTGGTGAGCCTCTCAAGCTGAATGCCAGCTTCGAAGTTCGTCCGGAAGTCAATGCTGGTCAGTATCGAGGCGTATCGGTTCAAGTTCCGGAAGCAAAATTGCCGGAAGATGCCCTCGAACGCGCGATGAAGAACGTAGCCGAAGCACGAGCAACCCTGCAAACTGTCGAGCCCAAGCCGATAGAAACAGGCGACACCGTACTGCTCGATTTCGAATGCTTCGTGGACGGCAACCTGGTTGAAGGCGGCAAAGCTGAAGGTCTGGTCCTGGAAATCAAAGAAGGCAACTTTCTCGACGGTTTCTGCGAACAACTGGTTGGAGCTGAGCCGGGACAATCCCGCGAAGTGCAAGCAAAATTCCCGGAGAACTACCGCAACCGCGACCTTGCAAACAAGGAAGCGAAGTTCAAAGTAGACGTCAAAGAAATCCGCACACGCGTACTGCCGGAGCTTAATGAAGAATTCGCAAAATCATTGGGTCAAGAGTCGCTCGAGAAGCTTAAAGAAGCTCTTTACGGACGCCTTGAGCAGGAAGTAAAAGGGGAGAACGAAGCTCGCACCCAGAAACTGGTTGTTGATGCAGTCGTAGCCGGCGCCAACGTTGAAATACCGGAATCGATGATCGAGCGCGAAAGCAACCTGCTCTTATCGCACCTCAAACACTTCGTCCAGGAACGGGGACAAAGCTGGGAAGAGTATGTCAATGCTCCCGAATACCCGAATATCTACAAAGAGAAGAAGGAAGAAGCAACACAACGTGTATTGACTTCACTGGTTCTCGGAGCAATTGTGCGTGCAGAAGGTTTGAGCGTTACTGAAGAAGAATCAGCACCCTTTCTAGCCGAACTATTGAATCGGTATAATGTACCAATAGAGCGCATTAGACAAGACGAACAAGTGCGTCGCGCCGCTGAACAACTCAGCAGGCAAGCAATGGAGGAAGCCCTCACTCGTAAAGTAGTAGATTTCCTGGTAGCCCAGGCGAAAATCGACTACGTTCCGGAAGAGGAAGAATCTGAATCTAAGCCGGAAGCCGCTTCGGAAGAAGCCCCCAAGGCGAAGAAGGGCAAGAAGGCTGCCAAGGAGCAGCAATCGGGTGAAGAAATCGGCTCACAAGCGAACGAATCGGAAAGCAAATCCGAAGAAACCGCGAATAGCTGAGAATCAGTCCTGATCGTCCGACAGACGCACGGAATTCTCGTATCATTGAGCATGGAGACCGTTAGTTACCTTGACTTAACTCATTAAGCACAGGTATCTTTCATTTAATGATTTTCCGAGAGGTTGATAAAGGGAAGGCAATGAGCATTTTGGACCCAAGACAAATCAAGCGCGACCTGAACGAAATTTGGAGCATCGCTCCAAGCGCCTACTATCCTCCGACAGTAATTGAAACTACTGCTCGCGGAGAAAGAGCGTTCGACATTTTCTCCAGACTGTTGCGCGAGCGTATCGTATTCCTCGGTACACCAATCGACGACACAGTTGCCAACATGATTGTAGCTCAGCTACTCCTGTTGGAAGGCGAAGATCCGGAAAAGGATATTCGTCTGTACATCAATTCTCCCGGCGGATCAGTTACAGCCGGCATGGCAATTTATGACACCATGCAGCACATCCGCTCTGATGTGACGACTATCTGTCTGGGTCAAGCAGCAAGTATGGGTGCGTTTCTGCTGGCCGCAGGAGCAAAAGGCAAGCGCCTTGCGCTTCCTCACTGTCGCGTACTCATTCACCAGCCGCTCGGCGGCGCTCAAGGACAAGCAACAGACATTGAAATCGCAGCACGAGAAATCTTGCGCATCAAACGCGAACTCAATGAACTACTGGCACAACACACCGGCCAGACAGTGAAGCAGATTGAGAAGGATACTGACCGCGACAACATCATGACCGCCGTAGAGGCCAAAGCTTATGGCCTTGTGGACGAAGTGATTGTGAGACTGGATCAGGCTCCCAACCTTTCCGCCGTCTAATTCCAAACGCAGGTGACTTCCAATGCCCAAGCAATCCGACAACAGACTGAAATGCTCATTTTGTGCGAAGAGCCAGGATCAGGTCAAAAAACTGATCGCGGGACCGGGAGTATACATCTGCGACGAGTGCGTCGACCTCTGCAACGAGATCCTCGATGAAGAACTGTTCGAAGGCTCGGGCCCGCAGGCAGCACCTGCGGAGCCCGGGCTTCCGAAACTAATCGACGTCCCGAAGCCGAACGAGATCAAAACGTTTCTCGATCAGCATATTGTCGGACAACACGCAGCGAAAAAAGTTCTGTCCGTAGCGGTTTACAACCACTACAAGCGGATCAATCACAATACTGAGCTTGCCGACCAAATCGAGATTCAAAAGTCCAACATCATGCTGATCGGTCCGACCGGATCAGGGAAAACACTGTTGGCACAAACACTTGCCAAGTTTCTCGACGTTCCGTTTGCAGTTGCCGACGCAACCACTCTCACAGAAGCTGGTTACGTAGGTGAAGACGTAGAAAATATCCTGCTTCGTCTTTATCAAGCTGCAGACTACGACATAAAGAAAGCCGAACGCGGAATTATCTACATTGACGAAATTGACAAAATCTCGCGCAAATCGGAAAACACAAGCATCACCCGTGATGTCAGTGGCGAGGGCGTACAGCAAGCGCTGCTGAAGATGATTGAAGGAACCGTGGCGAATGTACCGCCACAAGGCGGTCGCAAACATCCGCACCAGGAATTCATTCAGATCAATACTCAGAACATTCTGTTCATTTGTGGTGGCGCCTTTGTTGGATTGGAAAAGATTGTAGAAACGAGAGTTTCATCCGACCGTTGCATCGGCTTCGGTTCCTCCGTGCCGCTCACCCAGTGGGAACGAGAGCAACGCGCATCCAAGATTTTGAAAGAAGTTGTTCCGGACGATTTGATGAAGTTCGGTATGATTCCGGAATTTATCGGACGAGTGCCGGTTATTGCAGTGCTTGAAGCGCTCGATGTCGAAGCACTGATCCGTATTCTTGTCGAACCGAAGAATGCCATCCTCAAGCAGTATCAGCAACTGCTTTCACTGGACGGCGTCGAACTCAAGTTCGATCAAGACGCAATCGAAGCAATTGCCGAAGAAGCAATCAAGCGCAAAACAGGTGCGCGCGCGCTGCGCTCAATTGTGGAAGAGATTATGTTAGACGTCATGTATGAAGTGCCATCGCGCACGGATATCAAAGGTTGCCGCATAACTAAAGATCTTGTGCAAAAGAAGTCTTCTGCCGAACTTCTACAGCTGCCTACCGGTAAACTGAAAGGCGAGATCGCCTGACCCGTCCCGGTACCTGTGGCGCCGGGAGCCATCCGTAACTCTGGAATTGAACGGAGCGTTCAATCAATCGATGCCCGACGTCAAAGACATAAAAGACACCGAATTACCGCTCATCCCGTTAAGAGACGTAGTCGTCTTTCCGCAAATGTTCACGCCGCTCTTCGTCAGCAGAGCGAAGTCAATTGCAGCCATGGAAGCGGCATTGTTGCGCGACAAGCTTGTGGTGCTATCTTCGCAGCGTGATCCCGAATGCGAAGACCCGCAGGTTGACGATATCTATCCAATCGGCACGCTGGCAGAAGTCCAGCAAATGCTCAAGCTGCCGGATGGAACGGTCAAGGTGCTGGTCGAGGGTTCCGAGCGAGTCAACATCGACGAGTTCATCGACGGGCAAGAGCACCTTTCGGCCAAGGTGACAGAGCTGAAAGAAGTAGTCTACGACGATGCGCACACTAAAACTCTGGTGCGCATTACGATTGAAAAGTTTGAGCAGTTTGTAAAATCAACAAAGAAGATCAATCCTGAGAGTTTGCTCGCTGTTTCCGGTGTCGGGCAAGCGGGAAGATTGGCGGATATTATCGCTACCTACCTGGGGCTCGATGTTGCAGAACGACAGAAGTGTCTTGAGATCCTCGACAGCAATGAGCGCCTTGAGTACATCGGTCACCTCTTGTCCCGCGAGCTGGAACTGGCTTTCCTGGAGCAGCAGATTCATGACCGCGTAAGATTCAATTTGGAGAAAACTCAACGCGAATATTATCTGCGCGAAAAGATGCGCATTATTCAAGAAGAGCTGAATTCAGAGAGCGATCAGGTCGGCGAAATCGCCGAGTATAAGCAGAAGATTGCCAAGAGCAAAATGACCGGAACCGCGCTCGAAAGAGCACAAAAGGAACTGAGTCGGCTCGAGAAAATGATGCCTCAGACCGCAGAAGCTGCCGTCATTCGCACCTACCTCGACACCCTGGTTTCTTTGCCTTGGTCAAAACGATCACGCGACGTCCTTGACCTTGAACGCGCAGAGACCATTCTCGATGAAGATCACTACGGTCTGGCCAAAGTGAAAGAGCGTATCATCGAGTATCTGGCCGTGCGCAAGTTGAGCAAACAACCTCAAAGCAATATTCTTTGTCTTGTCGGCCCTCCCGGAGTCGGCAAGACGAGTCTTGTCAAATCGATAGCGCGGTCTATGAACAGAAAGTTCGCACGTA
The DNA here is from genome assembly GCA_019752635.1 of Candidatus Obscuribacterales bacterium. Taxonomy (GTDB): domain Bacteria; phylum Cyanobacteriota; class Vampirovibrionia; order Obscuribacterales; family Obscuribacteraceae; genus JAKFUT01. The sequence goes on along the minus strand of JAIELX010000025.1, from coordinate 46,974 downwards.
TCTCGCTGGGCGGCGTAAGCGATGAAGCCGAAATCCGCGGTCATAGACGTACGTACATCGGCGCAATGCCGGGACGAATTATTCAGGCTCTGAAGTCTTCGAACACGCGCAATCCCGTAATCTTGCTAGACGAGATTGAGAAGATGACTCGTAGTTATCAGGGCGATCCGACGGCGGCGATGCTGGAAGTGCTGGACCCCGATCAGAACGACAACTTTACGGACCACTATATTGACGCACCATTCAGCTTACGCGACGTTTTTTTCGTTGCCACGGCAAACAGCCTCGACTACGTGCCCAGACCGCTTCACGACAGACTGGAAGTCATTCACATTTCCGGCTACACGGAAGAAGAGAAGATAGCGATTGCCGAGCAACATATTATTCCCAAAACAATTGAGAAACACGGAATCCGCACATCACAACTCAAGCTTCCGTCGCAAGTGCTGCGCAAGGTGATTCAGGAATACACCAGAGAAGCCGGTGTTCGCAATCTGGAGCGAAGCATTGCCGCCATCTGCAGAAAAGTCGCTACGCAGATAGTCAAAGAGAGAGACACGGTAGTGCGATTCACCCCCCAAATGATTCCAAAGTACCTCGGCCCGGCCAAAATCAGCCGAGACAGTGAAAACCACGGACCGCAAGTCGGCATCGTCACCGGACTGGCTTGGACCGAAGCCGGTGGCGAAACCCTGTCCGTAGAAGTTAACACCATGCCGGGGAAAGGCAAACTCGAACTGACCGGCCAGCTTGGCGACGTTATGAAGGAATCTGCCCGAGCCGCCTTTACCTACATCCGCAGTCACGCGGAACAGCTGGGCATCGAACCCGGATTCGGCGATAACGTCGATATCCACATCCACATTCCCGAAGGGGCGACCCCGAAAGACGGTCCCTCCGCAGGAGTTGCACTGACGCTTGCTCTTTACTCGGCGATTTCCAAACGTCCGGTAAAGCCAAGCATGGCAATGACCGGCGAGATCACATTGCGCGGACGAGTGCTGCCCATTGGCGGGCTGAAAGAAAAGGTACTGGCAGCGGTGCGCGCCGGCATAAAGACCGTACTGTTTCCACGCAGCAACGAAAAGGATTTGCAAGATATTCCCGATTACGTAGCCGGTAAGCTGAATTTGATTCCGGTGGCGCATCTTGACGAAGTCTTTGCACTTGCCTTCAAGACGGACTCGAAGCAAAAGACCGCCAAGAGCACCAAAAACAGGACAGTTCGGCAGAACGGCCGCCGATCGGCTTTGAGCCGCTAACTCCGGTTTCCCTCGCCGAAAGTTTATAATATTGACGAATCATCGCCGTGTAATCTGCTTGAGATTGCATAGAGGAATATTGAATTGGCGGTGGCATAAATAGTTTGGTAGGTAATTCCCGAACTTGTCTTGCGGGAGACACTAATGGAATCTTCGGGTAATCGGGCGACAGATAATAATCTAGACTCGACAGCGAAACTGATGTCTGAAGCTTTGTCAAAGGCTTCAGCCGAACTTGAAAAACTGGTGAGCGTATTTTGCGATCACCTGACGACGTTTAACCAGGAGCTCGGTCGCTCATTCGTCGACGAAGCCCGCTCAGCCGAGGACCGGATGGATACGCGGCTTCGCAATACCATCGAAGCCCTGCAACGCGATCGGGAAGAGATCCTGAAACGGCTGGCTGAATACAAGCAAAACGAAATTCAGGCAATAATAGACACAGGCAAAGAGTCACGCGGTCGTCTGGCAATTAGAGTCGATGAAACAGCCGCTGAATTTTCGCGCACACTGTCTGAAAAGATGACGGAACTGCAAGCGCTGCTATCCGGTCCTCAGGCCGACGCTCTTGCAAAATACGATGCGGTGCGTGGCGAGGTTGCCGCGACCGGTCAAGACCTCCTATCATTTTTGACGGATAAATCTGCCGGGCAGCTTGAATCGCTAGCCACTGCATCTGAATTTATCGAGTCCGAAGCGACTAACTCAGTAGCAGAGGCCATCGCCAAAATTGATGCACTGCTGTCGGCGCGTTCCGGTCCCGCAGGCACAAGTGAGCAGCAATTTACGTCGGCAATTGCCGCTCAAGAAAAGAGCGCCCCTCAAGTCCTTGATGCAACGAAGCAACAGAGTCTCGATGCTTTGAAATTAGAACAAACGAACTGTTTGGAAAATTTGAAAGCTGTAACTTTAGGCGGAAAGCAATACGCTGAAGAAGTATCGGTATCGTTCGACGTTTCCATGTCTGACCTTTCCTCTTTGCTCAACACACTTTACGATGCACGACTGAAAAACATGCTCGCGCAATCGCGAACAGAAATTATGAACGCCGCGCGTAAAGCGGAAGAAAGGATTATGTCCACTCGGAATGACTTGCATGCAACATTGAAAGAGTTGCAGCGTGATTACGTCGAGAAGTTCGAAAAGCTATATGAGACGTTTGAGAAGTCTGTCGACGAAGAAGTCAAAGACGCCAAGTCTCCCGGAGGCGCAAAGGACGCTCGCGCTCGAGAGCAGCTGAATGCCCTTTTCCGCCGCCTGGGGCAAGAGATGATCGATACCGCCGGTAATGCCGCAAACAGAATCGAAGGTGACTTCCAAAAGTCTGTGACCGCTTTCGAAAAACGCATTGAAAATGCACGCGACTCGGCTTGCGAAAGCCTGGAACGCGAGTTCAAACTGATGCAAAAAGAGCTGGTGCGAACCAAGCAAGATTTCGACAAACAAGTGACCGAGCTACAAACACAACTAGTTCGTATCGAGAAAGACGGTCGCGATGCCGCCGATATCGTTCAAACTATTCGTAGCGCCAGCCTGGAATTTTAACTGAGCGGAGATTGATATGAGCGGGGGACGCAAGCTACAAGACATATTCGACGGTGGCACCAGACGCCTTGAACAGCTGGAGCAGGCCGAGAAGCAGAACCTTGAATCATCCGCATCTGCGGCCGTAGAGGCGTGTGGTCGCAAAGAATCTCAAGTCATGCAGTTCATGGAAAAGACCTTGGACGCCGAAGAAGGACAAATTTTCGGTTATACAGCGGCCGCAATGGAAGCTGTATCTCAAGCCATTGCCGCCGAACAAGAAGAGAACGACAGGTTCTATGCAAGCCTGATCGATTCGTTGCGTTTGTCGCTGCGAAGTTTAACAGACGACATTGCCCGAGTACGCGAATCGCTGATTCAAAAATCGACTAACGAAGCAGAGTATCGACTGGCCGTTTTCGAAACAGAACTGAATACGCTAACCACCCATCTGCGAGCCAATGGAATCTACGCATCCGAACAACTTCACACGCAAGCGCGAGCCAGATTCCTGGACTTCACGGCGCGAATGGAATCGATAGCAGCAACGCTATTCGAGAAAGAATCTGCTGTTCCCGCAGAACTGCAAGCAGAGTTCGCAGAGAAATCTCACGCAGCATACCGGGCACTTGAGCAGCAATCGGTTGCCTTCTCTCAATTAGTTGATCAACACTTGGTCACGCTGGATGAGACCGCTAGGGAATTGGCCCAAACTCTCGAAGAAACAGCCACCGATCATGCCACCAGTCTGGACAAGGATTTTGAGGCCGCCGAGACACGTTTGCGGTCTTCTTACGATACAGTTTTAGCGACAGCTCTTCAGAGCAGGCACGCGTTAAGCACAGGTGCCTTCGACGAATTGCAGGAAGGTCTCGAAAGCGGGCGCCTGGAGTTGGCTTCGAAACTAGCGTCATTTCGAAAAGACAGCGAATCCTTTCTTGATCAGCTCAAGCAATCAATGACATCCAATGAAGATGTGATTCGCGAGCGAGCCAGCGCAATTTCCTCACAAGCCGAGGAGTCGATTACGGCAAAACTTGAAGCGGCGCGAACAAATCGAGATCTGGTGGCAACAGAACGAACCTCGATGTTGGAGAAGATCTCGAAAGATCTTCAAGAAATCGAATCAGGCTTTGAAACCAGACTGGCCGATATCTCCCGCGACTGCCTGGCACGGCTATCGACAATCTGTCTCGATGCAGAGACTTCAATAGTGACGGCACACGACAACTGCGTTAAAGAGTTTCGAGCAACAGCCGAATCAACGCAGATTGAAATGGAAAATCGCGCAGCGTCGTTGCTAAAGGAATTCGAAGACGCAGAAAGTGTTGCAATTGAACTTATCAAAGCCGCAGCAGGCGAGGCAGGAGAACAAGCATGAGCTTCTCGTTATTTCAAGCAAACCTGCCTTTTCGCACAGTCATCCAATACCTGCGCTACCTCCCTCCCGACGGGTCCGTTAGCGCCGATGAGTGGTCGAGCAAGGAAGTAGAGAGCCTGGGAATCGGCGATATATTGTTCTTTCTCGATGTCACTCGATCGCAATTCGGCGACCCCACTAAAGGTATCGGAGTAAGCGAGGGCGATAGTTTTAGAGCCACAAGCCTGATTAACGTGTTTCGGCTCGACGGCGACTGGCCGATGGGTTTTGCGATGAGCGGCGACAAATTTGAAATGGGATTTGTTGGCGATATGCTTACCGCCAAAGCGGAAGAAGCGCTCGAAAATAAAACTGGACTTTACTATTTGCTAGCAAGACTCAACGAACCGTTGAAACAGGGGCAACATCTGACCGACCTCAGCGAAATGCACAAATGGGGTAACGGCCAGCGCAGCGCAGCCCCCAGAGGTTTGCCTGATCCACTTCATGTATTCCTGGACCATATCGGAGTTGCAGTCGAGCCGTCCGGCGAAAAGCAGCCCGTCGAGATCGAATCACTTGCTTACTATTTATTCAAGGACGAAGACTCTGAGCCTTCACCCGACCGCGTGCCCAATCTACGCACAAAAATGTCCGGAGTGCGCAAGGAATCGCCGACCGCCGATTCCACAGCCGGTGCGCCTGCACCCGCTGGTGAAGCGTTGCCGTTATCGGCGCTCTTTGATGAAGTTCCGAAAGCTCCCGGGTCGCCGGGCGGAGCGGCTCCGGTCGCAAAGAAGCCAGGCGGGCTGGGAATATCCAGTCTATTCTCCGACTGGGAAGAGCCAGAGGCCGCTGACAAACCGGAACCGACAAAGGCCGACAAACCGGCATCCAAGACCGGTGAGTCCGCAAAACCAAGCCTTGCCGCACTATTTTCGGATCCCGCGGATCCAGTTCCAACAGAGAAATCGGCTTTAACACCAATCAAACCAGTGACGGCAGAGAGCGCCAAACCAGCAACAGGTCTCTCCGCGCTCTTCCCCGACTGGGAGGATGCAGCGCCGACTCCGGCGCCGCCCCCTATCGCGAAGCCCGCGAACACAGGTGGGCTGGGTGCACTCTTCGCCGACTGGCAGGAACCGGTGGCTGAGTCAACGCCGGAAATCGAACCAGTCAGCGCAGCGGCTGCGCCGATAGCCCCGCAGCAAACCACAGAAGTACGAAGTGCGTCACCGACCGAGGGCGGGCAGCATGCTGCAGAAGTGGAAATGAGCGCCGCGGCGGAAGGTGCTACGCATGACACCCAAGTAGAAGCAGCAGCTACCGCCGATGTCGCACCGCGAACCGCGGCGATGGAGGCAGCCCCCGGAACCGCAGTCGCACCACAGGACGAACAGTCCGCAGCAGCGGAGGACACAACGTCACCACCGTCGCAGCCTGAAGCGACCGGAGAGACAAAACCCGGCACCGCAAGCGGGCTGTCCTCACTGTTTTCCGATTGGGAAGATGTCGGCTCCACTTCGGCAGACGCGGAAGCCACAACTTCCGATACCATCGGCGAATGGCAGGAGCCCCCGCTAACAGCATCGCTCGATGAGGACAAACCCGGAGTCAGTCTCACAACTGAATCAGTCCCTTCCTCCGCCGAAGAACCTGTAACGACTGATCAAACGGAAGACCTCAGTCAAATGGCTGCTGCATTGGAAGAGGTAGCGGCAGGTTTGGACGCCAGTGCAGAATCGGTAGAGGCTCCAGCCGAGAAGGCCGATGCGGCACCGGAATCTTCACCCCAAACAGAGGAAGCCCCAGCGACATCAAACGATCAGCCTGTAGAATCTTCGCAAACCGAATCCCCCTCTTTGTCATCTTTGTTCTCCGACATGCTTCCTGATGCATTTCCCGACCACGAAGCGGAGAGTGAAAGTCCCCAACTTTCTTCAGTGCTATCCGACCTTGCCGCATCAACCGACAGCACAACATCGTCCCTTGCCCCCGCCGATTCCGAAAATGCAGCTTCGTTGTCGGCATTGTTTTCAGACTTTCAAAGCGACGAGCTACCCGCCGAGGAACAGCCCGGAGAAGTAGTGTCCGACGCAGCCACCACTCTTGAGTTGGCCGCCGCCGACGCACAGACCGAGACAAGCCAGGAACTGTTCTTGGACGACACACCAGGAGATTTGGCTCCGGTCGCAGAAGTTACAGAAGCAACGTCATCCGAGCAGGAATCGTCCTCAGTTCCGCCACCACCGGTCGGTGCCACAGGTGCGTTGCCACCATTACTGGAGCTACCACCAATCCCGGTGCGCTCGCCGGCACAACCTGTGCCATCACCTTCGATACCGGGAGTTCTGACAGCGGGGTTGCTGGATCTTAAACTGGGCTCCGGTCTATTGCCGGGGGGATCAAGCGGCTTAATCGCGAAACTGGAACAGCAGGCACAACGCGCTGGTGTTCGCATCGAAGAAAAGTTGATCGAGATTCAGGAACGCCTGGTCAAAGACCGTATCTTCAATTTGCGAAAAGTGCAAATCAAAGAAGAAGCGAGCGAAAGAAACATAACGAACCTGAAAACAGTACTTTTCCGAAAAGTTACTGCCGCTGGAGATGAGGTTAAGAGCGAACTACGCACATCAGCCGAGGAAGGAAGAGGACTCCTGGCCGGATTTGCAGACACCGCTTCGCAAGGAATCTTGCAAGAACGCGAATCACTCCTGCAAGAACTCGCCGCCTCACCGGAAGAGATTACGCCGCTTAGCATCCAGGGTGAATCGCTGCTGATCCACATGGATCGCGCTCGCGAAAGAGGCGCGGAAGCATTAAATCTTGAGCTGAAAGTACACACTGAAAAGCTCGACCAGGTAGAAGCAGAAATCATGGACGAGCTACAAGCTCGACTAACGAAGTTGCGCGGACGAGTTGCAATCACCGAAAGCGCCGTCCTAACAGAGGAGAAGGAGGCGATCGCTCGCTTCGCAGACGAACTTCAGGAAATTCGCAATTTTGTTATCGCTCGCTTGAATACGGTTGTTGAACAGCTGTGCGCCAGCCTGTCACGTTCGGCAAACCTGGCGGGACTAAACCTCTCAATGGAAGCAGACCGGCTCTGCAGAGAGATTCTATTAGAACGTATTGCCAGCGCAAAACAATCTTTGCCAGGATTGACGCTTACGCTGCGCGAACAACTGCGACTAGAACTAGACAGCGATGCCGAGGTGCGACTGGCGGAGATAACGCCGCTTTTGAATTCCAGCAAGGACACCATCGACGCGATGGCAAAGGAAGCAGTAGAGATAACGGTCTTCACCGGTGACAAGGAAAAAGCCGATCTCGATCAAACTTTGGAAACATTGTCGAGATTCTTCGAAGAAAAAACAGAAGAAGTAAAAGCACTTTCGTCGATTACCTCCGAAGAGTTGACACTCATAGAGAACGAAATTGCAACCCTCTCAAATACTACAAGCATCGAGTCGGAACCTGAAATCGCAGAAGCTCGAGTAGCAGTACTTCAGCGGCTACAGAAGATCGGCAACGATTTGAACGACCATGTGAACGATTCGCTTCGTGGTCAAATTGCAAACATGGAAGACAAGGCAAGAGTGCTTCAGGAAGATTTGATTTCTTCCATGGAAGCAGATGCCTACAGTGTGCGCAAAACGGCCGACAGCTCTCTGCAGAAGCTACGTGACACAGCCGAAGCCATTAGAGCACGCATCAAGTCAACCCAAGATCAGTACATTTCCTAACCATGAGTGATCTACTCAATGAGTTGCATCCATCGGTGGCAGCGGCCTTACTGGAATACAAGTTCGACTATAAAGTGATGCAATGTGATCCCAATATGGCCGATACGGCAGCCTTTTGCGAGCACTACAAAATTCCGCCCGCTAGAACTTGCAACGCCATTTTGGGCGCAGGAAAAGCAGAGCCGACTAAGTTTGCTTGCTGCGTAATTCTGGCAACTTGCAAATTGGACGTGAATAAAAAGGTTTGCCAATTGCTAGGAGTGAAACGATGCTCCTTTGCTTCAGCTGAGCAAACACTGGAAGTAACTTCAATGCAGTTAGGCGGAGTAACGCCCGTTGGCATTCCGCCCCTTCCCATCTACATAGACAGCGCAGTTATGAGCAATGAAGAAGTGGTGCTTGGTGGCGGCAATCGCTCGACCAAACTCCTGCTTCCCCCTTGCGAGTTACTGAAACTTCCCGGCGCGCAGATAGTGGAAGGCTTAGGCATTCTTCGCCAGTAAAAGAACTATTCAAACTTGCCGACTGTGCTCAGCCTGTAGAACTGCGGTACAAGAAACCAGCAGCTGAACATGAAGAAAAAGAGCATCACCGATGATGTTAGCCCATGGCCATGGTTATGAAGAAACGTCGTGATATCAAGCAAATCCGTCCAGGCTTTCTTAGCATTGACCAGGCGGTGAAACGCAGCAGGACTCAGCAATAACGTCATCGACAAGCACGTAAAGCAACTAGCAACATAATGAAGAGTCTTGATTTCGCAGTCAGGCTTTCGAATGGTTGATTAAACACGGCCATGAACTGAAAGCCGAACAAGGCTTGCGTACCGGGAACCATTCGAGCTTCTTCCAGCGATTGCATAACGGCATCGGCCAGAGGCAGTTCAACTTGATGCACACGAGCCGGTAGCGGCTCCATCATCGATCTCATTTGTTAACGCTCATTCAGACTTAGTGAGACGCACTAAAAAAAGGACTTTGTTCCGGACAAGCCATTTAAGGTGGCGAGGTCGCAGCGTCCCAATGTGACGTTTTTTAAATTAAACAGTGCTCAGTTCGCGCGGAAATCGCGCTGGCAAATGGATTTCAAGATATTGCTCAAAGAGCGGAAGAGATCCTTATATATTTAGGCCCCCTGATATACACCCGATAGAATCCTGGTACTCGCGGGGAGCGGCGGAACGCGCCAGTGCGGCTAGACGCGCGCGCATCAACCTCGCAAAACAAGCAAAGACCGTAGAAGCACTTGTTGGACAGGAGATTGTCATGGTGACTGCAACTGATCGCAATTTGGAATATCTCAAGCTTGACCAGACATACGTCAATCAAGTGCTGGCACGCACGGCCAAAATTGTTGCGGAGAAAGCAAAAGGGTCGTACATCTACGACATGAACGGCGATGCTTACCTGGACTTCGCCACCGGGATTGCAGTCAACAATGTCGGTCACTGCCACCCCAAAGTCGTCGAAGCTGTTCAAAAGCAAGCGGCCGAACTAATGCACACGTCGGTTACCACTTACCACAAGCGCTACATCGAGCTGTGCCAAAAGCTTGCGCAAATCGCGCCCACAAAGAAATTGAATTCAAGCTTCCTGGCAAACAGCGGCGCTGAAGCTGTCGAAGGCGCAGTAAAGTTGGCCAAGTACGTAACCGGTCGTCCGGTTATCGTCAATTTCCGCGGTTCATTCCACGGGCGCACATTGATGACCACGGCACTGACCACCTCCAAGCTTTCTTATCGCGAAAAGTATGAGCCCCTACCGGGCAACATCTACACAGTGCCTTTCCCTTATACGTACCGCTCGGCGTTCCGCGGCAACGAAAAGGCATGTGTTGATGAATGCTTGCACCAAATCGACATGATGTTCAAGCAATTGGTTCACCCGGAACAAGTCGCAGCATTCTTAATCGAGCCAGTTCAAGGTGAAGGCGGATACGTTCCCGCGCCAAACGGCTATCTTCAAGAACTTCGCAAGATTACCGAGAAGTACGGCATTCTGCTTATTGCAGACGAAGTTCAAACAGGTTTCGGTCGCACCGGAAAGATGTTCGCCATTGAGCATTCACAAGTTGAGCCTGACGTTATGCTGATGGCGAAGGGAATGGGCGGCGGAATGCCTATTTCCGGTTTCATCTCCCGCAAGGAGCTAACCGACAAATGGCTCCCCGGACGCCACGGCACCACTTTCGGTGGCAACCCGGTATCTTGTGCAGCAGCACTGGCTACCATCGATGTTATTGAGAGCGAAAATCTACCGGCACGCGCAGAAGCACTCGGAAAACACATGCTGGAGAGATTGAAAAAGAATCTCGCCTCCTGCAAGAGCGTCGGCGACATTCGCGGCATCGGTCTCATGATCGGTATCGAGTTCCAGAATGCAGACGGCAGCCCGAGCCACGACCTGGCCGAAGCTGTACTCAACAAAGCGCTGGAAAAGAAATTGCTGCTGCTAACTTGCGGCAGCCACGGACACGTATTGCGTTTGATCCCGCCGCTCAACATGAGCGACGAGGAAGCAACACAAGGCATGGACATTCTCGAACAGTCCATCGCCGAAGTTTGCAAATAGGAATTACAGAAGCTACCACCAATTCTCACGATGGGGAAGAACATGAGCACGAAAACTGAAAGTCGCGATAAAGCGGAAGGGAAAGGGACGGTTCAAACCTACGGCAACTTCATTGATGGCAAATGGCAAAAAGCTAAGAGCGGCGAAACTTTCGCCAGCATCAGCTCCGCCGACCAGAATGAAGTAGTAGGGCATTTTGCATTGTCCGGGCCGGACGACGTTAAAGCTGCTGTTGACGCAGCAGAAAGAGCGTTCACAGCCTGGAGAAGGACACCGGCTCCGGCTCGCGCCGAACTCTTGTTCAAAGCAGCTCAACTGCTGGAAGCCCGCAAGGAAGAGCTTGCACGCACTATGACCCGTGAAATGGGTAAAGTGCTCAAGGAAGCTCGCGGTGACGTTCAAGAAGCGATCGACATGGCCAAATACATGGCTGGCGAAGGTCGCCGTCTATTCGGACAAACGGTTCCTTCGGAACTCCCGAACAAGTTCGCAATGTCGGTTCGTGCGCCCATCGGCATCGTCGGCGTTATCACCCCATGGAACTTCCCTGTTGCAATTCCGAGCTGGAAAATGTTTCCGGCTCTAGTTGCCGGCAACTGCGTCGTCTTCAAGCCTGCAACCGACACCTCGGCTTGCGGCGTCATGCTAGTAGAAATTCTGAACGAAGCAGGGTTCCCCCCGGGCGTCATCAACCTCGTAACCGGTGGTGGTGGCAAAGTCGGCATGGCTCTGGTCAACGATCCTCGCGTCCATGCAATTTCGCTAACTGGATCAACCACTGTAGGTCGTCAGGTTGCCGGACGTTGCGGCGAATTGATGAAGCGCATTTCCTGCGAACTCGGCGGCAAGAACGCCATTTGCGTAATGGAAGACGCCGATATGGACCTGGTGATCGAAGGAGCTGTATGGGGTTCGTTTGGTACAGCCGGACAACGCTGCACAGCCACCAGCAGAATCATCGTCCACACCAAGCGCTACAAAGAATTCTGCGAAAAGTTTGTTGAGCGCACTAAACAACTCAAGCTCGGCAACGGTCTTGATGCCGATGTAGAAGTTGGACCGGTTGTTAACCGCTCTCAACTGGAAAGCATCCACGAATACGTTGAAATCGGTAAGAAAGAAGGCGCTAAGCTTCTCTATGGTGGCAACATCTTGACCCACGGCGAATTCGCTAACGGTTGCTACCACGAGCCCACCATCTTCGGCGATGTAAAGCCGGACATGCGTATTGCTCAAGAAGAAATCTTCGGACCTGTCACCGCCATAATCGAAGTGAAGAGCTTCGAAGAAGCGCTAAAGGTTGCTAACGGAACCGATTACGGTCTTTCACTCTCCATGTACACGCAAGATGTAAATCGCGCATTCATGGCGATGCAAGAACTCGAGTCCGGAATCGTTTATATCAATGCTCCGACCATCGGCGCGGAAATTCAACTTCCGTTCGGTGGCGTCAAGCAAACAGGCAATGGTCACAGGGAAGCAGGTGTTGCGGCTATCGATCAGTTCACCGAGTGGAAGTCAATTTACGTTGACTATTCGGGCCGCCTGCAAAAGGCTCAAATCGACGCATACGAAACACACGAGTAAGGAGTAACAGGAAAAATGGATTTCGATTTCACCCCGGATCAACTCGCTATTCGCAAACACATGCGCGAATTCGCCGACCGCGAGATCGCTCCCAAGGCACAAGCCAACGACCGCGCTTGCGAGTTCGACTGGGATATCGCCAAGAAAATCTTCAAAGAAGGCTTCCTCGGATGTCCGATTCCTGAGGAGTACGGCGGTCTCGGTTACGACTACATCGCTTACGGTCTGATGACCGAAGAAGTGAATCGCGTATGCTCGTCAACTCGCACATTGTTCTCTGTACAAACTTCATTGGTGGCACTCACCATTTTGAAGTGGGGAACCGAAGAGCAAAAGCGTCATTTGCTCCCGAAAATGTGTACAGGCGAATTCATTGGTTGCTTCGGTCTCACAGAGCCTGAAGCAGGCAGCGATGCCGCGAACCAACAAACACGCGCAGTAAAAGACGGTGATTCTTACCTCTTGTCCGGTCAAAAAGTATGGATCTCCTGCGGATCGATCGCCACCCATGCGTTGGTCTTCGCAACAGTAGATCCTTCGCTCGGCCACAAAGGCATCACTTGCTTCGTTGTAGACACCAAGACTCCCGGATTCTCAGCCCAGAGCATCAAAGGCAAACTTGGCTTGCGTGCATCGGACACCTCTTCACTCTTCCTGGACGAGTGCAGAGTTCCCGCCGAGAACATGCTCGGCAAAGTAGGCGACGGATTCAAGATCGCAATGTCCGCACTGGACAACGGTCGTTTCTCCGTAGCAGCGGGCGCTGTAGGCTTGGTTCAAGGCTGCATCGACCAATGTTCCACCTACGCAATGCAACGCATCACCATGGGCAAACCGATTGGCGAACACCAACAAGTGCAAGCCATGATCGCCGACATGGTTGCTGACTGCGAAGCTGGACGCTTGCTCTATTTGCGCGCCGCCCACTTGAAGAACAAGGGCGTCCGCAACACGCTGGAAACCTCAATCGCCAAGCTGTTCTGCGGCGAAGCAGCAAACAAAGCTGCTCACAACGCAGTTCAAATCTTCGGCGGCTACGGCTACTCAGACGAGTATCCGGTTGAGCGTTACTTCCGTGATGCCAAAGTACTCAACATCTACGAAGGCACCCGCGAGATTCAAAAGATCATCATCGCTCAAGACGCCCTCGGTATCCGTTATGCAAACGGCACCAAGACAGGCGCTCCGACAGCTTTGGCTGGCGCCTGCGTTTAACTCACGCACTTAGCGAACGAACTACGCCTCGAAGAGGACCGTCTTAACAACGGTCCTCTTTTTTGTTCATCAAAGTCCCCACCATTACTGTTAGGCTCCAGCCGCAGCTCGGTCAACCAGCGATAGGCCCGCAGCCGGACACGGCAACTATCTGCCCGTAGCGCCTGCTGAAAAATGAAACGAACAACAAAAGACGCGCCGGCTCATTGAACTGATCTCGTGATCCAAAACTCACGTTCAAACACGCAGACTATTCAAATCAACATCACCATCCGCAAAGAGCCTTAAACGAAATCCCCTAGGACTTTACAGTCCGGGTCCGAAAGAAAGCCGGACACAAATTAGATTCAGTAGACCATAACGTAGGAATCTGTGCGACTTTCACATTGAACCTGAACGCAATACTACCGACACACACTGAAAGGCATTCCGCTTCATCTTACGAACAGACATTTTCAAGACACAAGGAGCGACTATGGGAAACCACATATGGTGGCATATCGTAACCCTCTGCGCGAGCTAGCGACCGCTTAGCAAGCCGCTCTTTGTGGAACGTAATATCTAATGAGTCATGTCGTTGGCGAACGCGACCTGTCATTGAGCGTGGCATCTTACTGTTGCTGACCTGATTTCTCCGGACACAAATCGTGAGGGAGCCTATGTCATCACGCAAATTTGGGCGTATCACAATTGCGGCAACAATCGGAGTTTGCGTTTACTCGCAAACCCTGCTGCCGGCTGCAACAATGGCGCAAGGAGCCCCACCCGTGGACATCCCGGGTGCGCCAAGCGGACAATCCCCGGCATCAGCATCCGGAACCGCAACGCCGCAAGCGCCCTCACCAGTGGTGCCAACTTCCTCGTCAATTCTGACACCGGAAGTAAGCGCAATTCTCAATCAATCAGCACCATCACCAACCACTATGGTGATAGATTTTGCGCAGCAGTCAACACTTCATTTCGCCGGGGACTTTATCAATCCCGCAAATGTAACTCTGTATGCGATTTCAACAGATCCAAACATAACCACGGCTACTATCAGCGCAGCGAACATATACAACGCAGGAATCATCACAACCATTCTTCCATCCTGCGGTTTGCCCGGTTACACCAATTTGGTCGGCAATCTGAACCTTGTAATGAATGCGGTAAATAACATCGTCAACATCGGCGAGATTAGCAGCGCAGGGAATCTCAGCCTTACAGCCGGAAACGCCATCGCAAACATCACGTCAAACGCCGGTCTCTCCGCGATTATGAGCGCCGCGAACAACTTCTCGCTCGCGGCTAACACTATTGTAAATAGTGGCACAATCAACGCCATGAATAATCTCAATTTAGCCTCAGTCATGGCGAACAATCTTGCGGTCAACGCTGTGGGAGGAGTTTTTCAGGCAGGCGGCGCCATCAATATAAGAGACGCAGCATTCACTTCAAAATCAAACTTAGATGTGCTGGGGGGTATCTGGTACAGCCCGACTCTCAACTTTTACTCTGGCAACGGCATCACAAAGATGACGCTGGAGTCGGCAACAGGAGTAATAAACGGAAGCACCGGCGAGCTGTATGTGTCTTCTGTAGCGACGCTCAATCTCGGAAACATAGAGATTCTCGGCGACCCGGTCTTCAGCTCTGAGGGCGACTTGTTTCTTGGAAGCATTTCGGCCAATGAGGCGATTAGTGCGTTCGCCAACGCAAACATATTCGCCGGCTCACTCGTTGCCAACGGCGGAGCGATCACACTACAAGCAGGCGGCTTGATAAGCGCATCAGGTTCTCTGCAAACAACCCATTCAATTTACATTGTCGGCAGCACAGTTTCTGCCGCAGGGACGGAAATGTCAGCTGGAGACTTTGTACAAATCGGTGGCAACGTCATCGATGTAAGCGGAGCAACCATAACTGCGGGCACCAGCGTCGACTTCTTCCCTACAACGTTAACTGCCAATGGAGTGCAAATCACCGCAGGTGGTTCCGTTTCAGTTACCGGAAACGAGATCGGATCGGTAAGCCTTAACCAAGCACTTATTCAATCAGGCGGCAATGTCTCGATAGGCAGCGGCGAGATTAGCGCCGTAGAAACAAGCCTTACCGCTACCGGGCAGATTTATCTGGGCGCGTCCCTCGGAAATATTACCGCGGAAAGCCTGCAAGTCACAGCCAACAACAATGTCACCATCGACGCACTCAATGGTGGCGTCGACCTCAGTGGCTCCATCATAAAGTCAAACGGCGGCAACGTTTTTGTATACGGCGGTCAGACCGTCAATTTGGGCGAGCTGCTCGATAGCAGCGGTTCCTCAGGAGGGGGAAGAGTCTTTGTGGCATCGGCAAACGGCTCTATCATCGCACCGGTCGAGGGTTTCATCACCACAGGTCCAAATCCAATTGCGCCACCACCCGGATTTTTCGACATCAGCATCAATGCACGCGAATCCCTCAGCGTTGGACACCTGATCTCCGGAGGCGGCAACATCTCCGTTCAATCCGGATCCGTGAGCGAGCGCCAAGGTGGCGCAGTGCTGGCACTGGTGACACAAGAGGGAGCAGGTTCAACTTCAGTCACGGAGATCAATAGTGCAGGCGCATTCACGACAAGGGGAGATATAGAGGTATTCGGCGCGCTGGGCGGAATCCAGGCAGGTTCCATTACAGGAAACGGCATGTCGGTGCTTGTCGACTCAAGAGGTGAGCTGAGCGTTGAGTCCATCAATAATGACATAGTCGACGATCGCGGCGGCTTCAACACCATACGGATTGTCGCTAACGCGAACTCGCCTCTACTTATAGAAGATGGAGCTATCTCAGCGAATGGTCTAACCGGCGGAGGTCTAGTTCAGATCACAAGCAATGGAAGCGGCGGACTACTCATAAAAGCTGGTGGCATATCTGTCGCAGCTACGGACTCGGGATCCGGCGGGACAATTTTTGCAAGCTCCGCTTCTTGGCTAACCGTCAACGGCGACATAGTAGTCGACGGCAAGGGCAACGGCGCAGGGGGCATTGTCGAACTGACCGCGCTGGATGGCAATCTGGAGGTGACAGGAAAGTTGAGCGCCAACGGCGAAGGAGCGGGTTACTCAGGCGGACGAATAGTTTTATCATCGTTCGCAGGAGATGTCACCGTTGGCGGATCGAGCATTACAGTGAACGGAGCCGAAGGTGACGGCGGCGGGTTCGGCGCCAGTGCGTTCGGCGCTATCACCTTGCCTTCCGTTGAAGCAAATGGTGGTGGCGAAGCCGGCCATGGCGGAAACATGAACATTTCATCTACCAGCTTCGACAATGTCAGCCTGACCTTAAGTGCAAACGGAAGCGGGTCCGGAAACGGTGGCACCATCCGGGTTCAATCCGATGAGAATTTCGATGCTCGCTCGGGCGTAAGCATCAGCGCTCACGGCGGCGAAGCCGGTAATGGTGGCAACCTGTTACTGTCATCGGGGCAAGACCTGTTGGTTGAATCCAGTGACTGGGACTTATCTGCAGGAACGAACGGCAATGGTGGAAGCGTCGTTCTTCGAGCAGGAGAATCAGGAGCGGTCTCAACACTCTCCGTCACCGGACGAATAAATGTCGACGGCAATGGCGCAGGCAACGGTGGCTACATAGAGATCGCCGCATTGGGCGAAGGAACAGATCTCACCATTGGAGCAGGGGGCGATGCAACAGTTTTATCCGCTCGCAGCGGCACGGCCGGTGGCGATGGCGGAGCGATTAATGTCACCTCCGGTGGCAACCTTTCTGTCAACGGACCGAGCCTGCGGGTCTACGCAAGGGGTGAAGACGGCAACGGAGGTAGCATCTCACTGACGGCGGGAGGCGCCGGTGGAGGCGTTATCGGCGCCGCAGCACTTTCGTTCGGGACCTCGTCATCGTCATCGGCACCAGCGATGCTAACGGTGAATGGACGTTTAAGCACCAACGGTGCCGGCACTGGTGATGGTGGCACCATTACTCTTGCCGCTCAGGGATCACAGGGCGTCATTCAAGTAAATGAAAGTTCGCTTCTCACCGCCACGGGCAGCAACGGCGGCACCATCACCGCCACAGCAGGCAAAGACTTGAGTATAAATAGCGTCATCAATGCTAGCTCCACTCGAAACGGAGGCAACGGAGGGATTATTGAGCTAACCTCAGGACTCGAAACAGGGGGCGTGCTCAATGTCAACGGCGACTTACGCGCAAATGGCAATGGCGAAGGCGTGGGCGGTACCATTGCTTTGGCGTCGTTTAGTAGCCCGGGAGAAGGCGAAGGTGCTCCTGGAATCGGCGGACGTATTCTCCTTGCTGATCGTGCAGATCTCAGGGCCCGGGGGAAAGCAGGTGGTCGCATTGAAGTCACATCTACAAACATGGATGGAGGAACATTGTTTGATGTCTCCAGTACGGGACAGGGCAGTGGCGGAGAAATCAGCATCAGCAGCAGCTCAATTTTCCTAACCGGCGACCTACTGGCCAACGGAAAGGGAATTGGCGATGGCGGAACGATAAACCTGCAAGTAAGTGGGTTGGCACCGGAAGATTCAGGGGTCACCTTCGATGGCGGTGGACAATCGCTACGAGTACAGGCGCTTGGTGGCGGGGATGAAGGTAAAGGCGGACTCATCACCATTACCTCTTCCGGAAGAATCGATGCGGCAGATACAAATTTTTCTGTTAGCGCCAAGGGGCTTGGAGATGCAGGACTGATTCAACTAGAGAGCGAAGGTGCAATTGCGACAGGCTCACTAAAGGCTGTAGCCGAAGCAGAGGGCAACGGCGGGCAAATCTTCTTGCATAGCGGCACAGATTCGGCCCTCTCGGTCGGCAATTCGCAAACGTTGAATGGAACCGCAATTGATGTCTCCGGCGGAGAGAACGGGGGAAATGGCGGAAGCATCACCCTCATTTCTGGTTCATCCGTCACAATTTCCGGAGATGTTCTAGCCGAATCAAATTCGTCAAATGGCAATGCGGGCTCTATAATGCTAACGGCCGGAATGGGTGCGAGCGGACCGGCAAACGGCGTGCCCCAAGTGTTTGGCTCACTCTTCGCAACCGCTGCTCGCGGTGATAACGGTGAGTCCGGCACGGCTGGAAAGATCACCATCAATTACTCGTCTAACGCAGCCATAAATATTGGAAAATCCGGTCGGGGATCACTTGGCGGTTTCATCGACAACGTGTTCGCTACTGCGGGTGACAACACTCAAGGTGGAACCATCACATTCGAAAACAAATCGGCCGCGCCTCTTGCGCTAAACATGGTTGGCGGCAGCATAGTCACAAAAAACGTCCCATCCGCAAGCAGCGGCAGCAAAGTCCAGGACAACATGGGACTGATCAAGCTTAACCAAAACTTCGCAGACCAGTCCGTCACTATCAGTGGTACCGGTACTGTGCGCGGCAACATTGAAACTAAGGCCTCAACAATCAAGATTCACGTTGATGGCAAGAACACAGTGCTCGGTCTCTCCAACCTTGTTGCGACCAGTCAGGGATCGCCAAACGTCCCATCTATCAGCATCTCAGCGATTGGTGCAAACTCATTTGTCTCATTTCAGTCAATGACACCGGGAGGCGAGAGCAATATTTCCGCCGGAAAGGATCTGCTTGTTCGCAGCGACCGAGTACTCTTCAATGACGATACAAAAATAGTGCTTGGGAATGGCGGGCGAGGCAACATCGAAAGCGCACGCGACAATGGAGCGATGAATGTCGAATTTAGCAATGCAAATGTCCACGTCTCAACAACTCATGAAAATGCATCTGAAGCTAACCTGCCACATAGCACATTTACAATTGGTAGCAGCGACCACAAGGGTCAATTGAACCTTGGACTTGAAGCCGGAGCAACTAGCGGTCAACTGGAGTTAGTGGACGCGTCCTTGGGCGTGTACAACCATGGAAATTTAAACACAGGCAGCGGATTGGCGATCTTAGTCGATGGCGGAGCCGGTGCACCAGCCGGACCTGACGGTGCCAGCGATATTATCACCCTCAATACAGTGAATGGAAACATTCAAATCAACGGACCAATTCTGGCCGGCTTGTCGGATGAACGATTCGCTTCAAGTCAAGGCTCTGGAAATGTGCCAAGAATCCGCGTAAGCAGCGCAAAGGGCGATATCTTACTGGCAGGCGCAATATTGGGACAAAATCCCCAAGCAGCCCCCATACCGGGAGGCGGGCTAGAAATCCGCCTAGAAACCGGTGGAGCTGGTTCCATCAGCCAAGCGGCGGGGTCAAGTGTAGCCATTGGCGAGAGCGACGGCACGCTCTACATCAAAACAAACAATCGAGACATTGGTTCATTGCAAAACCCCATCAACATAGTTGGTGCCGATGTCAAACTTTATTTGGACCAACAAAATGCAAATACCCCAAACAAGGACGTTTACCTAAGTTACGATGGTGCCAGCCTTACAGTCCGCTCGGAGCACAGTGCTCCAACCCGAACCGGCAACCTGCACTTGAGCAGCAGCACACCATGCGAATCGTGCACCCTCTTCTTTGAATTCGAGTCTGACTTCTATGCTCGCTCAATGGAGGTTCGCAATTTCGGAAATGTTGATATTAATGGCGATATTCACATCACGAATGGTGACATTTTCATCAATGCCACCAATCATATTGGGCTCGGCGACGGCGTAACAATGAAGGCCGATGGCCCGCGAGGGCTCGGCAACGTAAGTCTCGTCGTAGGAACGTTGTCTGTGGCAGCGGGCACGAAGCTGTCCTCCGTAACCACAGTTGAGCAAGGAGCCAAGATTTATTGGGGCAACGGCATCACAGTGAACGGCGGCGCAACAGTGAAAGCACTGCGTGCAAATGTAGTTTTCTCAGCTCCAAACGCCTCCGCAATTACGCTGGGTGACAGAGTTACGATCATTGCCGACCCGCCGGAAGAATTGAGCGAGGCTCCAGCGAGTCAGATGGTCCAACTGGCTCCCTCTGCCAAGGTCGATCCGGTAAATCTCCAACTGCCTGTCTTCGGTCCGCCAGTATTGGACGGCTCTATCGCAAGCAAGTTCCAGCTATCCGCCACCCAATTCTCAAGAAATGACGGAGCAACAGTAAAACCGAGAGCACCGGAGCAAAAAGCCTTGCCGCCGGGCGATGGGGAAGCGCTTCTGTACTCACCGGAAAAGACCTCTATTAGCTTCACTTTCGGTCAGGTTAGGATTCCTGCGAACATGGCTGTCGTCGTCAAAAGGCAAGGAAGCAAAATTGAGCTTCTGTGCTTGCACAATCCAAATCATGCATCAATCGAGTTCTCAGGCCCACAAAGCTACAAGCTGGAAGCCGGTGAAGCATTGTTAGTAGCAGACCAGGAGCGAGCGAGTTTCTCCGTCCCTGTGCGCCAAGTACGAACAAGAGCAGCTAGTGGCTGCTACATCAGCACGGCAGAGTTCTCGCTTGTCACAGCATTGTCGTCCAAGTCGCCGTATCTCCAAATGCAAAAGCGACTCAAAGAGCGAGTACTGAAGAACGCCGCAGCGCTGTCCATCGTCACACAAAGCCACGGTGGATTTCGTAGTCCAGAGTAATGATCCGGATTAGCTACGTTTGTTTATGACTAAGCGAAATTCCAAATCGCCAAGCTAGGTCTTTAGACGGTCTCAGCGAGAGTTTGCCGGTCCGCCCGGTTTCCCATCGACTGGTTGGAAAGGACTATGGTTTATTGAGATAGGGCAGACAACGAAGTCTAATTTAGACGACGGAGCAACAATGACCAGCCTGAACAGATTCTGCGGATCACTGTTAATAATGCTTCTCTCCGCGGGAAGTGTTGAGGCAGCGGAGTTCCTTCGAGGTGGAGCGAGCCTTGGTCATGGGCTGGCCGGTCATTCAACGAAAGTGAAATCGCACCTCCGCTTACACAATGCCACGGTTGGCCTGGTCAACGGCGAAGTTACCTGTTGCACTCCAGGTTCAGTTGAAAGCGTCACGCTAAGAACTGGAGATCCCGTTCCAGCCGGCTCTGCGATATCAACCGGTCCTCGATCACATTGTGTTGTTCGTTGGCAGGGCGCTGGCACAACCATGTACTCTAACACCTGTGTCATGATCAATGCAGACACGCACGACCTATCCGTTAAGCGCGGCGACATCAGCCTTGGTCTAAACAAGTTTAACGATGAGATTTACCGCGTCAGCACCGCGAAGCACTCGGCTCTCGTGGGCGGACGCGGATGCCTTCACGCACTCGCCATGCCAGACTTTGAGCGGATTGACATCGACGGCGTCGAAGCGAAGTAAGACTGTGCGGCGGTTCACATGAAACCCTTCGCAAAAGAAACTATGAAATCAGACCACCCGTCACCACGCAGCATTGCACCCATGGGTGACATCACTTTCATATTGAGACCAAAGAACACCGAAGTGTACGAAATACGAACGAGACGCAACTTGGATGGTGCACGGAGAAGGCACGACGCGGTTATCAACCAGGGAAAACGTTGAAATTATGCGCGCTCTGCACGGAAATGCAAGCGACCTCCCAACTTTCAAAAACGTCGCCATAACTTAGACTGCGGCGACTCAATTCACCTCTGCAATTTTCGCTTCTTACTCGCGGCTTGTCTTGCCTGCTCAACTTTTATTCCATTGATCCCTGTTTGCCTTATTCGTTCTTCCAGCGATGCCTGCGAATCAAACGGAAGTTCAAGATAGGGGTCAGCGAAAAAGTCCTTCGAAACGGGCTTTGCACGGACTATCAAGTCTGCCTCGATGAAGGCGGTTCCATTCTGTGGAACCCGCGGAAACGGCTGGCATAACTCTATGGTCTTTCGAGCAACCTTTATCGACGCTTGGTCGGCAGAATGCTGACGAGCACTACAGACAATACCAATATCGTAGGCGCTGCCGTCTGGTCGAATTTTGAACTTGACTGTCACAGTCGATTTTGACAGATGCGAGCACCAAGTTTCTTCAATCTTGCGCCTAACTCGCATCATGTATTCGGATTCCGGCCCGGGATCCACAGGCATTGATAGCGTTGGTGGCAAGAGAACTGCGCAGTCTGCTAGTGGTACCATCCGAATATGCCTTCCGGAGACGCGCACGGGAATTTTCCTTTCGCTATCCGGCGCAGCATCAACTCCCGGCATCAACAGGATCACCATAACAAGGCTGAGCATCCATTTGACCATTCGAATTCCGCGGTTACCCGTCGACTATTCTATGTGTCTCTCTTCCAACATATCAAGTGAACTCTCCAACGAGCAACCACTGCGAGTCTATCACCACCGAATCATGGGGCGGCGAGGCGAGAGGCTACCCTGCGCAGCATACGAACGCTGAAACGCGTCGTCATCGCAACTGCAAGTTACAATAACGACGCGTAAAAAAGCCACTGAAACCGGCGCTCCCGGGATCAGGGGTTATTCGTCGTCCAGACGGAAGCCGACCTTCATGATGACCTGGAACTCGCCGACGTCGCCATCTTTGCAGGAGCCGCGAACTTCCTTCACTTCGAACCATCCAAGATTGCGCAGCGTTTTCGACGCGCGCTTGATGCCGTGTTGAATAGCATCATCGATGCTGGTTTTAGACGTACCGACGATTTCGGTCACTTTGTAGACTGCTGACATAGACGAACTCCCTCTCTGTAGAAACAACCGGGCTGCCATTGCATTAAGTGCCACTTAGATTTAATACGCTTGAAATCCACAACGGCGCGACTGTGTCACTTCGTTGCCGTCAAGCGGAACTACAAGAGACGGCATTCTTTGTCAGGGTTAGGTTTACAGCGATCGGGGAATATTCATTTGGGTTGTGGCAAAACTTCGGCTGGGAAACACGGTTATGACGAGCGCCGGCTATCGAGAAACAGCACTACTGGCATGCGCACTGATGTTATTCATTTGCCTGCTCGGCGCGCTACAAATCCTGCAGAACTCCGGCGTCATGAACTTCGGAGCCTCGTCACTCAGACGCCTGTATCGCTCTAACAAGCGGCTCTGGTTCGCTACCGTACCAACATCTTGTTTGCTGCTTTCATTCGCCTGCTGGCGTCTTCTCCTCCAGTTCGCTCCGGCGGACACGAGCACTGTTGCAATAATCGCCGAAGCACTAGTTCTTGTAACCTTTTTTGCCGGCGCCATTCTGCATCAAAATCTTCAGTCCGAGGCCGACAAGTTCAAGGTGGCAGGACAGAAGCTAGAGCAGTTCATCGAAGAAATGAAGTCGGACAAGACAATGTCGCAAGAAGAACGCGACAAAAAGATTCTAGAAGCCAGACTTACGGCACTGGAAGTAAGTGAGTTAATGGGACAGAAACCATCCAACGATACATGGCTGGACCAACACCGAGACTAGACTACTTCGATTTTTTCGCGTTCTTCCGCTGCCACTACCGCTGGTGTCGCCGGCCCGACAAGCTTAGCGTCGTCAGCAATTTCAGAATCAACCCGAGGAAGCCTGATGTTGCGCGCAAGTCCCAATGACTTCAAGATCAAAATAGCGATCCAGGTACCATCTACTTCCAGCGGTTTTAGACCATGTCGTGCCGATTGTGGAAATGCGTGGTGATTGTTGTGCCAGCCCTCACCCATGGACAGGAGCGCAACAAACCAAACATTCCTGCTGTTGTCCTGGCTGTCGTACGTGCGATAGCCGAACTGAGGCATGTGCGTGATTGTGTTTACCAAAAGCGGTCCGAGAAATGCTAAACCCGTCGCAAGCAAATTGGCCACCAACGCAAGTGGTCCCAGCCAAAAATATATTGCGACGCGAAACAGCACCGAAAAGAACAAGCAAAGATAGCCGTCCCAATGGGTGTGTCCACAGTGAAGGAATCGATAAACGGGATCACGATAAAGATCCGGTGCCAGTTGCTGACTGTCTTTAGCAGATATGTCCACAGCCGGGCTGGACATCCAACGAATGAATGCGTGCCAGAAGCCGTCCAACGGAGAATGAGGATCGCCGCTCTTGTCGGAGTAACGGTGATGCAATCGGTGTGTCGTAATCCAAAAAATGGGAGAACCTTCCAACGCGAGGTAACCGCCGGAAACGATGAAATACTCGAGCCACTTAGGCACCACAAGCGAACGATGAGACAACAGTCTGTGATACCCGAGTGTTGCACCAAGCATGTGGAAGAGATATGAAACGACAAAGACCGCAAAAAATGTATTCACAAACAAACCAATTTTTCAGTGACAGAAGCTCTTCAGTGACGACTCAGCGCAGCCCTGCTGCCAAGAGCTTCTCTCAGAGTAGCATGGACCAGGCATCAAAAGATTGAATTTAGTCAATAGTAGGAAGATTCGCCCGAGTTCACTACTTCTCCGGGCGTCGAAACAAGCGTTTAATACCGCCTAAGACACCGCCGGCGGCTTTTTGCTCTTCAAAGGCAAAATTCTCATCCAGCGAGGGAATATCCTCGAAATCCCCCTTCATGAATCGCGCCAACAACCGTGCGCGATTGCGAATATTACCATCGTAGTGACAGCCCAAAATTTGAAAGGCCCACTCCGCGTCTTCTCGACAGTATTCCAAACGCTGCCGGACCAGCCCCCAAACGGCATGATCGCGCTGCATCAAGATCAAGCATGTATCAATTACCCACGCGGAGTAATGATCCAGATTCGGTCCGAAGTGTTCCAGCGTGCGCTGAGGGTGTTGATAATGCATGTGTCCTGCTTCTATGCTGCGCCTCCCTTCCAGCTCAGGAACGAAGATTCCGTCGTAGTCCATGAGCTTGAAGTCGTTGTTGAAAATCAAGAAATTGGATGGCTGAAGATCGCCATGAGCAATATTGGCACGAGACAACGTTTTCATCATCTGGCGAAAATGCCGGAGAAGAACTCCGATGTACTCGGCATCCCCCTTGTAGTAATCGGCGGCTTGCGAAATACTCATTCCGTAAGCCCACTCCATTTTTAAAATCGGGTACCAATAATTGCCAACGCGCAGTCCTTCCGGTTGATACTCGTACTCTAGAAAATAACGGCGACAGTCTCCCGTAAGTGCCCGCGTCGCGGCGTCGTAACGCTCCTGTCGATCCTCGACATGACGGAAGAAACACTTAACAGCAAGGTGCCGGGTTAGACAGCGCATGTAGAATACCATTCCATCCGGACCAACGGCAGCGTCGAACACGCTCGGCACTGCGTTGGCCAGCTCTGGATCGGCAAAGTTTGCCTTGGCATCGGCCACTGCTTCTGCGTAATGTTTGATTCCGGGCCACGGGCCGGTCCTGGTCGTACGATCGATGGCACTGGCGCCCGACTGATCGTTGGTCCAAGCCGGCAGTCCGTCAACACTACTCAGCCGAATGGAGTCGGCCTCTTCCTCCTGTCGCAGTTCAAGTTCTTCTTCCGCTGTCAGAACCGGCGAGGGAAAATCATCGGCGGAAATCACATCCAAATCGAGAGCAGGAATCTGCGCAAGCGGATAGTGAATCAACCGCATTAGAATGGCGCCCAGATTCTTTATGGCTTTGGCTGTATGCCTCTCCAGCAAATTAAACACATGCGCACCGGCCGGCGACCTGAAGTCGGTACGACGAAAGAGCAAACAATCGTCTCCGCCGGAAAGCTTAGACCACAAGGTGGGATCATGAGCCAAACAATTCAATGAGACATGGATAACCCACGCAGAAAAATTATCGAGAAACGGACCGAAATGCTTGCTCTTTCTTCGCGGGTGTTGATAATTGGGATGCCCCAACTCGTTGCTTGCAAGCCCGTTCAAGCCCGGAACGAACATTCCGTCATAGTCGACAAGGCGAAGACGAGAACCATGTGTCTGATCGTTCGTCACAAGTATGTTGCCGTGCT
The DNA here is from genome assembly GCA_019752635.1 of Candidatus Obscuribacterales bacterium. Classification (GTDB taxonomy): domain Bacteria; phylum Cyanobacteriota; class Vampirovibrionia; order Obscuribacterales; family Obscuribacteraceae; genus JAKFUT01. Next base: position 20,940 of record JAIELX010000025.1, on the reverse strand, counting down.
GCAGGTCACCATGCGCGATACCACATAATCGCATCTTGCGGTAGATTGAAGCAAACTCGAGGATCAGCCCGTCCAAAGAGAACCTTTGATTCACCTTCCGGCTAACAAACTGTTCTAAGGACTGGCCTTCAATCCACTCCATCTTCAAGATAGGGAACCATTGATCCTGTACCTTGATGCCCTTTTCCTGATACTCAAATCCGGCCATGAAATCGAGTGGTGTCTGCGCAAGAAACTCACTTAGCGCTTTGTATCTCTCACGTTGATCGGGAATATTGTGGAGGAAACAACGTACCGCCACATCGCGGTCCTGGCACTTGAGCCTGTAAACGCTCGCAAAGGCACCGGTAACAGCCTTAGGCAAACCAAGATGATTGAGATCAGCCTCACCGTCAGCCAGTTCGTCATCATTCAACGAAAGGCTCGGTATTTGAATCGCTTCGTTATAATCTTGCGGAGAGGGCCAACTCATATGGGGGCACCGGGAAGATCAGCATTACTACTTACCTCAAATTGCAGCGATTGAATCTAAGACCATTGGAGGAGTTATGCCTTATCAGGCGGAAATCAGTACGGCAAATCCTTCCTGCTTCATTTTCCTGATTGACCAGTCGCTTTCGATGGCGGAGTGGTCCGATGAAAAGAGCGACGAGACGAGAGCGGAAGCGCTTGCCAGGGCCATCAACAAGCTGCTGCAAAACCTGGTACTGAAGTGTACGAAGTCCGACGGCATTCGCGACTACTACCACGTCTGTGTGTTGGGTTACGGCGCGGATACCAGACCGGCGTTAACCGGACCATTCGACGGACGCGACTTCATTCCGATAAGCGAAATCGGGGCACAGCCGGCGCGCCTGATGGAAATCACAAAAGAAGTTAGCGACGACAAGGGCAAAACAAGGCAGCACAAAATTCGTCAACCAGTGTGGTTGGAGCCGAAAGCAGGCGGTGACACCCCTATGTGCGATGCGCTGTTTCGTACGGGACGATTGCTTAAACAATGGATCGCTCGCCACCCGGCCTGCTTCCCGCCTATAGTCATCAATATTTCCGACGGCGCGGCAACCGACGGCGATCCACTGGAACATGCCTACGAAGTCATGATGACGAGGTCCCGCGATGGGGAGTCCCTGCTGTTCAACATGCATATCGGAACAGCAGGCGGACCGGAAGTTGAGTTTCCCTCTACGGACAGCGCATTACCGGACGAACACGCGCGGCTTTTGTTCGCCATGTCCAGTCCACTGCCTGAATACATGATGAGAATGCTTCACGTCGAAGGAAGCAAGCTCCAAGCCGGCGCGCGCGGCTTTGTCTATAATGCCGACATGCTGTCGGTGATTCGCTTCCTCGATATCGGCACCAAACCCGGTACCGGTTTACGATAAAAGCCTTACTTGCCCTTCAGATTGTACAACTCCAACATGCTGCTTGACTGAATGTGGTCCATCATTACGCGGTTGGCTCTGAACGCGTCTTGAATGAAAGCCGCGCGATCATCGCCCGCCGGATTCTTGATTGGCGGAAGCTTTTCCAGTTCAAGTTTGATCGGATCTTTCCGCTCGCCGGCATCTCGCTTTTGTGGTGCAATCGGGTTGAGCTCAATCTTCTTTATCTCGATCGGTCCGGCCGGCTTCAAACCGGGTCGCACCTCTATCTCGGCTGGAATGTTGATCTCTTTCGGAGGATTGTTCTCCGCAGGCTTGTTCAGGTCCTTCAAGACCTCATGAAGTCCTCGTATCCGGCCCTCACCTGCGTTGATCCCCTGCTTCATTTCAAGTTTTTCGGCAGGGCGCGAACTCCCCAACAGATCAAACGGAAGAATGGTTGGATAGAACGTCGGTTTGACCACTGATATGTTCGGAAATGCCGCGGCGTCTATTCGTTCAACCTTGAAATCAAGCAGCCTGCCACTGGGCTCAGCAACGGTAGGTTTGTGACCGAACCCGATTTCTTTGTTGAATTCGCCGAATCTAACATTGATGTTTACACCCTGAATCTTACCGGCGGCCCTGAAGCCACCATACCCGGACGCCAACATCACCGGATAGTCCACCAGAGCGCTGCCTGCATAGTGCGCGACAGTGTCTTTGTTTGCTTGAAGATTGGCCGGGTTTGACCATGTGTCTGCCATCGCTCCAATTGTCGGAGCGCCCCTTCGGATGAGGTCTACTCCAGTACAGACTGCAAATGTCCCACCCGCTAACTTCGCGGCAGCAGACCAGCGTCCACCCATGCGTGAGGCAATATTCAGTCCGGCACCTAGTGCTGCGCATGTGCCGACAGCTAACGCTGTTTCGCCAGGGTTCTCGTACATCTGAACCAGACGGTTTACTGCGCCGGTGGAAAGCCCGTCTCTAAGCAACTCGGCTTCTCGCTGGAACTTCGCACCCACAGAATCTGAATCATTAGAAGCAGGAGCAATCTTCAGCGGATTTTCAAAACGTTCGTCTGGCATGAGGCATATCCATAGGCATGAGAATCAGTTAAGCACTACCGATAGCTTCTCGTATACGGCCCGGGCAAGCATCCGTATTACTCCCCCAATCTTGCGGTATCTACGTAGGCGGGACCGGATATGGAGCAGCCGGGAAAGAAAATTCGTACTAGTCAGGCTCGCGCGTTCTCCTCGATAAAAAGCGCCTCCGTTAAAAGCTACGGAGGCGCGGCAACTCACATCAATACGGATCGAAGATCAGCTCTTCTTTCGCGGACTGGTCTTTTTCTTAGCTGGCGCCGTGGCTGGCTCTGGTGCGGTTTCGGTCTGAAGCGGTATGGCAATCGAACCAGTAGTCTTTTTTGTTGTAACTGGCTTGATGGTTGGCTTCGGCATGCTGGCCGATTCGACTTCGTTGATTTTTTCGTGAATCTCTTTTAGCAAATCGAGAGTGTCGAAATACTCCTGGTCGAAACTCTCCGCTTTCTGTAAAAGCTCCAACCCTCGGCTTGCCAGTTCCAGAGCCCGTTCGTTGCGCTGATTCTCCAGATTGATCACGGCAAAATTGTTCAGTGTTCCCGAAAGAATCTTATCTACTTTCTGAAGATCAAGATTGAGATTGTCGATCTCATTGTTCGTATAGAGTTGACCGCGAACTTCAGCTGCGCGCAGAAACTTCTGTTCCGCTTTGATAGCTTCCTTGTTGCGCCACTCCGTGGTGCCCTCTTTTACCAGTGCATCGAGTTCAAGGAACTTAGGTCCGAGGTTCAGATTGTTGCTTACAGTCATAGCATTCTCCATAAATGGCTCGGATGGTGGCTTAGAACATCTGTTGTTGCTCGACGCCGGAGCGGCAGATGAAAAGTAATCCGGAAAACATCGCGAATCACGCCTTGATTCGTAAAAACCGCCAACACACGACAACACGCTCACTTTCAGAACTATACAGCAGCGATTTTCCGGTTCCAATGAGTACTTGTTAATGCCAAGGGGTATTCGTGCGTGTATCACCACTCATGCCGACCAAAAGTAGACAATAGGGGTCAAAGCTAATACGATGGCGAAATACCTGTGTTCCGACGTGAACTTGACGCAAGCCGGCCGCTCCACTGGTCGGCTCTCGATCTTGAGTGATCAAATTCGGCCAGCACGGGCAACCACACCGTCCGCGAATGGCACCATCAATTTGGACAAACTGATTAGCTAATCTATGTGCCGAAAATACGGTCGCCAGCGTCGCCCAAACCGGGCACGATGAAGCCATGCTCATTGAGATGGCTGTCGATCGATCCGGTGGTGATTTTGACGCCGGGGAACTTCTCATGCACCTTCTTGATTCCTTCCGGTGCAGCAAGGAAACACACTAGATGAATCTGTTTGACGCCCAGGTTGTGGAACAGTTGAATTGCTGCGATGGCCGAACCACCAGTGGCAAGCATGGGATCAAGAACATAGACTTTCGATTCAGCAGGCAGTTTGTCCGGCAACTTCGCATAGTACGAGATAGCTTGCAGTGTTGCTTCGTCTCTCTTCAAACCCACATGATACACACGTGCGTTCGGCGGCACGATTTCTTGCGCCGCTTCAGCAAGCGCCAGCCCCGCGCGCAGAATCGGAGCGATAACAACATAGTCACTTAGAACCACACCCTTCGCGGGTCCTAGCGGCGTTTCAACACCAGCTTCTCGTGCGACCAGGTCGCGCATCGCCTCATAAACAAGAGCACGGCTCATCTGAATAGCAATGCGTCTGAAGTCACTAGTAGGCGTTTGATAGTCTCTCAAACGCGTCAGATAGTGCTGAACGATCGGGTGATCGCAAACGGTGACATTGGAAGTCGTGGTGGAAGTGGTCATCTAACTGCAGCTCCGAGAAGGTCTTTGGCGGTTTCACGTGCACGCCGATCGGCTTCAAGTATATCGTCAAGTGATGGCTGAGTGATGCTTTGGTGAAGATCAACAACTTTTCGTATAAATCCGGGGATCTCCGAAAAGCCAATGGAGCCTTGGAGAAAGAATTGGACCACCACTTCATTTGCGGCGTTTAATACGCAAGGTGTTGTATCAGCCCGATCAGCTACTTCGCGTGCCATGGCAAGACAAGGAAATCGGTCATAATCAGGCTCTTCAAATGTAAGGCTTTTCACTTTGAACAAATCCAGCAGAGGCACCGCACGCGATTGCTTTCTTTCGGGATAGTAGAGCGCATAATGAATGGGCAAATGCATGTCGGGAACGCCCATCTGGCCAACAACAGAACCATCAACAAATTCAACAGCTGAATGCAAAATAGACTGCGGATGAATCACTACGTCAATTCGGTCGGCACTAACATCAAAAAGCCATCGCGCTTCAATTATCTCCAAGCCTTTATTCATGAGCGTTGAGGAGTCAATCGTAATCTTTGGTCCCATCGACCAGTTCGGGTGCTTCAACGCATCTTCCAGCGTAGCTTTCTTCAACTGCTCGGAGGTCCAAGTCCGAAAGGGTCCGCCGGAACCAGTCAACAGAATCCGTTTGATATCACCGCTTAAGTAACCGCTCAGGGATTGATGAATAGCCGAATGCTCGCTGTCGACAGGAACAATCCTGGCACCGTACTGTTTCACCATCGCCATAATCGGCGCACCAGCGGCAACCAGCGTCTCTTTGTTTGCCAGCGCAATAGTTTTGGCCGCGCGCGCAGCAGCGGCCACCGGTCTGATTCCCACTGCGCCCACTAACCCGGCAACCACGGTGTCGGCTGAAGGGTGCGCAGCCGCCAGCTCTAAACCAGCGTCGCCTGTTACAACTTCCGGACGGTAGTTGTCGATATTGAGCACCGCCAACAGAGCCTTACGCACAATCTCATCAGGTACGGCTATTACTTCCGGTCGAAAGTGACGCACTTGTTCCACCAGCAATTCCAGCTTGCTCCCGCCGGCGGCAAGCGTAACCACCTGAAAATCTTCCGGGTGCGATCCGGCGATATCCAAAGTCTGGCATCCGATTGACCCTGTCGAACCAAGTACAGCAAGACGTTTCACTATTGAGACCCGCGCGTTGAGACAACAGCTGATTGTAGCTGGAAACGAATGCATCCAAGGCACTTTGTCTGCATATGCAAATTCAAATGAGAATTAGCTCAGCCCGGTGGCAAAGCGGGTGGCAACTGCAGCTTGATCGCTCCGCTCTTAATCCAGGCCTTCACTACAGTGAGTCCGACTTCTCTTTGATACGACTGATAGGCGGCACCGCTCCAGTAAGCATCGGGATTTCGGTAGTAGGGGTTGAGCCCGAACGGAAACAGCGGCGGCTGTTGGTAGGTGTTTGGAACACGAATATCACCATGTTTTTGCGTGATCAATCGAGCCTTAGCGAGCTCCGACAGGGCTTCATCGATGCGCTTCATGGTTTCGGGATTGTCTAAGTTCGCGTCTTTACCGGCTTTCACTGCTTCAATTACCGGCTTAATTGCACGAGCAATCAATATATCCGCCAGGTAAATTCGGAAATAGGGATTGGTAGGCGACGCTTCCGCCCCTTCCCTCAGAGCTTTCTCCTGCAAGTTCAGCTGCTGCTCCGCAAGGGCAGACATGCGCTCGGCATACCTGTACGGATGGGTCTTATTGTCGAAACTACCAAAGCTGGATTTGTCGCTTCGCTGCTCTGCCATCACGCCCTGCACGGCAGAGATTCTGAGTTCGTCGGCCGGTTTGGTATACGGCTTATATTGCTTTCCGTTCCACACTTCTATTTGAACAGTTTTTAGATTGGGCGGAAAGTAATGCGCGGCCTCCTTGTCGTTTCCGTTTTCGAAGGAGAAAAGATAGCCGTTTTTATCGACCCATGGCTTCAAACGCACATTTTCAGGGAGGTTGCGAATCTTAAGCGTGTGATAGTCAGTCTGCGCAATCGACTTGTCGAAGCCGGGGTCACCATACTCGAGTTCAAGAACTCCATTGACAGGCTTACGAACGGCAGCATCCGTGATACGCGTGGAGTCGGTGGTAGCAGCGGTCGCATCCGAGGGGCGGAGTGTAGGCGCCGTCGCGTCGGCAGGACGAGCCGTGCCGACAGCAGGTCGAGTTGCATCAGCCGGCGGCGTAAGACCGGTACCAAGGCGAGAATCGCGAAGGACACCGGAACCACCGGCTCCCCCCCGAACAATTTCCAAAGACGAAAGTCCTGGCACTGTTGACCGAGGCGCTACAAGCGGTTGAACATCTTTGCCGGAATTCAAACTGCGGCTCAACGCACCCAGATCAATAGGGGCATTGAGATTTGGACTCACGGTCTTGTCTAGATTCAGATTGGCGGGGCGGGTGTCTGACATCTTTTCCTACTTTTGCACGACAGATGTTTACTATCTGAAAGTCAATGGGGTAAGTCAATGTTGGTTCCACGTACCAAGCTGGAACGTATTGATAGCAGACGATTAAGGGCGCTACATTCCGTGAACGTCAAGGTAGGTCGACTCGTCGTGATGGACGCAGGCGTCCTCCATTCCCCTTGGCTTCTTTTTCTTCGGACCCGTGTACTTTAGCTTCGGCGACAATCGCGAAAGTGCAAGAGTGTACGCATCCTTGGAAAACACGACCGCTTCGCGAGCGTGAACATACATCAAATACTTGTCCTGCCCTTCTTTCTGCTGCTGTCTTAGCGCTTCGATACCATCATCGATCAACCGGCACAATTGCGACATCTGATCAATGTGCTTCTGTGGAATTTTCGGCTCCGGATCCGAACCCGCGGGCTCGGCAGCCTGGCTTGTCTCCGTGGGTACAGACAGCGCCAAGTCTCCTTCTAAAGGCTTTTTCCGTGCCGTACCTGCTTGCAATTTGTTCAATACTTTGCGCCAGGGATTATCCGCCTTGGTAGTCTCTCGCGAAATCTGCGTGTTCGTTGTCACCTGATCGTATAGTTCGGAGATGAGCTCACAGGATCCCTTCTCCGTACTTGTGCGCAACTTTCGCGATTGCTCTTCAAACGATGCAATAGCGTCAGCGCGCATCTCGTGCGCTTCCAACATGCCTATAGTCGCCTTGAAAGCCACCATCAAGGCACCGGCCCTCTCCAGTTCTTCAGCGTTGAGAACGGTGGATCGCAAAAGCGCAACGTCATCGAGGAAATCGCCGGCTAGCGCACCACCGGTGAGGTCGAAATACTGCGCGATAACCTTCGCACGCAGCGCAGCCGGCAACTCTTTCTTGCATTCAGGAGGCGGCTGTCCCTCGCCATTTACCCGATCGATAAGAGCGCGAACAATTTGTATATCGTGATAGCTTACCGTAAGTTGACCAGCGATTAGCGACACTATAAACGGTGCTCGCGAACGCATCGTCAAATCAGCATTGTTTAGCACAACGACGTTTGCTCCGCGCACGTAATCGGCGACGCTCGCTCGACCGTCCCGAAACTCTAAAGTAACACGCGGCAGATCACGGCTTTTCGTGATGCCGTCCAAAAGGACCTGAAGTTGCTGCTGCCGGGCGAAAATATGCGAGTGGACAGTACCGAATTCAAGTATGTACTCACCACGCCTCTTCTGATACTCGTCACGTGCGCTAATAAAAGCCTCACTCAGCCCTTCTCCTTCACCGGGATTGTCTATCAATCGTCGCGCTTCTCTCTCCAACTGCCATCCGATCAACCCGTCTTTCTCGCGAACCATTAAGCGCGCTATCAAGAGCGCATCCTTGAAAGCAGACTGCATTACCGATCGTTTCTCAAAACCTTCTTCCCATCCCTCCGAAAGATCTTCATGCCACGTCCCGATGCCGTCGGTGAACCCGAACACCAATTCGCTCATGCCATATTCATCGGCGATGGGCAAACCGGCCCGGTTAGCGCGCGCGCGCAGTTTAGCAGCCTCTTTATTCGAGATTGCGCGATCTAAGTCCTTAGCAGGACGCGCAGCCGAGGCCACCAACGTTTCCACCAATTCGTAAGATGTTAAACTCTTCAACTCAACCACAGGTTGCGCCTCCGCTCTTTTTCAGATCGTACCCGGTTGCCGGGTCTGCGAATCGCCGAAGGGACCGAGCCCCGTCGCCCAAGGGAAGAAGAGTCTGCGCTCACTATTTGCAGCTCCAAGTTCTGATCGTCAGTTGATACTCTCGCATATCCAACGACCATTTAGATTTTTTCGACCTTCTCAAAACACACAACCGACTCAGTGAAGCATGCAACTAATTAGGTTCGGCAGCTTCGATCAGATTAGCTTTTTCCATGCGAAAGGAATTGGGGTGGAAATCGGGTTTACCCAGAATCTCGATCACTGACAATTCAATGTTGCGGGAAATCTGCTCCAGAGGAATGTTATCACCGCCTTCTCCGAACGGCTCTTCAATGTCCTCTGCTATCAACTCCAAGCCAATCATAAAGTAGGCGACCACACACGTAATCAATACGGTCCATGCGTGGCAGTCATTGGCAAAATACCATGGAATGCTCAGTACGTTCAGAGCTACGCCCTGCCTGAGAATGGCCCTGTAGGACAAGGCAATCGGAGAAGCCTTGATTCGTTCACAAGCACCACAGATATCCATGAATGAGCGTGCATGTGCGTCGAGCTGCATCATTTCGAACCCGTCGATTTTGTTCTTGGTGCGCCACTCTTTTATCAACTGAAAAATGCTTTCAGCGATGTATGCAGGCACATGAGAAGGAAAATCCGTCGAACCCTCAAAGCCGGGAATCTTATTAAGCGCAACACCTTCGCGCAAATGCTCTCTCAGCGCAAACGGAAACGAAATTACAAGCTTGCGAAAATCGGCCATGTCTTGTTCGTCTAACGCAACGTAAGACTTCACTTTCATGCTCAGGTTTCTGGTGTCGTTGACCAGCTGCCCCCAGAGCTTGCGAGCTTCCCACCACCGATCATAAGCAGAGTTGGTACGAAAGACCAACAACACGCCAAGAATCATGCTGCCGAAAGAAGCACCGTGAATAGCATCGATTACACTTTTGGCGATGTTTTCGGTTTCAGTAAACCAATCGACGAACCAGGCGTAAAAACCAGCCAGAGCAACGAAAACCAAGAGCTTTCGCGCTACCGGTATTTTATGGATCCTTGTGAAAGCCTCGACCCACATATCGCCCCCGAAAACCCCTACAGTTAAAATACCATCCGAGGGCACCCGCATACCGAAATGCTAAGCTGACGGCCACAAAGAGACCGGTTCGGCCCGGAAAGAATCAGGAAACCAAACCGGTCAAAACTTTGCTTTTGCGCTATTGACCTATCTTTTTGTAGTCTGCCGGAATAGCGAATGCCGCAGCCGGGGGAGCCCCATCTTTTATGGATTTGAGGGTCATCGTTGTTTTTGTTCCGCTGCTGTTTGTCGTAGACTTAACCAAAAAATCACCAGAGACATCGGACCATACTTCGCTGTCACCGCCTTTAAATGCATAGCTCCAACCTTTGCAATTTCGGCCGGCCACCATTTTCACACCGAGAGACTTCGCGTTTTTCTTCTTCATGGATTCTTCGTCTGTTGCGCTAGCATCAGGATCAAACGGCATGACGGTCATCATCTTCTGCGCATGAAGCAACGATGTAGCCTTCTTTGCATTGTAATCACTAATGGTAGTCGTTTTATAGGTTCCGGAGCTGCTTTCCATCAAGGTCTTACCCTTGCCGTCCGAACCCATTCTCACGGTGGAGCTTCCGGTTGAACCAACCATTTCGTAAGTTGCGTCATATGCTTTCTTGGGATACTTGTCTGCGGCGATAGCAACCGGAGCAACGCCGACAGCCAACAGCAACATTGCCGAAACCAACTTGATACGCATCGATTTGCCTCCTCTAAGTCAAGTCGGCAATTTTGGCACGCGATGCCTTCGCATTCAAGCGAGATTACTTTATGTGCTGATTCCTATTTGCCGCTTACTGACGGCCGCACCAATGGTACTTCTTTCGGTCTTTGTGATCCCAGGTACCAGGCAAGCGCCGCGGTTGCAAGAATACCGATACCGACAGCGGCCACGACAGTCGCTCCGCGACCGAAACGACGACCTTCAAGCTCGGTGCGCGTGCCCTCCATAATTGCTCTGTGTGCATCAGCTTTAGCAGTCGGTCCGTATTCGCCCTTCAGCGCCTTAACGGCGATCTCCAATTCAGCAGCGCGCTGTCGCTCTGCAGCCTTGTCAGACTTCTTCAAGCGTTCAATTTCTGTTTCGAGACCACGAATCTGTTCACCGCTAACCTCTTTTTGCTCGCGCAAACGATCAACGCTCATCGTTTCGCCTACGCGCGTCTCGTTTCGCTGTAAAGTTCCATCGGCACCGGGTCGCAACTCAGTGCCTTGCAGCCTGTCCGCAGTTGGTGCCGGTCCGCGTTCAGGGGCTGGTCTTTCTGGCGCCGGGACCTCTCTTGCCGGCGTTGAGGTTGTGCCGCCACTTGAAGTCGTGGTTTGCCCCCCTGGCGCCACCACAGTCGGTGCAGCGACTCTCACTTGCTCTGCGGGCACCACCGTCAATGAAACATCGGGAGCGATGAACCGCTGTCCTGCAGCCTCGGTTACTTTGAATGCGCCCCGCTCTGCATGACCTTTTTCCAGATACCGAGTTTCTTGTTTTCCGTCAACCGTTACTTTTACTTCTTCGTATTTAGCTTTTAGATCTGCCTCGGTAACCGGCTCCGCTACCGCCGCATCGGCAGTCGTCGGACGATGCAAAATTGCCTCGCGACCAGTCTCGCCGGCAACAGAGTGAGTCTCGTTGTTATGTTGAACGCGGTCGCCAACTCTAGGACGAGCGGCTTCCGTTCCCGGGGACCCGCTGCCGACACGCGACTGTTCCAGCGCCTGGCGCATCTGTTCGATCTCAATTTCTCGCTGGCGAAGCTGGGCCTCGTGCTGTGTTTTCAGATCCTGTACGGCTTCTTCAATTCGCGTCGGGGTCAAGATCTTACGCGCAGCCTCGCGAACCTGATCCGGTGAAAGTTTCGAATCCGGCGCCACTTTCAAGACAAGCTTGTCGCCTTTCTTAAGATCAACGGCTTCGACTTTCTCACCATCTTTAACACGAATGCGTCCGTCCTCTTTGCGAACTCCTGAGACTTCTCTTTCAACCCCATCGGCCCCCTGAATCACCATCCTCGGTGCCTCACCAGGTCGGAGCGAAGGCGTCGCTTCCATCTGGACAGAGTTGGTCCGGCGGGAAGTCTGCCATGCACGCACAGGTCCTTCTCGACCTGCTTTCCATAATTTGCTGATGGCATACATTGCGGCCATGCTAACGAGAAAATCAACGGAGGCACCTGCCGCTTTGCGCCAGAACGGTATTTCAGGCGGTTTCCCCGCCTCCGTGTCTTCCTTCTTTCGACGCTCGACTTCCGGCAGGCCAACTTTGACGGCTTCTTCTTCCGTAATGGACTTGGGCGGATCGGATGATGCAAGCAACAACGCTCCCTGCACGAGCGGATCGTACTTCGCGCCGGGATCACGCAGCTCAAGCGACTTGAGTATGTTGATCGCGCGGGTATTCAGGTCCTTATCTTTTGTCTGCACTGCGACATCGTTCATCGCCGTCGCATAGGCCAACCGAGCAAGACCGGGTTGTTTCAATTTCTCAAGTAATTCAGTAGCACGCTTGTCCAACTCGTCCATGCGCGCAGGATTGTTTCCCTCACCAATCTCGTTTGCTTCCTTAGCGATCGCCTGAAGCTCTTCGTCGATTTTTTTCATGTCGATCTCGTCGGAGGCACCGACGGCCTGTTCAAAAAATGGCTTAGCGCGCTCAAGACGCTCTTTCGGCGTTCCTTGAGTTTGATCGTTCATAATCTCCACAGCGCGCTTTAAAGCCAATCGCCCCGGGATCTTGTCGTCCCCGGGATCGCGCTCAATTACGCCGTACTTTTCGCGCAGCAGCATAATCTCCGGAATGTTTCCGGTAGCAAACTTGTCACCCATCGAGTCACGCACAAGTGACTTGATTTTGTCCGTATCGTCCTTACTCGTTGTGCCGGTGCGCTCAAGCGCAAGCGCGTAGAGTCCGGACACGATGGACTTGGAGTGAAGGAGCGCCATCTCTTGCTGGTGAATTTGACGGCGAGCCAATCCGTCAGCATTGTCTTTGGTGAAGGTATCCAATTGATCCTTTTGAGCGCGATAGGCCCGAACCTTGCCACCAGGATCGGCAGCAGGTGCGCTCAACTCGTTCAACGCGACATAGAGCGGAGCGCGGCGCGGGTCCAGGTTCGGGAGCGCCCGTAGCTGACGCTCCAACTCAAGCACCCGAGTTCGCGTGCTCTCAGGGATGTCACTTAGAGCCTTTTGTGTAGCGTCTACTTTGCCAAGAAAATCACGTTCTTTTTGCTCGGTCCAGGGTGGCAAAACCTTGCCACCGGGAACGCTACGCGTGCGATTCTTCAAATCGTCTTCTAGTTGCCGTTCTTGCTCGGCAGCCTTCACGGGGTCAATTTTCCCCGCGTCGCTAAGCGCCTTCTCAAACCCGCGACGCTGGTCTTCCGACATTGGTACACCCGGACGGACCGCCTGCAGCAGTTCCATGGCACGACTGTTCGCGTCAAGCGCTTCTCGGGGCAACTGACTGACCAGACCAGGGCGGTCAGCGGTGGCGGTACGATCGGCAACTCGTGCGACAGGCGTCGGTGAATCTGCGGGTGCGGGGGGATTCTCCACCGGACGCGCCGGTGTGTCCGGCGGCGCATTCACGGCCGGTCCGACTTCCGGTCGGGCCGGACGAAAAGGAGAGGGAAGGTTAGATGCGGGAGGATCTCCAACTTGAGCAGCTTCCTGCCCGGGCCGGAACGGCGTCGAGGGTTGTCCGCCATCCAGGGGTGCCTGAGGCTCACCCTGAACCGGTTCATTTTCGCTTCCGGGCGCTAAAAACCCGGAATCTCTCAACAGAACACCATTATCTGCAGTTCCGGCCGGTATGCCTATTTCCGGAGTCTCAATCTCCCCCGGGACGTTGCTTCTTCCTTCACCCATATTACGAAAACGCTCCACCGCTGCGAATCACTGCTTACATAAAGTTGTACCCGTTCGGCCTCGATATTGGACAACAGACCTAAAACATGCATGAATGCACAGTTTAGGGCAGCGAATATGTCCAGTAACCGCAACGAGAGACCGTCCCCGCCGATTCCGCGACAGCCCCGGACCGGAACGCTCGGCCGGTAAGTCCGGCCCCTAATGCGCGATGAATCGCAAACGGACCGTAGACAAGAGGGCGCAACCGTCCCACTTTTGAACCTAAAAAAATGGTCCCCTTACCATCTCTCGTCCAGGACGAAATCTGCAAGACCAGCACATCAGCTCAGTTTTGGCGATCACCTCCATCGGCTATGACGCCGGTCAGCCACAAGACCCGAAGCGGGAGAACAAGGGGGAAATGGTAAACTGAACCCGATTTATGTTCGTCCACGCTGCGCTCGTAACCCGAACGCGGCATCGCCAGTCTGCTCCCCGGAGGCGCCATGCAAGTTTCTTCGTTAGCACGCTCATTAACCGCCGAGTTTATCGGCACAGCCTTCCTCTTGTCGGTTGTAGTCGGCTCCGGAATCATGGCGGACAAACTGGATCAGGGTAATGTCGCAGTAGCCCTACTGGCAATAGCAGGCTCAACCGGAGCAGTGTTAGTCGCTCTAATTCATGCGTTCGGCTCCATTTCCGCGCACTTCAATCCTGCAGTCACTCTGTTTTCGGCTCTACGAAAAGAGCTCCAATGGTCCGCCGTAGTCCCATATGTTTCGGCGCAAATCGCCGGAGGAATTGCAGGAGTCGTTATCACTAATGTGATGTTCGGACTTCCAGCGATCGCCTTCTCTCAATCAGTGCGAACCGGTCCGGAACAATGGCTGGGCGAAGTAATCGCCACGTTTGGACTTTTGACAGTGATCGTCGGAGCGGGCAAATCATCGCCAACGGCGGTACCATATTCAGTTGCCGCTTACGTTACCGGTGCCATCTGGTTTACTTCATCGACTTGTTTTGCCAATCCGGCAGTAACTATCGGACGCATGCTTACTGACACCATAACCGGTATCAGACCGGTGGATTGCGGTCCATTTGTTTTGGCGCAGATAGTCGGAATGTTGTGTGCCACGGCATTGCTTAGTTGGCTTTTCGCCAGCAATCCTCGCGCATCGGAGTTTGATCTGTCCGAGTCACCTAGAAGCAAAGGCAAAGCAGCACAGCTCGGCGACAAGAGACACGCATCAAACAACTAGGTTCGTTTGGTTAGTCGAAAAACCGGCAAAATAGCAAGATTGAATAAATCGATGCACCCATGAAGCGTTTGCGTTAAACGCAATCCGCTGCATGCAGGACAGCACACCGGACTGAAGAGTTTAGCGAAGGACTAACGCGGCTACCGGCAACAGTACTGCGCCTAGCATTCCGAACGTCATCAAAGTGGCCAACAGCCAATACGACATTTGGTCAGCAAGTGCTGCAGGTGCTTGAATGTCTTGGTTGATCATAGCGGGCTCCTTTCTCTGATCACCATATGCCAACTTGGCAACAGGTTCGAAACGAAGATTCTGAACACTTTCAGCACTTGAAAATTGGGAGATGTATATCAAGACGGTGCCCTCCAGGAGCGAGCGGGCGAACAAACGGACGCACCACATTTAGTGCGGACCGGGAACGAGAAAATTAGACAAGTTCGCGCGTTAATCACCCTGAATTGAACTAGATACTCAGCAGTCGACTTGAGCGCGCCCCCGAAGGGCTCCCTCCGCAAAAGAGCGCTTTATTGAGTAAGAAACCGATTTTGTTGCGATTCAGTGCGAACTATTACGAAAGACGAAGTGAACATGAAGATGTTCCTACCTGAAAAAACAGCAAAATCGGGAACAAAAACCAGTTACCACCTTGACCTTACAAGGGCGGTGGTAAACAGCGCCATTGGACGGCAAGCTATCACTCCAGTTTCACGTTGATCAAGCGTGCACGATAAGAGTGCCTTGTCGGAAATCACCCTACCGGTCGAACCGCTTCGCAAAATTCAGCAACTGACCGCGTATTTAACACTTCGCTCTTCGTGATTCCGGCTCGCCGGGCTTGATGTACACCAAACAGTAGGCTGCGATAGTCCCTGGTTGAATGAGCATCGGTCGACACCACAAACTTGATGCCGCGCTTGCGAGCCTCACGCAGCCATCGCGGCTCCATATCAAGACGATAAGGATCACCATTTATCTCGATCGCCGCATTCGATTCGGCAATAACATCCAAGATCCTTTCCACATCGCAGTCAATCGGTTCTCGACGCAAAAGCAGCCGCCCGAGCGGATGCCCCCATATCTTAAAATGCTTGTCTCTCATACATCTAAGCAATCGCTTCGTCATGCCGGCAAAGTCCAACTTGAATCGAGCATGAATGCTGGCGATTATGACATCGAACTGTTCGAGGACATGGTCGGGATAATCCAATTGACCGTCTGCCAGAATGTCACTCTCGGTCCCTTTCAGCAACTTGATTTTCACTTCTTGTTGAACCTTGTCGATCTCTTCCCATTGCTTCTTGAGTCGATCAATATCCAAACCTTTGGCATAGTGTGCAGCGGGAGAATGATCAGTAATGGTGAGATAGTGCATACCAAGATTTTGAGCGGCCAGAGCCATTTCTTTCACGGAGTGAATGCCGTCGGAGTAGGTGGTGTGACAGTGAGTCATGCCCTGGATATGATCGATTTGAAGCAAATCACGAAAGCCGCCATCTGTTTTGTAATTGCTCGACAATTTAAACTCATCAAGATCTTCTCTCAGTTCCGGTGGCACGTACTGCAAGCCTAATGCCTCATAGATTTGCTCTTCCGAATCAATCGCAAGACGCCGCCCCTCCTTATACAATCCGTCAACGGCTAGTTTATAGCCTTTCTCCCGAGCAATCTTCGTAAGTCGATCAACATGCTCCGGTGCGCCGGTCTGTACCAACAATGCCGTCGCGAAACAAGGAGACACGGTCAATTGCACGAGTTCACCTTCAGCGAGCCATGCTTCGCATTGAGTGTCGGATTTTTCGGTCACGCGAGTTACTAGAGGATACTTTTCCAAAGCATCAATTGCAATGGACTCATCAGCAACTAGCTCGATCGTCTCTACCACTTCGTGCCAACGCCGAATAGCGCCAGCGACGTCGATCTTCTTCGAGCGCAGCGCACGGCGCAAATACTCCACGAGGGTGGAAGCCGTGCTGCGGGCCTGAAGCAAAAGCATTTTTCTGGCGTGCTTGCGATATGATTCAATACTGCGAAGAATGGTCAGCTCAATTTTCTCGCCAAACCCGGAGACTTGCTGAACGCGATTTTGGCGACAAGCAGCTTCCAACTCATCAACAGTTTGAATCTTCAACGCATCGGTGAGTGATTGAATTCGCTTCAGCGTTAATCCCTGTACCTGTGAAAGCTCCACTACTCCAGGCGGCAATTCTTCTCTCAACTGCTTGATCATTCGAAGCTCGCCCGTGGTGTAGATCTCCTCAATATTTGCCGCAAGAGCCTTCCCTATACCAGGAATGCTCTGCAACTTCTTTTGTTCAATTACCCTATCAATATCTTCGGACAAACTCTCGAGCGACCGAGCGCCGTTGAGATACGCACGGGCCTTGTATCGGTTCTCGCCAGCTATTGTTAGTAACAGCCCGGCTTCTCTTAAATTGTTGGCGATTTCAAATTTATCCATAATCAGGTAAATCAGACGAAGGCAGCAAAGCCTAGTTCCAAACGCTTCCGATCCCCGGGCAAGTCTAGCACTAGCATTAGCTCACTACTTGCCATTGATGTAAGTCAGCTGCCAATACTTGCAGGGAACCAACGCGTAGATCTACGAACCTTTTCGACAATTCCATTAGACTGCGCAGTCCCAACTTTACGTTCTCTCAACCATTCGATGTTATCAAGCTGAAAGCGAAATTCTCCGTCGAGTTTCTACGCACCAACTCAGAGCAAATTGATCGGACCGTGAGACAGAGGATACATAATGAAATTGGAACAGGGAAGCACCGGTCAGGAGAAAGCGGACAAGGCGGAACGGGAGCAACAGCAACTAGCAATGGAATCGCTCTACAAGGAATTGGTCATTCTTCCTGCCGCATTTGGCGCCGGATACGCAGCGGTGACCTCGCCTTCGGAATCGCTAAACCGGAGAGTGCTCCAGACAATACCGGAAGAACGAACAGGACTTGTTAAATGGTGGCGCGAAAACTCCAGCATGGCCCAACGTGAAGTTTTCGCGGCGCAAGAGAGCGCTGTCAGCCGATACTTGGGCAACGTGGAGATCGCAAAAGGCCTCGACGCCAGAGCAACCACCGATTTTACTCGAAACCTGCAAGAACTCCTTCCACATACGAAGGCTTTGGAAGTACAAACCCGTGCATTCGCAGAGGCGAACACCAGCGTGATTAGCGCGGAATCACGGAGCTTGGAAGCCATGGCGACCAGCCCGAAGAACTTCGCACTGGCCGAGACCAAGAAATTCCTGACGGGCCCCAATCTGGCGATACACAACCCTGGCACCATTGCATTGGTTGAAGCGCACCAAAAGGCGCTACAAAGTGGCATCAGGGAAATTGCAGAATCCAGTACAAACAGATTCCTGCTGAAGATACATGCCAATGACCTGGCTGCATACGCCAGCAATCCCTCTCACAGACAATACGACTTGAACTGGATGCGACAGCAACACGCGACACTGACCCGCCTTGCAGAAGGTAAGATCGGCGGACAAGACCTTCTAAACACTGTTGGGGTCAACAACATGGAGATGGGAGCAGGCGAAAAACTCTTCATCAGAGGTACAAAACTCGGCGACCTGGTGGAGGTCACAGCCAAACAACTCATCGAAAAGGAAATGACAGTCGGCGAACTGGCTGCAAACAAAGCGGCGCTGACTCGCGAGCTTGAGCAATCGTCGAGAGTTTTTGCGCAGGCCAATCACTCCGCAGGAACCAACTTTCTGAGAGCACTTGGAGTAGCAGGTTTCTCGACCGCAGCCGGGTACAATTTCGATCGAGCATTGGCACATGCGCTTAACCGCGAACGCCCGGACGACAGAGCAGACGAGAACGCTGCACGCTTGGCCGTCGATGGCTGTCTGGTACCGGCATTTATTCTCAGCGATATTCCGATGAAGTTCCGTGTTCCACTAGTTATCACCGCATTCGGTGCCGGCCGCATTGGCAGTTTCGTAAACGCTGACAACACCTTGTCTCCGGAACTAGCCAAGCTCTTGAAGCCAAATCAAGCAGATACATTCCTCATGGGTGCAGCCATTATGGCTCCTCTCGGAGCGAGATACAAAGCAATGGGAATCGTGGGCGCATTAGCAGCAGGCAGAGTGGTCAACCTGTTCTAACACCTTGCTGAGGCAACAGGAACTCGGATCGCCGAAGCACCAATACCGGGTTAAAACTTAATCGCTTCGCAGGGAAGGGAGCTCAGGCGAAATCGCGGCGCAGTTCCTCGACGAATTGTCGCAGCAAATCAAGGGTAGTAAAGAACCTAACCCCGGCGGCATCCCACCGATAGAAACCAGTTTGAGCATTGCCGGAATCGATCCACGCTTCCACCTTGATGCCATCGTGGTGGCTGCGCTGAAAGTTCAATTCAAAGGATGGTTCCTGGGGCTCGAAAGAGACAACATCGCGCTCGGCTGCCATTAACTGTTCCAACTGCGTCACCAGCCTTGCAGGCTCGTCGAGTGGCACCCGGCAAAGCGTAAACGCCTCCTCCCGGGAGCTGGCCATCGTAACGCGGTCAGTCTTCAACTCAATGTGAATGAGTTGCCAGCGCTCGTTTTCTCGAGCCGTCCCCCCGGTTGCGCTTTTGAAGCCGCCACCGGTTAGTTCAACCGTAGTCGGAGATTCCCTATCGTCAGAGATTAGCTTCGCCATTTATTCGCCTTGGTCGTTCCGCGAAAACACCGCTAAATCTTACCTGCTTGGTTTCGCGATATAAATCCTTGTCCCTTCTATTATTTTCCGATACAGAAAGTAGCAAAAACTTGTCCAATGATCTGTTCGCTCACTAGTTCACCTGATATTTCCGAAAGCGCATCAACCGCAATTTTCAGATCGGTCGCGAGGCAATCTTGAGGAAGCCCGGCAGCCAGGGTTTCCTGTACGTGCCGCAGCGATTGCGCTGCACGGGTGCACAAATCGGCCTGGCGTACGTTCAAGGATGGTCCGGACGACAGTGGATTATCTTTAAAAACCCATTTTTCAATTTCTGCCGTAAGCAAGTCGACATTTTTTCCAGTAACAGCGGAAAGGGCTATGTCAGCCACAGGCGCGCTCGTTGTCATGAGGGCCGTGTCCAACAATTGGTCGCTAAACAGGTCTAACTTATTTCGTACCAGAATGAAATCACGATCGCCGATTAGCTCTGCAATTTGCTCTTCCTGCTCGGCCCACCCCGCCCCCAAATCAACTATAAGGATAACCAGATCAGAATCCTCAATCGCGCGAGTAGATCTTTCGATTCCAATTTTTTCAACTAGGTCTTGAGTTTCACGAATGCCGGCCGTATCGACTAACGTAACCGGAATTCCATTTATGTCGATCGTTTCCTCGATTGCGTCCCGCGTCGTGCCGGGAATGTCCGTCACTATAGCTCTTTCGAACTTGAGTAGCTGATTGAGCAGACTCGATTTGCCCGCATTCGGCCGCCCCACCAGGGCCAACTTCACACCCTCACGCAAAAATTTTCCGGACCTTGCAGTACGCGCAAGATGATCCAACAACTCCAGACACTTGTTGACTACCTTCTCGACTTCCGGCTCTGGAGCGTCTCCAATCTCTTCTGGAAAATCGATGCCGGCGACAATTCGAGTTAGCACTTCCATTAAATCGACGCGAACGTCTTTGATTTGACGGCCCAAATGTCCCGTTAGCGCACCCAGCGCCCGCCGACTTTGTCGAGTCGTTTTCGCCTGAATCACGTCTAGCACTGCTTCTGCCTGGGTCAGATCCATCCGCCCGTTTAGAAAAGCGCGTTCGGTAAATTCACCGCGACGTGCTAACCGGGCCCCCTGCTTTGTGATTAATGCGAGTAACTGACTGGCAATAACGGGCCCGCCGTGACACGAGATTTCAACGAGATCTTCACCTGTATAGCTCCGCGGCGCTTTGAATATGGTAACGATCACCTCATCGACAATCTCGTTTATGGATGGATCATATATATATCCGTGAGTGGCCACCCGGCTGTTCAGAACCGGAAGTTCGTCTGCTGAATTTCTAAAATCATGGTTCGCAGAAAAAATTTCGCGCACAATTTTTTCTGCGATCGAGCCCGAAATTCGGACTACCGAAATAGCCCCAATACCAGGCGCAGTCGAGATCGCGGCGATCGTTTCATCGTTTATGAGCATGCAATTTTTTCTCTCGGTCAAAATATTTCCACTGTGATCCTACTTGAACAGCGCTTCTTACGGTGTTAGTATTCGTTCGCGTTTCAAACTGAAACAATTTCGTTGGATAGGATTGGTGAGGGGGGACCTCGATGAATAGAGCAGAACTAGTCGATGCCGTAGCAGGTATTACTGGGCA
>JAIELX010000013.1 GCA_019752635.1 Candidatus Obscuribacterales bacterium | reverse complement strand
GACTTCATCGAGCCTTGCTCTTGCCCGGAATCAGGCTTGGACATGGCATTGGCTGAAAGTTTGCCGAACTCTTTCATTTGTTTGGCCGGCTTACCTTCTTTTTGCTCGGCCTTCACAGGCTCTGCCACTGGCGCCGGGGGAACTTCCGCAGGTGGAGTTTCAGCCGCTGGCGCTTCTTCTTTAGGACTGAAGTCCATCGACTTCTTGGGTTCGGCGTCATCGCCACCCAGAAGGTTATCGAACAGTTCGGAAACTTCTCCATCGCTGACATTGAGCAATCCGCCTGCAGCAGCGGGAGCTGCAGGAGCAGGAGCGGGAGCAGCAGGAGCAGGTTCTGCCGCAGGAGCAGCAGCGGGTTCAGCTTTAGCTTCTTCGCCACCCAGCAAGTTGTCGAACAGGTCGGAAACTTCACCGTCGCTAACATTGAGCAATCCGCCTGCAGCAGCAGGAGCTGCTTCGACAGGAGGTGGTGCTTCAACCGGCGCAACAGCTGCGGGAGCCTCAGACAAGACCGGAGCACCTTCCTGTTCTGTGACAACGTCGGTGCTGCCACCGCTGGCAACTGTGTTGATCAGCTCGAGCAGCGGATCGATTGTGGAGACTTCCCACTTGCCGAAAACAGCGAGGATGCCAGTGCCAACGTCAGTAAGGACGCTCACCGTATCACCCGATTTGAGCACAGCCTGACGCAACTCACCCATTTGCAGTTTCGCAGTACCAAGGTTAGTGGTGCTGTGCATTGCCAGGGAAAGTGGTCCGTACACATACTTCATGGCGGACACCGATTCGGTGTTGCCCAGCAGCAGTCCATCTTTCCCGATGAGAAGGGCGCTTTCAACGCCTTCGAATTCGGCAAGACGGTTCATCATCGCTTGCAAGTCGGCGCCACGGTCAACCGTGAGCACACGCCACTTCGCTCCGGTCTCCTGGTTACCGACGGCCTTGAGCATTTTCTCGACAGCTTTGGTATCGAGCAACATCTGCCCGATAGTTTTCAAAGTGCCGGCACCAGTTTCAGTTGATTTAGCAGCTACAGCCAGTTTGCCGAATTCTTTCACTGCAGTGACGGCTTGTGAACCGGCTTCGGTGAGCTTCGGTCCACCGGACACGGCAGGCTCAGCTGTTTCGGCTGCAATCGGTGCAGGCTCTTCGCCAACCGGTGCGGCCGGCTCAGGAGTCGGCACCGGTGTGGCGGGTTCCGCCGCGGCCGGCTCGGGCGTCGCCGCCGATGTAGCGGGCTCAGCCGCGGTCAGCGCAGGCGAAACTTCCTTGGTCGCAGCGGCGGGATCTTCCAGCAAGTTGTCGAACATATCGGTCAAATCATTATCCGTCACATTCAATAGTCCGCCGGACGGTGCCGGAGCAAGTTCCGGCGGCACAGCAGGTTCCGCAGTGGAGAGCTTGGACGGAGAGAAGTCGTTTTGCGCAGCGGCCGGTGCCAGATCGGAGAAGATATCGTCCAGGTCGCCGGACACATCGCCCAGGAGCCCTCCCGTCGGTGGGACCGTCGGCTCCGGAGTCGCAGCTACCGGTTCGGGTTGCCAAACCGGTTCCGGCTCTTGAGCAGGAGCAGGAGCAGGCTCGGAGGACAAGTCATCCAAATCCAGTTCAAAGGTGGCGGCGGGCAACTCAAAACTTGGTGCGGGCGCAGGGTTTTCTTCAATAGCAGCAATGGGTTGCGGTTCCGGCTCCGGTGACGAGTATTGCTGAGAAGCCAACTCCTCCGCGACAGATTCCTTATTAGCCTTCTGGGCAGCGGCTTGGGTTTCTTCCGCAAACAACGATTCGAGGGAAACCTTTTCCGGTGTCAAAGTGATCGATTCTTCCAGCTTGTTGATGCGAGCTACATCAAGTGAGCCAAGAATCTCTTTTGCACTTTCCTTATCTTCGGCGACTACTGGCTTTACTTCAGCAGCCGGACTGAAATCAATTTTTGAAGGAACCTGCGCGTCTTTCGTCCCGCCGGTTGCTTCCTTTTCCCTTTCACGGTTGGAAACCGATTCACGTTCGCGAGCTATTCGCATCGCGGACTCCTCTTCGGTTTCAGTAGTGAACAAGGCAAGCGTTGCGCCAAGTCCGGTAATGTTCCAGGTGATCAGCTGAATCCAGTTGAGTCTCATGGCACCATCGGGTAACCATTCGGAATGTTGTCCGACAAGATTGCTGATGGCGCCATCCATCAAAGTGATACAAAGAATAATGCCGGCCAGCTTTATGATGTCTGCAGGCGCTGCATTCTCAAATAATAAGACGCTGAAAATGAGCGCAATCGCGATCTCTCCGGGTACCAGTGCAAAGGCGGGCAGCTCAGCTGTCGCCGTCGGGAACGCTCCAGGAATCCAGATCGACGCGCCTATACCGACTAAGAGAATGAGACAAAAAGGAAGAAGAAAATTGCTTCGGCGCGTAAGTTTGTACATGTGGTTTTATCTACCCTTCTGCGGGGATGGAGAGATTTCTTACCCTTCCAATATACCCGCATGAAAAAATTAATCGCTTGGGGACATTAAACGTTGCTGACCTGCAATGTAGATTAAACCTCTTGACGTGCGGAAGGAATACTTAGCATCTGTTTTGTGCGGAAAAAATTCGCGGCGAATCAAAGCCGCAGCCGGGCTTGTGAAGCGGACCTCGGACAAGTGTCAATCGCTGATAATCTTGCATCCTGTCCGGTGCCCGGTCTGAAGATCGAAGCCGGTACAGCGATTTCAGACATGTTGTCCGCAAAGAAAGCGCCGGCGCCCTCGCCCTTCGCTCACAAGTGACATACGTCTAAATGCTTGTCCGCACTAACCATTTCGAGCATCGATAACTTCAAACCTCGGTGCGCCTAGTCGAAATGAAACGAGACAGATTCTTGTAAGCCACTGCCGGCCAAGTCGAAACGGCTCAACTTCTCCCAAGGCATTGAGCCTGACTGTAGATGCATCAAAAAAGAGCAAGGCTGAAGATCCCTACCGAACAAGAATCTTCATGCTAGACCCCAAAAACGCTTGTCAACCGTGCGGGGTTCAACAGTTCAATCCCTGCTCCGCACTAAACTCTGAAGCTTGCTTTCAGTTTTTCGGACAAAGCAGCGCGAATGTTTTCCAAAACCGGATCCACTTTCTCTGCAGTCAGTGTTTCGCGAGCATCCTGGAAAGTGAGTCTGTAGGAGAGACTTTTGCGACCTTCTGATAATGCAAAAACAGAAACAAGATCCACTCTCCGCAAATTTTCGTCTGCAGCCGCTCGAATGCAATCCAATACCTTGGCGTGCGAAACGCCACCATCAAGATCGGCGGTAAGATCTCGAACTACCAGAGGCGTCGCATAAATTTCCTGCAATTGCGCCTGTCGCGACAGACGTCGCAACACGTCTACATTTAGCTCGAACGCAGCGGGACGACCTTTAAGTTTATACGCGCGACAAACTTCCGGGTGAATCTCGCCGATGGAGCCGATCTGCTCCCTTTCGGGCGCACGTCCTTTAACTCGGGCACCATTTCCGGTGGCTTCCTTCGACGACGATTTTCTGCCGCGAGCATACACGGCACATGTCCGTCCCGGATGATACCAGTCATCTGATTCGCACGCTTCGAATTCCAAAGAGGAAATCGGAATGGCTAGCCTGGTTACCAGATTCTCGATCGCTCCTTTTATATAGAAGAAGTTTGAAGCGTTATCCTGAGAGGAGGTTTGTTTCCATGTCCCCATAACAGGCTCTTCCGTGAGGATGCCGGCGACGCACGTTCGCTCTTTCGCCGGCACGTGCCTTTCTTGGGGCGTTTCGGCCGGAGGCGGAGCAGAGTCTTTCATGTACACACGCCCCACTTCGAACAATCCAACGGCGCCCGCGCCGCGATCCTGATTGTAAACAGCGGCTTTGATCAGCCCTGGTAATAACCGCGCCCGCATAACCTGGTGCTCCGGCGACAAGGGGTTCAGCACCGACACAACATGCGAGTCGGACGGTGGTGCACAAGCGCCTCTGGCACTGAGGTCGTCGCGACCGGTTAGGCTGCTAAGCCAAGCTTCGCTGAAACCGGCCGCCGTCAAACCATTGCGAAGAGCGGGCAAAAAGGAGTCTCGAGGAGGAGCAGCCATAGTTTTATCAGGCATGGAAGGTTTGATGCGATCATATCCATAGATACGGCACAGCTCTTCAATTACATCAATTTCGCGTTCAACGTCACGCTGCCTGAAGCTGGGGACCAGAACGGTAACTACGCCAGCGTTGTAGTCATCGGCATGAATCTTGATAGTGAAGCCCAACGGCTCCAGCATCGCGCCGACATCATCGGGCGCAATGTTGATCTCGGCTATGCGTGCCAGTTCAGCTAGTCGCATTTTAACTTCACGGGGGGCAACGACGTCATTACCAGCGGTGCTGAGACCACCAATAGTGCCACCACAATATTTAGCGATTAAATAGGCGGCTCGGTCGGAGGCATATTTGACGGAAGCAATGTCGACACCGCGTTCAAATCGCAAGGAGCTATCACTCGACAATCCAAGCAAGCGACTGGAACGACGAACGCGAGCAGGATTGAAGGAGGCGGCTTCCAGAACCAGATTCTTGCTTTGATCGCCAATCTCGCTGTCCTTGCCGCCCATGACACCGGCGACGCCGACGACACTATCGCCGTCGGCAATGACCAGCGCTTCTTGAGGCAACGACCGCTCTTTTCCATCGATGGTTACTACGCTTTCCCCGTCACGAGCGCGGCGAGTCGACAGAGCCGCACCTTTCACAATATCTGCGTCATAAGCATGCAAGGGCTGGCCCAGTTCCTGCAGGACGTAGTTGGTGACATCAACAACGTTGTTGACAGAGCGCAGTCCAAGGGCTTCCAGTCGACGAACGATCTGCGGCGGCGACGGTGCCACTTGCACGCCGCGAATGGCTCGCGCGGAGAAGAAGGGACAGTCCTGCCCATCCTCTACGCTTACTGATACTTTGCCCTCTTCCGTCTTTTTCATTTGAGCAAACTCTGCGACCCAGGTTTGTTCCTTTAGCGGGCGCTTGAAGAGCGCAGCGGCTTCGCGTGCTAAACCCTGTACGCACAAGGCATCGCCGCGGTTCGATCGCGGCGAGACATGCAAGATCCAATCCTGCTTTATGTTCAGGAGTTCACGAATATCCGTTCCCAAGGGCACAGACGAATCGAGGATCAAAATGCCTTCGCCCGACCCGCTGATGCCCAATTCCGGAGATGAGCACAGCATGCCATTGCTGGTCACGCCGCGAATCTTACTCTGCTTAATTTGCAATGCGGTGCCATCATGACGATTGATCACTTTTGCTCCGGGCAAAGCAACAGGAACACGCTGCCCGACCTCGATATTACCGGCCCCGCAAACAATCTCCAGGGGTTCCTCGCCTTCGGCAACGCGGGTTTTCGTCAGTCGAATTTTGTCGGCGTTGGGGTGCGGCATAATCTGGCAAATCTCACCGACAACAAGCGGACCGACCAGATCGGGTCCAAAGGCCTTCACCTCTTCAACTTCAAACGCCCCCAGGCTTAACTTGTCCGCAAAATCATGGACAGAGATGCCAGAGAGATCAACAAACTCATTGAGCCATTCATAGGAAACTTTCACGGCCGGGTCCTCTGCTGTTAGAACTGCTCCAGGAAACGGAGATCGTTGTTGTAGAAATAGCGAATGTCGTTCACGCCGTACTTGAGCATGGCGATACGCTCAACACCCATCCCGAACGCAAACCCGCTCCAGACGGTAGGGTCAATGTCTACAGCTCTCAATACGTTCGGATCGACCATGCCGCAGCCAAGCATCTCTAACCACCCGCGGTGCCCGCAAGTACGGCATCCTTCGCCGAGGCAGAACGGACACTGGCAATCAGCTTCGGCACTAGGCTCGGTAAACGGGAAAAAATCCGGACGAAAGCGGGTTTTCAACTCACGCCCGAAGAGCAGTCTATAAAACTCTTCAAGGGTCCCTCGCAGCTGCCCGAACGTAACGTTACGATCGATGAGCAAACCTTCTACTTGATGGAATAACGGGTACTTGCGCGCGTTCACTTCCTCGTTTCGATAAACACGACCGGGAGCGATAATCCGCAGAGGAGGACGCATCTTTTCCATCGCCCGAATCTGCATTGTCGAAGTTTGACTTCGCAGCAACACGTGAGGACCGGCGTCGGTATAGAACGTGTCTTGCTCGTCGCGAGCAGGGTGATCCTGCGGCGTGTTCAACGCATCGAAATTGTAGTACTCGGCTTCCATCTCGGGACCGTCGACTACGGTAAAACCCATGCCGTGGAAAATTTCAATAATCTCATCGAGAATGCGTGTCAGAGGATGGATGTGCCCGAGGCTCCGACCGGTACCCGGCAACGTGACGTCGATGCGCTCTTCCTGCAACCGGCGACGAAGCTCCACACGGTGGAGATCGTCCTTCCTGGACTTGAGCGCTTGCTCGACGGCCTGCTGCACTTCATTTGCTAGCTGCCCGATGCGACGTTTCTCCTCCGGAGCCAACACGCGAAGCTCGCCCATGATTGTTTTCAGTTCGCTTTTCTGTCCGGTGAATCGAACGCGCACTGACTCCAAATCATCGCTCGACTCACCAGCGGTAATGGCCGCCAGCACTTCGTCTTTAATTGACCTCAGGCGCGAATCCAGTTGATCGGCTGTCACGCGAGTAACCTCCTCGAAGCTGGTTAAGGAATAGAAAATATGGCATATCGGCGAAAAAAGCGGCTGCATTGCGAAGGAATATAGATGAGGGGATTTCTTAGCGCTTATAATTTAACGTGATTGCTGAAATTCGCAGCCCCCATTGGCAACCAGCGTGAGATAAACATTGCCCAGACACAGATCAAGACAGAAGTCAGCACGATCCATTCCAACCACGCGCATTTCAGTCGTTGTTGTTGAGAATGACAAGATTCTCCTGGTTAAGCACCGCAAAGGTACGAGTCAGTACTGGGTTTTGCCTGGAGGTCGCCTTGAGTACGGCGAGACATTTTTTGAATGTGCTGCACGCGAAGTCAAAGAAGAGACGGGGCTCGACGTCGAAGTCGACAAGATTGTCTTCATTTCCGAGGCGATTGCGCCCGATCGCACCCGGCACATAGTCAACGTTTATGTAACAGCCAGAGTGACCGGAGGAGTAATGCAGCTAGGCGATGAAGACGTGTTGGTGGCGGTCGACTTTCAGCCCCTGAGCGAGCTTGACCGACAAACACTCTATCCCCCTGTGGCACGTCATGTTTTGGATGGAATTGCCGGAAACTTTGCAGAGATAAAGTACTTAGGAAATTTGTGGGTTTGAGGGAAGACAATGAGATTCAAACTACCTTTTGGCAGCGTAATAGCAAGCATTGCTTGCATGATTGCGCTGTCGGCTTGCGGACATGACTGCGCCTATTACATCCAAGAGGGCGACGGCTTCAAAGACAAGGGCAATCTTGTCGAAGCGGAGAAAAGTTACGACTCGGCACTGAAGGAAGCCAACAACAAAAAGAACAAAAGTCAAATGCTTACGGCCACGCTCAGACTGGCGGAGCTTAAGCGCATGGAAAACAAACGTGACGAGGCAATAGAATTATTCGACAAGGTCGCCAAACTCGCGGACGGCGTTCCCGCCGAAGGTGCACTGAGAAAGGCTTCCAGCTACAACGAGATCGCAAAACTGAAAGCGATGCAAAACGACAATTCCGGTGCGATTGAGACGCTGGAGGAATCGCTGGCTATCCTGGAGGAAGCGGCAAAGGATCAATCGATAGTAGCAGCGGAAGCGCATAGTCACCTGGGCTCGCTTTATGCAGATCAAAAAGACTTCAACAAAACTGATAGTCATTTACGCAAATCAATTGCAGCCTACGAGGCCAACCCGGGTTCCGACTACGGGGCGCTCAGTCGAGCGATGTATGCACTAGCTCACAACTGTCGGCAGACTGGCAACGAAGACGAAGCCAACGAACTGGACGAGAAAGCAAAGCACGTAAATGTCGGCGGCATCACAGCGGTGACAAACGGACCAATCAGTAAACTCAAGCAGTAAGCGGACAAGTCCGTTGCGGGGACGTTACAAGCACCGCCTGCCAAGAGAACGTTCACTGGTGCATGGTGTATGATGTGCATCTTCAAAATTGACTTCCCGCAGAAGTACGGGAGCAGGAGACTACTGCAATGGCACAGCAAAAAGGATTCAAGAGAGCTCAAAAGGTGCAAAAGCGCAAACAGCGCATTGCCCGTGAGAGCTATCGCGCAAACCTAAAAGGCGCGATCTATGCGCGTTTGAAAGCGCTGCAAGGCAGCGACTGCGGCGATAAGTGCGAGAACCCCGAGCACAACCACTAAGACCGCGCACCCGGTCGATGGAATCGTAGACAAAGGTCGCCCGGGTGCGACCTTTTCGCTTGCACGCATCTACTATAGCTCTGCGTAGATAGCATCAAAATAATCGAAAGACTCTCCATCACGCCCGCCGGGGACCCGCCGGAAGATAGCAGCGCGGGCAAGACTTCGCTTCGAATGCAGGAACGCTTACTACAAAACTTCTTCGCCGTAGACGAAGCTGGTTTTGCCAATCACAATTTCGCAGCCTTCGGCAATGCCCTCTGCTTCCAACGCTGCAATCACGCCCATAGCACGCAATACCTGGAAAAAGCGCTGCAACGATTCCGAACTGCGCATGTTAGTCACATCCATCATCTTCTCAACACGCGTGCCCGAAATGAAGAAAGTATTCTTTCTTCGCGCAACCTGGAAGGGCTCGTCGGGGTGACGCACGGCATCTTCATCTTCCTCGACCACTATGATCGGCTCTTCAGTTTTTGCCTTAGCCAGAGTCTCCAGCAACACGTTACGCAATTCAGGCACGCCGACATTGGCAGCGGCACTGCCGAACATCACGCACACAAGGGAATCGGGACGCTTGAATAACGACGCTTGCACGGCGCGGACTTTCGCCTCGGCGTCAGCCGCCTCAGCCTCGTCGACAAGGTCGGCTTTATTCAGGAAAAGAATTTGCGGCATCCGGCTCAGTCGCGGCTCGTAGAGATCCAGCTCTTCGTTGATCGTTTTGATGTCATCCACCAGAGTCTCAGACGTGATGTCCGCCATGTGCAATAGAACGCGCGTCCGCTCTATATGTCGAAGAAACTCATGGCCTAATCCTAACCCGGTTGAAGCACCGGCAATCAGGCCCGGGATGTCGGCCAGAACTATACCGTCACCCTCGGGGCGACGCATCACACCGAGATTCGGAGACAAAGTCGAGAACGGATAATCGGCAATCTTCGGTCGCGCCGCAGTGAGCACGGACAGTAAAGTCGACTTTCCTGCATTAGGCAATCCTATAATGCCAATGTCGGCAAGCAATTTGAGAGTCAGCTGCAAGTCTCGCTCAATGCCGGACTCACCGGGTTCGCAATAATGAGGCGCGTTTCGTCCGTGCGACGCCATCGCCGCATTGCCACGTCCGCCGCGCCCGCCTTCCGCCACCATGGCCGAACTACCGTCTTTGTTCAGATCGGCGATGATTTTGCCTGAGACCAGGTCTTTGACCACCGTACCGGGCGGCACTTTGATCACGAGATCCTCGCCGCCTCTACCAGTGCGGTTCTTCGGACCGCCTTTCTCACCGTTCGGCGCCACGAACTCCAACTTGTAATGAAAATCAAGCAAAGTGGAAAGATCGCTACTGGCCAGCAGCACAACTTTGCCGCCGTGCCCCCCCGTGCCACCGGCTGGTCCGCCTAACGGCTCGTACTTTTCGCGTCGCCACGCAACCATTCCGTTTCCGCCGTCACCTGAGCGAACCTTTATTCGAACCTGGTCAACAAACTGCATGCTTACTTTTTCACCGCGGCGGTGAATCTCCCCAACCTTGCATTCATGAGACTTTGAAGCGGCACGCCGGAACTACGCGACCGGGCACCTTTAAATGCTTCAGACTCAGATGATACCAGGCCTGTGGCAGTTTCGGCAGCAGTTACAAAGCCCGATGGCAAGCGGTCCGACATACAAGCCCCGAACAGGTTGCCATGCAAGCACCTTAGCGATTGACAATGACTGATACATTTCCTTTAGAGATCTCTATTAGATCTCTTTCTCTTATAGATTCAGTAAGAGATCTTTACTAAATCTCATATTATGGTTATGGTTACTATAAGCCGGAAGTCTCTCTAGCGCTGGAGAAAACCCTTGGAAGAGAACAAGAAATCAATTCACGAGAAGTCTCGTGGCGAAACAATCTACGTGTACATCAACGAGTACGCAGGTAAGAAGTACTTGCACATTCGCGAATGGTATCCCGACAAAGACGAAGAGAAGCCCACCAAGAAGGGTGTTGCGATTCCGCTGGAGAAGGTGGAGACGCTTAAAGAAGCGATCGAAGAGCTCATGGCGGAGAACAAATAGAGTCTTACCGCCTTGCCCGTGTGGCACCCGATTTAGTATCAACCTAAGCGCAAGCGCAACGGAGCTCCCTGGTTATGACCGGCAAAATTTCTTTCACGGCGGCCAGCGCCTGTTTCCTGGCATTTTCCGCCTCAGCTGCGCCTGCTTTGGCAAGCTTGAGCATAGAGCCCGAAACGGCGAAACAAGGACAGACAGTCGTGGTTCGCATTACAGGCGACGGCACTGCATCCGGTGCGCCGACAGTGTCATTCAACGGACGCACTTTCAAGACGTTCCCGGTCGACACAGAGGGAACAGGAACCTATCGCGCCTTGATCTGCATGCCGGCGTTGTTGAAACCGGGAAGCTACAATATATCCGCTGGCAATGACTCAGCGCCGATCAAAGTCACAGCGGGAAACTTCGGCATTCAGCGCATACGTCTGCCCAAAAGTAAGGATAACTTCGACGGTTCGCCGGGCGAACGGAAGACCGTTGATGCCGCAAAAGCAACGGTAAGCGACACGCAGGAGTGGCAGGGCAAATTCCAGCACCCGTGCAAGGCGCGAATCTCTTCCGCCTACGGTTTGCGAAGAGCCGTCAACGGCCGCTTGCTGGCAGACTACTTTCACTCCGGGGTTGATTTTGCCGGGCCGACCGGCACGCCAGTACAGGCTGTACAAAAAGGCAAAGTCTTGATCGCACATACAGGGTGGAAACTACACGGCAATACTGTATGCATTGACCACGGTCAGGGAGTACTGTCGTTCTATATCCATCTGAGCAAGATTTTTGTGAAAGAAGGACAACGGGTCGAAACAGGCGACAAAATCGGCGCCATTGGTGCCACCGGTCGCGCCAGCGGTCCCCATTTGCACTTTAGCGTCTACGTCAACAACGACGCCACCAACCCCGGTGATTGGTTCAACAAAGGCTTCTAACGCAGCGGCTTGCCGACGAGCCACTGCGCATATAAAAAGGAAAGAGGCTTCCGAAGAAGCCTCTCGACATGTTGCAGGGAGTTAATAGGTTAGATCACTCAAACTGTTAGGAGAGCTGGGTCTTAGTCCAGAAGGCATCCCGAATTTGTTTGGAAGAAGAGGATTCCGCCATGATCGTCACCGTTGCCGGCGCGAACAAGAACACGCCATCGCCAATTCGCTGCTGATGTCCGTCTATTGCATGTGTAGCACCGGACAGAAAGTCGACAATGCGTTGAGAAGTTTCATTGTCGAGAAGATGCAAGTTGAGCAGTACCGATTTACGACCGCGAAGATGCTCAACGATTTCCATTGCTTCATTGAAAGTCCTGGGCTCAATCACCATAACTTCGCTGGAAGGATGAGCGTTCGGATGGTCAACCACTTTTGTGCTCGCATGCGGCAATATCGAGCGCGTTGCTGTGCGAACAGGCTCAAGCGGAGCCTTGTCTAGAGCCAGTTGTCCACTCGTCTGATATACATGATCACCAGACTCGAAGAGGTCTTCGAAGTCTTCCTGATCATAATTGTCAGCAGGTCCGAACCAAAAACTTTTGAACTTTTGAACAATGCTCACTCGCGTCCTCCTTACCCTTGCCGGTCCTTACCCCTCACCACACCGTCAGCGGAATGACTCACCACTTTCACACCGCCACCATACAAGATACCAGATAATTCCGTTCTTATCCTATCGGATTTGTCTATTTTTCAAAAATTGATCTTCCAAGTCTAATCATGGTGGCACCACAGGCGACGGCTAACGGCCAATCGTCGCTCATCCCCATAGATAACTCCGGCAAGCTTATCGAGAATTTCAGCTCAAGCTCATCGCGGAGGATTCGCGCACCATCGAAGCATCGCTTCCAAACATTTTGATCGTCAGTCAACGGTGCCATCGTCATCAATCCTTCGATCTTCAGTGACCTGAGAGCCAATATTTCATGCATGTTCTCAGTCAACTCAGAGGGAGAGAATCCAGACTTGCCCGGGTCCTCTTCGACCTTCACTTGCAATAGCACAGCTTGAATCAGGTTCTCTTTCTCCGCTGCTGAATTCAGCTCCTTGGCAAGACGAAGCGAATCCACCGAATGAATCAAAGCGAAGCGCCCCACAGCCTTTTTGACCTTGTTGGTTTGAAGATGTCCGATAAAGTGCCAATGTATATACCGCGCCATATCTGGTGGCATCGACTCTTGCTTGTCCAAGGCATCTTGAATCCGACTTTCACCAAATTCGGTGACGCCTTCTCTACAGGCCTCGATTATGGAATCGAGACTCACATACTTCGAAACGGCTATTAGCGTTACGTTTGCGCCACCCAACCGTTGACGAATTCGAGCTAAATTCGCCGACACACTCATGCCCTTCTCAGACAAGCAGCCTCGAAAACAAGGAGAAAATCAACGCCTACTATAAGACCTGTTACGGAAAAATTTGTCAAGGAATTTGCGAAAGCTTACAGAAAATTTCTTTTGCTACTAATCCAGTAGGCATGCGATTTGCGCCATGGCACACATACCGGCCGTTTCGCTTCTTAACACACGTGCGCCAAGCGAAACAGCCTCCCAGCCATTGTTTTCAGCAATCGCTATCTCATGCGCGGTAAAGCCGCCTTCTGGACCGATTACAACAAAGACCGATGATATAGCTATTGCGTCTCCACTTTGATCTCGGGGTGATGCACCACCTGCGGCGCTATTAGTGAAACGATTTCTTAGCGATTCGATAAGCATCGGAGCATCACTGCGCTCCAAACAGATATATCGCAAATAGCCATTGCCACCACCCCCGGGGCTAGACAAATAAGCAATACATTCTGCAGGCGCAGCGACAATAGGCACAAAGGCCCGCTC
Organism: Candidatus Obscuribacterales bacterium; assembly: GCA_019752635.1. Taxonomy (GTDB): domain Bacteria; phylum Cyanobacteriota; class Vampirovibrionia; order Obscuribacterales; family Obscuribacteraceae; genus JAKFUT01. Next base: position 131,231 of record JAIELX010000013.1, on the reverse strand, counting down.
GGACTGCTCCGCCGCTTCACGAACTAAAGACTGCCAGCGCTTTAGTTTAGTCATGACTTTCGGCGTGGACTTCTCGAAGGTGGCCTCATCAAACTTCACGACCCCTCTTGCGGACACTAACGGCACCACTGTCGAAACGCCCAGCTCCGTTAGCTTTTCCAGGCACCAGTCGAAGCGCTCTCCTTTTACAACCGATTGAGCAACGGTAACAGAGACTCTCAATTCGCCTCCGCTGGCAATTTTTTCCCCGACCAGCACTCGCACGCTGCGCTTATCGATATATGCGATGACGCTGTCGTACTTATTACCTTCGTTATCCAAAAGGATTAGCGAGTCACCGGTGCGATGACGTTGAACCACTTTGATACGGTGAACAAGGTCGGCTTCCACTATATCCAACAGTCCGTCTGTCTTATTGTTGCGAGCATCTGCAAAAGCCTCCAGATCTCGTCCATAAAGAAAGAATCTGGGTATTCGCATCTTCCTGACAGCTCCCGGCTCAGTACATTCTCTAAAATTGTGGACGGCTGCGCTATAATCACGCTTTGAACATTTTCCCGGGGACGCACGTTTCAGTCCACCGACAAGTTGTTCGTGCCCTCCAATACGGCCAGACGCGCCGCCAGCAAAAAGCCTCAAAAATGACAATGGATCTAACCCAATGGTTCGCTAACCGAAAGAAGAAAGCTGAGGCTGTTGAAGTTAAACAACCTCTAACCACTGAAGAGTATTGTGCCCTCTGGACCCAATGCTTTCAGTGCCGCGAACTTCTCTATACCAGGGATCTGAGAACGAATCTTCACGTGTGTCCCAAGTGCCTCTACCACTTCAGGGTGGGAGCAGAACAACGAATCGAGCAATTGGCCGATCCCGATACTTTTCACGAAGTAGACGCCAACCTCTCCTCGGCCGACCCGTTGGGATTTGTTGACTCGGAACCCTATCCCAAAAGGCTATTGGACGCAGCACGCAAGTCCGGACTAAAGGAAGCCGTCGTAACGGGTGTTTGCCGCATAAAAGGTCAGAAGACCGCATTAGGAGTGATGGACTTCGGTCACTTCGGCGGCTCGATGGGGTCGGTTGTCGGCGAGAAAGTTACACGCCTTGTCGAGTATGCCGAACGTAGCCGCTTGCCGCTGATCATCATCTCCAGCTCCGGTGGGGCAAGAATGCAGGAAGGCATACTGAGTTTGATGCAACTGGCAAAGACAAGTTCCGCTTTGAAGTCTTTCCACCAAAGTGGACTATTGTACATTTCAATATTATCCGAACCGACATACGGCGGAGTAACGGCCAGCTTTGCCATGCTCGGCGACATCATTATCGCTGAGCCGGGGGCACGTGTCGGCTTCGCCGGTCGTCGCGTTATCGAGCAAACCATTCGCCAGAAGTTGCCGGCGGACTTCCAAACGGCGGAGTATCTGCTCAGCCATGGACAAGTGGATATGGTGATCGAGCGCAGCAAATTGCAAGATATGGTGGCATCGTTGATCGAGTTTCACCAGGCGCCTCCGGGCGGACAACAGAACATGAGCGGCAAGGGCGAAGCAGTAGTTTCCCGGTAGTCGGGCGGAAGGTTAGACAGCAAACATGGCCGATAAGAAGATAGTTCCGCTAGAGTTCGAACAACCGCTTTCCCTGTTGGCACAACAGATTGAAGCGTTGGAAAAGCAAGTTCGCGAGACTGCCAGTCCGGATCTCGAAAAGGACCTCGATCGTCTCAACGACCAATACGATCAGTTGCGACGGTCTCTCTACGGCAATCTTCGCGGTATCGACCACTTAGCTCTAGCGCGGCATACGATGAGACCATACACGCGCGACTACTTTGTGCGTTGGGATCCGAACTGGATCGAACTGCATGGAGACCGCAAGGGAGTCGATGACGCGGCACTGGTTGCCGGTCTGGTTCGCTTGGGCGACCGCAAAGTCGTTGCCGTTGGGACGCAGAAAGGGCGCGGCATTCGCGACAAGCAAACCTGTAATTTCGGCATGCCGCAACCGGAAGGTTATCGCAAAGCGTTGCGCATGTTTCAGCACGCCGAAAAGTTCAGACTGCCGCTAGTGACTTTGATTGATACCCCCGGAGCCTATCCCGGACTTGCCGCTGAAGAACACAACCAGGCAGAGGCGATTGCGGTCAACTTAATGGAGCTGTCCGGTCTGACCGTTCCGGTCATTGCCATCGTCACCGGCGAAGGCGGCTCAGGCGGCGCCCTGGCAATCGGTGTCGCCAACCGCATATTGATGCTGGAGCATTCCGTATACTCGGTAATCTCTCCTGAAGGCTGCGCCTCTATTCTCTGGCGATCGGCCGACAAAGTTGCCGAAGCGTGCCAGGCAATGAAAATGACAGCCAGGGAAATCCACGCGTTGAAAGTGGCGGACGAAGTAATTCCCGAGCCGCTGGGCGGTGCTCATCAAGACCACGATAAAGCAGCCGAGAACCTGAAGACTGGCATTTTACGCCATCTAGATCAGCTGTCGACTATGACCGGAGCCGAGCTGCGGAAAGATCGCCAGAAGAAGTTTCGCAAATTCGGCGCTTTCAACGAATAAGAAGAAATTACTTTCCGCCCGTCTGTTTGCGGTAGCGCTTCAACATTACTTTCACTTCTTCTTGCTCCTTCGCCTCTTTTGACACAAGCTCCAGGAGCTGAGCAGCAGCTTTGAAGTGTTTGGCTTTTGCTTCCTTCTTCGCCAGTCGGATGTAGACCCAGTCCAGATTGCTTTCATCGTTCTGATCAAAGCCCCCTTCGCGCTTTTTCTTCTCCAGCAACTGCCGAGCCTGGTCTAATTTCTCTTGTGCAATAAGACCGTCAACATCGTCGTTATGCACAACGCCGCCGTACTTACTGCCAAACATGGAATTGATATGCGCCTCGTTAGCAACAACCCAGAAGAGCGCGAACGTCACCACCAACGTCATTAATGGTGGCAGCCACATCTGGAAGAACGCCACGATTCGATCGCCTGAGGTAACAGGATTCTTTTTTTTCTTCTTGGGATTGTTCTTCTCATCAGCATCCTGCAGAGAAAGCGTTGCTGCACGAATTTTCCGCTGCAACTCATCGGGAGTGAGCCCCGGCACGGTGGCTGCTCCTTCCGTCGGCGGCGCCTTCTCAGACTCCACCGCCGCTACTACAGCAGCAGACAGCGCCGATTCCTTCGCCTCGTCCTTTTGAGCCGATTCGGCCCGCTTTTGCTTAATTAAGTCGGGCAGCTGATCGGCCGCCCTGGCAAGATCTTTAGCAGTCTTAAATTGCCCGGCTTTCAGCCCTCCCGCCTGTGCCAATGCCAGCCAGAAGTCATCAGCGGTCTGATACCGTTGGTCCGGCTCCTTCGAAAGGGCTTTGGCGACCACGCTTTCAATGGCGTCTGCATATTCCAAATCAGGGCGCATTTTTTTCAGCTTGGGCGGTGCGTCCTTAACCTGCATGGTGAGCACCTGATAAATATCTTTCGATTCGAAGGGCACCTTGCCGGTCAAAGTTTCGAACAGAACAACACCGAGCGAATAGAGATCGCTGCGATGATCAAGTTTGGAGGCGTCGCATTGTTCCGGACTCATATAAAACGGGCTACCACATACGGTACCAGTCTTGGTAATCTTGCCGAGCGTGTCATCAATACCTTCGCTGAAGGTGGCGATACCGAAGTCGACAACCTTAACTTGAATGCTTTTGCCGTCCGGCATTTCATCGATGACAATGTTTTCAGGCTTAATGTCGCGGTGAACAATGCCGCATTTGTGCGCTTCGGCAAGAGCCAGGCACACCTGCTGAAATACCATCAGCGTTTGATTCAGGGTGAGCTGGTTGCGCTCTTTGAGATAGTCGGCCAGGGTCTTGCCCGTCAACAAATCCATCACTATATAGGGCTGCCCTGACGCCAGGACCCCGAAGTCGTAAATGGTGGTTATGTTGGGATGGTTGAGCCGGCTAGCCGCCTTAGCTTCCTTATGGTAGCGTTTTAGTGACTCATCGTCGGACACGAGATAGTTGTGCATCACTTTGACAGCAACTTCGCGTCCGATAAGCTCTTGCGTCGCCTTATAAATGACGCCCATGGATCCCTTAGCAATGAGACTCTCAATGCGGTAGCGATCCTGGATCAGTTTGCCGATAAGCGGATCTTTGCCGATCGGGACCAATTTGGAAAGGTCCTTCGGGCAGAGCTCCTGCTCATCGCCGAATTGAAAATTGCAGACAAGGCAAAGCTTCATGAATCTCGAGTTAGGCTCCTAGATCCTCCTGTACTCAGATTACCCGGATATCGAGACAGTTTATCCAGCAATGTGGCACTGGCGGCAAATTGGTAAAGACTCGTAAGAGCCGTCTCATTTAGCTGAGCGCTTCGGCTCTCTCGGCAAGGCTCGGCGCCGCCGTCCGAGTGTCAAGTTTCGCGACAAAGAGAGCAGGGCTAACGGCGCTTAAGGACGCTTGGCAAGACGTGGGTTAATCTAGTGCCAACATTCCAGCGGGGCAACAAACAACAACAATGGCGGAAAAGAAAACGGGCAAGATGGCGCTCTTGTTGATCTTTCTCACTGTGTTTATCGACTTGATTGGCTTCGGAATTATCATTCCGCTGCTGCCCAAGTTTGCAGTGACCTTTGGCGCCAGCCCATTTACAGTGGGTCTACTGGTGATGTCCTACTCTTTAATGCAATTCATAATGACCCCGTTCTGGGGAAGACTGTCCGATAGAATCGGTCGACGTCCGGTACTGTTGATCAGCTTGGCCGCATCGGCTGCGGGCTACCTCTTCTGGGGATTCGCAGGCAGCCTGACGATGTTGTTTGCCTCCAGGATCATTGCCGGCATCGGAAACGCAAATATTGCGGTCGCCCAAGCATACATTGCCGACATAACCACTCCTGAAAATCGAGCAAAAGGAATGGGGCTGATTGGTGCGGCATTTGGACTAGGCTTCACGCTCGGTCCGGCAATCGGCGGAGCGCTCAGCCCGCTGGGAATTCATGCCGTCGGGTTCGCAGCCGCGGCCTTCAGTTTCGTCGCCTTTCTTTTCGCCATGTTTGCCTTGCCCGAACCGGAAAATCGCTCGCAAGCCGGTCACGATCGTTTTCGCACCGAGCCCGGCTTTGTAGGCAGAGTGCTGTCGGACAAATCGCTCCGTATTCCACTGGCTATATTTTTCCTTTCCACGTTCGCCTTCGCCAACATGGAAACAACCCTCGTGCTGCTGGCCTCCAGCTGGTACGACTTCAAAGCAGCGGACATCAGCTGGTTGTTTACCTTTGTCGGCTTCGTCATGGTAATGGTTCAAGGTGGCTACGTCGGTCGTGCTGCCAAGAAATCCGGCGAGAAGAAGCTAATCCTGACCGGTTCGCTGCTCGTTGCCGCGGGCTTTGCGCTTACGGTATTGCTCCATCAAGTATGGGGACTGTATGTGGCGATGGGCGTGATGGCTATCGGCATCAGCATCAATAACCCTTCCAACCAAAGTCTTCTGTCCAAACTAGCCAATCCGGCGGAAACCGGAGGAGTGCTCGGAATCGGTCAAAGCCTCTCTACTCTGGGTAGAATTCTCGGTCCTATTGTCGGTGGACTAGCCTACGAGCATCTCGGTCCGGAGTGTCCTTACTATCTGGGTGCCGCAGTAATGCTAGCAGTCTGCGCGCTGGCAACCAGGCTCCCCTCGGGAAAGACGCCGTCGGCGCCAGGTCCGCTGGTAGCTGAACCGACCGAAGCCCCCGCAGCAGCTCACTAAATAACCAAACAAAAAGGGAGCCGAATCTCGACTCCCCATTCTTCTTAAGTTACCTGCACTCAGGCGACTTTCTTCTTCTCCCTGTCGTTCTTCTCGACTTGCTTTCTATACTTCGACAATTCTTGCTGATAGCGCTGCTGCACTTCTTTTTCTTTTTCGTCTTTCATAGGGATTATCCCTTCCTCCTGCGGACTCTGGCTCCCTACCGATCTTTCGGCTTTTAGGGGGAGTCGATCCGATGTACTTCCGAACATGTTGCTTAGAACAAACTGTAATTAATATAAACCGTTTCTCACGTTAACGCAACAGGTAGGAATGATAAAGCTTCTAGCCGAATTAAGCAAGCGTTAGATTCGATTGACAAGCCGCATTTTTTCCGAATCTGATTGTGTCGCAGTGGTTGACGCAGATCTAAGTAACCTAAATCTGCCCGTTTTAAACCCGAATTAAGCGATTTATTGCAAACATCCCTGGTTCTTTCCTGGCTATGACGTTGTCAATGCCACATGTGTTCCATCCGGCGTTGGTCGATTGAAGCTCGAGCGGCCGGGGGCACGGTGATCGGAGCGAGAATGGAGACGAGGAGGCTCGCTGAAGAGCCGGCTCGCCTGCAAACGATTAAAACAACCTTTGTTCGCATCGCCCCGGACCGCAGGTCTGGTAACCTAGCGAACAGCTAAGCGGAAAGAATCTCAAGAGCTCAAGCGGCTCTTTACTCTGCTTTGAACGGGCGGCAGCCCCAGCGGGTCAATTTCCCTACTTCCTCCATTTCACTCGGCAGCGATTTGCAGAGCGGCGCGCAATGAACAAACGGTCCGATGTTTATGAAACAATCGACCGCCGCTTGACCGTCCAAACTTCAATGAAAGAATCATGCCGCTTCGAACACAATCAAGGAAAGAGCAACAACCGCGCCGCTCTATATGCGCGAGGCAGCATTGAATTCTCGCTGCAAGACATCGAATGTGGTACCAGCCTTTCTAAAAACGACAGCCGATGTAGCCCAACTATTCCAAGACATATCGATACCGATGGAGGATTGACAAAAGAATGAAAGCGATGGTGCTAGCAGCGGGTGTTGGATCGCGACTTGATCCTCTGACGACGCAGCTTCCAAAACCTTTGGTTCCGGTGGCAAATCGTCCTGTCATGGAACACATTTTGTTGTTGCTGAAAAAGCATGGCTTCAACGATGTCATTTCCAATTTGCACTATCAACCGGAAAAGATTGAATCATTTTTCGGCAGCGGCTCGCAGTTAGGAATGAACCTGGAATTTCGCTGCGAAAAAGAACTGAGTGGCGACGCCGGCGGAGTCCGTGCCTGCAAAGACTTTCTCGGCACTGACACTTTCATAGTGTTGATGGGCGACCTTCTGACGGAAGCAGACTTAACTACAATTGTGAGCGAGCACAAGCGCAAAAAAGCGCTGGCGAGCATCGCGGTCAAACAAGTAGAGGATGTAAGTCAATTCGGAGTAGCACTGTTCAACGACGACGGCTTCATTCACGGTTTTCAGGAAAAGCCGTCTCCTGCGGAAGCACTTTCGAATTTTGCATCAACAGGTATTTATGTATTGGAACCGGAAGTTTTTTCGCACATGCCCGCCACCGGATCTTACGGCTTCGGCCGCCAGCTCTTCCCTAAATTAATTGCCGAAAAGCTCCCTGTTCTGGCCATCGAAACAAAAGACTATTGGTCCGATGTTGGCACTATCAATCAATACAAGAAGGCCAACTTCGACGCTGCAGCAGGCGAGTTACACTTGCATTTACCGCCTCTTTCCACAAAGTTTCGCTGCCATTTGGAAGAAGGTGCAATGGTGGAACCGGGTGTTACTTTGGCCGGACATCTCATTCTCGGTAAGAATAGCCGCATCGCGCCGGGCGTTACAATCAAAGGCACGGCAGTGATCGGCGACAATTGCGTTGTCGAAAAGAACGTGTCGTTGAATGATGTAGTTATTTGGTCCAACACAAGAATTGAAGAGAGCGCCGTGCTGGAAAACACCATCATCGGTGAAAACTGCGTAGTGTCAAAAGGCTGCAGGCTGGTTGATTATGCAACGGTGACTTCTCCGCCGTCGGCGTTCGCTGAATCAGTGAAGTAGACAGAAAAAAAAACAATTGCGGACAGGTTCAAAGACACCTGCCCGCAATAGCCCACTTTGTACTTGTTCTTGTTTGTTTCCTACCCTGGCTCCGCAGCTTCGGGGGAACAAGTTTGCGCAGCCTTCCAGATTTCCATCCACAACCAATAATGGAATGGATTTATCTCTCGGGAATGCTCTGATTCGTCCGACTCCAAAAGAGCCAGCCATGTATGCGGATTGGGGAATTTCTTGGCGAGACTGTAGCAGTCCGCCATCCATAACACCCGCTCCTTCGTCACCTTAACAGCTGTAGCCATCGCCCTAACCTCTTGCTGCTTTTGAAGCCGCGCCATTTCTCCTGCTTAGTACTTACCCGTTTCCAAGAGGCACAAAACGGGGAAATTTCAGTTGGTAATTTACAAAGTTCTATTTAGCCCGGGGGCCAGGTCATTATTCGTCCACCAAGTACATGAACGTGCAAGTGATGAACGGTTTGTCCACCATCATCACCTGTGTTAACAACAAGTCTGAAACCGTTGGTCAGACCTTCTTTTGCGGCGATGGTACTTGCAGCTCTAAATAATTCTCCGAGCTGCTGCGGTTCATCATATTGTGTGATGTCGCGACGATGACTTTTTGGAATGACCAAAATGTGAGTTGGCGCCTGCGGATTGATATCGCGAAAGGCGACGTGATAGTCACCCTCATCAACAAGTTGCGCAGGAATCTCTCCAGCAACTATCTTGCAGAACAAGCAGCTCGGGTCTTTGTGGCTACCCCAACCCGCCTTGGCTCCAGCTTTCTCTTCCACGAAAAACGTCCCCCAAAAGCACACCCGACTAAAATGATTTGTCGTTAAACCTGGTCACTTATATCACCAAAGTGCGGTTCAGTTTAGGATATCTTATAGCGTGTTTGAGAGTCGACGCATCCAACCAAACGTTGGAAGGGGCAGCTATGGGCGATAACACGACTACGCGATTTTTCCAAATGCTAAAAGCACTGAGTTCCTCCTTGCGGTTGAAAGATGTGCTTGAGGCTGTTGTGGTGCAATTTAGCGAGTTAGGCGGCAATGCAAAAGTTGCAGTGTTCCTCTCAGACAATGACAGTCTCTCACTTAAATTGATGAACGCTCGCGGTTATACCGAAGACAGCATCGACCAAATGAGAATTTTGTCATTTCAGGCTGAGTCGTTGTTGAAGCAGGTCGTGCAGAAGCGACAGTGCATGTTTACTTCCGACAAAAATCAAACACCGGATATCAGCGCTGCAATAATGTCCCGCGAAGGGAGCAAAGGCCAAATCGGACTACCGCTGGTGGCCAGCAGCCTTTTAGTCGGGGCGGTTTTGATTGACGTCAATGATGTGAATGTGCTTGAGCGAATTGATTTTTTCAAGGACCTTTCGGAAGCAGCATCACAAGCCATTGCCAATTCAATATTGTTTGGACGAAGTGAATACGAAAGAGAACGGTTGGGTACGCTCTACAAAACTAGTGTGGCACTAGGGGGCAGCTCGCTCAAAACGATGGAGGTTTTGCAGATAGCAGCCGATACGGCGCTGATACTTGCAAACACCCCGCACTGCGCAGTACTGATCGTTGATTCGGCCCGCAGCAAATTCAACGTGGCCGCATTCAAGGGATTGGACGGAAACAGTCTGGCAAACTTCGACCTTTCCCTGGAGGAGACGTTAGCCGGTCGCAGTCTCGTGTCCACGCGAACGGAGTATGCTTCCGATGCGACAAACATTCAGTTGTCACTGCCTCGTTCGACAGGCGGCGGGCTGTTCGGATCTGCCGTTGCAGTCCCCATGGTTCATGAACAAGACGTCTTAGGCGTTCTTATGTTGTTTTCGGTAGACTTGCGTGCATTCCACCGCGAACAGCTAGACCTGCTTGAGTCTTTGGCGCGTCAGGTCGGCACGGCGCTGCATATTGCAATGACGCACGAAAGCATCTCGGCACAAACGGTGCAAGATGCGCATACCGGCTTGTACAACCACTGGCATTTCAACGAGAGTTTGGGGCGCGAGTGGGAGCGTTCAGTAAGACACAAACATGAGTTTTCCATTTTGCGCCTGGACATAGATCATTTGTCGCGCGTCAACGAATTGCTTGGAGCAAGCAAAGGCGACGAAGCGATCAAGCATGTCGCTCGAATTATAAAGAATACGCTGCGCGACATCGATATCCCTTGTCGCTACGGATCGCAGGAATTCGCCGTCATCTTGCCCGAGACACCGCGCAAAAACGCCACAGAGGTAGCAGAGCGGTTACGCCAACGAATACGCGCGGAATCGGCCCCGGGGGTCGGTATGGTAACTGTATCTATAGGAATGGCCAGCTACCCGGAAAACGGAGAGGAACCGGTGGCCCTTCTCAAGGGCGCGGAACAAGCCTTAGACATCGCAAAGTTCGAAGGACGAGACAGGCTCAAGGTTTCGGAATCAGGTCCCGGGGGACACACCGACGGCATTCCCTGGGACGAACTGGCGCGACAGGCTAAATTAGCGGTTTTGAGCGAACGGCAAACCAGGGCTCAACACCAAAGTCGCCTGGCGGTACCGGCGCAGTATGCCCCCTGGATGCGAGCAGTGCCTGGTTGGGGACCGAAGAAAAAGAGCGACACAACCTCAAGCTGAGGTTGTGTCGCAGCTTCAAATGCCGCTTTGCAAACAGCCGAAGAACATCGCCATTACGTAACGTTTTGCAACCCTGCTCCCAAGCCAAGAGACGATTTCGAAAGTGGCGGGTAGCACCGTACGATCCGCCGGTAGTGCCGGTAATCACGCGCAGCAATGATTAAGAAAAACGGAGAAAGCGCAAGAACACACGCTTTCACCGAATAGACTCATCACTGAAAGGGTGAATGTGCCTCTTGCCAGTATTTGTTGGCATCTGGACATAGCCGTTTGTGATTATTCGTTTTTGGAGGTTACGCCATTGGCTAATGCATCTGCTACCAAAATGACTCTCAAGCCCTTAGCCGACAGAGTTGTCGTTAAGAAGGTTGAGGCCGAAGACAAGACCGCTGGTGGAATCGTATTGCCTGACACGGCAAAAGAAAAGCCGCAGCAAGGTGAAGTTCTCGCTGTCGGTCCGGGCCGCCTGGACGAGAAAGGCGCTCGCATGCCTATGGAACTCAAGGCTGGCGACCGTGTTTTGTTTGCAAAGTACTCCGGTACCGAAGTCAAAATCGAAGGCGTTGAGTACTTGATTCTTGCAGAGCGCGACATCCTCGCCATCGTTGGCTAAGAGACCGTCTGCAATCGCGTAATTTTTGAAGTAACTGAACTCGCGTGTCCCACGCAATCCACTTCTAAGGAGAGGAAATCGGACGTATGGCAAAGCAAATTTCTTATGATGAGACCGCCCGTCGCGCTCTTGAGCGCGGTGTCGACGCAGTCGCAAACACCGTAAAGCTCACATTGGGACCGGCAGGTCGCAACGTAGTGCTCGAGAAAAAATTCGGCGCTCCTCAAATTGTTAACGATGGAGTCACCATCGCTAAAGAAATCGAACTTCCTGATCACCTCGAAAACGCAGGTGCTCAATTGGTTCGCGAAGTATGCGTCAAGACCAATGACACCGCTGGCGATGGCACCACCACCGCAGCAGTATTGGCTCAAGCAATGATCAAAGAAGGCTTGAGAAACGTAGCAGCTGGTGCAAACCCGATGGTTCTCCGTCGTGGCATCATGAAAGCTACCGAATTGGCTGTCGAAGAAATTCGCAACATCTCCAAGCCAGTAGAAAGCAAAATCGAAATCACTCAAGTTGCAACCATTTCGGCCGGCAACGAAGAGTCTTTCGGCAAAATCATTGCTGACGCCATGGAAAAAGTCGGCAAAGACGGCGTAATCACCGTTGAAGAATCCAAGTCTCTCACCACCGAACTGGAAGTGGTCGAAGGCATGCAATTCGACAAAGGTTATGTTTCCGCCTACTTCGTAACCGATCCTGAGCGTATGGAAGCAGTTCTGGACGAGCCTTACGTACTTTGCGTCGACAAGAAGATCAACCTTCTGGCCGACCTGGTACCGGTACTCGAGAAAGTTGCTCGCTCCGGCCGTCCGCTGTTGATCTGCGCAGAAGACATCGAAGGCGAAGCACTGGCTACCCTGGTAGTCAACCACCTCCGCAAAGTATTGCCTTGCTGCGCCGTTAAGGCTCCCGGCTTCGGCGATCGCAGAAAAGCAATGTTGGAAGACATCGCAATTCTCACCGGCGGACAAGTTGTTTCAGAAGAGCGTGGTTCCAAGCTCGAGAATGTCACCATCGACATGCTCGGTCGCGCACGTCAAGCACGCGTCAACAAAGACAAGTGCACCATCGTTGCCGGCAACGAAAGCAAAGAATCAGTTGCGAAGCGCATTTCCGTCATCAAGCGTCAAATCGAAGAATCGGATTCCGAATTCGACAGAGAGAAGCTGCAAGAGCGTTTGGCTAAATTGGCCGGCGGCGTAGCAGTAATCAAAGTTGGCGGCGCAACCGAAACCGAACTCAAAGATCGCAAACTGCGCTTTGAAGACGCTCTGAACGCAACCCGCGCAGCAGTCGAAGAAGGCTATGTACCGGGCGGCGGCACCTGCCTCCTCAACGTAGCGAAGCGCCTCGAGAAGAAGCGCGACATGTTCACGGGCGACGAGCGCACTGGTTTCGAAATTGTCATCAAGGCTTTCGAAGCTCCGGTTCGCCAAATCGCCGACAACGCTGGTCTCTCCGGCGAAGTTGTTGTCGAGAAAGTAAAAGAAGCAAAAGAAGGCATCGGCTTCAATGCTCAAACTTTCGAATACGTCGACATGTCCGCAATCGGCATTATCGACCCGGCCAAAGTAGAGCGCTCCGCTCTTCAAAACGCCGCTTCGATCGCCGGCATGTTCCTCACCACCGAAGCTTTGGTGGTAGACATTCCGGAAGAGAAGAAAATGGGCGGAATGCCGGCAGGCGCCGGAATGGGCGACTTCTAAACAGAAGTCCGTCAATCGCTGGACAACACAAAAGGACCGGTCGACAGACCGGTCCTTTCTTTTAACTACCGCCGCCCCCACCAAGATTTGCTCCGATCGACGTCGTAAAATAACCACGTCTATAAAAATCCGTGGTCGTCCCCCTCGCAGAAACCGATTCAGAAAACAAGAAGTTGAAGGAATTGGCAACCCAAAATTCACCGCCAGCCATGGACGGAGCGTTATGACGAGTTTCAAAGGAGCCAGCGCGTTCAAGCCTCGGTCTGATCGAGACTACATTGCGCTGAACAAACCGTTCAATGTACTGAGTCAATTTACGCAATCGGATCCAACACAAAAGCGCACTTTGGCCGAGTTTTCATTGCCGAAGGATGTGTATCCAGTCGGGCGATTGGACTACGACAGCGAAGGACTGCTGATTGTGAGCAACGACGCTGCGCTGAACTCGGCGTTGCTAAATCCGGCAAACCGACATTTCCGCACGTACCTTGCACAAGTAGAACGAATACCTGATGAGCAAGCGATCCAACAACTAATCACCGGTGTCGTCTTAGACGGCACCAAGACATTGCCTGCACGAGCTCGATTGCTGGAAAACGAACCACCTCTTCACGAACGAGAGGTGCCGATTCGTTTTCGAAAATCTGTACCGACATGCTGGTTGGAACTCTCCCTGACAGAAGGAAGAAACCGGCAAGTACGGCGAATGACGGCCGCTGTCGGACATCCGACTTTGCGTTTGTTTCGCAAGTCAATTGGCACGGTAAACCTGTTTGACCTGGACATTGCCCCCGGGCACTGGCGACGCTTATCGCTGGAACAGGTGCTAGACCTTTTCGGCAGCCAAAGCAGCAGGCAGCGGTGATAACCGGGTCTGCTGCGGCTTCACCGATGGCGGTGCCACCGCAACCTCAGCACTTTTGTTCAGTTCATTGATCTGGCGCTCCACGGTAACTCGCATTTCCTCAGGCAACTCTTTTAACGCCGTCAGAAAGTACTCGCGAGACATGGATCGAATACGGTTAGCGTGATTAACGCCACTTTTCTCCGCTCCGGTCATAGTTAGAACTCCTACTGGTTTTAATACCATACACAAGCGATAATACTTTAGCTTCATCCGCGCTCAACGCAAAGCGTTTTGTTCACGGTAGTCTTCCCGGGGTTTCCCCCAAGTATTTGCCGGTTATCATGCGCATCGTTTCGCTTATCGCCAGTTCCACCGAGATTTTGCATGCATTGGGGCTGCAATCACTCATGGTGGGCCGATCACACGAATGCGACTATCCCGAGTCCGTCAAAGCGCTGCCGGTCTGCACCGGTCCCAAGTTCAGCGTCGAAGGCACCAGCGCCGAAATTGACGAGCGTGTTCGCCGAATCGTCAGCGAATCTCTCAGCGTTTATCGGGTCGATGCCGACATTTTGAACGACCTGCAGCCCACCCACATAATCACACAATCCCAATGCGAAGTTTGCGCCGTGAGCTTGAAAGATGTTGAGCAAGCCGTCTGTCATGTAGTAACAAGCAGCCCTCAGGTGATTTCGCTGCAGCCCGACTCGCTGGAAGACGTGTTCAATGATATCCGCATAGTAGGCGAAGCATTAAACGCATCCGATAAAGCAACTCGACTGATGAATGACTTGCGCGTCAGAATCGCTACCATTGCGGCAAGATGCGCCAATCTTGAGAGAAAAACAGTCGCATTCATAGAATGGATCGAACCTCTGATGGCAGGCGGCAATTGGATGCCAACCCTGATCGAATCGGCCGGAGGGCGAAACCTCTTCGGTGTCGCCGACAAACACTCGCCCTATATGTCGAAGGAACAGCTGGCGCAGTCAAATCCGGACATGATCATAGTATCGCCTTGCGGGTTCGACATTCCGCGCACTCTGCAAGAAACGCACATTTTGGTTAATCTACCTTTTTGGAATGATCTCAAATGCGTGCAAGCAAACAATGTGATCGTTGCCGACGGCAATCAGTACTTTAATCGCCCCGGTCCCAGACTTGTCGAGTCGCTGGAAATTCTCGCAGAGACAATTCACCCGGAAGCCTTTCATTTCGGCCATGAAGGAACCGGTTGGGTCAGGCTCAAGGTGTAATGCATCACATATGGTGCGAGCCGGGAAGACGGTTCGCTTTCGCAGGGTCTGCACCGTTATTGGTGCCACTTGCATTCTCCCCGGGTGATGGTAGACTGATTACTGGTCACTTGTAAAATGCGGGATAGCAGCAAAAGACCTGCGTAGGAGACATTTAGTGCGCATACTCGGTATCGATCCGGGCACCGCTACGACAGGCTACGGAGTCATTGATCTCTCCGGTCAAGACTCTTATGGCTATATTGCTTCCGGCATTATCAAAACAACAAATGACTACACGCAGTCGGAGCGCCTCCGAATGATCCGCGCCGATATGGTAGAGATACTCGAAACATATTCGCCAGACATTGTCGCTGTAGAATCCATATTCTTTTTCAAGAATGCAAAAACTCTTGTTCCAGTTGCCCAGGCACGAGGGGTGATTTTGGAAGCCGCCGCATCTTCCGGCATCACTATCGTCGAATATACTCCGATGCAAGTAAAGATGAATATTGCGGGGTACGGTCGCGCTGACAAGAAAGAAATGCAAGTGATGGTAGCAAAACTACTTGACAGTGCGACCGTCATAAAACCGGACGACGCATCGGACGCGGTTGCAATTGCAATCTGCCACGCCAGATCGCATACGATCATGCCCTGTAAGCAAGCCACGGTCTGATCCTGGCACTCAGCCCGCAAGCCTCCCCGGGCTCCCGAGCGACAACACGGTCGTTCCGCTCTTATAGATACAAGGTCGTTTTCACTATCGGAAACGTTATCGTTTTGCGAAACGCCATCGTGCCATTGGGTCCAAAAGTTGCACCCATAAAGAAAATTGGCGCAGGAATTCGCACGTTAGTGGCCGTAGTCACCGTGACAAACGGGCTCGTGTCCGGCGGCGGACTACCGGAGAAATCTTCGTATTCGAATCCGGCAGCATCGATAGTTGGTTGCGTTACGAAGTAGCCGTCGGGTCGGTGAGAGGCCAATGCCGCTTGTGCCAAACGAAGAGCAGTGGTGTAGTTGTTGCCTTGCGCCGCAGCTCTGGCAGCATCACGGCAGGCCGCATCGTTCATTTGCGAACCCATGATCACGAAGCCTACATCGAGGCAGAACACCGCCACAATGACGAACAGCACCGACAGCATAGCCAGCTCAATCATACTGTGCCCATTTGATCGGCGGTAGCGGGGACGGTATCCATTTAACAATGCAGCGAGCATGATGTGTATCTCCGGTTAACGTACTAGCGCCACAAGCTGGCGGGCGATGTTCTCAAACGTTTTTCTTAAGTCGGCGGTATCAGTCACCAGGAAGAACACGCCCCCGTGACCGGCAATTCCCGAAACGCCACCGGTATCCTGGTTGCTGTTCTCGTGCGTAAGAGTGCGCACTTCATCGGGAATGATTTCAGGGTTTTGCGCCAGTCCGATCGAATAAATAGGAATCCCGGCGTTGCGTGCAGCTACTGCCGCGCTCCTTGCCGCGCCTTCCGGATTGGAAGCCGGAGCGGTCGGCATGCCGTCGGTAAACAGCACGATCGCCTTTTTCGATCCCGGTCGCGAGTTATTCCGCAGTTGCGACACCGCTCGGCTGAGTGCTTCACCAATATTGGTAGCAGTTGTAGCACGCGTTGTGGGCAACGTACTTATAATTGGGTCGTAATTCGTCGCTCCGACAGCGTTATTGAGCGCGATATTGGGAATCGGAAAATTACCTGTGCCTCCAGGTGTATAGTTATCATCAACGTTTGATTCATTGTATGTTGTGGTAGCAGTGACACCGGCGTTATCCGAAAAACATATCAATGAGAAGTGACCACGGGTATTGGTATTCATAACAGTAAAGAAGTCGGCAGCAGCGCGTTGAGCCTCTCCCAACGGGCTCAGCGCCTGCGCGGCTAATTGCAAGTACCTGGCGCGGTATCCGGCACGCGGCTGCACTGATGAAGGAAGGCTGCGACTTGCGCCGCTGTTCACAAAGACCGTGTTATTTTCAAGATTGCCGCGAGCAGCTTCGACAACTGTTCCGATGTTAGGAAAAGCGTAACCGTCTGGAGTGGTGATGCCGGCAAATGTATTCCGTCCATCGATGTTTACTACTAAATCGGTGAAGTGATAAACGCCGCCAGTAGTGACCGTGGTCGAGCCACGATTGCCCGGTCTGCTTCCTGTCTCAGTCGCCCCGCGCAAACCACGAGTTGATCCTCCGCTCTCAGTAAAGGTTAGAGGCCATCGGGTTTGGGACGTACTCAGGCTCAAGTATTGCGGCGCCAGTGCATTCACCCGCGTACCGGAAGGGACAGGACCGATAATGTCGTAGAGCCGTCCGTTGGCTCTGGTACCGGCGACTGAACCGGATCGTGTAGTCGCAACAGTGTAGCGATTGTTTCCGGTAGCGGTATCGCCGGTCCAGTCACGCTTCACGAACGACACTCTTGTTTGATCGTCAATCGAACCGGAAACGTCAAAACACAAACAAACATCAAGGTCGGGCACACCACCGGAATTAGTGACTTTCATGGGGACAGTGCCAATACCAAGAAATTGTCCGAATGACGGCTTCAAGCCAAAGGTGGCCGTCACGCGAACAATTTTGCCGTCCGGATCACCAATGGTGACAGGTTGATTGTCGCTGTTCGGATCGAGAAACTCAATAAAGAGAGTGGACTTTTCGGATTCGGGAACATCGTCGCTCCCTCCCATGGCTGCATCGGCCAGCGATACTCCCAAAACGGAGTTTTGCTGAAATGAAGTAAGCGCAGTTTGGATGGCTTGCGTGTGACCTTCAACAGGATCAAGATTATCCTGGCTCGCAAGTGTAGCTGCCGCAGCCAGAGCCGCAGACTCGCAAGCCGCCCGCAACTGCTGTCGGCAAGATTCAGCGCGATTGACCTCGAACGAGAAAAGACCAATAGGACAGATAATCAACAAAGCTATGACGGCCACCATTATCACTACGGCTTGACCGCCAGCATTCCTGCCAGACAACAACTGGACAATAGACCTGACCGCCGGTGCGGTTAGCATACGCTTGCAACAAGTTTCGCTCTTAAATTTGAAAGGCGATGACATAAGTGACTCCTGATAAAGAGAGAGAGGTTACTGCGTTAGCCCTTGCGAATTTTCACAGAAAGATCGCGAAGTCACAGTTACGGGGACTGGTGCCGAAAGCCCGGGAATAAGCGGAAGCGGTCCGGCAAGGAACGGTACGAGCGGATTGATTTGTCCGGATACGGACGTTTCAAACTCGTAGAGATACTCCGTTGTATCGGCCGGGACTGTAAGCGGAGTCGTGCGCGCCGTCACGGCTCTGGTATCGAGGTCGGTAATAAGAAGGCGAGTCCTGACGTTCGATACTGAGATTTCGGAGAAGCACCCGGCCGTTGCTCTTGCTGCGCTGTCCGCGACACTCATGGCGGACGGATCACTAGCGGTCAAATCACTCATGAAAGACTTTGCTCTGCCGGCGGCATGTGCAGCGTCACGAGAGGCCGAGACCATGAAGGTGTATCTAATCATTACTGCTGCAAGATCAATCATTGGAATAGTTAGCAACACAAATAAGATCCACAACACGGTGGGAGTTTCGACCAGCAGAGAACCATAGCAATTGCGCTTACGCATTTCCCGAACTTCCTGTACGTATTTATAGTAAGTGGTCTAATAACTCGCGCTATCCGCGAGCATCAGGTGCAACCGTCTGCCTGGCGGGGCCAGTGTCGCCGAGAATTTGCGCTAAACGCTTGCGAGCGGCAGCGTCGCGACAGATCTTGAGCCCGTCGATACATGTTGCTCTTGCATTGGCGCAATCCCCCGCAGCGGCGTAAGCTGCGGCTAGTCCACAGCGACAGTGAGCGGACTCGGGAGACAATAGAATACCTTCTTTGTAGCGCGTAACCGCACGAGCAGTCTCGCCACAAAGGAGGTACATGTCACCGATTAAGGCACAGTCTGATGCAATTCCGGGCTCCAACCGGATCACCAATTCCATTTGCTGCGCCGCTTTGATTGAATTGCCGGTTTGATTGAGCGCAACGGCGAGATACCGGCGAGCAGCGGCGTCACTGGGGTTTAGTCGCACAGCCCGGTTGAGTACTGCGATGGCCTGGACGTAAGATCTCTGAGTGATCAAGGTGTACCCTTGATGCACTGCAGGAGATATCACTTCCGTGGCATTCGCCGCAGGTATAACCGCAGCAGCAGCCATAAGCAGCGGGAGCAAATTGTTCAATTTGCGAACATGCATAATACAACTCCAGATGCAAAACCTTCACACTCGTTCCGTCACCACGACATTGTTCCTCTTTTTAGGCAGAACAAATCGACATGCCAAACCTGATTTTCCCTCTATCATCCGGACTTCCAGTCCAACACCGCAATTGGAAGGATGTCGGGAATTACACCTACAGATCGCTTACATCCGCCACAGAACTCAGCTCTTTTGGATTACACGAACGATTGTACGATTGTAGTGCGCCCCTCAAGAACTACTCCTGGAGCCCCTCGCGCCGGTCACTCAAAGAACTGCTTGCACCAGGAAGTAGCAACCTGAAGATTTGCTGTCACCGCCGATGGCGCCAGATCATTTTGCCAACAAAGTTGTTAGTGTCGACAAAAAGTTTATGACGCCTGCGGTCAGCGAGAAATTAGCAAGCCGACTGACAACGGCAGACTGTGCGAAAAGCTCATCCATACCCACAGAGACAGCCACGCACAGCGTATAATAAGCGCTGATGATCGGGGTTGTGAAGATGCAAGCTACGGGTAACCGCGCAGGACAACGGGCCGAGGCCCTGCCGTCCATGCTCGAACGCTTCGGGCTGGTCGAAAAGTTGCCCGTCACACTGCTCTTCGGGGCGATCTTATCGTTGTCGAGCCCGGGCTTTGATCACGCTTGGCTTGCCTGGTGCGGGCTGGTGCCCTTGTTGCTGGTGGTTCGCAGCAGTCGAGGCATGGGAGAAGCCCTGCTTACCGGATTCTTCTTTGGATTCGCCTACCAACTCCTTTGCCACCGCTGGATGCTGGATCTCTATCCACTGACAATGCTCCAGATCCCCGATCTCCTGAGCTTGCTGGGTGTCGGGTCGATGTGGCTGGTCGAGTCCGCACACCAGGCATTGCTGATGGCGCTGTTCGCTCTGTTTGTCTACGTGCTGCCCACCCGCGGGGGGCTCATTCCTTTCTATAAACGGCCTTATTTCCCGTTCCTGTTGAGTGTTCCTGTCATTTGGGTCTTCTTGAACTGGTGGGTGGCACCGTCCGAGCTCTTTCTCGGGGTGCCTGTCACACAACTGGCGTACTCGCAATCTAATTTGTTGCCAATGATTCAGGTGTGCAGCTTCGGCGGTGCCCAGCTGCTTGAATTGATAATTTTGTTCGCAAACTGTGCAATCGCCGCCCTGCTTTTCGAATTTCTTCCTTTTCTATTTCCCCGCCTGCCCGAACGTTGTGATCGCATCTCGCCTCGCGGTGGGGCGCTGCTGGATGCCGTGATTGTGATAGCCTGCGTGGTAGCGTGCACGTCTTTCGGGAACTGGCGCATCAAGCGTGGGGCTGATCTACCGCCTAACAGCGCTGCGGCGACAGACAAAAGAGATTTTGCGCCACCAGTACCGGTGGCAGTGCTGCAGGGCAGCATTCCTGTGCGTCCTCCAAATTTCGAGGCGTTTACCAGAAACGAACGGCTCGACCGCTACTCGAGCCTGATCAGCGACCTCGGTGTCGCGCTGATCGTTTTGCCGGAAGCCGTCGTCCACCTCGATAAAACCGAGGGAAAAGATCTGACGTCGCGACTCAAAGGAGTCTGTATCTCTCAAAAGAAGGAAATACTGACAGGAACGCTGGAGCTCATTCAAAAGAAGCTGGTCAACGTAGTGCGTTTAATCAGCGACCCGCAGGTGGATGAATGTTTCTACGTCAAAACCCGATTGCTTCCCCTGGTGGAATCCGTGCCTTTTAACGCGCTTGCCAGCGTAGTTCCGGAGAATTTGCTTCGCCTGCTGCCATCAAGCAACAACAATTTTCTGGAGGCACCGGCACCATTTTTGCTGAAGTCATTGTGGGGCAAAATCGGCGCATCGGTTTCTTTTGAACTGGTTTATCCGGAGCTGATTGCATCGGAAGTTGATCGCGGAGCTTCTTTGCTGATAAACGTCTCCGATCTGGCAATGTTTCACAATACCGTACTGGCAAAACAACTGGTTGCGGCCGCAAGTCTGCGAGCAGTAGAGAATGGTCGCTACCTCGTTTTGTCGTCAAACACGGGCATTTCCAGCGTTATAAATCCATTGGGGGCGGTTACCAGCAAATCGCTGCCGAACAGGGCGGGGACGCTGCTGGACAGAGTACAATTCCTTCATAAAAGGACGGGGTTCACAAGGATGTCGTGGCTGTGGCGTCCAACTTACAGAATCTGGTGGCACCAATGATCAACAAAAAACAATCTCTCGCTGTTGTCGCATCCCTTTTTCTATTGTTCACGTCCATGGCAGATTGCCTGGCCAAAGTACCGCTGGCTCGCTTCGGCAAAAATACGGTGAAACTTGAAGTCGCCGATACCAGAGAGAAGATCGAGCGCGGATTGATGTACCGTCGCGCACTAGAAGACGGGAACGGCATGGTATTTCTGTTCCATCCATCCAGCGCAGTGCGTTTTTGGATGTTTCACTGCTTCATTTCGCTAGACATGATTTTCATATACGACGGCAAAATCGCGAAAATATCACATGATGTTCCGCCATGCAAAGAGACGGACCCTGCGCTGTGCCCCCTCTATCCATCGGAAGGAACGGTCACAGTAACTGAAGTAGTGGAAGTGCCGGCGGGGTACTGTAAACGACACGGCATCAAAGAAGGCGACACGGTCAAATTTGAATTTCTAGACTCAGACTCAGACGCAGGCACAGTCAAACCCGCCACCACCGGTAGTGGCGATTGCCAAAAGAAATAATCGTGGAAAGAATTTTGTGAGCCCCTCATCCTTCATCAATCATCATGTCCAAAATCGAATCGGCTACATAATTTTCAACAGGCCGGAAAGCAAAAATGCAATCACTACGGACATGTGGCGATCGATTCCCGATCTGCTCGACATGTTTACCCGCAACGACTGCGAGGTCGTTGTCCTCAAGGGTGCGGGCGGAGTCTTCGCGGCCGGGGCAGATTTATTAGAGCTAGAAGCACTGCAGACATTTGAAGAGGCGGAGGAGAATTGGAACGCCATATGCAACGCGCTGATGTCGGTCGGCGAATGTTCAGTGCCCACGGTCGCGGCAATTGACGGTCCCTGTATCGGCGGAGGCTGCCTGCTTGCTATTGCGTGCGATTTGCGTTACGCCACGGAAACATCGGTTTTCGGGGTGCCTGTAGCGAAATTAGGAATAGTGCTCGACGATGGCACGGTTGCTCGATTGGTATCGCTGGTGGGAGCTGGAACAGCCAGAGAAATGTTGTTACGAGGCAATCTGCTCAATGCTCCGGCAGCGCAAAGAGCCGGGTTAGTTAACGGTGTAGTGCCAGACCTGGCTTCGCTTGACTCACTGCTGAGCAAAATTACCGAAGACCTACTGGACAATTCGGCACTGTCGGTGGAAGCGTCAAGATCCTCAATCAACCGCGTTTGCGGTCTGAACTCGTTTCCCTCGGTGGAAGACCCGGCAAACATCATCGAAAGCTATCTGACCGAGGACTTCAAGAAACGCATTGCCAAAGCATTGGGCAAAAGCTCCGAAGAAAAATGAACAAAAAAAAGGCTGCCACTTGCGAAGTGACAGCCGAAATCTGCTCTTGAGGCGTTACCTTAGACTTGAACCACACGCTTCACTTCCGGAAGGGCTTCTTTCAATGCGCGCTCAACCCCCATCTTCAGAGTCATTGTCGAGCTAGGGCACATGCCGCACGCGCCAACCAGGGTAACGAACACTTCCCCGTCCTTATAATCGATAAGCTCGATGTTTCCACCGTCCGCCATGAGCATGGGTCTGAGTCTGTCCAGAACCTCCTCGATTTGATCACGCATTTCCATTACCTCTCCCACAATATCCAACGGCCCCGAGGGACAACTTTCGTCAATTATAACCGCTTTGCCGCTCGGCGCCGAATTGTCTCCCGGCAGCCCCAATTCAAGGGGACAGGATGCCGGCAGCAGTTCGCCCCCCGAAACCATTATGAAGTGTGGCGGGTCGGGCTGAGATCCCGTAACGGAGCTCGTCAATAGCTCGGTCGCGTAACAGTATGCGAACGCCTATGATTAAGGTCCTGTAAATGAATCCGCTTGTGGCGACAAGCCACGCTATTCTTTCCTTCGGAAACCGCCACCCCGCCTGCAATAAGTACGGGCGAGCTCGCAGGCTTAGCAGCGGGGCAGTCAAGCAATCCTTCCGGACGTGTATTAGCCACAGGAGGCCTCATGGCAAAAGTAGCAATCAATGGTTTTGGCAGAATCGGCCGCAACGCATTAAGAGCCTATTTGGAGTCGCAACCGAAGGATCTTGAAGTAGTTGCAATCAACGATCCACTGCAAGATACGATGCAATCCGCACACTTGCTCAAGTACGATTCAATTTTGGGCATTTTGCCGAACGAAATTTCGCACACCGAAGACACTTTGGTAATCGACGGTAAGAAGATCGCATTTTCCAAAGAGAAAGATCCGAGCACCTGCCCCTGGGCAAAGCTCGGAATCGACATTGTTCTCGAGTGCAGCGGCGTGTTCACCGAAGCAAACAAGGCCAAAGGACACATCAGCGCAGGCGCGAAGAAAGTATTGATTTCGGCACCGGCCAAAGACGAAGACATCACAATCGTTATCGGTGTCAACGACAAGCAGTATGATCCAGCTAAGCACAACATCATCTCCAACGCCAGCTGCACCACCAATTGCCTGGCACCGGTAGCGAAAGCAATCGATGATGAGTTCGGAATCGAACAAGGTTTGATGACCACGATCCATAGCTACACGCTGGACCAGCGTCTGCTGGACACCGGGCATAAAGATTTGCGCAGAGCGCGCGCCGCAGCACTTTCGATGATTCCTTCCAGCACTGGTGCAGCCAAGGCCATCGGACTGGTAATGCCTCACTTGAAAGGCAAATTGAATGGCTTCGCCATGCGAGTTCCTACGCCGAACGTATCGGTAGTAGACCTGGTTGCTACAACCAAGAAGCCGGTCACTAGAGAAACCATCAATGAAGTGTTGAAGAAAGCAGCCGGAAACGGTCTCAAAGGAATCTTGGGTTACTCCGAGCTACCGTTGGTTTCCGCCGATTTCTGCGGCAACAAATTGTCCTCCGTAGTCGACGGCGACTTGACCATGATCGTGGGAGACCGCATGGTCAAAGTAATTGCCTGGTACGACAACGAGTGGGGCTACAGCAACCGACTGGTTGAACTGGCAGTGATGGTAGCTAACAAGCTTGCACTGGCAAAGGTCTAACAAACCAGGAAACATCTACGGAGGGCATGTCACCAGACATGCCCTCCGTCACTATCTACTGTGAGTTTCGGAACAAGCGAGGGTTGAACATGCACAAGAAGACTATTTCCCACTTAGGACACGAAGCCTACAAAGGCAAACGAGTTCTTGTTCGCGTCGACTTCAACGTTCCGCAAAACGATGACCGCAGTATCGCCGATGACTCACGCATTCGCGCCGCAATGGATACAATCAAACACCTCAGCGCAGCGGGTGCCAAGGTTATTCTTGTATCCCATTTGGGGCGGCCCAAAGGCGTTACTGAAAAATACAGCTTGAAGCCAATCGCGCAAAGACTTTCAGAACTACTCGGCAAAGAGGTACGATTCGTTCCCGCCACCATCGGTGAAACCGCCAAACAAGAATTGGCAAAGATGAAAGACGGCGACGTCGCTCTCCTGGAGAACGTGCGCTTCCACGCCGAGGAAGAGAAGAATGATCCGGACTTTGCCAAGGAACTTGCTGCTCAAGCAGACATTTACGTCAACGATGCCTTCGGCACCGCCCATCGCGCTCATGCCAGCACGCACGGCGTCAGCAAGCATTTGCGTCCCGCTCTGTCGGGATTCCTGCTCAACAAAGAAATTAAGACCCTGGGCGAGATTCTGCATACACCAGTGCGCCCATTCGCCACTGTAATTGGTGGCGCAAAGGTTTCGACAAAGATCGGCGTGCTCAAGAACCTTGTAGGGAAAGTCGACGTACTGGTTGTCGGCGGCGCCATGGCATTTACGTTCTTGCGCGCTCAAGGCAGACAAACCGGAAAGTCGCTAGTTGAAGAAGATCGAATTGACTACTGCCGTGACCTGCTGAAGGAATTTGAAGCAAGCGGAGCAACAGTGGTTCTACCGTCGGACGTCGTATGCGCTGCGGAATTCAAAGCCGGTGCACCATCTGCAGTGTACGCCGTCGATGCTATTCCGCAAGATCAAATGGGTCTGGATCTCGGTCCAGCGACAACAGAGAGAATTAACAAAGAACTAGCGCGCTGCAAATCAATTCTATGGAATGGACCGCTCGGCGCCTTCGAGTTCGAAGGATTTGAAAAAGCGACTTATGCCCTTATCGATACACTCGTATCGTTGACCGCTAAAGGAGCACAAACAGTGGTCGGCGGTGGCGACTCGGTTGCGGCAATCGAAGCGAAGGGGATCAAACCCGACGCGTTCACGCACGTGTCCACCGGCGGCGGAGCGTCGCTGGAGTTCATCGAAGGGCTAGAGTTACCGGGAGTAGCGTGCCTCGACGAAATGGAAACAGTCGGTTCAGCCAACTGATCAAAGGCCTCAAGCGTCGGCAAGCCCTGCTTCTAAATCCCGGGACCGTCTCGTCTAGAGGTCCTTATACAGGCGTTTGACGGAGCGGCTGTCGCGTCCCGACAATTCCCGCCAGACGTCTTTGAACGTAGCGGAATAGAACATGATGTCGTCAGGGTTGGTGGTATGACCGGACATGCCGAGCCCGTGCCCAATTTCATGTAGCGACACCAGCCGAAAGTAATTGTCGGTAAGTGGAATGGTTTTCGAAACCGGCTGAGTCAAGAACCAGATCTCGCTCTTGCAGATACCGTCTTGATCCATCGAAATACGGGCATCGCCCGCTTCGGCGGCATTCCCCGTATCGGCAACGCGGTCGGTCCAGAAACACTGAAGGCGAGCTTCTTTCGGTGAGTTTACGAAGGCAAAGGCAACCTGCCGATCCGACGCCGTGGACCAGTCATCAAATGAGCGACGCAAAATCCGTCCGAACGCCTCACGATAACCGGGAACGCCAGCGCCGTCGTGGATGTAGACCGTTATCGGAATACGCTCGCGAGGCCAACGGTTCACCCCCTTGGCGAACATCTGCGCCAGATAATCGTCGTTGCCGGAGCTAAACTCTGCCGCCAACGGCGCCACAATCGAGCGCTCTTGAGTGGAGGGACGATCCTGCAAAATCCGGTCTTGCTCCTGGCGGATTTTCGATTCTCTCTGTTCGGCCGTCAAGGAATCACGCAAAGCCTCGACTTTACGCTTCATTTTATGGTCGGGAAAACGTTCCAGAAAGGCTTTATAGGTAGCAAGCGCTTCCTCAATGTTACCGTTCGACTGGTAAAATCCGCCCAGCGTCAACCAGGACGCGTCCGAGTCCGGCCGTAGCTCCAATGCTTTGCGCATGGCCGCAATTGCATCGTTCATCTTGCCAATCTTGGAGAGCACCAAAGCAAGTGAGTGATAAGCCTCGGGTGAATCACCGTTTAGGGAAACGGCTTGCTGTAACTTGTCGACAGCTTCCTGATTCTTGTTCAGGTGCATAAGCGAAATACCCTCTCGCACCAGAACTCTGGAATCAGTACTGCTCCGAGGCGTTGAAGCCGCAACGTCAGAGGCAGGGCAGGCGCGAGAAGAGAGCAACACAATCGCACCGACGGCGCCGAACAGCGGCAGCCATTTGCAGATGACGTTACGAGCAAGAGTATTTTTACTTACGGTCATGATTCACACAGTAAGGCGCTTATATTTTTATACCAGGATCCGCGTTCAACCAACGGCGTCACCCGCACAGGACAGAGGACTCCGAATGCCGCTCTATCAAAGGTTACACCAGGTAGATTCGACGATTTCAGATCAAGCGATTTAATGTGTAGACAAGATAAGACAAACGAAGCTCTTACTCCACTGTGTAGAGCTTCATTGAATCAGGATGCGTTCGTTCGGCACAATTCCTGGCTAAAACTTCCGCCGCTCGTTTGAAAAAATGCTCAGCATCGCTATTGTTACCGGACTGCTCATAGAGGTTGCCTAGCCGCATGAGTGGCTGAGCCAAACGCAAATGGCTGCTACCCAACTTACATTCAATTAGATCCACTGCCTGCAAGTAAAGGTGAATAGAACTAATAATGTCGCCACGCTCGTAAGAATTGCGAGCGGCAGCTAATACAATATCACTTCCTTTGACCTCGACTGATTGTTCCATGGTGCTCCGCGAAATTCGCCTGAAACCGTTGCCGTAACTACAATCAAGCTGATAACCTTTGTGGCTGTTTTCCGACCGGGGCAAAAGCGGTCCGGGAATTTCCACTGCCAAGCATCGTTCAGGCAGGGAACGGAGCTTATGATGGCTAGCATATATGTCCTGTGTGAATTGCATGTGAAGTCGGCGCGCAAAATTTATGTGTAATAGATAATTTCGCGTTTCCGGCAGGACTTATCACTCAAAGGAGTGAGTCTTCGCGGCCGCTCTGATTGCCTTCAAGCGCTCACGGGCGCGGATTTGCTGGGGCGCGTCGGGGCGAGAAAGATCAATGCACTTGCCCAGTGCTGCTTCTTCTTCGGGTAAGCGCTTCAATGTCTTGAAACACAAGGATTTGAGGTACCAAAGCGTTCCTTCGGCGCCTGGACTTGTGTGATTGCCTTTCGCAATTTGAGTGTCCACCAGGGTTAGCCCGCGGGCGACATACCGCGTGCGGTGCACCGCCAGAATAATCGATTCGACAAGTTGCTCCCGGGTCTGTTGTGAAAGACGAGAATCCTTATCGTTAATCGCGGTCTCTAGCCGGTCGAAGTAGCGATTCACCTGCTCGTTATTGCGCCTTTTCGAGGCGCTCGTCATTAAATTAGTGACGTCCCACAAGGTGGTCTCATGCGCGGGTCCAAGTTCTCTATCGTCGAAGCTTAGAAGCGATTCCGCCAGCTGCGGATTAATGGTGCCAGTGACTCTAAGTTGCTCGACAGCCATGGCGCGCTTTAAGTGGGCTAACGCATAAGGATTGTCTTTGTAAGTCGGGTCGTGCAGCCGTTTTTTATACTCCGCGTCCATGAACTGTCGACCGAGAACGAGAAACTGAAGCCTAAAGATGCCACTCAGAACCGCGTGCAACGTTGGCGCTCTAAGATCACCTTTGAGCGCCAAGATCTCTTGCTTGGCCAGTCTGTCAAATGCCTTGCGATAAATTGGCAACTCCGTCGTTCGCTGCTCCGGTGGCAACGCTTTTAGATGGTCAAACAGCTCCTCAAAATCATCGGGAAGCCTTCTCATAACCCGGGGTTTCGCTGTCTTCGGCTGAAAGAGCAGATTGGATTCATTCTGTTCGAGCACATTAGCGATACCGTATATAACACCACTCAACAGGACGATCGTCACAATCGTCAGCAAAGGAGATCCTCGGACCGGCCGGGTCGGTCTATCTTCGGTAAGAACCGCGCATTGCAATTCCTGCGCAAGTTCAGCTGCAGAATTCCATCGTTGCGCTTTTTCAACGGTCAGTCCCTTCATAACGCAGGCGACAAGCGAAAGAGGTAAATGGTACTTGGTTGCAACATCTACAGCAGAAGGGCGCTCCGAGTTCGAATGCAAATACATCTGCTCCAGTGCGTTGCTGCCGGCAAACAGGGGTTGTCCAGTAAGCGATTCGAAGATTACACAACACAGCGAATAAACGTCGCTCCGCACATCGAGCTCCTCCCCGGCACACTGTTCCGGGCTCATGTACGCAGGGCTACCGATCAGGTGTCCCTCAGCCGTCAGAGCCTGACTTTGCGATGCCGGGTCCATCGCCGGCTTCGCGATACCAAAGTCCATCAATTTCGGAATGGTACGATCACCTTGATTTGCGAACATGATGTTGGCTGGTTTAATATCACGGTGAATAATTCCAGAGTCGTGCATAAGGGTGAGCGCATAACAAATCGCGGAGAACACCGCAACTGATTCGGGCGGTGTCAAAGGACGTTCGCTCAGCCGCTCTGCCAGTGAACCGCCTTCAAGAAATTCCATCACTATGTATGGTTTAGGCACTATGCCAAACTGAAAAATGGAAGCAATGTTAGGGTGAGTCAATGCAGCCATAATTTTGGCTTCGCGTTCAAATCGCAACACATCATTTTTCTCGAGCAACTGGTCGGACAAAAGCTTCACGGCAACAATGCGTCCGGAGAGCGGCTGCCGCGCCTTGTACACAACAGACATTCCACCTCTACCTAGAACCGACAGAAGCTCTAGGTTCTGTAAATCAGGCACAGTGGGAAGATCGTCGCTCACAAGATTCTCACGGAAGACAGTCCACAGTCCCCTACATTATAGACATTCGCCGCACTGCAGTTAATCGTTTCGTCCCGCAAGAGGTTAGTTGTGATTCGGCGCCCCAGCACCATTTTCTTGCCGAGCCACTTTCCGGATATTTTCCAGTTGACGTACCTTTAACAGCCGCAGCGATGATGCCTGATCCGCGACACAGTTCACAGCTTTTTCGTAGTAAAAAATCGCTTTCGTCCAATCGCGCTTGCCCGCGGCGATCGAACCGCGGACTTCATAAAAATCGAGCAAAATCAGTGGTTCATTACGATACTCAATCTCATACCAACGCAAATGTTCCGTGACAACTTCTTCAGCTTTGTCAAAGCCCCCGGAGGCAACAAGGTCCCCGGCCAGAACCACAACATTGTCACGCCGCGTCGAGAGAGGAATATCAAACTTATCACTGTTTAACTCTTCCATCAACTGAGCCGTGACCTTGTCTGCTTCTTTTCGATTTCCGCGCCTGCAATAGATCCTGTTGAGTAGAATACGATCCTCCATGACCTGGACGGATTCCTCGCCGTAACCGGCTTGATGCAAATCCAATACCCTGCGCGACAGTTCCATGGCAAGCGGTTCTAGCGGAAAGCTCTTACTGGCGATTCGTGCCGCTCCGGTCAAGACCCCCTCTAATCCGCGGCCGGATTGGAATTGAGGCACCTGCTCCAACTTGGTCAATCTCGCAACAAAAGCGCTTTTGCCTCCCAGAAGAACTGTTGCTTGCAACAATGCTTCAGAGCTCGCTGCAACTATGCCCACATCCATCGCCTTTGCTTTCTTGCAAAGCCCCAGACATTCATTAGCTGCCGCCTCACACCGCTCGACGTAACGTTGCACAAGCGTTCGATCGCCGCCCGCGCTGGCCTTCATTGCTCCCTTAGCAAACTGGATGCTCAGGTTGCACAAAATTTCCGTCCTTTTGCAGCTGTCGCCATGACACTGTTTCATCGCTTGCTCCATGAGCTCAATGGCGCGGTCCGTGTCACCGGCAGTAGCGAACTCAAAAGACTTTGCCAGCAGTACGTCTGGATCGCGCTGCATTGAGAATAGCGGCTCCTCTGGTCGCACCCGGTTAGCGACCGCGATTGTAAGGGCGCAGAAAATACCTACAAACAGAGCTATCGCGACAATTTTCATCCAACGTGTATTCTCGCGATTCACGTATTTTACTGAGGAAAACTCAGCAGCATTTAGCAGATATTGTTCCAAATCACCCAGCAAAGCCTCAGCATCCGGATAGCGCTCTTGCGGTCTCTTGGCCAAACATTTTAGTAAGCACCGAGCTAAATCGGCTGGTATGCCGGCCCGTTTGCACAAACTGAGCGTCGTCGGGGCGCTGGTCTTCGCTTGTTTCAGCATGGTATCCAGAGCAGACTCGCCGTGGAACAGGGGCTTTCCTGTGATGCTCTCGTACATAACAAGCCCCAATGAATACAAATCGCTTCGTCCATCCACTTCTGCGCCCGCACACTGCTCGGGACTCATGTACGCAGGACTTCCCACCAAAGTTCCGTCCATGGTTACATCGCCGCTAGTGGTCTGAGCGATCCCCATGTCCAGTAGCTTTACCATCATTTCCGTTTCACTGTTGGCGCACAGAAAAATGTTGCCGGGTTTAACATCGCGATGAACAATGTTTGCCCGATGCAGCGCTGTCAGCGCGCCCAACAAAGAAACGAACACGGTGCGAAACTCGGACAAAGTCAGGGGTCCGCGAGTGAGCTTCTGAGCAAGCGATTCGCCTTCCAGATACTCAAGAACCAGATAAGCGCGCTCATCGGCAGAAACGCCGTAGCTCAAAATTTTCACAATGTTGGGATGATCAATTGCAAATGTCAGTTTGACTTCGGATTCAAAACGACGCAACGCCGCTGGATCATGGACCGAATGAAGAACTTTTACTGCGACAATACGATCCATGGTGCGCTGCCTGGCTTTGAAGACAGCGGAGCTTCCGCCTTTTCCGAGCGTTTCGAGAAACTCGTAGTCTGCAATCTCGGGAATAGAGACGCCAGCACCTGATACTACCTGCAGTGCTTCTTCTTCTCGATCGTGACAATCCCGCAATGCTCAATATCCAGTGAGAGTAGTCGAACCCAGTCGTATCTTTATACCCTTAAAGCAGGGCACCTCCCAACACAACTCGAGCAACGCTAAAATAAAGCACCAGCCCGGTGACATCTACTAGCGTGGCAACAAAAGGCGTAGAAGCGCTAGCAGGATCCAGGCGGAGACGCCGCATCAGGAATGGTAGCAAGGAGCCGGAAAGGGTTCCCCACAGCACGATGCCTACCAGCGTAATGCTCACGGTGAGCCCTATTCGCCAATAGTGCTCACCATAGGTATGAAACGCTTGCTCCCAGAGAACAATCCGAAGCATACCGATAACACCGAGAATGCCACCGAGTAATGCGCCCGATATCAGCTCCCGACGCATCACGCGAGGCCAATCAGAAAGGCGCAACTCGCCCAGAGCCATGGCACGAATGACCAGTGTCGACGCTTGCGAGCCGGCATTGCCTCCGCTGCTGATGATCAACGGAACAAAAAGCGTGAGAACCACGGCCTTGGCGATTTCATCCTCATAGTGAGCCATCGCGTTGGCGGTGAGCATTTCTCCGACGAACAGGACAGTTAGCCACCCTGCCCGTTTCTTCAACATGTCGAGCAAAGATATCTCCAGATACGGCGCGCCCAACGCCTCACTGCCACCCATCTTCTGAATGTCTTCAGTTGCTTCCTCTTGAACTACGTCTACGATATCGTCAACGGTAACGACACCACAGATACAATTGTTCTCGTCAACAATCGGAATGGCAATCAAATCGTGCTCGGCGAACAAGCGGCTCAACTGCTCCTGATCCGCTTCCACGGAGGCGGAGACCACATTGGAACGCATGAAAGATTCGATTTTCACCGGCGGTTCCGAAGTGAACAAGCGCCTCAAGGAAGTTACTCCAAGCAAGTGCTGCGCCTGATCAAGTACGTATACGGCATAAATAGTTTCCACTTCCAGCGCTTGGCGACGAACGTAAGTAAGAGCCTCCGAGACTGTCATGTCCGGTCTTACACGGCAAAAGCGGGGACTCATCAAGCCTCCGGCGACGTCTTCGCGATACTTCAGCAAGGCCTGAACATCATCTCTTGTATTGTCGTCTAGCAGCGACAACAGTCGTTTCTGCTCATCCTCCTCAGCTTCTTGCAGCAAGTCCGCCGCATCGTCCGGGTCAAGAAGTCGAATCCAAACGGTCTGTTCCCGTTCATTCTTTTGGCAGAGCAACTCAAATTGATGCCTTGTGCTCAATTGCCGGTAAAATTCCTGCGCATCTGCAAGCGGCAGCTTCGCAAACCTTTCCATTCGCTCTTCAACTGAAGATTCGGCCCAGTACTCGTGAATCTCCGCGTATGTGGTCGGATTGCTTTGCATCACGAACTCCTTGCGCCTGACATCGTCGCAGTAGACCTGCTCTAGATTCTTGCAGCAAGGATTTGCCATTTCAAGCGACGGGCAGCATCGTTACATCCAGGTTGGCGGTCCATGCACGCCCATCGGGTCAAAGCTATCAAAAACGCTACGCTTCTTCAGAGCGACAAAGATCCGGGCTCAGAACCGACCAGGCCTCAAGTAAGCGACGCAGTTCGTCGATGCTAACCGGCTTATTGAGATAATCGTCCATGCCCGCAGCCAAACAGCGGTCACGACTGGACTCCGGTCCTCCGGCCGTAACGGCGATGATAGGCGTGCGTCGTTTGAGATGTCTCTCGGCGGATCGAATCGCACGCGTGGCCTGCATTCCGTCCATCACGGGCATCTGACAGTCCATCAAAATCAGGCTATAGGGAGTCTTGCCGGCGGATTCCACCGCCTCCGAACCGTTAGACACTGCATGAGCCACTATGCCCAAACGCTTCAGTTGCAGCACTGTCACCAACTGGCATTCGCGGCTGTCATCCGCAACCAGTACGGTCTTGGCAAAATTGGGAGCCTCGACAGCTTGCGCCAGCGACGATTTGCTATTGTCTCCCCGGGTGCTTTTCTCCAGGGCGGCAGTGAACCAAAACTTCGATCCTTTACCGGGCGCCCCCTCGGCATGAATCTCTCCCCCCATCATTTGGACCAGACTGCGTGAGATGCTCAGCCCCAATCCGGTGCCACCGTATTTAGTTGCGGGTGTCAGTGTGCCTTGCACAAACGGTTCAAAGACCGCCTCTATCTGCTCCGGAGATAGACCAATGCCAGTGTCGACCACGGAGAACGAAATCATGCAGTTGCGATCAACTTCACTGGCAACGGCGATATAGACGTTGATCTCGCCCTTATCAGTGAACTTAATCGAGTTACCAATCAAGTTGATTAGCACCTGGCGAATCCGCAGCGGATCGCCGATGAACCATTCGGGCAAATCGGGAGCTAAGTGAGTGTTTAGCTTCAGTCCCTTTTCCTGAGCTGTTGGTTGAAGCAGCATCACCGCTTGCTCAACAAGAGAAGTCAGGTTGAAATTCTCCTTGGAAAGATGCAGTTTACCGGCATCCAGCTTAGACATGTCAAGCAAGTCGCTCACTAACTTCAGAAGTGAAAGTCCGGATTCACGCATCAATGAAACTATTTTGCATTGCTCCGCATCCAATCCGGATCGAAGCAAAATCTCGGCAAGCCCGATGATGCCACCAATTGGTGTCCGCACTTCGTGAGTCATGTGCGACATGATTTCCGCGCGCCTACGGCTAGCCTCTTCCAAACGCTGACTGTGATCCTCCAGCTGTTCGCTTCGCTCGGCGAGCATGCGGGTCTCAGTTTCTTTTTGCAGAAGCTCTTCACGAGCTCGATACTGCTCAGCTTCCAACTGATGTTTTAGATCAGCCAGGTGCGCTTGCATTTGCTCACGTTCAAGTTGGCGAAGACGCTCGCCTTGTCGCTTGATTTGCATATTCTTGCGATGAAGTTCGACAAAAATTACAACCTTGCATTTTAGAATCTCCGGCTCAAACGGCTTGATAATGTAATCTACCGCACCAGCCGTATAGCCGTGCATTTCATGCATTTCGCCGGTGTACATGGCGGTCAAAAAAATGATGGGAGTCTGCCTGGTTTTCTCGCGCAGCCGAATCAGCCTGGCGGTTTCAAAACCATCCATATCAGGCATCTGCGCGTCCAGCAGCACCAGCGCAAACTCTTCCGACAACATATACCGCAAGGCTTCCGCACCGGAATGCGCCTTAACAAGCCTCACGCCCAGCTCTGCAAGAGTCATCTCCAGAGCGAGCAAATTCTCCGGTCTGTCATCAACTAGCAGTAAGCTAATCTCATCAGATGGTTCCATCTTCCAATCCGCCAATGATCTCCCACATTAGGCACAACATCGGGTCGACTAACTCCCTTGTCCCATTTTGCGATAAATTCTGTGCTCCGGATCAAACTCCTGATAGTACTTTTCCAGTGGAGAAATTCGAATAGATTCCTTGTTTCCGACTGCCAACAAACCGTAAAAAGTCAGACTCTCGTGAAGCAAACTGAATACGCGATCCCTTAGCGGCTTTTGAAAATGGACCATGCTGTTTCGACAAAGGATAAGGCTGAAATCGTTAAACGAACTATCCGTAGCAATATTATGCCTCGCGAACACTATGTTTCGCCTTAGATTGGGATGCATTACAGCTTCATTGTTGACCAAAGAGTAATGCTCCGATAGTCGTTTGCTACCGCCGCTTTCTGCATAAATGCTGCCGTACTCGGACATTGTGACAGGTGCGTAAACACCCCGTTTGGCAATATTGATCGACTCCTCACTTACATCTGTAGCATAAACGCGACAACGATCGTACACCCCTTCGTCCTCGAGAAGGACAGCAAGGAGGTAGGCCTCCTCTCCGCCGGAGCATCCGGCAATCCAGATTCTGAAATAAGGATCTGTCTTCAGGGCTGGTATCACTTTCTCGCGCAAACAGTGAAAAAATGAAGGCGCTCTGAACATGGGAGTAGCACTGACGGTTATGATGCAGAGAAGTTTATCCAGCCATTCCGGCTCATGAAGTACGCGATCCTGAATAAGAGAGATACTGCGCAATCCGTTATTTTCTGCAAAGAGCAGCAAGCGCCGACGCAACAGCTCCGAGGAATACTGGCTGAAGTCCAACCCGTATCTTTCATACAGGCAGGTCATCAGGAGCTTAACCTCCAAATCGGTTACATCGTCGACGATTCGTACGTTCATGAATGTGGCTTCGTGTAATGGAGTAATTCCTCAACGCGCGTCCTGAAAGGAATGCAGAGGCGCTCCCCATTAAATTGAAAGCGCCTCTTTCCCTTTCGATTACCTATACAACCAAACTCTTAACAAAGAGAGCAATTGGTCGGTGTCTACAGGCTTGGCGACATACTCGGAAGCGCCAGCTTCCAGACACTTCTCCCGATCGCCTTTCATTGCCTTTGCAGTCAGAGCAATGATCGGCAGATTCTCATACTCAGGCATGGTACGAATGACTCTGGTTGCCTCATAGCCATCCATCTCTGGCAGCATGATGTCCATAATGACCGCTTCCATGTCCGGATTGTTTTGAAGAATCTCGATTGCATCCTTACCGTTCTCTGCGTACAGCACTATCATTTCGTGCGACTCGAGCGCGGCCGTTAGTGCAAAGATGTTGCGAACATCGTCGTCGACAAGCAGGATCTTGCGACCGGACAGAACCGGATCTTTACGACGAACGCCCTCCAGCATCCTTCGGGTAGCCTCGGGCAGAGAGGCCTCCTGTCGGTGCAGGTAGAGCGCGGTGTGAGCGAGCAAGCGCTCCGGCGAACTTGCATCTTTGATAATTACCGCGTCGGTAACTTTCTTAAGTTCACTAGTTTCCGCTCTTGAGAGTTCTCTGCCCGTGTACACCACAATCGGCAGATCATGCAGGTTCAGGTCCTGGCGCATCCGATCAATCAGTTCGACTCCGGGCATATCGGGCAGCCCGAGATCGAGAACCATACAATCGAACATTCCATCTTCAAGCTGTTGAATCGCTTCTTCGCCGGACCCGGCCTGAACAACTTCCACATCGCCATTTCCGATTAGTTCGACCATTGCGTTGCGTTGATCGGTGTTGTCCTCGACTATTAGCAGACGCTTCTTGTCGCGTTCAATGTAGTTCTTGATGCGATTGAGCGATTCCTCGAGTTTCTCCAGCGTTAGGGGTTTCGATACGACGCTGACGGCACCGAGTCGCAGCCCCTTTACCCTTTCTTCCTGAGAAGAGATGATTTGCACGGGAATGTGACGCGTACTGGGATCATGTTTCAACCGATCCAGCAAACTGTAGCCATCCATGTCGGGCAGCGCCAGGTCCATCGCTATTGCATGCGGCTTGTATCGCCGCACTAGCGAGAGCGCTGCATGTCCGGAACGGGCGATCACGCCCTTGAATCCGCACTCCCTGGACTTTTCGAGCACAGGCTCGAAGATCTCCGATTCATCTCCGACAATGAGCAGGATGTGATCATCCGGTTCAAGATCGGTGCGATCGTCTTTGTGACCGCCGGTGTCGGGACTAGCAGGCTCCTCGTAGTACTCATCATTGAGTGCTTCGATTGATACGGGTTCGATTTCAGCAAGGTCATCGCCGTCAATCGACCGCAGTGCAGCGGGGCGCGGTGGCATGTAGGTCGCAGGGATGTACAACGTGAAGGTGCTGCCTCTTCCAGGAGCACTTTCTACGCGGATTTCGCCACCGAGCAATCGAGCAATTTCGCGGCTAATCGCCAGACCAAGTCCCGTGCCGCCATACTTGCGGCTGGTGGTACCGTCTGCCTGGTGGAACGCTTCGAAGATGATCTTCTGTTTGTCGGACGGAATACCGATTCCAGTATCGGTAACTGCGAACGCAAGTACTTTCGGTGCGGAGGAAAGGATTCTGTTTTCCAAACTCCACCCGGATTCGGCAACAGAGATATTGAGCTGAACTTCGCCGCGCTCGGTGAACTTGAGTGCATTGGACAGGAGGTTCTTGAGTACTTGGCGAAGGCGTTTGGAGTCTGTATATAGATGGTTCGAAACTTCCTCTTGAATGTTGATGCTGTAGTCCAATTTCTTGGTTTCGGCCACTTGTCGGAAGTTGCGCTCCATGTCATCGCCGACATCGCTGAGCACCACATCGGACAGATCGAGCGACATAGTCCCGGCTTCGATTTTGGACAGGTCGAGAATATCGTTGATTAGAGCCAGCAGGTCGGTGCCGGAGGCGTAGATGGTCTGCGCGAATTCCACCTGTCTGCCGGTGAGATTGTGTTCCGCATTTTCCGCGAGCATCTTCGCCAGAATCAGCAAGCTGTTAAGCGGCGTACGCAATTCGTGAGACATGTTTGCAAGGAACTCGGACTTGTACTTGGAAGTAAGTGCGAGTTGTTCGGCCTTTTCTTCCAGTGCAATTCTTGCCTGATCGATTTCTCGATTCTTGCGTTCCACTTCCATGTTCCGCATTTCGAGTAATCGAGCTTTCTCCTGCAGTTCTTCGTTTGTTTTCTGTAGCTCGTCCTGTTGAGTCTGCAAACGCATTTCGGATTCTTGCAGGGTGTTGGCCTGTTGCTCCAGTCGACGGTTTGTTTCGGTGAGCTCTTCTTGCTGGCTCTGCAGTTCTTTTGCAAGTTGCTGAGACTGTTTGAGCAGGTTTTCCGTTCTCATGTTGGCTTCGATGGTGTTCAACACGATACCGATCGATTCGGTAAGCTGGTCAAGGAACGCCAAGTGAGTTTCGCTGAATCTGTCGAACGAGGCAAGCTCGATGACAGCCATGACCTGACCTTCGAATAGAACCGGCAGCACAACGATGTTTCGCGGCGTGGCTTCGCCGAGTCCCGAGTTGACTTTAACGTAGTCTTCCGGAACGTTGGTGAGCAAGATACGCTGTTTCTCAAGCGCGCACTGCCCCACAAGTCCTTCGCGC
Source organism: Candidatus Obscuribacterales bacterium (assembly GCA_019752635.1). Lineage (GTDB taxonomy): Bacteria > Cyanobacteriota > Vampirovibrionia > Obscuribacterales > Obscuribacteraceae > JAKFUT01. The sequence continues at coordinate 92,900 of JAIELX010000013.1, read as the reverse complement.
AGTTTGAATGTATTAGCGAGATTCTTGCGTTCTCTATATGCATAACTTCCCAGCAATCTGAGGTTGGTTTCGCCAGCCTCTTCCTCGCTCAGGTAGAACACACCGTGCTGCGCTTGGACCAACGGTGAAAGTTCGGAAAGGATGAGGTTTGCAACTTGCAGCAAGTCTCTTTGTCCTTGCAGCATTCTGGTGAACCTTGCCAGGTTGGTCTTGAGCCAATCCTGCTCCATGTTCTTTTGCGTTGTTTCTTTGAGGTTGCGGATCATCTCATTGATGTTGTCTTTGAGAGCCGCAACTTCGCCCATCGCCTCCACCGTGATCGAGCGGGTGAGGTCACCCTTCGTTACGGCAGTGGCCACTTCGGCGATTGCTCGTACTTGCGTAGTCAGGTTGGCAGCGAGCTGGTTAACGTTATCCGTCAGGTCTCTCCACGTACCTGCCGCACCGGGCACCCTTGCTTGTCCGCCCAGTTTTCCTTCGACACCTACTTCCCTTGCAACGGTGGTGACTTGATCGGCGAACGTTGCCAGAGTGTCGATCATTTCATTGATGGTATCCGCCAGAGCGGCGATTTCGCCTTTCGCCATCAACACTAGTTTCTTCTTCAGATTACCGTTGGCCACCGCGGTCACAACGCCGGCGATACCGCGTACCTGTTCGGTCAAGTTACCAGCCATGCTGTTGACGTTGTCGGTCAGATCCTTCCAGACCCCACCTACACCGGGTACTATAGCTTGTCCGCCCAGCTTTCCTTCGGTACCTACTTCCCGTGCAACCCGGGTTACCTCCGATGCGAATGAATTGAGCTGATCCACCATGGTGTTCACGGTGTTCTTCAGCTCCAGGATTTCGCCTTTTACGTCTACCGTCACTTTCTTGGAGAGGTCGCCGTTTGCTACGGCGGTGGTCACTTCGGCGATGTTTCGCACTTGTGCCGTGAGGTTTCGAGCCATGGAATTCACGTTATCCGTGAGGTCCTTCCACGTTCCAGACACACCTTTTACGTCTGCCTGCCCGCCTAGTTTTCCTTCCGTTCCCACTTCTCTTGCCACCCGGGTTACTTCTGCCGCGAATGACGACAGCTGGTCCACCATGGTGTTGATCGTGTTTTTCAGCTCCAAGATTTCGCCTTTAACATCAACCGTGATTTTCTTAGAGAGGTCGCCGTTCGCAACGGCGGTGGTTACTTCGGCGATGTTGCGCACTTGCGATGTGAGGTTGGACGCCATGTAATTCACGGAGTCGGTCAAGTCTCTCCATGTGCCGGACACACCGCGCACGTCGGCTTGTCCACCCAGTTTCCCTTCCGTTCCTACTTCTCTTGCCACCCTGGTTACTTCTGCTGCAAATGACGACAGCTGGTCCACCATGGTGTTGATCGTATTTTTCAGTTCTAAGATTTCGCCTTTCACGTCCACCGTGATCTTTCTGGAAAGATCACCGTTAGCTACGGCGGTCGTCACGTCAGCGATGTTTCGCACTTGAGACGTGAGGTTCGATGCCATGTAGTTAACGGAGTCGGTCAAGTCTCTCCACGTTCCGGACACGCCGCGCACGTCCGCTTGTCCGCCTAGTTTACCTTCCGTTCCTACCTCTCTTGCTACCCGGGTTACTTCCGCTGCGAATGATGACAGTTGATCCACCATGGTGTTAATCGTGTTTTTCAGTTCGAGAATCTCGCCTCGCACCAACACGGTAATCTTCTTCGACAGGTCGCCGTTCGCCACAGCAGTAGTCACTTCCGCGATGTTTCGCACTTGCGACGTCAGGTTGGAGGCCATTGAGTTCACATTATCCGTGAGGTCCTTCCACACACCGGACACACCACGCACATCCGCTTGCCCGCCCAGTTTCCCTTCTGTGCCTACTTCTCTTGCCACCCGCGTTACTTCTGCCGCAAATGACGACAGCTGGTCCACCATGGTGTTGATAGTATTCTTCAGCTCTAAGATCTCACCTTTTACGTCTACGGTGATCTTCTTCGAGAGGTCTCCCTTCGCTACCGCTGTCGTGACATCTGCGATGTTCCGCACCTGTGCAGTGAGGTTGGACGCCATGTAGTTTACGGAGTCCGTTAAGTCCTTCCACGTCCCGGACACGCCTTTTACGTCCGCTTGCCCGCCCAGTTTTCCTTCCGTGCCTACTTCTCTTGCCACCCGGGTTACTTCCGCTGCGAATGATGACAGCTGGTCCACCATGGTGTTGATCGTATTTTTCAGCTCTAAGATTTCGCCTTTTACGTCTACGGTAATCTTTCTGGTCAAGTCGCCGTTCGCCACGGCTTTCGTCACGTCTGCGATGTTTCGCACTTGCGAGGTGAGGTTCGACGCCATGTAGTTTACGGAATCGGTAAGGTCCTTCCACGTACCGGAGACGCCTTTTACTTCGGCTTGTCCACCGAGTTTTCCTTCCGTTCCTACTTCTCTTGCCACCCGTGTTACTTCTGCTGCAAATGACGACAGCTGGTCCACCATGGTGTTGATTGTATTTTTCAGCTCTAAGATTTCGCCTTTTACGTCTACGGTGATCTTTCGGGAAAGGTCACCGTTCGCCACAGCGGTCGTCACTTCGGCGATGTTTCGCACTTGCGCAGTCAGGTTCGACGCCATGTAGTTCACGTTGTCGGTAAGGTCTTTCCAAACGCCGCCGACCCCCTTCACCCTGGCTTGACCGCCCAGCTTCCCTTCCGTTCCTACTTCCCGGGCTACCCGGGTTACCTCCGAGGCGAAGGCGTTAAGCTGGTCCACCATGATATTGATGGTGTTTTTCAGTTCGAGAATTTCGCCTTTAACTTCTACGGTAATCTTCTTAGACAAGTCGCCGTTTGCCACGGCGGTCGTTACAGCGGCGATGTTACGCACCTGAGAGGTGAGGTTGGACGCCATTGAGTTTACGTTGTCGGTCAAATCTTTCCAGACGCCGGACACACCTTTTACGTCTGCCTGGCCGCCGAGTTTTCCTTCCGTACCTACTTCCCGGGCTACCCGGGTTACTTCCGAGGCGAAACCGTTAAGTTGGTCCACCATGGTGTTGATAGTGTTTTTCAGTTCGAGAATTTCGCCTTTTACGTCTACGGTAATCTTCTTCGAAAGGTCACCGTTCGCCACCGCGGTGGTCACTTCTGCAATGTTCCGCACCTGGGCCGTCAGGTTGCCTGCCATGTAGTTCACGGAATCGGTTAAGTCTTTCCATGTGCCGGAAACCCCCTTCACTTGGGCTTGTCCGCCCAGCTTTCCTTCCGTACCTACTTCCCGGGCTACCCGGGTTACTTCCGACGCGAACGAGCTGAGCTGATCCACCATGGTGTTAATCGTCTTCGCCGTGCGGTGAAATTCGCCCTTGAGCGCTGTGCCGTCAATTTCCAGAGGCATCGACTGCGAAAGATCCCCTTTCGCCACAGCCCCGATAACGCGGGCAACTTCGCTAGTCGGTCGGACCAAGTCGCCGACCAGAAGATTGATGGAGTCGACGCAATCTTTCCAGCCCCCGGAGACGTCACCCAGTGACGCGCGCTGATTGATTTTGCCTTCTTTACCTACAACCTGACTCAATCGTGCCAGCTCAGTCGCCAGTCTCTGGTTCAACTCCATGCCGTGATTGAATGCAGCGGCAAACTCCCCGGCAACTCCCGTTTGGTCTTCGGGAAGTCGGTAGGAGAAGTCACCTTTAGCCATCAGTCGGACGCCTTTGAGCGCCTGTTTTCCATCGATCGTGTCGCGCACTGATGAGGTAGGAGGCATATGTGGAAAAACTCCTGGATTGTGAAACGCAGCGTAACTCTAATATCCGAGTCAAGAGTCGACTCGGATAACCGAACATAAGATACGGTCCGCTACCGATAACGCCGGAGGCGAAGGAATTCCGTATGTTGAAGGATGCCGTTGTTCCGTGATGCCGTTGGACAGTGGCAATGAGTGCTACTGCTCAGATTCCGCTTGACTGGGAGCCGTCGCCACCTAAGTAAAGTTATACTCGATGATGAGCCAGCTGTGGGGAGCCGCGTTCAAAGGTGCGAAAATTTCCTGCAACGTTCCGTTTGCCGCAAGAAGATACCCGGAAAGCCGCGAACCTCACGGTAGCGGACGTCCGCAAGAATAATAGCTTAAGCGTTAACTTCAGCGTCAACTTGCTATATAGGGATGAGATACTTTTCAGCACTTTTAAATGTCGGATAATATTTCGGGCAAAAATTCGAACCGGTATTCCTAATTTTCCCGGCACAGGCGAGAGCGGATACAAACGACTCTTGGCCCGGCCGAACAGTCGGTGGACAATCTTCGGCTACGAGCAAACAACGCGCGCGCAACTTACATGGAGCAGAAACTACATGCCACCATATTTGACACTAAGCTGAGAAGTGCCAGGCACCATCGGGATGTACGCCGGAGCACCCTCTGCGGGCGTTTTGGTTAAGACCGTCAGGAGCGCGTTTAGTTAACGGCCGCCAGGCAACCCCGCCGGAGCCGATCCGCCGGTCCTACCTGCTCATTCGACATCAACTGACGATGTTACCAGTCAGGGTAACCGTAGAACTTATAGTGGTGGCACCAGTTTTCCCGTTGGAAATCCCCCGCATTTCGCGGTCAAATGACATCATGGAAACGAGGAGCCGAAACCATTCGCCCTCAGCTCGTCCGCTCAGCACGTGCGGGGTATCCATGGCATCGAAAATTCTAATTGTTGACGATCATCCGGTCGTTCGACTGGGCGTTTCAACGATTGTTCAAAACCTGGGAATGGAACTAATCGGTGACGCTTCGGACGCAAGCAAGGCATTGGATCTTCTCGGGGGTATGCAACCTCAATCAGTAGTCGTATTAATGGATATTGAGATGCCGGGAATGAACGGTATCGAAGCTACAAAGAGAATCAAGGCGAGCTTTCCTCTGGCGAAGGTAATCGTACTGAGCAGCTCGAGCGATGAGAACTCATTTTTTGCAGCATTCGGCGCCGGCGCTGACGGTTTTTGCAACAAACTTGTGACTGCGGACGAATTGCGTCTGGCGATTGAAACTGTTCTGGAAGGCAAACAGTGGCTCGATCCGTTAATGACACGAACGTTATTGAATAAATTCAGAAGCGACTCGGTAATCAGCACGACAACCAAGCCGCGACAAGATTTTGCACTTTCAGGTCGAGAGAAAGAAGTACTGATGCTAATGGTGGAGGGTCTATCGAACAAACAAATTTCGGATCAATTGGTGATTACCGTCGACACTGTTAAGGCTCACGTAAAACATGTCTTGTCCAAACTTGATTGTGCAGACAGAACTCAAGCTTGCGTGAAAGCAATCAGAGAGAACATTCTCAATGGATTTCCCGAGGGCGCCACCGGCAGAATCACTCTTCCCTCGAGTGAAGCAAAACGAACGGACACCTGACGCAGCAGAGAATTTTCGTATTAACAAACCTGGTTACCTTTTCGCTATCACGAGTCGATGGACCAGCCGCATCCACCCGGGGGGAAGGAAGCTCGAAGGTATAGGTCTGAAAGAAATGTCCCTCGCTTGCTACGCGCTGGGCGAAGAACTTGCTTAGAAACAGATTGCTGCCGAACTTGACGTTGTCTCCTGCGGAGAAGATGCAGTCGTAGCTTTCGACACGGGCATGTATGCCGCCTTACTCATGGATATCCGGCTGCCAGCCATGGACGGGCTCGGATGCGCCCGACAAATACGAGCACGCGAACAGCGAGAGAAGACCTTAGCTGCAGTGCCGCTAACTGCGCTCACTATTTCAGCTGAGTTTCGACAAGCCTGTGATGAAGCCGGAATGAACGATTACCTCATCAAGCCATTCGATCCCGAAGACCTGCGAAAAGTCCTTCTCCGATGGGTGTATCAACCCTCGCGGCCCAATTTGAAATTGTTGAAAGGCTACGGCGCGCCCACTAATAGTCCCGAGTGATCGAGCGGATCGAATCACTTTCGCGGTGCGTGGTTCAGCAGCGACAGCGATGCGCTTCGAGCCGGACCGGAGCGCGATAAGTAGCGCGCTCCGGTCCGGAACAGCGCAATCGCCTAAAGTAGCTCCATTGCGACACCAAGCCCTGCAGCGAGAATGGCGCTGAACCACGCCGCAAAACGATAGAGAGGCACCTGGTCAGAAACTTGCTCCGTGTTTCCCAATGTATTGAACATGACGGCGCTCCGATTGGATTACCAAATCATGTCAAATCTCGCGCTCTGTAACACACTCACTGACAACGGGATAGTATTAGCATGTCTGATTGCCATCTCTTTGCGCCCGAAAAACGCCCCTACTACAAGCGCGCATAGATACACTCGTCCTCTGCCGGCACTCGCCCCCGTGATGGCTTGTAGTGTCAGTGCTTCCGGTCTTGTATCCGTCATTCGACCGATTTCGAAAAACGGCAGTTTTCGCACGAAGACACCAGGCTTACACAGCGCCTTGCTCTGAAGCGATCAGTCCACTTACTTGGCACTTTCCAAGCTGGAGCGCGACATTGACCGCCCCGCGCCTCAGACCTTATACTTTTTTCAGGTGGGCGCAAAGGGCAGCGGGAGGCTGCTGTTAGCAAACTGTTCTCAAACCGGACGACCTCGGCATCGGTCGTTGATTCCTCGGGCGGGCTGATGAAGCAGGTAAAACGGTGGCTGGTATCCTCGCTAATTTTTCAGTTGCTCTACTCAACGAGCAGCGTACCGGCACTTGCGAACGAGGGCGACACTGGCGGTACGCCAACAACACCACAAACTCCACCCGATCCTGGTCATCTTGACCTTACTTCGACTGTGGGGTCCATTTCATCGGACCACCTTTTCGACGGCGGACATTCACCAGTCGCCATCAATGTCGGAGGGCAAACCCGCGACATTCTTGCCGGAGCGATGCTCACACCGGGAGAATTCATAGCGGCAGCACAGGTCTTGCTGGGTGGTGCGCAAACCATTCAGCTCGGCGCCGCAGGCAATGCAATCGGCGGCAGTTTTCTCTTAAACGACCACAGTTTGAACATCACCAACTTGGTGATTCCAACGGGCGTCACCGCCATACAGGACTTCGGCACAGCCGCAACACTGAATCTGGCCGGGAATCTCACCAATGCCGGCAGCATCTTCGCCATATCAACCAATGCTGCAGTGAACAGCGCAACAATAAGCGCCAGCAACATTTTCAACCAGACAGGCGGTCTGCTTACAAGCGTGATTCCGGCCGGCGGATTGGCCGGATATAACTTTACCAATCTGGTTTCCAATCTCAACTTGAGCCTGTTCGCATCGAACAACATCATCAACAGCGGCATCATCTCCAGCGCCGGCAATCTGAGTGTGGTGGCAGGCAATACGATCATGAACAGTGCCACTCTTGCCGGTATCACACCTATCATGCAGGCGGCGAACAACCTTAACCTGCAAGCGATGAACATCGTCAACCAGGGTGTGCTTGCCTCGCAAACAGCAAATGTAAATGCGTTGACAGCCAACCTCACAAATAGCGGTTCCATTCAGGCGTTTATGGGCAACGTTGCGATCGCTTCGCTCAGTGGCAACGACCTCAGCATCGCAGGCGCGGGAAGCATCACCGCGCGCGATCGCTTAAGTGTCACCACAACTGAGACAATCAAATCGCTCACCGGCGATATTGTCGACAAAGCCAACATAAAAGTCGACGGAGGCTCTTTGTCGGCGGCCACTATCGCGTTTACGAGTCCTGAAGGTCTCGTCGATATCGATGCTTTATCAATTTCGGGAGACACGGAAGTCGACGCCGGCGCCGCCAACATTTCGGTGGCAACCGGCAATTTGAACATCACGAAATTCGACATCACCGGCGACCCGGTGATCTACCTGGCAAACGGAGACTTCAGTTATACCGGTGATGTTTTCACCCACGGCAACATCTTCATGGTGTCAACACCGCTGGGCGGCATCAATATTAACGGTGGCATCAACACAAGCGTTCTTACTGGAAACGGCGCCGGTGGCGACGTGTTCCTTCTTGCAGCTTCCACGATAAACGTCTCCGGCAATATCCAGACCGACGGCGTAAACGATAAGGGCGGGCAAGTGGTGGCACTGGCGAACAACCAGGGCGCTCTAAGCGCTACCGCAATTTCGTTGGGCCATATTTCTACAAAGGGTACTGTTTCCGGCAATGTAGTGATTGCTAACACCGCCAATAACGGCGGCATCACTACCGGCAGTATCGATACAAGTTCAGCCGATCCGTCAGGACGGGCCGGCGGTGTCGGCTTGGTTGCACCGGGGGTTATCACGGTCGGCGGCTCTCAACTGACCAATGCCGCAATCAACACCAGCGGAGCAGGCGCACTGACTAGCGGCGGCATCTTCATCTCATCTGGAAGCAATTTAACCGGAGCCTCAAATGCCGTCAATATAGGTGCAGCAGGAAACATAGCTTCAATTTTGACCGGCTCCGATGCATCAGTTATCTTGCACGCACGCGGAGACATCCGCGTCGGTAACGTTCAACATACCACTGCAAGTGCAGCAGCTCCGGGCGTTGGCGGAGTAGGTATTTTTCCGCGAGTAAGTTCTACATTCACCGGCTTTCCGACCGTAGGCGACACGGCCAATTACAATTTCACATTCACCCCGCAAGCCGCACCCACGTTTACTGATGGGTCGACTACCTGGGCGCTCGTTCCCGGTGGTTTCGGCACGCTAGTATCGGGTCAAAAACTGAACACATCCGGTTCACTGACTGTCAGCACGAATGGTGACAGTCGATTGATCGCGCCGATCGTGATGCCGCAAATCACCGCTACAGGAAATGTAATCGGCGCGATAGGCGCAAGCGGCTCGGCATCATCAGTGGTGCTCGTCAGCCACGAGACGCTATCACTGGCAAAAAATACGATCGCCCAGACTATCACAACTACAGGCACTGCCGGAATCGCTGGCGCCACCAATGGCGACGTGGTCCTGGTATCAGGCGCGGGCGCCGGCTCATCCGGCATCGACATCGGCAATGCCGCAAAAATCAAAGGACAGTCGCAGATACTGACCGGCAACGCCCTGAACACGGTGGCCTCATCGGCCGGGTCCGTTGTTGTTATAAACGCGATCGGCAGCAACTTCATACGCGGTGATATCCTTGCAAACGGCACGGGTTCCGGCAATGGTGGCGCAGTTACGCTGGCCGCGCCCTTTGTGCCGACCGCGCAAGGCACTTTGCTGACCGTAGGAAATGTTCGCACGGACAGCAATCCGTTGCTCGCAATTGGTGGCAGCGGCGGTAATGTCGGAATTTATGCCGGAAGCGATGTAAGTATCGGTTCAGTCGTGACAAGTGGCTACGGCGCTTCGGAGAAATCCGGCTACATTATAGTTGCAGCGGACAATACGGAGTTTACGCGCGCAACCGGTCCCGGCATTATCACCGCAGACAATTTGATATCCGCCGGTCTTGCAGATGCGGCAGGCGGCGACATAACATTGGATAGCGGCAGCGCCGCCACGGGCACTAATGGATTTAGCCTTGGCTCACTGGTTTCCCGCTCTACGACAGGTACCAACGTCACTAGCTGGGCAAACGACACCGGCGCCGGTCGCGCAGGCGAATTGCTATTCACTTCCAACTCGCTGCAGTGGATAAACTCGCAAGGCAGAATCGTAATGCCTATTCAGCGAGGCGTTGGTGCCATTCGCACATTGGCCGACGTGCAATTACAGAGCGGTAGCGACATTTTGTTAGATGGCGTGCGAGACACGAGCACTTCATCTTTTCGAGTAAATTTAGTAGGCACCACCACCCTTGGGGACATCTCCACATATAACCGCGGCACCGGAGATGCCGGCTGGATCGTAATCAATCCCATTGCAGCCGGGCTGTCCGTCGGCGAGGTCATCGCATCGGCAACTAACGGCACCGCTGGTAATGTCCAGATATTTGGAACCGGTGCAGGCAACATATCGATCGGTCATGTTGAAGCTTCCAGCAGCGGGGCGGACAGACAAGGCGCGCACGTCTTTCTTTCGACTTCCGGTACAACATTATCGGTGAGCTCGGTAAATGTATCAGGCAAAGCAGGAGCGCGCGGTGGCACCGTCCAACTAACGTCCACAGGAGACTTGCGCGTTGGTTCAGCAACTGCGGATTCCGACGGCAAGTTCGGGCTAACGGCAAGCGGAACCACTCGCGGTGGCAACGTCTACTTGCAGGCGACAGGCAGCATCGTCAACCCGGCTGGTACCACATTCAATATTGACGCATCATCATCGGCAGGACAGGGCGGCAATGTTGTCATTGCGGCCAACGGCAACGACGGCTCAGGTACAGCGGTGCGTCTTCAGAACGTAGATGTTTCCGGAGTTACCGGCGGTCGTTTTTGGCTTGCCTCTACGGATCTGGCAGGCACACCCGGCTCGACAACTCTAGGCTCAGTGACCGCCCAAGGCACCGGCAGCACGGCGGGCGGTGGCGCCGTGACGGTCCAATCGTTGGGCGATCTCAATATCACTGGCTCGATCTCCACGGAAAATACAGCGGCAGTCAGCACCGGCAGATCAGGATCGGTGTTTCTATCTTCTGGTGGCAACTTGAGCAACAACGCCATTGTTGCCCATAATATCGGCAACGGGTCAACATCCGGCAATGTAGTTAGAGTTGCATCCGGCACGATCACCGGCACCGCACCGGTAACAGGCGCCGGTCAAAGTGGAACGTTTGCCAGTTTCACCGGGCCAGCCACCATAAGCAGCGCTGCAAATGTGGATGTAATCCTTACCCCCGGGATGATCCAAAACTACAATCCACAGGGCTTCACCACAGTTTCCATCACCGGTGGCGGTCAACTTCGATTCGATACCGGCGGCGATGATCTTCTAATCGCACCGGTCATATCGCGATCCACAATTTCAATTGGCTCAAGCACCAGACTGAACACGGTAAACGCCGGCAGCTATGCTTTGCTGGCACGTGGAGACATCAGCACGACCGGTATCGATATGACCGGCACCAATTCAGGTGGCACGGTCGCAGTAATGTCTGCTGCGGGTTCTGTGAATATTGCCGGAATCAACACGCTCGGCGGTCCAAGCGGCGGTGACGTTCTTCTGTTCGCCCCCGCGCCGACACGGACTATATCAATAGGAAGCTCGGCGTCGCTGGGCAGCATTAACACTAGCGGCACAACGCAAAGCGGCGAGATCGTCGGATACTCCGGCGGCGGCATGGCGTTTGCCTCGCAACTTCGCACAATTTCTGCTGGAACCGCCGGAAACATCTCCCTTACAGCTAATACAGGCAACCTGGATTTCAACGGACTGGGTGGTCAATTCAGCGAATTGTTCCGCAATATCTACGCTGTGGGCGGCACCGGCAACGGTGGCACACTGGACTTCGTGCTTGGACGATCGGTCACGGTAAGTTCAAGAGCCGGCGTCAATAACAACTCCACGTCGTTCTGCTGCAGCATCGCACCGTCTTTCGTGACTAACTCGACTAGCGGCCGGGCCGGCGATATCAATCTCAATATCGTCTCGGGCGACCAGGCGTTCAATCCTTCGGCGGTCAATATGCCATGGATTGCGGCCTCCTCGAATGGCACCGGAGGCAATATCAATATAGCCGTCGGCGGCAACTATTCATCCAACGCTCCTTTGTATACGGACGGCCGCCTGGCCGCCGGCAACGTAAGAATTGACGTGCTCGGTAATGTTAACGGCAACTTCAGTTCCGGCGTCTACAGCCCGTCCGGAGCCGGATCCGGTGGCAACGTAGAGATTAACTCCCGCTACGGCACCATTGTCTTTCCCTGGGTTTACACCAACGGTCAGGTAACCGGTGGCAACGTATCCATATCGACACCCTATAGGACTATCGATTTACAAAGTAGCTACGACCTGGCCTCGATCGAAACAACCGGGTTGACGATCTCAGGCAATGTCAGCTTGATTGCAGGCGGCGACATTCGCATTGCCAGTGGCATCCGAACCGGCTCACCGCGCAACGGCGGCGATGTCTCTATCTTCTCGGAAATAGGAAGCCTGAACATTGGCAGCGGTGGCACCGGACACCTTATAGATGCCACCGGTAGTGCCGGAGGCGACGGCGGCGCGATTAGTCTTTTGATCGGCGAAGCGTTCTCGGACTCCCCGGCAGTAACCCGAGGCATCATCGGAAACGGCTCATTCAGCACATCCTCGCCCCAGGGCAATGCCGGCAACATTACCGTCGATTTTCGTGCCGGCAATCTGAACCCTGGCAGTATTTCACTAAATGCAACATCGAACACCGGCAATGGTGGCAACATTGTAGTGGCAGCCGGTGCATCGGCAACACTGAATTGGTCGCTCAATTCATCCGGCGTCCGGGGCGGTGACATCACCATTACAAGCCCCGGAAGTTACTCGAATACAGGCACAATTACAGCTAACGGATACGACGGGCGAGCAGGCAATGTCACGATTACGGCAGGCAGCATCAGCCAGAATCAGTACATCGAGGCCCGAGGCGTTATGGTTCCACCCGGCACCGCGCAAAGCGAATACTTCGGTGGCAACATAACGCTAACAGCACTTACAGGTTCGCTGAGCGTGACCGGATTTAACACAAACGGCGCCGCCATTGACGCCAGCGCTCGTACTCGTGGCGGGCGGATCGCGCTAACATCTTACGGCGATATCGTTGTTTCAAATATCAACAGCTCCTCACAAGCTTCCGCAGGCGACGTTTCGCTGGCAGTGACAAACTCCGGCAATGTTCGCTTCGCCTCCAACACAGCAATCAATGCCACAGGGACCTCGTCCAATGGCGGCAACGTCTCGATTACAGTCAACAACCCGGTAGCTGACGCCGGATTCATCGGCGTGTTCAGCAACACGGATCCGACAGGCTGCTGCACCGTCAACACTATCGATGCATCATCTACCTCAGGAGTCGCGGGCAGCATCTCCATTGCGGTATCGAACGGTCAACTCGGCTACTTTGGCGGAGTGGCCGGACGAAACACCAATATGACCTTGAACGCCAACTCCAGCACCAATAGCGCTGGCAGCATTTCGGTGACCGCTAGCTCGGATATACGCACACAATGGACGATGAATGCATCCGGCGCAACTGGTGGCAACATTACACTGAACGCCGGGAACGCCTTGACCAACACCGCAAACTTGACCGCAACAGGAAGCGTTTACCGCGGCGGTAACGTTTTTGCGATGTCCTCCGGGACACTGACGCTTACGCCGGCGATAGTAAACGTTTCGGGATCGGCAACGTCGGTGGGCGGCAACGTATCGCTCACTTCGCAAACGGCGAACGTCGCCGCCGGTGCCATCAACATCTCGGCGGTGAGAGACGCGGGAACCGCCTACATCTTTGGTCGAACCGGCGTTACCACCTCAGCTCAACTCAATGCGTCTTCCTCGGCAGCTGTCGGAGGAACAGTCGTAATCGCGACAGCTGGACCGGCGGCAGCAATCGCGTTGACTGGCGTGACCAACACAATCAATGCATCCGGAGCCACTCGCGGCGGCAACGTCGGCATCGTGTCCGCCGGATTGTCAACGTTTAGCAGCTCTGTCAACGCAAACGGAACCGGTGCCGGATCGCAAGGCGGAAACATTTTCATTTCGCAAGGTGCCCTCGCCAACCTGGCTGTCACGGCGTCAGTCACCGGCACAGCGAATGGCACTTCCGTGCTCATGTCCGGAGGCACCATCAACGGTTCCGGAGTAACCGCGGCGGGGTTGTTCCCCAACGTTACGTCCACTCTGACGGCCGGCGATATTCAAGCCGGCTCGAATTACGTGATTACGGTCACTCCCGGTGCAGCACCGACCATTACCAATACGACCACAGCAAACACGTACAACTTGCCCGCCGGTTCGCTGACAGGCTTCAACTCGTTCAACGTCAACAATCTTTCCTTCAACGGTCCGGCCGGTAATGGTTCGTTCGCCGCACCGCTTGTTGTGAACGGCTCCATCTCCGCCAATGCTGTGACCGGCTCCGGGTCCACTCCCGTTGTAATGATTGCCAGCGGCAATCTAACGGCTGGTTCAATCAACAATGCGAACGCCGCAGCTTCGTCTTCAGGTGTTTTGCTTGGCGCGACGGGAACGCTGAACATCACCGGCGGTATCAATACTGTCTCTGCAAACGGTAACTCCGGATCCGTATTCGCGACAGGTAATGTGGTTGCGGTAACAGGCCTGGCGGGCGGACCAAACGCAGCAGCATCAATAGATGTCTCCAATGCCAGTGGTACCGGCACGGCGGGTAATGCCTTCGTCGCCGCGCGCAATACAATGACAATAGGCGACTGGACCGGCTCGACGCTGAACTCAGGCGGGCAAGTCACTTCCTACGTCACTGGCGCAGGGCGAACAGCCGGCAACATTTCCCTGGTCGCAACGGGGCAAATCAAAGTTTCGTCAGTTCTTGCGGGTGGACTTTCCAATGCCAACGGGGCAAGCATTACCGTCGCCAGCCCGACATCATCGATTGTCGGCTCGTTCGTCAACAGATCAACAAGCGGCGCAACAGTGGCTTCTTTTTCGACCTATACAGATGATACAGGTACCGGTGGTGCCGGTGGCATCATAGTAGGAGGTCCGCTTACCTTCCAGGCAGGTTCGGTAGTGCTCGCGGACGCAACCTCGGCAGCGGGAGCAACAGCGGCACTCTCACTGCGCCTTGCTGCAGGATCGCCGCCGCCTGCAGAGATCGTATCGTCAAATCAAGGCGGCGCCTCCGGAGCCGTCACGCTTACGGCTGCGAACGCAGCATCTTTGAACATCGGGTTGATTCGCACCGCATCGCCTGTGGGCAACGGCGGTAACATCACAATTGTGAATCCCGGCGGTTCAATCAATCTCTCCGGTGGCGTGATCAATAGCACCGCTCAGGGCGCAGCAGCGAAATCCGGGTACATAGCCATGGACGCGCTAACCAACATTACCGGTGCCGGAACGGACCTGAACTCAAGCGCTTCTGGAACTGCCGCAGCAGGCAATGTCGTGCTGTTTTCAAAGAATGGCGATGTATCAATCCGGTCGATTAATACTTCCGGCGTTACGGCCAATGGCGCAAACGTGGCAGTTTTTGGACGCTATGTTGCCATCGGCGGAGAGACATTTGCAGGCTCCGGCGTATCGATCAACGCGTCGTCCTCTGGCGGAACAGGCGGAACGGTATCGCTATTCCCATTCTCGGGCAGCGACACATTCGTGGTTGGTTACGGCGTCACTGCGCCGACACCGCTTAATGGCACATTCGGTTCCATCGTCGCGTCCGGTGCTACAGGCGGTGCAGTCGTAATTCGCGATTTCAGCGTAGCGTCGCAGTTGACGATTACCTCCGGTACAAAAATCAACGTCGCAGCAGCCACTGGCAACGGCGGCTCGATAACCCTTGTATCCGGCAATGTCCTGTTGCAAGCAGACACGCTAGCGGCGCAAAGCGGCACCGTGGGCAATGGTGGCACGATCAGAATCACGGCCAACAGAGCAAATATTAACGGCTCGATTACGCTTAACGGCGACTTGAGTACGTCTTCTAGCGCCGGAACGGGCGGACTCATATCGCTGGATGCGGATCAAAACATCACCACGCGCGCAGTATTCAATACCTCAGGCACTGGCGCCGGCACCACCACCATGGTTTCAGAGTTCGCCGGAATTAACTTGCAGGAGTACCACACCGACTCCGTCTCCGGTCTGGCAGGCACAGTGACCTTAACGGCCGCAACAGATATTACCCTGCAGCAAAACAGCAGTGCAAATTCGACGAACGGCACAGGCGGTACGCTGGTTGCCAACGCAGGACGCACAATTTCTCTAGTCAACGCGCTGTCGGCCAATTCAGTGAACGGCAAGGGCGGCTCGTTAACAATGATTGCCGCTCAAGACATTTTGACCTCCGGTGTAATCTCGACAAATTCTACCAATGGCAACGGCGGCACTATTACCGGTACCGCATCGCGAGACGTTCTCATTGGCAAACACGTCACTTCTACCAGCACAGCCGGCACCGGAGGCACAATAACCTTCACCGGAGCTCGCACTGTTACCCTTGCTGAGACAGGCAATGTCAGCAGTGTCAACGGCAACGGCGGCACTATCAATCTCACCGCCACCACAGCGAACTTAACCACTACCGGCGGAATCTTGGCAAACTCGGTCGCCGGAAAAGGCGGCACCGTCAACCTGAAAGCCACCGCCGGCTCCGTGTTCTCGGACAACGGTATCAGTGCGATATCGTCGACAGGAAACGGTGGCGCCGTCAACATCACGGCGGGCGACGCCATCACTGCCACCAACTATACGGGCAACGGCAACTTAACGACGATTGACGTTTCCTCCGGTGCGGCTAATGGCGGCAGCGTGGCCATGACCGCGCTCAATGCCATTCTCGTGAACTCGGCAACTGGCGGAAAAGTCCACGCCAACGGTGCAAATGGCGGCAGCGTCAGCATGACGTCGACGCAATCAACAATATCTCTTACAGGTCCCGGCGCAATCAAAGGAGATATCCAAGCCACCGGAACGGGAACGGACAAAGTCGCCGGAAGCATCACCCTTTCATCGTTCGGTTTGATCACGGCCGACACGCTGAACGTCAACGGATTTAACCGCGCTTCAGGCGGCACCATTTCAGTCACCACTTCCAATGCAAATGTAAACGGCATCACAAACTTGCGAGCATCCGGCTGGGCCGATGTAGCAGGAGGCGGTGATCTTGCAGTTATTTCAAACGCCGGCCGCATAACAGTCAATGCAACAGCAGGTCTGATCAACTTACAAGAAATCACAGCCGACGCGGTTGGTATTGGTATCGGCATCGGCTCCAAAGGCGCGGTAATAAATTTGACCGCCTCCGGCAACATTACGGTAAACAATCGTTTTTCCGCCAGAGGTCTAAACGCCGCGAACGCCGGCTCAGCAACGGTCACTACCAGCGGTGGCAACATAGCCTTCAATTCCGCCGTTGATCTTTACGCAGACATTACCTCATCCCGAGGCTATGGCGGCTTCCTCAACGCCACTGCAACCACGGGAACAGTCACTACTACCGGTGCTATAAGCGCAGACGGCGTCGGCTCCAACAATTTTGCCGGGTCGCTGCAGATAAGCGCCGGCGGTAACGTATCGATAGCATCGTCACTGTCGGCACGCGGACTACAAGGCAGTGTGGCAGGCTTTGCAACAGGTGGTCGCATCGGTCTGCGTTCGGCCGGGGCGTCGGTAACATTGGCACCGGCCGCAACATTGGATGTTTCTTCCGCAGGCGCCTCTGCCGGCGGTGTGTCGCTGGCGGCCGGCGGTGCCGGTGGCATAAACGCCACATCCGACGTCATCGCGTTTGGTACCGGGTCCGGAAACCTCGGCGGTTCCGTTTATGCCATTTCGACAGCGGGAGCGCTCAGACTCGGGTCTGTTGACGCAAGAGGCAATGGTGGGGCAAGGGGCGGGGCCGTCGTACTGAACTCCTTCACCAATATGGAAGTCGGCAGCAACACCTCGGTACAGGGAGTAGCCGCATCAGGACAGGCCGGGGGCGGCTACGTCAGTATCAATGCCGGAGGCGGAATTGCGGCTCTGGCAGGCGGCACGCTCAATTTAGATTCTTCATCCAGCGCCGGTCGTGGCGGCTCGATAACCATTGGATCTAATGGTACCAATGGCGTTGCCTCCATAGCAACAAGCAGTATCAATACATCCGGCGCACTGGCCGGAGGAAATCTACAGATTGTGTCGCTTGATCCGGCCGGTTCTCCCGGCGCGGTTACCACGGGCGCGATCACCGCGACAGCTTCAGCAGACGGCGGGCAAGGCGGTTCGGTCAGCGTGGCAGCTCGCGGAGCAGTCACTATATCTGGAGCAATCAACACAACTAATACCAGTGCCGTCTCGACGGCCGGTGCGCGGTCGGGGTCCGTGTTCTTGTCCTCGGGCACCAGTTTGACGCACACCGGACTGCTAGCTCACAACGCAGGCAACGGCTCACAATCAGGCACGGCGATTCTGGTGTCATCCGCCGCAATCACCGGACCGGCGCCGGTAACAGCAGCAGGAAAGACCGGCACTTTTGCGAATTACACCGGACCGGCGGCAATAAATGTAAGCTCCGGCATATACGTTGTGACCATCAGACCGGACGCCCTGGTTAACTATAATCCGCAGGGATTTTCTTCAATTGTGGTCAATGGAAGCGCTTCGCTTCAAATCGATACAAACGGCGACTCTAATCTCATTGCTCCACTGCTGAGTCGATCGACCATCGATGTGAGAAACGGCGCCGTAACAAATGCAGCTACGGCGGACGCGTTCTCATTGGCATCGTCCGGCAACATCACCGTCAATGGATTTATAAATGCGTCCGGAACCACTACCGGTGGCGCAATCAACATTACTTCTCTGAGCGGCTCAGTTGGTGTAAACGGATTTTTGAATGCGGATGGCGGCACCACCGGCGGAACGGTATCCGTTTTTGCACCAAACTCGTCCATCACCTTTTCCGGATTTTCCCCCACGCAGCGTAGCGTTTCTGCAAGCGCGACAGTTAACGCAGGCTCGATTCAACTTCTGTCCGGCACAGGCATCACGATTCCGCAACAAGTAGACGCATCTTCCGCGGGCACCGCCGGCAATGTTTCCATGTCGGTCACCAACGGCAATATCTTCTTTAATGGCATAGGCGGAATTGGCACCCAGCGATTCATCAATGCTCGAGGGGGCACAGGTGACGGTGGCACCATTAATCTGCTTATCGGCACCTCCGCCCAGATCGGAGCGAACGGCGGGGTCTATGCCACAGTAGGATGCTGCCCTCCCAGCCCGGACTATTCATTCAATTCATCCTCGACTTCCGGGAACGCGGGCAGCATTAGAGTCGGAGTAATCTCCGGTCCAATAGTTAGCAACTCCACTTCCATTAATCTGGTAGCCACCTCGTCTACAGGTAATGGCGGAAGAATTACGGTAGACGTCGGTGGCAACTTCACCCATAGCGCCGGATGGACTTTCGATTCCACCGGTGCTAACGGCGGCAACATCGGCGTCTACACCGGCGGCGAGTTCAACAACGGCAGCGGCGGTCTGATTGCCGACGCCACCGGAACAACCATTGCAAATGTGGCCGGAAACATCGTCGTAACGTCTTCCAACGGACAGATCCGAACAGGTTACGCCTACGCCGAGGCACCTCTATTTGGCGGCGATATCTTGATGGTAGCGCCGAACGGGCCAATAACCCTTACCACCGGCCGTTACATGCCGGACGATCAATACGCATCTCTGTCTGCGCGCTCAGATATTCAGGCGGGCGATGTATCGTTCTTCGCAGGCGGTGATGTCGCAATTGCAGCAGGAATAGATGTTTCATCAGACCGTGCGGCTGGCAACGTTCTCGTTCGGATCACTACGGGAAATCTTGTGTTCAACGGAATGACGCAGGCCGCCGGCTTCGGTCCGTCGCGATTTATAAACGCAATCGGTGACGCCGGCAATGGCGGCAACGTCGATGTGCTCATCGGTCAATCGCAAGTTGCGAACATAGCGAACTACAACCCGGCTGGCGTTTACTACAGCTGCGCCGGCTGCTTCGGCGGCGAACGTTCCATTAATACCAGCTCGAATACAGGCAACGCCGGGCAAATTAAGATCCAGATCAACGCCGGGCTGCTCGGAGCACTGGGTCCTAACCAAAACTCGCTGAATCTCTACTCCAACTCCGGCAATTCAAGAGCAGGTAACATCACAGTCTCCGTCGGCGGAGATATTCGTACAAGTTGGCTTTTCAGCGCCACGGGCGCAGCAGGTGGAGACGTCTCGATCACCAGCGGCGGAGACATTGTAAACACCAACTCGATTACGGTAGACGCGGCGCCGGGACGAGCAGGCAACGTAAGCATTCTAGGCGACAGCGTCGATCTATACTCCGTCTCTGCAAGAGGATTTCTTTCCGGCACGGACCAAACCTTCGGCGGAAATGTTTCGATAACCTCGACAGTCGGGGGTATCAGTCTTTCAAATGGCATCGATGCAACCGGCGCACAGCGTGGTGGCGATATCACCCTGACTAGCGCTAGCGACATTACAACCTGGACGTTGAGAACCGATTCAAGCGGCGCAGGCGGTAACGTTAACATCTCCATCGCGTCCGGTAATCTCAGGTTAACTTCCGACAACGGCATCCTTGCTTCCGGCACCAATCTCGGTGGCGGCAACGTGTCGATCAATATTGCCCAAACGACAGAAATACCGGCAAACAATGGCTATGTTGGAATCTTCGATCCCTCAGCAGTCAGTGGTGCTTTCAACGGCAACAACCCTCTCATAGCCAGCACGTCCTCTAACGCAAACGGCGGTTCTATCTCCATCAATATCGCCAGCGGCCGTGTCGGCTATTTTGGCGGCGTCGCCGGCAAGGGCAACTTCATTCGCCTGGACACTGGCTCTACAAGAAACAGTGCTGGAGCCATTTCCATGGCCGTCGCAGGCGATGTGTCGAATTCCTGGAGCATCAATTCGACCGGTATCGCCGGTGGCAATGTCCTTCTTTCCTCCGGCGGCTCATTCGCCAACGCTGGCAATATCATCGCCGATGGTGGCGGAACGATTTTCATATCGTCACTGAACAACTTGACAGTCGGCGGTGTATTCGCTCGCGGCAGCGCCAATACTCCCGGATCAATCGGTATGATCGCCTCGACCGGAAGCCTCAGTTCCGGACAGATTGACGTCTCCGGTACTGTCGGCGGTCAAGTGCAAATGGTGGCCGGCACAGGCATCAATGTCAATACCAGTGCCGTCGCAGTCAACGCCAGCGGCAGTGCCACGGGCGGCACCATCTTGATGGCAACGCTGTCGCCGAGCGCCAATATAACCTTCACCACGAACAACACGCTAAACGCAGACGGCAACAGTGGTGGTGGCAGCATTGCTGTTGTGTCGGCTGGAGCCATCGGCAACGTCATCGCAAACGCCAGAGCATTCGGCGGCGGGGCGATCGGCGGCGGCATCTACTTGTCGCAAGCAGCCTCAACTAACCTGGTTGCCACGAGCAGTGTCACCGGACCCGGTGGCGCCGGACACATAGTGCTCATGTCAAACGGCAATGTCAATGGTGCCGCAGTGCAATCGATTGGTGCCAATACCGGCATATTCCCGAACGTGGCGAGCCTTGCGGGAGCGTCGCTGTTCACGCAAGCAAACGTTAATGCCGGTGACAATTATCGCTTCACGGTACTCCCCTCTGCCGTTCCGGAAATATTCAACCTTTCGACTTCAACTTCGTATGTCATGCCTGCCGGTTCGTTGACCGGATTCACTTCCTTCAATGTCGGCAACGTCTCCTTCGTCACAGCATCGCGCTCCTTGCTGGCTCCAATTGTCACAGGGTCAGGCGCAGGCGTCAGCGTCAACTCGGCAAGCGGCGCCGGAACAGCTCCTATTGCGTTTGTCGCCGGTGGCACATTCTCGTCCGCCGGCACCATAGGCAATGCCAATGCCGCATCATCGGCGGCGGCGATTTTTATAACAGCACGCGACAGCATCAACATAGCCGGCGGAATCAATGCGTCGTCATTGGCAGGAAATGGCGCCGCGGCGTCGCTCTTGTCGGCCGGCAACATTAGCGCATCCGGTGCCAGCGGCGGCATGGTCGGTTCAACGGTGGATCTGACGGCGATTGCTGGAAATTCCGGCGTACTAAGAGCACTCTCGGGACAGGCACTTACAATCGGCAACTGGACAGGCACTACTCTTAACTCCGACGGTGCGATTGCAACTTACTCGACCGGAGCGACACGCACTGCCGGTTCAGTACAACTGGCGGCGGGCTCGACGCTCAAAGTCGGGAACGTGCTTGCCGGCGGTGTCAGCAACGGCAACGGCGCACAGGTTTCGGTCTCTACGCCCGGGCAAGCCTACGCGGGCTCACTGTCCGTCCGCTCCACCTCAAGCGCAGG
Source organism: Candidatus Obscuribacterales bacterium (assembly GCA_019752635.1). Taxonomy (GTDB): domain Bacteria; phylum Cyanobacteriota; class Vampirovibrionia; order Obscuribacterales; family Obscuribacteraceae; genus JAKFUT01. The sequence goes on along the minus strand of JAIELX010000013.1, from coordinate 70,999 downwards.
ACCCGCATCGTTGCTCACATTTGCCAATGATACCGGTAGCGGCACGGCAAGAGGAATTCTAACCGGGGGCACCTTCACTCTCGCTGCCGGTTCGGTTCTGATGACCGACGCCAGCATCCCCGGCGCCAACAACTTCAGCGGCGCCATCAATATATATCTAGCCAACGGAACCGGTCCAACTTCTGTTGTAACCAGCAACAACTCGATGAACTCCGGTGCGGTGAACATTTCCACCGCTACTGCAGGCAGCCTAACAGTCGGTAGTGTTCAGACCACCGCTCCGCTTGGTTCCGGAGCCTCGGTCATTCTGTCGAACGCTTCGGGCGGTGTTACGGTAACGGGAAACATTCGTACAACGGCAACAACCAACGGGTTCTCTTCCGGCAGCATCTACCTAAACGCTCAAACGAACATTAATGGAATAGGCGGACTGTTCGCATCCGCCACGCTGGACGCCACCCCCGGGAACATAATGGTCGTTGCAAAATCCGGCGACGTGGCCATTAGCTCCGTCTCCACCAGTGGTGTCAATCGCGCCGGCGGACGAATACTTCTGATGGGTAACTACGTTGCCCTTACTAGTGAGACTTCCGCAGGCTCAAACATCTCGGCCGACGCATCCTCTGTCACCGGCAATGGCGGTGCAATCACTATATTGCCATTCTCCGGCACGCAAACATTCGTAACCGGTTATGGCGGAACAACACCGACTCCGCTCAACGGTACGTTCGGTCTTCTCAAGGCAAGCGGCAACAACGGCGGCTCTGTGACCATTCGTGATTTCAGCCCCTTTGCTGCGTTGAACGTAGCAAATGCAGCGCTGATAGACGTAACGGGTCTGGTAGTCGGCGGCTCAATCAGTCTGAAGTCCGGCACAATCACGGTGGCGGCCGGGACACTCAATGCCGATGGCGGCACCGGTGCCGGTGGCAGCATCAGCCTGCTAGGACACCGCGGTAACTTCAACAGCACTGTCAACGTGGCAGGCGCACTTCAAGCATCCTCGGGCAGCATCACCGGCGGCACGATCGCCGTCGACGCAACGCAAGCGGTCTTCGTCAATAGTGCGACGATATCCTCACCAGGCGGGGTCGGTTCAATCGTCCTTTCGTCGGAACGATCAACAGTAACGTCCACGCAAGTTTCTGCTAATTCCACCACCGGCAACGCCGGCACCATCACGATGAATGCCGGCACCAATGTCATCTCCAATATGGCCAGCGCCTCATCAATCTCCGGCAAGGCCGGTACCATCACTATGAATGCCGGCACTGATGTGATCGCCAACATGACCAGTGCCACATCGGTCTCGGGCATCGGCGGCACCATCAATCTAGTAGCCGCTCGCGACGTCACAACGACCGGGCTCACCACCGTCGATTCCAACAGCAACAACGGCGGAATCATCAACATGACGGCGCAACGCACCGTCAATGTTCAAGGTGCTGTATCCTCCGGGTCTGTCTCTAAGAACGGCGGCACCATAAACCTTAACGCCAGGGATATTCTAACTTCCGCACAGGTTTCAGCAAATTCAACCAGCGGCAAAGGCGGCACAATCAACATGGTGGCGTCGAACGACGTTACAACCAATGCCAATGTATTTTCCCGAAGTGTCCAGGGCGACGGCGGCGCAATAAACATAACCGCCAGCCGCATCGTTAACTTGAATCAACTGGTCAGCGTCAGCACCACAGATGGCACTGCCGGAACAATAACAGTAACCGCGACCAATAACACCTTGAACTCTTCCGGCGGTCTGACTTCCGATTCTGTCAACGGCCGAGGCGGTACGATCCAGCTAACGGCGACAAACAACGTCATCAACGTAACAGCAGGCGCCAGTGCGATTTCGCAGAATGCGCAAGGTGGCGTAGTTCGCATGACGGCCGCCGGCAACGTTAATGCCAGTGGCTACACCGCAAATGGCAACAACACGACAATAGACGTAGCATCCGCAAATGCCAAAGGTGGCGACGTCATTCTCACCTCAAACACTGCCAACGTGATTATCCAGTCGCCGACAGGCGGATTGATTTCAGCGAACGGGGCCAACGGCGGAAGCGTAACCATTACCGCAAACACCGGACTAATCACGCTTAACGGTCCCGGAGTCGAAGGGCGGATTCAGGCAACCGGTAAAGGAACAGACAATGCAGCAGGAAGCATCACGCTCTCCTCTTCCGGTCTGATTACGGCCGACACTCTCACAGTCGACGGGTTCGACAGAGCATCCGGCGGCAGTATCACCGTTACCTCGACTGCAGCTAATGTGAACGGCATAAAGTTCATGAGAGCATCCGGCTGGGCGAACGTCGCAGGAGCAGGAGATTTCGTCAGCATTTCCAACGGCGGTCGCGTAACCGTCAACTCGACGACAGGATTCATACAGGTACAAGAAATCACGGCCGATGCGGTGGGTATTGGTATCGGCATCGGATCAAAGGGCGCGGTAATCAATCTCTCCGCCGCCGGCAACATAACCATCGACAACAAGCTGAGCGCGCGCGGTCTTAATGCGGCGAACGCCGGCAGTGTCACCATCACATCCACTACCGGCAATATAAACTTCAATTCTGCAGTCGACATTTTTGCAGACTCAAGCGCAAGCAGGGGTTATGGGGGCTTCCTGAACGCCACGGCCACCGCTGGTGCCGTCAATACCACCGGTGCCATCAACGCCGATGGAGTAGGACTAAACAACTTTGGCGGCTCAGTACAATTGACTGCCGGAACCAACGTAAACGTAACCTCATCCATCTCAGCAAGGGGACTGCAAGGCGCATCAACCGGATACGCAACAGGAGGTCGCATTGGACTTCGCTCAGTTGCCGGAGCTGTTGTGTTGGCACCAGCGGCAACGTTGAATGTTTCATCGAATGGCGCCGCGGCTGGTGGCGTTTCATTATCATCTTCCGGAGCGGGCGGAATAAACGTAGCCTCGGACATTCTTGCATTCGGTTCCGGTACCAACAACTTGGGCGGATCCGTTTTCGCGATATCAACAGCCGGACCGCTGACTTTGGGGTCGATTGATGCCAGAGGACTTTCCGGTGGCATTGGCGGTTCCGTGGTGCTCACCTCGCAAGGTCAACTTACTGCCGGTTCGCTCACTTCAGTCCAGGGTATCTCGGCCGCAGGCGACGCCGGTGGCGGCGCAGTGACGGTAACATCTTCGTCTGCAATAGTTCCAACAGCAGGCAGTCAACTCAACATCAATACGTCATCGACAAACGGAAAGGGCGGAGCAGTTACGGTTCTATCGAACGGCAACAATGGCGCCACATCGATGACCCTCGGCAACATCACCACGACCGGATCCACTGGCGGCGGTACGGTACAGATCATCTCGCTAGACGCTGGTGAGCGACCCGTGACTGTCGGCGCAGTGACGACACAAGCATCCGGTGCGACAGCAATCGGCGGTTCCGTAGCCATCGCCACCCTTGGCGCTTTAACCGTTTCCGCAATGATCGACACAACGAATACAAACGCAGCTGCGATGGCTCCGGCCCGCTCGGGCTCAGTGTTCTTATCATCCGGCATTTCGCTCTCTCATTCAGGTATTACGGCGTACAACGCTGGAAACGGCTCCGCATCAGGCTCAGCAATTTTGGTGTCCGCGGGATCCATCGCCGGACCGGCACCAATTACAGCCGCAGGACGCTCTCGCTCGGAAGCAAACTTCACCGGTCCAGCCAACATTAACGTGTCTTCGGGCATTTACACCGTCACCATCCGACCCGACGCCGCTATATCGAACTACAACCCGAAAGGCTTCGGCTCAGTCAACGTCACTGGTACCGCCGTACTCAACTTCGATACGGGCGGAGACTCGTTCCTGGTTGCTCCGCTGTTGTCGAGATCGACAATAGACATCACCAGCGGCACAGTGACCAATGGTGTCACCGCTGATGCCTTCTCCATGGCCGCCTCCGGTAATATCACCGTCCGCCAAAACATAACCGCATCCGGCACCACTTCCGGCGGCACAATCAACCTCACTTCGCTAACAGGTTCCGTAAACGTCGGAGTCTGTTGCACAGGAAGCTTTGGTTTCCTGGCCGCCAATGGTGGAGTTACCGGCGGCAATATCAACATTGTGACGCCGTCGGGCTCTATTGGATTCAATGGTGGCAGTTCGAGTGGAGACAATCTCTCCGCCACGGCAACTTCACAAGCCGGAAACATTCAGCTGCTTTCCGGAACAGGCATTACATTCACCAGGCAGATCAATGCCTCCTCTGCAGGCACCGCAGGCAACGTCAACTTAACGGTAACCTCCGGCAACATATTCTTTAACGGCATCGGCGGCCCGGCCGGCGGAGTACAGAGATTCATCGACGCCCGGGGTGGCACCGGTACCGGTGGCAACATCAACGTGTTGATCGGAACTTCAGTACCGAACGCCGGTAACGCAGGCGTTTATGTTAGTGTTCCGTGCTGCCCGTCCAATCCGGAATATTCGTTCAATGCCTCTTCCACAAATGGAAACGCGGGCATTATAAAAGTGAGCACGATTTCGGGTCCCGTATCGGGCTCGCAAGGCATTAACCTGATTGCGCAATCGACCAATGCCAACGGCGGCAACATCACGCTGGACATCGGCGGCGATTTCAACGCCAACTGGACAATGGATTCCACCGGTATTAATGGCGGCAATATATCAATATATGCCGGCGGCCAATTCAACAACAATAATTCCGGTGTTATTGCAGACGGCACCGGGGGCGGGCTCACAAACAAAGCTGGCAATGTCTCCGTCACTTCTGCAACCGGGCAAATTCGAATGGGTTATGCCGCTGCCGAAGGCAACCTTTTCGGTGGCGACATATTCATGCAGGCCCCCAACGGACCAGTAACGTTCACCACCGGAAGAAACACGCCCGATGGCAGCTCGCTCTCTGTTGCAGCGCGTGGTGCCATTGTCGCCGGCGATGTTGCAATTTTTGCCGGCGGCAACGTTACAGTGTCCACAGGAATTGATGTTTCGTCGGATCGCGCGGCCGGAAACGCCTCGATTAGAATCACGACCGGAAACCTTATCTTCAACGGACAGGGATACAATGCTCGCGATAATCAATACAGATTCATAAATGCAATTGGGGTCGCCGGAAATGGTGGCAACGTTGACGTGCTGATCGGACAATCACAAGTCGATGTCATTACAAACTACAATCCGGCAGGCATCTACTACAACTGCGCGGGCTGCTTCTTCGGCGAGCGCTCTATCAATACCGGCTCCACTACAGGCAATGCCGGATCGATCAACATCCAAATCAACGCCGGTCCTTTGGGCGCGTTCGCCGGCGTTAATGCAAATTCACTGAGCCTATTATCCGGTTCCGGAAACTCCAATGCCGGCAATATCAATATGTACGTTGGCGGCGAAGTCCGCACGAACTGGTACATCGCGGCCAACGGAGCAAATGGCGGCGACATAACCCTCGGCAGCGGCGATGTCTTCAACAATACAAGCGATATTCAAGCAAATGCCAGCATTCTCCATGCAGGAAAAGTTGCAATCACCGCAGACTCCATAGTCTTAAACAACGTCGAAGCAAGATCAACCGGCACCAGCGGCTTCGGCGGCACAGTAAGAATGACGTCTACTGTTGGTTCCACAAGCTTCTACAACATCAACACAGATGCACCGTATCAGGGCGGCGATGTTTTCCTGAACTCAGCCGGCGACGTGCGAATCGATGGACGAATCAACACAAGCTCCACAGGCGCCGGCGGTAACGTCGCCATCGCAATCGCCAACGGCAACTTGCGAGTCAATTCAAACAACGACAATGGTCCAATTTACACAGTTGGAAACCAGATCAGCGGCGGCAATATAGCGATATCGATAGCTCAAACAGCAACAGTTGCGGCAAACAACGGCTATCTCGGCATATTCGATCTAGCGGCGGTGTCCGGAGCGTTCAATGGTTCCAATCCGGCATTCGACTCATCTTCCACAAGTGGAAACGCTGGCTCAATTTCAATAAATATCGCGGCAGGAGACCTTGGCTACTTCGGCAGCAATCCGGCCAAATCAAACACTCTGCGCCTTGTCGCAGGATCAAGCTTCAATAATGCGGGCGGCATTTCGCTATCAACCGGAGGAAACGCGGCCATTAACTGGCAGTTCGCGGCTTCCGGGGCGCGCGGAGGCAACATCAATTTGAGCTCCGCTGGTTATTTTACGAACAACGCCGGCAACTCCCTGATACAGGCCAACGGCTCCGCGGGTAATGGCGGCTTTGTTTTTGCCAATGCCGGAGGAAATCTCTCGCTTGGCACCGTACAAGTTACATCAAGCTCCAACACCGCTCTCATCACCCCAGTTGCCGGTTCAATATTCCTGCAATCCACCGGCGGCAGTGTCAACACAGCCAACCTACTGGCGAACGGAACGAATCAAGCAGCAGGCGGACAAGTCACTATACTTGCCAACACCGGATTCAACCTAACGTCAGTTTGTTGCAGCACCGCCATCGATGCAAGCTCCCAAACACAGACCGGTGGCACGATACTTATCGGTGTAACCGGAGCCGGTGCCGGAGTCTCAGTTGCCGGCAGTTCGCTCCAACTCACGGCCAACGGACCTACTGGCGGTGGCACGATCGGCGTCGTGGCCAACGGTGCGATCTTAAATATTACTGCCACGGCGAACGGCACCGGCGGGGGTTCTCTTGGTGGCGGAGTATTTGTTTCACAAGGTGCTGCCACGAACTTGGTCGTAACGGCACAAGCGACAGGAGTCGGAGGCAACGGACAAGTTGTTTTGATGTCCAATGGACAGATAAACGGACTATCGACAGTATCCACCGACGCCTATACCGGACGCTTCCCGCTTGTTTCAACACTCGGCACCTTGTTCGCGCAAGGGCACGTAGTAGCAGGGAACAACTATCGCGTGACAGCAGGATCGCTTGCGCTACCGACAATTACCGACCTGACGACATCACAAACTTATACACTCCCGGCAGGCTCATTGACTGGGTTCACGTCGTTCTCCGGCGCAAGTCTTACGTTCGTTTCGGGTTCTCGCAGATTGGTCGCACCGATCATTACCGGTGCCGGTGCGGACATCACTCTCGGTAGTGCCACCGGATCGGGTACGTCACCAGTTGCTCTGTTCGCCGGCGGAAACCTTTCAATAACAGGTTCTATTATTAACAACGCAGCAGCTCAAACTGCCGCAATTCTGCTCGGTGCAGCAGGCAACGCCACCATATCCGGTGGACTCAATACAGTTTCTTCTGCCAGTTCCTCCGGTGATGTATCCGCACTGGTCGGCGGGCTGCTCTCAGTTACAGGAAACGCCTCAGGCACTCCGAATGCCACCATCGACACTTCGGCTGTTTCCGGTTCGGGAGGGGCGGTTCGCCTGGCCAGCGGTGGAGCACTTACCATCGGGCAATGGGCAGGTCAAACACTCCTATCGGACGGATTGGTATCCACTCACGTCACTGGTGCCGGTCGAACCGCCGGTCAGGTTGTCCTCTCATCGGGAGCGGACTTGAAGGTTGGAGCGGTGTGGGCCGGTGGCTTATCAAACGGCAGCGGCAATCAAATCTCGATCGCTACGCCCGGCAATGCAACAGTCGGGTCGCTAGTAAGTCGGTCTACAACTGGTGCGACTACGGCTTCCTTCGCCACTTACGCCAATGACACCGGCACGGGAGCGTCTAAAGGTATCATCACCGGTGGCATGTTCACTCTGCTTGGCGGTTCTGTCATCCTAGCAGACGCGACATATGCAGGATCTTCCGGTCAGACATTCACCAGCGCAATCAAACTGAATCTGGCCAGCGGCTCCCTCGCACCAAGCATGATTGTCACCAACAACTTATCGGCGGGCGCAGGGGCGGTGTCAATATCAACGTCATCGGCGGGCGGTCTCACGGTAGGACAGATACGGGCTGTCTCGAGTAACGATGACTCGGGCTCGGTTTCACTGTCAAATTCAGGCGGTGGCATCACTATTGCAGACCAGATTCTCACAACAGCAACAGGTGTCGCCAGCAATTCAGCGGGCAACATATTCGTCAATTCGCTCGGCTCGGTCAGCACGGGCACAAATCGACTTAATGCATCGGCAACGAGTTCAGCTCTTGCAGGCACGATAGCTGTTCAATCGAAGAATGCCGACGTCCAAATCAACTCTGCTAACGTATCGGCCGTATCCGGCACCGGCGGCAGAATTCTCATCGGCGGCAAATATGTCAACGTGTCCGGCGAGACCGCTGCAGGTTCGGGCATCTCGCTTGACGCCTCCTCCATCAACAACACCGGCGGTTCGCTTGAAGTTTATCCTTTCTCGGGAACGGATTCATTCGTAATTCAGTACGGCGGTACACCGCCGGTGCCGGCAAACGGAATGTTCGGCACCATAGTGGCGTCAGGTAACCGAGGCGGCTCCATTACAGTCCGAGATTTCAGCCCGTTTGCTACGATGTCGGTTCCCAATCCCGCAGCAATAAACGTGGCGGCTTCAGCAACGTTCGGTGGTAACATCACACTGAAGTCCGGCACGGTAACAATAGCGGCCGGAACATTGACTGCAGATGGTGTTGCTAATACCGGCGGTAGCATCAACATCCAGGGGCACCGCGGCAATTTCGCCAGCACGGTTACTATTAATGGAACGTTGTCCGCAACTTCGACCAGTTCGACCAGTGGCACCATTGTCGTAGACGCGAGCCAGGCGGTTTTCGTCAATAATGCCACCATCGCATCAGCTGCCGGTGGCGGCTCGATAACCATCTCTTCTGAGCGCGCAAACGTAACTACAAATTTCCTCACTTCCGATTCGGTAACGGCGCAGGCCGGCACCATTACCGTGAGCGCGGGTCTCGATGTCGTATCCCAAAACACTGTCAGCGCCAATGCAACAAATGCGCGTGGCGGCACAATCAATTTCACCAGCGGCAGAGACATACTTGCGCAGCAAACTGTAAGAAGCAATTCTTCTACTAACTTCGGTGGAACGATCAACTTCACGGCCGGACGCACCATTAACAACACCGGTATCGTTACCTCAAACTCCACAAGTTCCAGCGGCGGCGCGGTGAACTTCAACGCCGCAATCATTAATACCAATGCGCTGGTAAGCACGGATTCGTCGACAGGTAACGGCGGAACGGTCAATTTCACCGCACCTTCGTTGACCACTAACGCCACGGTCTCATCCAGCACTATCGGCGGCAACGCTGGCAGCGTCAATCTCAGTTCCACCAATAACATCACGACAAATGCAAGCGTGCTGGCGACATCACAACAAGGCAACGGCGGCACGATCAATGTCAACTCCACTGTCGAGATCAATCTGCAAGGCCTGACAAGTGTCAGCACGCAGACAGGCAACGCAGGAACCATCAACGTCACGGCTCAGAACCAGGATGTATTCACTTCCGGCAACATTACCGCAGACTCAATTGTTGGTAAGGGCGGTACCGTAAACCTCACTTCTTCAAGCTCATTCATTAACACCACGGCCGGTGTCAGTGCAATTTCACGAGACAACACTGGCGGAACCATTAGATATACTGCAAACAATTTCACGAACGGTTCCATTACTGCGTCGGGCTACACGGCAAACGCGAACGACTCAACTATCGATGTCTCGTCGCAGTTCGCCAGAGGTGGCAGTGTAATCTTCGCTACGGCCAACGCCATCAACGTTCAGTCACCCACAGGCGGATTGATTCGCGCAGACGGATTCTATGGCGGCTCAGTCAATCTGAGTTCGTCCAATTCAACTATTACTATGGGCGGTGCGGTCCGAGGCGGAATCTCCGCCGTTGGCAATGGCGTCAACGGGTTCGGAGGAACGATCACAACGTCATCCAGCTTGCTGACCAGCGCCGGAACAGTGACGGTAGACGGTATCAATCGCGCCTCTGCCGGCAGCATCACGATGACTTCCGTTAATTCGAACATAGAGGTTTTCAACCTCAAAGCATCCGGCTGGTCAAACATGCCGGTCAGCACCGGTGATGTCCAGAGCACGTCCAATGCCGGCAGCATCACGATCAACACACCGGCAGGTGCTGTGATCATAGACAAAGTTACGGCTAACTCTGTAGGCATCTCATCCGGTCTGGGCTCACGCGGTGGCACAGTTGCTTTCAATTCCTCCGGCAATATCAATATTAATGAATTGTCAGTCAGTGGATTCAACGCAGGAAACGCCGGCTCGGCGGTATTGACCTCATCACTGGGCAACATTGTCTTGAACGGACCGGTCAGTCTCAGTGGTGACGCAACGGCTTCTCGTGGTTTTGGTGGTTTCCTTAACGTCACCGCAACGGTCGGCAGTATCACGACTGCAAGCAGTATCGCCGCCGACGGAGTCGGGGCAGGGCAAAAAGCGGGAACGGTTCTGCTTACGTCTGCATCGACCTACACGACTAACTTCAATATTACCGCGCGCGGATTGCAGGGTAGCGTTGCCGGATACGCCGATGGCGGGAACGTCGCTATTCGATCTACCGCAGGTGGAATCAACTTCACCGGCGGCAGCCGCATCGATGTTTCCACCGGTGGTGGCTCGGTCGGGGGAGTAGCTCTATGGGCCGTTGGTGCGGCTGGAGTAAGTCATACGCAGGACTTGAACCTGGCGGCGTCCGGCACAGGGAAGGAAGCAGGCTCGTTCTTCGTTCAGTCGGCCGGACCTACAGCACTCGGCTCAGTCGATGCTCGCGGCATATCGGGAGCGCGGGGCGGCGTCGTACAAATTACATCGACGGGCAACCTGCAAGTCGGCTCGGCAACAGGAGCCACCGGTATCAATACATCCGGCAACGAGGCCGGCTCAATTACGCTCACCTCAATTGGCTCGATTGCGTCCCTCGGTGGCGGACAGCTCAACCTGAACGCATCGGCAACAACCGGCCCCGGCGGTGACATCGTTGTCACTGCAGCAGGCAGCACCGGCACGGACTCCATACTGTTGGGCAGCATCAATACTTCCGGGTTGTCGGGCGGCTCGGTGCAGGTAGCATCGCTTGGGACAATGGCGATCACCACTGGAGCGATCAGCACGAACGCATCATCCACGGGCGGCGCCGGTGGTTCAATTGGTATCGCAGGCCGAGGCATCGTCGCCGTGTCCGGCGCGATAAGCACCACGAACACCAGTGCGGTTGCAACGGCTGGATCACGCTCGGGCAGCGTGTTTGTTTCTTCCGGTTACACTGGCGCAGGGTCTTCGGTATCCCTTGGTTCCGTCACCGCATTCAATGCCAACGGCTCTGCTTCCGGAAACGTCGTTTTCGTGTCTTCCGGCGCTGTCGGCAGCATTAGCGCTCCCGCTCCGGTTGTCGGCGCGGCTGGCAATTTCGGCAAGTTCGAAGCCGTCACCGGTCCGGCTAACATCAACATAACCAGCGGCAACGCTAACATAGTCATCAAACCGTCGGCGCTGAGCGGTTACAATCCGCAGGGCTTCAGCAGCATCAGCGTAACCAGCACAGGCACGCTAAACATTGATACCGGCGGCGACGCAAACATGATCGCGCCTATACTTTCTTTGGGCGCGACGACGATAGTGCGGGCCCGCCCGGTCAATGCAACCAACGCCGACAGCCTTAACATTGTGAGCCTGGGCACGGTGACAGCCGGTAGCGGCGGGGCAGGGCTTAACTTTGATTTCCATGGCACCACAACAGGCGGCAGCGTCAGCCTGCTATCGCTATCGTCTACCAATCTCTCTACTCAGAACTACATTCGCACATCGGGCGGCACAACCGGTAACGACATAACACTGATAGCCCCGTTCGCGTCCGTTGTTCTCAGCGGTACGACATTTAGCGGCGATACTCTCTTCACCAGTAGCGCGACACGGTCCGGAGACATTCGCATTATTGGCGGCACCGGTGTCTCAAGCAACGCCGAAATAAGCACTACATCGGCCAACACCGCCGGCAATATTACCATTCAATCAGCGACGGGCAACCTCTCATTCAGCTCCAACGGTCCAGCGTCCCCCTTTAGATATGTCAACGCGCGAGGCGGCACCGGAAGTGGTGGCGACCTGAATATGCAGATCGGCATCAGCCCAATAGTCGGCGGCGTCTCCGGTATCGTCGGCAACTATTTCTGTTGCCCGCCCGGCAACGAATTCTCTTTCAACACCGGCTCGATCTCAGGCACCGGCGGAGACATCGGCATAAAAATAGTCGGTGGCGGAATTCAGCGTCCATCGGACTTCAGTACGTTAATCACCGGTTCCACCAACGCACAGTCTGGTCAAATAGGCATCTCACTGGGCGGGCAATACAACAGCGCCTGGAACCTGAACACATCAGGCGCCAATGGCGGCAATATCTCTCTATCGGCAGCGAACACGGTGGCCGCCAGCAGCGGCATCTTCATAGCCGACGGCACCGTAACAAGAGCAGGCGACATCTCGATTCTTGCATCTACGGGCGCAATAAATCTCGGTTATCTTCAAGCAAATGGCGGCTCCTTTGGTGGAAACATTGCAGTAACCGCGCCACACAGCACCCTCACGGTACAGAGCGCCAACGGCAACAACGATTCGATCTCGAGCACATCGCTCATGCAATCCGGTCGCGTTTCGCTGAACTCCGGTGCGAACCTTACCGTTCAATTCGGTATTAATACCTCTTCCCAACTGAATGGTGGACAGGTAGACGTTTTAATTACAGAGGGGAACTTGCGAATCTTCCCCGGCGGTGCAGCACAAAGATATATCGATAGCCGCGGCACCGGCGGTGATGGCGGCGACATTAGTGTTCGCATCGGTCAGTCAGGTATCTCAAGTGCAGGCTACTCCGGCTTCGAAGGTCAGTTCTGCTGCGGTGGCGAGCAATCGTTTAACTCTTCTTCTACTTCGGCGCGCGCAGGCGACATCTCGTTTGAAGTTCTGAGCAATCGGCTGGGTTATTTTTTCAATGGCTCGTTCTTCGCTAACCCCAGCACGTTGAATCTCATTGCCAACTCCGCAGAGTTTGATGCAGGTAACATCACTGTCAGTGCAGGCGGTCCAGGCGGTCTGGTGAACACCAACTGGCACTTCCAGTCCAACGGTGTCAACGGCGGAAATATCACCACCAGTTCTTCAGACACTTTCATAAACACCGGTTCGCTGCAAGCCAATGCCTCTATCGGACGTGGCGGCAACATTACGATGACAGGCCCGGTGGTTCAGAACAACAACTTCCTGGAAGCCAGAGGCGGCACCTTTGGCGGTATCGTAACCGTCACCAGCTCCGTCGGCTCGGTTACGATTGATTCTACGACGAACTCGCGCGGCTACAGCATAGACACATCCGGTGCGGTTAAAGCCGGCAACATTACCATTAACTCTGCTACCAGTATGAACTTCGGCGCAGGCATCGACAGTTCAGCAGTGGTACAAGGCGTGGCGGGCATCACCGGCGTATCCGGTGGTAACGTCAACTTGAATGTCACTGGCACCGGCAACATTGTGTTTAACAGTGCCACGGCCGGCAATTACATAAGCACACAAGGATCGCTGGGCAACGGCGGCAATATCAATGTAAGCATTAACCAGACGGCCCAAAGCGCATCAGTAGATAACTACTCAGGGATACTGAACGCCAACGACGTGTTCGGCTGCTGCAACACTGGCGGATTCAACACCTCAACTGTGTCAGGCAAGGGTGGCGACGTCAACGTTTCCATCAACAACGGCAATCTCGGTTATTTCGGGGCCGGTGCCAAAACGAGTGTCATAGCTATCAACGCGACATCCACTAATGATGTTGGCGGCAACGTTAGAGTATCGTCGCCCGGGTCCATAAACGTTAGCTGGGCAACGAACGTAAATGGAACCTCAGGCGGCAACATAGCATTCGACGCAGGAAACAGTTTGACCAATGCCGGCTCGCTTAGCGCCAACGGTACGTTCGCAGACGGCGGACTGGTTTCGTTGCACGCAGTCAACAACCTGAGCAATGCCTTCATCACGGCCAACGGCAACGTTAGTGGCGGTGCTATTACTCTTGTTTCGGACAACAGCACCATTGGCATTACAAACGCAAACGGAAGCAACCAATCGCTGGCGGCGACCGGTACCAACTTCGGTGGACAGATCTTTACGCTGTCATCCGGCAACACAACCATCTTCCGAGGCGTTGATGCCAGCTCGTCGGCCGGCATCGGTGGCGAAGTTATGATGGTCACGCGCGGTCCGGCAGCAAATCTAACGCTCTCCGGCGCCGGCGGAATTCGTTCGACAGGTCTGACATCGGGCGGCTCGATTGCTCTCATCACCTCTGGCGCAATGAATTTTGCCGGCACCACAGTTACTGCTGCAGCTACCGGGGCCGGCTCAAAAGGTGGCTCAATCTTCGTGTCGCAAGGAGCGGCATCGAACCTCGTTATCACTCAGAGCGTAATCGGCGGAGCAGGCGGTACGACGGGCTTTGCCGTCATAATGTCCACAGGTAACATCAACGGCTCGGCGGCGCAGACGCCGGGAGCGAATGTCGGTATCTTCGCCAACGTAACTGGCGCATCTCTGCTGACACCGGCAAACGTGATCGCAGGAAACAACTACACCCTGACGGTCGGACCAACAGCGCTGCCGACCATAACGGACAACACAACTTCCACGGTCTATACTCTGCCGGCCAGTTCGTTAACATCATTTGCCGATTTCACGGCCAATTCATTGTCCTTCGTGACCCCGCGGAGCGACTTCGTGGCGCCTATCGTGGTGGGCGGCAACGTCTCGCTCACTAGCAGCACCGGCTCTGGTACTGCACCGGTGTCCATAGTGACTGGTGGCACGCTGACTGTCTCAGGAGCTATCAATAACGACACGGCAAGCGGCAACTCCGCGCGAGTGTTGCTTCTGGCCACCGGCGCAATTGCGGCTAACTCGATAAGCGCGGTATCGAGCGGCATCACTTCCACAGCCAGCGGCAACGTGTTCTTGTCCGGCAGCTCAGTAACCATGACCGCAGGACTCGACACTCGAGGACTGGGCGCCAGCACCGGTGGTGGCGATGTTACTGTCATCAGCCGAAGCTTCTCGCCAACAAGTATTACACTGACAAACTTGCGAGCCAATGGCACAGTCGGTTCTGCCGGCGGCGTGCTTGAACTCTACTCTCCGTTCGGTGGAGTCTCTGTTTCGAGTATCAGTTCAACATCAGCACAGACTACGGGCGGCAAAGTCATAATTACGGCTCCGGTGGTAACAGTTACTGGAACCACCGCAAACAACAACGCCAGCGCCATTGACGTTTCCTCAACAACACTCACCGGCGGTTCGATTAGAGTTACCGGTAGCGCGGTCAGCATCACTGGTGGTTCGCTGCTGGCAAGTGGTGGCACTAGCGGCGGCAGCATAGGCATCTTCCTGAACAACGGAAGTTTGAACGCCGGAAATCTCCTTGCCGACGGCAAAGGGTTGCAAGTCAACCAACTGAATCGCGCCGGTCAGATTCTGGTTGAGGCTTTCGGCTCTACTACCATTGCAGCAGGACGCATTTCCGCAGCGGGCTCCGGTGGGGCGGCGGGCGGCACCATATCCCTATATAACAATTTGGGCAGCACAACGGTGGTCAGCGCCGACGCCAGCTCAGCCTTCAACAATGCCGGTAACATCTACTTTGCCGGGCAATCAATAGCTGTGACTGGTACGACCGGCAGCGTCACGAACAACACCGCCTCAGTAGACATTTCTAGCGGCAACGGATTCGGCGGCTCATTCCTGGCATTTATCGGAAGCGGAACCCTGAATATCGCGCGCGACGTGTCGTCCTTTGCCAACGGTCTCGACAACACCGCCGGCAACATCATGATTATTGGCGCCGGTGGCGACATTTCAGTCGGCAACATCAACGACAGCGGCTATACGCTGGCCAACGGTGGTACCGTCCAGATAACCAATGTCGGCGGTCGAATGCTGTTAGGCGGCACCGCAGCGGATGCGCGAGGGGTACAGGGCATCAGCGTAGCCGGTGCAACCCGCGGCGGCCACATCGTGCTGTCAGCCGGTACCTATGTGTCGGCGAGGTCCGGCGCAACCCTAAATCTGGACGCATCAAGCACACTGGGTAATGGCGGAACGATTACCGTTCTCACCAACTCCACCGGCAACGCCAGCGACTCTGGAGTTTCGGTAAGATTGAACAATCTCAACACATCGGGACAAAACGGCGGCAACGTCATAATTGCCAGCCTTGCCCCAATGAACCGGCTGCCGAATATCAACGCAGGCGACATTGTGCTCGGCGCGATAGATTCTCGCGCAATCGGCGCCGGTGGCGCCGGCGGTTCAATTGGCATTAGCTCTCCATCCGACGTACAGATTCAGAGCATCATGACGAACAACAGCAATGTTGCTCCCGGACTTGGCGCACGAGGCGGCGGTGTCTTCGTCAGCGCAACAGAAACGATAACAGTCACTGGTGGCATTCCGCTCACATCCGCCCCGTCGACAACTGCTGGAAGCGTTGTTCTTTACAGCGCATCGACCATCAACCTGGGTGGAACCCTTTACACAACGGAAACACATCCGACCGCAACAACCGGCATATTCCCGAATGTTTCGGTGCCGCTGTTTACGCAGCCTTCGGGCAACACGGTAATGACTATAACTCCGGCAGCGGTCTCCGCGAATGTGGTGCCTGGTGGAGTAGTGGGCGTTGTCTTGCCGTCCAACTCACTAACGTTCAATACCGGTGGCGATGGCCAGTTCATAGCACCGATTGCGGTGCTAATCGGCGGCGCATCGGCCAATTCGATCACTGGACAAACGGTGGGTGGAAATGCCTCCAGCGCAGCACTTATCGCCCGCTCGACAATTACAGTCGGCACTAACGTCGTAACGGCGGCAACCGCTGGCGGTAGCGGTGGAAACGTTGCTTTAATTTCAGCACAAGGAAAATTGACAGTAACCGGAGCCATCAACTCTGCCGGTGACACTTTGACTGCAGGCACTCGCGGCGGCAATGTCACCTTGATTGCGCCTCAGTCGACAGTTAACATACTTGGCACCATCGGCGGCACAACCATTAATACCAGAGCTGGAACCCAGGGCGGTTCCGTGCTCACACTAGATGGCGCAGGCACGGTGATCAACAGCTTGATATTCACCGGACAGACCTCACAAGGCGGCGACGTTACAATCGGTTCGGCGCTGGGCAGCATTGTCTTCCAAACCGCCAATGCCGGTCTGGACATAGAAGCGTCAAGCACCGCCAGCCGTGGCGGTTATGTAAACCTTTTCGTCGGACAGGGTCAGGGCGCTGGTCTGGTGTTGGCAGGGAACATTCGCTCAGCGTCAAACAGCACCACTGGCGGAACGATCAGCGCCCGCGTTCTCTCCGGCAACATTAACTCACCGACCTCTTTAACCTTAGATGTCTCCAGCGGTAGCACCGCCCTTGCGGATCGCGGCGGCACAGTCTTCGTGCAAGCAGACGGTCGCGCGGATCTGGTCGCAAACTGGGCAGTTAATGCTGTCGGACCAAACGGCGGCAAGATCTATATTGAGTCCGGCGGCAACCTGCGGATGAATACAGTTTCCGGACTGAACGTAAATGCCACCAACACGTCGGGTACGGCAGGAAGTATCGCCCTGGTATCAGCTTCGCCGACCACGTTCTATATAGGTTCTGTGACCGGCAACAACTATATCAACGGACCGATTCGAGCTGTCGGCGGCAGCGGCGGCTCCATGACCTTCATCAACCGCCTGGGTAGTGTGTTCATTCCAAACTATGGCGGAGTGGTCAACCTGGCCTCGACCGATGCCGTCGCTGGAAATGGACCATCAATCACCATAGGTGGTTACACGCTCCAGGTCAACGGAATCCCTGGCAACGTGCTTGACGTAAGCGGAAAGGGCACAGGCAAGGGCGGCAATATCTCGCTGATATCGTCAAGCCCGGTAGATGCGCTGGTTCTAGGAG
Source organism: Candidatus Obscuribacterales bacterium (assembly GCA_019752635.1). Lineage (GTDB taxonomy): Bacteria > Cyanobacteriota > Vampirovibrionia > Obscuribacterales > Obscuribacteraceae > JAKFUT01. The sequence continues at coordinate 53,087 of JAIELX010000013.1, read as the reverse complement.
CGGCCACCGGAACGAACTTTGTCAATGCGACGCTGCGTTCAAGAAGCGATGGCGGCGACGGTGGAAACATATACGTCAGCGTCGATAATGCGCTGTCCGTAAATGCCAATGTCTTCGACGTTACTGCGGCTAAGAACGGCGGATCGATTACGATCGTAACCAACAGCCCGATTCCAATGACCGTCGACAATGTCACGCCTGGTGCCAATACCATATTCGGTGTACTCGACGCCCGAGGCGGCTCCGCCTTCCCAACGGCCAACGGCGGAAGCATCTCATTGTATAACTACGGCGGCGCGGTCGTAGTCACCAGCAACACAAACTTGCTAGTCGGCCCGCAGGCGGCAAACGGCAACGGCGGCAATATCCTGCTCTACGGAGCTACCATTCAAGTCACCGGTGGCCTGGACGCCAGCGGTGTCGGTGTCGGCAACGGCGGTACCATTACAGCAACGGCGTTCGCCGGTCCGCTCGAAACGGTAGCAGTTCCTGTTGGTCCATCATATATAGGTGGAAACCTGACAGCCAATGCAGGTTTGCTTGGTGGTAACGGCGGCACCGTAAACCTGACCGCATCGCAGCAGTTGAACATCAACTCTCAAATTTCCACTAATGCAACCGTCAACGGCAGCGGTGGCACTATTAATCTTACCGGCGACTCCGTGCAGATTGGCAATAACGATCTCAATGCACGGGGAACAGGTACAGGCAACGGCGGAGCTATCAACGTTACGACCACCTCCCTGGTTGCTGGCATCACTATTGATGGCAATCTAACGACTTCACCGGGAAGCACCTCTGTCGGACAAGGCGGTGCAATTACACTCAACTCTGCGGCAGGACTATTCAATGTCACTGGCAATGGTGATCTTGTAACCAATAGCGGTGCGACAGGATCCACTACTGCAACCGGCGGAACAGTCGCGTTCACCACAATAGCCACCACTGGTGTCGCACTGACGAACACGGGCAATGTCGTCGCGCAGGGCACCAGTGGCACAGGTTCAATAGCGTTCAACATAAGCGGTGCGGCGGCTGTTTCAGTCAACACTTCGGGCAACAACAACGGTACGCTCAGCACCAGCGGCACAGTGGGTTGGACCAACACAGCCTCCAATGTTCAGGTCTATTCCAACAACGTAAATGGATTAGTTCTTGGACAAAGCGCAGATGACATCATCATCACTGCGGCCGGCAGTGGACTAACCCTCGGTCAATTGACCGCGGTCGATGCCTTGAACGCCTCGGCCGGAGGTGCGTTGAACGCAACCGGATTGCTTCAGGGTGTGGACGTGTCCCTGGTTACAACTGCAGCATCCGGCGACATCACCCTGGCGCAAAATGTGACAGGCAGCAACTCCGTCACCCTTAACGCATTTGGCAGCGGCGACATCGCACAGACGGGCGGAACGATCAGCGCACCGACAGTAAGCCTAACATCCGGAACAGGCTTCATTGGAACGGGCACCAGCAGTCGCATCAACACAGCCGCCGGCACGTTAAGTGTACAAACCGGTGGCGGCGGCGGACCGGAAGGATCAGCATACATTAGTAACGTCACCGCGACGCCGATGACATTGCAGACATCTTCTGCTGGCAACACTTTCGATTTGCTGACAAACCGAGCAATTACAGTTAGCAACCCCGTCACTGCCAACGACATTTTAGTTACGACCAGCAGCGGTTCAAATGGCGGCATCACTGTCACAGCAGCGCTGAACGGCACAAACTCCATTCGACTGGATGCCGATGGTTCCGGAAACATATCATCCACCATGGCGCTTACTTCGGATCGTGTCTCGCTGACTTCCGACACCGGTAACATCGGAACGTCCAACGCAGCACGGGTGCAGATCAACGCACCGGATGTGTCACTATTTACCGGCGGCACCGGAACAGTTTTCGTCAACAACGCCAACTCTACCAACTTTATTGTGCCGTCGGCAGCGGGCACCGTATTTGATGTTACGTCCAATGGAACGGTTAGCTCTATCGCCGGCGCAACAATAACAGCGCAGGACATCACGCTCACAAGCACCAACGGTGGCTTCTCTTTTGCGGCAGCGCTAAACGGCTCCAATTCGATCACTCTCGCCGCCCAAAACGACGTCACTTCCGGTAATTTTACCGGAACTCTGGCAACCGGAATTTTGACAATTACGTCTACCACCGGAAGCATAGGCGACCTGGCAGGCAACAACAGATTGGCCGTGAATGCTGCCAACATGATCTTGAACGCAGCGACAGCCGGCGAAAATGTATTTGTACAGAACGCCGGAGCAACCAACTTCAGCGCAAACTCTTCCGCCGGAGGGACTTTCAACGTGCTGTCCGGTGGTACAATCACTTCGGCGGCAGGCGCCAACTTGAGCGCAACGGACATTGTTCTTACAGCCAGTACCGGCGGACTCTCGCTTTCAGGGGGTGTAAACGGCTCCAATTCAGTGAGCCTTACCTCGCAAAGCAGCATAGTCGCCGGCAACTTCGCCTCCACCCTTACATCGAACACTATCAATCTTACATCCACAGCCGGAAGCATCGGTGACCTGGCAGGCAACAACCGGTTAGTCGTGAATGCTCAGAACTTGTCCGCCAACGCAAACACAGCAGGGCAAAACGTCTTCCTTCAGAATACCGGTGCCGCGACTACCATCACAGCCGATTCAGGCGCTGGCGCCGCTTTCAATCTCTTGTCGAACGGAACTGTTAGCTCCGCTGCCGGCAACGATATCTCGGCGACCGACGTTTCGCTTACATCTACCACCGGTGGATTCTCTCTGGCAGGCGGGCTGACAGCACCAGGCTCGATAACCTTGAGCGCCAACAGCAGCATCGAGCAATCGAACTTTGCTTCGACGCTCTCATCGGCATTTATCAATCTGACCTCCACAACTGGAAGCATCGGTGATCTGGCAGGCAACACACGAATGGTTGTGAACACAACCAACCTTTCAGCCAACGCAGCAGCATCAGGACAAAACGTATTCGTCCAGAATACAGGCGCAAGCACTAACTTCGCGAACGCCTCCGCAGCGGGTGCCACGTTTAACGTACTGTCTGCCGGAACAGTGACGTCAGCTGCCGGTGCGACCTTATCGGGAACGGACGTGTCACTAACCGCGACCGCTGGTGGTTTCGCTCTGGCCGCCGGACTGAACGCTTCAAACTCAATTACATTGTCGGCACAAAACAACATCGTCAGCGGCAACTTTGTTGCACCACTCACCTCTACTTCGGTAACTTTGACCTCCACCGCCGGTAGTATCGGCGACCTTGCCGGTAACAATAGACTCGTAGTGAACGCGACAAACGTCACCGCCAATGCCCAGGGCGCAGGACAGAATGTCTTCCTTCAGAATACCGGCGCCAGCACCAACATTGCTGGTCCGTCCGGCTCACAAGCAACGTTTGATGTGTTGAGCGCCGGTAATGTCAGCTCAAGCGCCGGTGCAACCGTCGGGTCCACGGATATCTCGCTCACCTCGACAGGTGGCGGATTCTCAATGAATGCAGCGCTCAACGGTTCCAACTCAATTTCACTATCGGCTCAGAATTCGATCGTTGGTGCGAACTTCGCGGCCACGCTTACTTCCAACAACATCAACCTAACTTCTACTGCCGGTAGCATAGGCGACCTGGCCGGTAACAACCGCCTTGTCGTTTCCGGGGCAAACCTGAGCTTGAATGCGAATGCTGCAGGTCAAAATGTCTTTGTCCAGAACACCGCAGCAAGCACGAACTTCTCCGCAGCGTCGGGAGCAGGCGCCACCTTCAATGTATTGTCTAGCGGCAGTGTCTCCTCAATCGCCGGAGCGACCATCAATGCTACGGACCTCTCACTCACCTCGACAAATGGTGGACTTGCATTAGCAGGCAATATCAATGCGCCCTCCTCTATAACCCTGTCGGCCCGTGACACCATCGGCGGCGCGAGCTTCACATCGACGCTGACATCGAATACCGTTAGCCTAACGTCGACGAACGGAGCCATCGGCGACATCGCTGGCAACAACAGATTGGTTGTCTCAGCTGCGAACGTGTCTGCCAATGCCACCACGGCCGGGCAGAGCGTCTTCATCCAGAACACTGGCGCCAGCACCACAATCAACGCCGACTCCGCGGCCGGTGCGACATTCAACCTGCTGTCAAGCGGTTCGGTATCTGCTACAGCAGGCTCGGATATAAGCGGAACTGACATCGCCATCACTTCTACTGGTGGGGGCTTGTCCTTCGCCGGCAACCTGACTGCACCGAATTCCATCAGCCTGTCCGCCAGCACCGCGATTGTCGCCGGCAACTTCAGCTCCACCCTCACTTCCACCGCGGTGAACCTCACTTCCACCGCCGGAAGCATCGGTGACCTGGCCGGCAACAACAGATTGACAGTGAATGCAAACAGCCTCACAGCCAACGCGGCTGGCGCAGGTCAGAACGTGTTCCTGCAAAATATCGGTGCCTCAACCAACATCACGGGTCCGTCAGCCGCGGGTGCAACATTCAATCTATTGTCTTCCGGCGCAGTATCCACCGCAGCCGGTGCAACACTGGCAGCGACGGACGTCAACATTAACGCCGCCACCGGTGGTCTGTCCTTCGCCGCAGCAATTTCGGCGCCATCCTCTATAACGCTTTCGGCTCAAAACTCGATTATTAGCGGCAACTTCTCGGCGCCCCTCACTTCCGGTACGGTCAATCTCACATCGACCGCAGGCAACATCGGCGACCTTGCCGGCAACAATCGCCTTGTTGTGAATGCTTCCAATCTGGCCGCCAACGCCAACGGTGCAGGTCAAAACGTGTTCTTGCAAAACACCAGCGCCTCCAGCACATTGGCAGCTTCATCGGGAGCCGCAGCTACGTTCAATCTGCTCTCCACCGGCACCATTTCATCGGCCGCGGGCATCAATCTTAACGCAACAGACCTCTTCCTGACCTCCACCGGCGGTGGCTTCTCGTTTGCGGGTGGAGTAACAGCGCCGAACTCCATGACCCTGTCAGCTGCAAACAATATTGTCCAGGGTAGTTTCGCTTCTCCCCTCACATCCAACACCATCAGTGTTACATCGACAGCGGGCAGCCTCGGTGACCTGGCAGGAAGCAACAGGCTTGTCGTTAACACAGCGAGCCTCACAGCGAATGCATCCGGCGCTGGTCAGAACGTGTTCATCCAGAACACTGGCGCCTCCACCAGCATTGCCGCTTCCTCCGCAGCCGCGGGCACATTCAATTTGCTCTCGAACGGCGGTGTTTCATCCGGCGCCGGTGCCAATCTCTCGGCCACAGACCTGGCAGTAACGTCAACCAATGGCGGATTCACATTTGCCGGCAGCCTGACAGGCACCACCTCGATCTCGCTGACAGCGCGCAATGATATACAGCAAGGCAATTTTGCAGCAAACCTGACTTCGGGCACAGTCAATCTCACGTCCACTAATGGCAGTATAGGTGACCTGGCTGGCAATGCCAGACTTGTCGTTAACACCTCCAACCTATCAGCAAACGCTGCTACTGCCGGGCAAAACGTATTCGTCCAGAATACAGGCGCCGGCTCGAACATATCGGCAGCCAGCTCCGCAGGCGCAACCTTCAACTTGCTCTCCACGAACGCCATTACATCTGGTGCTGGCGCGTCGATCTCAGCGAACGACATTTCGCTAACCTCCACCAATGCAGGATTATCTCTAAGCGGCGGTCTCAATGGTCCGAATTCGATTACTCTGGCTGCCCAAGACAGTATTCTCGGCGGTAACTTCGGTACTCCGCTCAATTCAGCGGCAATCAGTTTGTCTTCGACCGCAGGAAGTATCGGCGATCTCGCAGGCAACAACCGCCTGGTTGTAAGCACACCGAACCTGGTGGTTAATGCAAATGCCGCAGGCCAAAATGTCTTCATCCAGAATACAGGCGCTTCCACTAACTTTGCTGCTGCGTCCGGGGCCGGTGCTGCATTCGATGTATTGTCCACAGGCTCCATCACCTCCAGCGCCGCAGCGACCCTCAGCGCAGATGCGCTTACTGTCACGTCCACTGCTGGTGGACTGGCGTTCGCCGCAGGCATAACTGGAACAAACTCCATAACCTTGTCCGCCAACAACTCGATAACGGCAGGCAACTTCACGTCAACTCTTACCTCACCGACTCTCAATATCACCTCCACGGCAGGCAGCATCGGCGATCTCGCCGGAAACAACCGCCTGGTTGTTTCCGGTTCAAACCTCAGCCTCAATGCCAACGCCGCAGGTCAAAACGTATTTGTTCAGAACACCGGCGCGAGCACCAACTTCTCCGCAGCGTCCGGAGCCGGCGGCACGTTCAATGTATTGTCCAACGGCGGCATTTCTTCTATCGTCGGTGCCACTATCAATGCTAGCGACCTGTCGCTAACTTCAACCAACGGTGGGCTGGCTCTTGCCGACAACATCAACGCGCCAAACTCGATTACCCTATCTGCTCGTGACACCATCGGCGGCGCAAGCTTCACCTCAACACTAACGTCCAACACCGTTAGTCTGACTTCCACCAACGGCGCCATTGGCGATATTGTCGGCAACAACCGCTTGGTCGTGGCGACATCGAACCTGTCTGCAAATGCCTCCGCCGCAGGACAAAGCGTATTCATTCAGAATACCGGCGCCAGCACTTCCATTAATGCGGATTCTTCCGCTGGCGCCACCTTCAACTTGCTTTCAAATGGTACGGTCAGTTCTACGCTCGGCTCTGATATAAGCGCGACGGACCTCGCAATCACGTCCACCACCGGAGGCTTATCTTTCGCAGGAAGCCTCTCTGCCCCCAATTCAATTAGCCTCACTGCTAACAATTCGATTGTCTCCGGAAATCTGAGCTCAACGCTCACCTCCGCGGCGGTCAATCTCACCTCAACTGCTGGGAACATAGGCGACCTTGCAGGCAATAACAGATTAACGGTAAACGCCACCAGCCTCACTGCAAATGCCTCCGCTGCAGGTCAAAACGTATTCCTGCAAAATACGGGAGCCTCGACCAGTATCACTGGTCCTTCCGGCGCCGGAGCAACATTCAACATATTGTCTGCCGGTGGAGTATCCACCGCACCCGGTGCAACGCTGTCAGCAACGGATCTCAGCGTAACTGCGTCCACTGGTGGTCTGTCGTTTGCAGCAGGTGTAACAGCACCTTCCTCTATAACGCTTTCGGCTCAGAACTCGATCACCAGCGGCAACTTCATCGCTCCGCTCACATCGAGTACTGTCAATCTCACGTCCACAGCCGGCAGCGTCGGCGACCTTGCCGGGAACACTCGACTAGTGGTGAGCGCGTCCAATCTGTCGGCCAACGCTAATGGCTCGGGGCAAAACGTCTTCTTGCAAAATACGGGTGCAGCCAGTGCATTGTCCGCATCCTCCGGAGCAGCAACCACATTCAATCTGCTTTCCAGCGGAAGCATCTCGTCGGCCGCGGGCGTCAATCTCAACGCGACAGATCTGATTCTGACCTCCACCGGTGGTGGATTCTCGTTTGCCGGAGGAGTGACCGCACCAAACTCCATGACTCTGTCAGCCGCAAACAGCATCGTCCAAGGCAATTTTGCATCTCCACTCAATTCCAATGCAGTAAGTCTTACTTCCACCGGCGGTAGCATCGGTAATCTCGCTGGAAACAATAGACTGGTAGTCGCCACAACTAGCCTCACCGCCAACGCCACTGGCGCAGGTCAAAACGTGTTCCTGCAAAACACCGGTGCTGCGACCAATATCACCGGTCCATCCGCAGCGGGAGCGACATTCAATCTATTATCCGCAGGTGGAGTATCCACTGCGGTCGGTGCGACACTTTCGGCAACGGACCTCAGCATAACGGTCACCACTGGCGGTCTCTCGTTCGCGGCAGGAATTACAGCACCTTCATCCATCACTCTATCGGCTCAGAACTCGATCACCAGCGGCAACTTCACCGCACCACTGACGTCAAACACTGTCAACATCACCTCGACAGCAGGTAGCATCGGAGACCTTGCAGGCAACAACAGGCTCGTCGTAAACACATCGAATCTCGCAGCCAACGCCAGCGGTGCTGGACAGAACGTGTTCTTGCAAAACACAGGCGCAGCCACCGCCCTAGCAGCATCATCCGGCGCTGCAGCCACATTCAACTTGCTTTCCAGCGGTAGCGTGTCCGCGGCTGCAGGCGTCAATCTCAACGCCACAGATCTCGTGCTCACCTCCACGGGCGGGGGCTTCTCTCTGGCGGGCGGAATTACCGCACCGAACTCAATTACGCTCTCTGCCGCCAACAGTATCATCCAAGCAAACTTCGCATCTCCGCTTACTTCTAATGCGGTAAGTCTTACTTCTACTAGCGGTAGCATCGGCGATCTGGCAGGTAACAACAGACTCGTGGTCAACACTGCAGACCTCACTGCCAATGCGAACGGCGCAGGTCAGAACATATTCGTTCAGAATAACGGAGCCTCGACAAACTTCGCGGCCGCGTCAGGAGCCGGAGCGACATTCAATGTATTGTCTGCCGGTTCGATGACATCGAACGCAGGCGCAACGCTCAACGCAACAAACCTAACGCTCACGTCCACGGGCGGCGGCTTCGCCTTCTCCGATACGATAATGGGCACCAACTCGCTGAATCTGTCAGCGCAGAACTCGATAACGGGTGCGAACTTCACCTCCACGTTGACCTCTAACAACGTCAACATAACTTCCACCGCAGGCAGCGTCGGAGACCTGGCTGGAAACAACAGGCTGGTTGTTACAGGCGCAAACCTGAGCCTGAACGCCACCGCGGCTGGTCAGAATGTATTTCTTCAAAACACGGCTGCCAGCAGCAACTTCACCACTGCATCCGCTGCCGGTGCCACCTTCAACGTGCTGTCCGACGGCACTATCAGTTCCGTCGCTGGTGCTACGCTTGGCGGTACTGATGTGAACATGACCTCCACCAATGGTGGATTCGCACTAGCCGCCAATATAAACGGTTCGAATTCAATTACACTATCGGCTCGTGACAGCATTGGCGGATCGAATTTCGCATCAACACTTACTTCAAACAACGTCAGCCTCACTTCAACGACGGGCAGCATCGGCGACTTGCCAAGCAACAGCAGGCTCGTCGTCTCCACGAACAACCTGTCCGCAAATGCCAATGCAGCCGGTCAAAATGTCTTCCTGAACAACACTGGTGCAAGCACCACATTCAACGCCGCTTCATCGGCAGCAGCAAGATTCGATATCCTTTCTAGCGGTAGCGTCAGCTCCAACGCGGGCGCAACACTGTCCGGCACCGACATCGCGGTCGCGTCGACAAGCGGCGGGCTGTCCTTCGCAGCTGCGGTTACCGCACCTAACTCTATTTCAATGACGGCACGCAACTCGATCACGGCAGGCAACTTCGCGTCAAACCTCACCTCCACCCAAGTCAATCTCACCTCCACAGCCGGCAATGTCGGAGATCTAGCCGGCAATACCAGATTGGTCGTCAATGCTCCGAACCTGACCGCCAATGCGGGCGCTGCTGGACAGAACGTATTTGTTCAGAACACTGCAGGCGCAAGCAACATTGCCGGCGCATCGACCGCGGGCAATACATTCAACTTATTGTCGGCAGGTGGCGTAAGCTCTGGAGCGACAGGAACAATTACAGCTTCGAACATCGACATAACGGCTACTACGGGCGGGCTGGCATTTGGTGCCGCTCTAACAGCCCCGAACTCAATTTCGTTGCAAGCACAAAGTTCAATAGTTGGTGCGAATTTCGCATCGACCTTGACGTCGACATCCGTAAATGTAACTTCCACCGCCGGTAGTGTTGGCGACCTGGCCGGCAATAATCGCCTGGTTGTGAACGCAACCAACGTAACCGCCAACGCAGGAGCTGCTGGTCAAAACGTCTTCTTGCAAAACACGGGCGCAGCGACGAACATAACGGCAGCATCAAGCGCCGGAGCTATCTTCAATCTCTTGTCCACTGGCACAATCAGTTCGACTGTGGCCGGTACAGTTGGAGCCACGGACTTAAATCTCACATCGACAACTGGCGGATTTGCACTGAGCGGCAACGTAACGGCACCGAACTCAATCACCTTATCTGCTCAGAACAATATAATAGGTACGAATTTCGCTGCAACGCTGACGTCCACAAATGTGTCTCTGACCTCCACAGCCGGAAGTATCGGAGACATGGTCGGCAACAGCCGCTTGAATTTAAATGCGACCAATGTCTCGGCCAATGCCGGCGCCGCAGGACAGAACGTATTCCTGAGCAACAGCAATGCCACGACCATCAACGCAGCATCAGGCGCGGGCGCAACATTCAACGTTCTCTCGAACGGATTGTTCAATCTAAACGCAGTCACCAGCGGAACCAATGTTGTGCTCGGCACAGCTACGGGCTCGAACGCCGGAGTGAACATCGGCGCGAATTCGAACGCCGGCGCATCCATCGCCATCAACGCCAACGGTTCGGGCAACATTGCTCGCACCGCAGTCGGTGCGACTTTAACGGCACCGGCCGTGTCACTCACCAGCGGAACAGGAAACATTGGAGCCAACGGCATACCGATTCTCACGGCGGCTAGCAGCCTGACCGTCAGCACCACCGGTGGAAGCGTATTTGTCGACAACAATTCTGCCAATCTTGCAATCGCTGCATCATCCGGCGCAAACATGTTCGATGTAAGGAGCAATGGAAACGTCAATACCACCGGCGTCATCAGCGCTACGGATGTCGTCCTGCGCAGCACTTTGAACAACGGCAATATTGATGCCGGCGCCACGATTCAAGCAACGGCATCGTTGTCGCTACAAACTCATGGGTCTGGCAATGTGTCGCAATCGGCCGGAGTCTTCCAGGCTGCATCGCTGGATTTGAGATCTACTACAGGTTCATTCGGCTTAAGCACGAACGCTCTGGATACAGATGTTCAAACCATTGCGGCAAACACGGGCGGCGCGGGCAATGCTTTTATCTCGGAAGCCAACGCAATCGGAATCGACAGCTCGGTAGTCGGCGGAACATTCGAACTTCGAGTGCCGGGTGGCACGACAACGAATGCGAACGTAGCAGCAAATCGATTCACGCTCTTTACGCCCAGCTTAACTAACAACTTCGCGGTAGCCGGTCCTACGGCAATACGCATAGAGAACACAGGCAATCTCACCGTTGCCGGAACAGGAAGTTTGACCTCTGCAGACATTTCCATGGTTAGCAACAACGGAAGCGTTGCCGCAAATCAGGGTACGTTCGCCGGCACCATAAATGGTTCCGCAGGCACATCGTTCTTGGCTCGCGGAGCAGCGGCAAACGTCACCGGCGGCATTATTACCGCAAGCGCAGGAGACCTGACTATCGACGCTGTAGCCGGCGTAGTCGGTTCGGCGGCCAACGCACGGCTCACAGCAACCAACAGCGTGGTGATGTTGGGCGGCACCGGTGCCAATCTTGCCGCAGGCTCACTTCTGAACGCCGGCGTTGCAAGCGGAGCTTGGGGCACAGGAGCAATCATTCAAGGTGAAAACTCCGTCACCAGCAACGGCCAGGTTATCATCGACAACTACCGCGGCGGCACCGGAACAGGCGACGTCAACATCGGTAACAGTGTAAGCCTCACAGCTAGGGGCGGTGGCACCATTGGCGGCGTCACAACGCTCGGCAACATTAGTATCCAAAGCAGCGCCACGGGTAGCGTCTTCGCCGATGGCACCAACATCGCGCTCACCTCATTTGGTGGCTGGATCATGGTTAGCGGCGGGGATGATACTACATTCGGAAATGGTGCAACATTCACATCGGTAGCACACTTAGACGATGGCGGTGCCAAGCAAACCATCGCAGGACAGAGCATTCCCGTCTACCACGGCGGTGGCGTTGCGATCTATGCAGGTATGCCCGGCACAAATCTCAATAGTTATATGAACGGCCGAATTGCGACTAGAACAGGCGCAAACAACATGGTTTGGCCCGATGTGCCCGTGTTCGACCGCCCGACTAACAACTACAGCATCATTGGGGGCGGCATCTTTGAAGTGACCTTGTCCACACCAACCACTGATGTTGCAAACATTCACAACAACACAGGTCTGGCAAATGGTGGCATTATCATCATTGACCCGCCGCTACCAGGCAATGCAGTAGCATTCAATAATGCGAATTTCCTGGCAGTGGCACCACAAATCGGGGCCGGCGTTATCGTGGTGAACCCGCCATGCGTCGGATGCGGCTCATCCGGTCCGCCGCCGGTTGATCTACCCAAGGTAAATATCCCGATAATCCCAATTGTTCAGCGAGATAGCAATGTCACTGTGGTTGCATATCAGAACGACAATACACCGCGTCATGTTAAATTCGAGACCTCCAGAACCAATCTGTGTCCGCCGCCTATGATGCTGGAGAATCAATCCAAGCCAGACCACGAACTGACGTGGGTGATAGCGTCCAGAGAATGTCAACCCATGGTTGTTCAGACCGGCGAGCTGGTGGCAGGCGTGGGCACGCGAGTGGCAGCGCAGTCGGACAAAGTGCACATGGCTACAGGGCGTATGCTCGTTGCGTCGGCTAAAGTCAGCACGAAGATTATTACAAAGATGGGCACCATCACTGTGCCACCGTCCTCGATGACAATAATTGATCAACACAAAGATGGCGCAGTTCGAGTTACCCACCTGGACGGACCAGCGGCATCCATGATGGTGTCGCGCGACGGAAAAGAACAAGCCCTGAGCGCTGAGCCAGGCTACGAGATTGTGGTTAACGAAGCCGGAATGGATGAGGAAGAGCTGATTCCGTTAGACGGCGTCCCCCGAGATGTCGTTGTCAGTGCAAAAATCATTATCCCTGGTGTCGTAGCGTCAACTAACAGCTACAGCACCAAAGCAATGGTTGAACGAGAGCGGTTGCTCAACTGCGATTCAGAGTGCTTCCGTACGTTCCTTCTTCGTAAGTTCCAACAACTTCGCGAAAAGGCAGGCGTAGCCGCTGTTCCAGGACCGCCGCTCTCGTCCGATGCAAGCGATGGACTGCCTGCAATTTCGCTAATACACTTGAACAGCGGAGCTCCTTCGGCACTATTGAATTCCGCCGCGGTACCAGATTACTCCGGAGTGAATCCGGCAGGATCTTCAGAGTCCATCCCAGAATCCGCAGAAGAATCCTTACGCCCGATAGCCTTTGCGAGCCCGGCAGCCATAAGTGGTGGCGCAGGCATAAAACATGCCGGCAGCGACAATGTCACGGCAATACATACCGATGCAAAGATCAACATCAACGGCAACAACGTTGAGCTGGTTGAAGGCGAAACAGTGCTCATCGCTCACAAGAAGGATACAGGTGCGGGCGAAACACAGTCGAGAGGCTGATGCGCAGACACGAGATCACCCCCAAACGCAAACGGCGTTTTGTTGCCAAGCCGCTTCTGGTGCGCTCAGGCTCATTCGTCGTAGCGATGCGCGCGGGAAGTATCGCGCAGCTCAAATACAGAAACAAAGTTCTGACCGTGCGCAACCTCTGTGACCCGAAAGTTGCGGGCATCAAAGTCATATCAGGAACGACACCGATGGCGGTGCGCGCCGGAACAGAAGCTATTTGTTATCCTCGCGAACGTAAAGTCGAAGAAATCTTCAAGACCGAAGCAATTGCGCGCAGAAGAACATCGAGCGGTGCGTTTACATCGACGCATGGCATAGCGACAGCAGAAGTTTCACTGATTACTTTAGTGCCCAGCTCAAATGTGCTCAGCAGTTTGTTCAAGAGCAAGAACCCGGACCATAGAATTCTCTGCACAAAGATGCTGAAGACGGCAGCATGCCTGGGACTAGTCACCGCCGGTCATGGCCAATACGGTCAAGCAAATGACCAGCGATAAGTCGGTCGCACCTCAACCCTTGACCAATCGCCGAACCTCGCTCGCAAAGTCTCCTCGATAGACTGGACCGTGTCCCGACAGCAGCATCTGAGCGGGCAATCTCGCGTAGTGTTCCAGACTAGCTCTTTGCGTGTTCAAATCAAGCGTGAAACAGGACATTCGGACTCGAATAGAAAAGAAGCTATAGATAAGATTGTCGCCACAGAAAAGAGCCTTCTCGTCTTCCGCCCACAAACTGATGTGGCCGGGCGTATTTACAAGTCGAAGGCGCCCGACAGCGCCCTCGTGGGCAAGAGGCTCAACCCATTGGCTGCATCGATAGGCGTTAAACCATCAGGTTCTTTCCACAACCAACAATTGGTGGTGGCAGGCAGGTGGAAAACAATTTGCCACAAGCCGGGTTGTATCGGTTTCACTGCGTGCAGCGCACTGCGTTGTACGACCGTCATGCATTCTCACTTTGCCACTGCTGCAATCTCAATTTAGCACAGACTATCGAAGAGAACAGAGTTCACAAACGCTTTTCGAAATGACGCATCATCGACTCCGGCTGTGCACACGTCACTAGCCTACCTGCCGACTGATTTGCGACAGCGCTTGCTCGACCTGGTCTAGCGTCGGTCTCTTTTCCGCGCTAATACTCATCATGTTTGCGACAAGCTCATCTAGCGCAATCGGGAAGTCCTTGCGCACGTCACGCAACCGCGGGATAGAGCCACTCATTTGCTTACGGGCAATTTCGATGAGACTTCCTCCCCGAAACGGTAATGTGCCTACGAGCATGAAGTAGAGAAGACACCCTAAAGAGTAGACGTTCGAAGCCATGGTCGTTTTACCCTTCATCAGGTCCGGACATGCGAACGACGCTTGCTCACCCATGATCTCGTTGAACTCTTGCTTCACTTTTGCGTTCGGCGACGGAGTATGGAAGTTAAACAGTTTCACGATGCTGCGATCATTGCTTATCAGCACGTCCGACGCTTTGAGGTCAGGGTGGTGCAACCCTCGTGAATCGAGGTACTGGAGGACTTGGCAGACTCGAGCAGCGACTAATAGTGCATGATAAGCTTGCAGCCCGGGTTGCTTTTGCATGATGCTATACAGACTTTGGCAATTCATGTTCTCCATCATCAAAATGGGAACGCCTTCAATAGAACTTTCATCAACGCAAACAGGCAGACCGTCATGAGCCAATTCCTTTAAGTAATTCAGCTCGTAGTTCAACGAGTCTTTCCAAACAGCTTGGTCCCGAAACTTGGCTCGAAGTATCTTACAGATAACCAGACCGTTGTTTTCGAGACAACGGGCTCTGAACAACTCAGTTGCATGGTCTGCTTCAAACGGGTGCTCTTCCAGTTCGTACACTCGACCTGATAAGCCTGAGATGCACACCTTAACTAACGGTCCGGACTGTTGCACCACAACCGCGTTCCGCTGGCGTCTTATAAGCTCTTTTGAATCCTTCGGGCAAGCCAACGCTTGCCCGAAGGATTCAGGAATCACATATCGTTCATTACACCTAGGACACTGCAAGAAAGATTCAGCTGAATTGGCATCAGCAAGCGGAGTCAGGTGTACTAGCGATATCAACTGCGTTTTATCACCGGGGCAGTGATATGTTGACTTAGCTTGCGAATCTTCCGGAGCCTCATAAATGCGATTGCAAGCCAGACAGTGCAGTACCTTGCCTGAGAAGGAGCTAGCCCGCGCCTTGGTAATCTCCGGCAAAGAGACTGACTGCACGTTGGGGTACTGTCCATGCCAGACCGTCTCACAAACAGAAAACGGCAACCAGATCCGATGTGCTTTAGTCGGAATACCTTTGTCCGGAACAATGGAGTTTTTTCCGAAGATTACTTCGTGGCGATCTTCGGCCGACGATACAACTCGCCCGATTTCTCCGGCGGCTAGCGAAGCCATCGTCTCCGGGGTGTACTCGAACCGAATCGCTTCCTTCAGTCGAATCAACGGCTTCTTGTCGGTTTTATCTGAAGACATGCTTGATTGATATTACTTTCAGGGCTTAAATGGCGTTCCTATATAAGCTTGCGCCTTTACATAGATCTTCTGCAATTCAATGCTCATATCGCGATAGACCTTTTCACCAGCCTCGCTTCGCAGGTCCAGCACCTCAAAAAAGTCGCAATACAGGGAATTCCGAACAGATTCGTCGCCGCTGGCATGGAGGGTTTCAACCAGCGCCACCGCAGCCTTTACCGTTGGCATATCGCGAGTTTTGATCGCACCATTGACGAATTCAGCAAAGCGCCCGCAAACACTATAAGAGGAAGCGCATTTTTCCATAGTACGACGCATAACCGGAAATCTAGCAGCGACAAACTCCGCGAGATTTTCAGTCGTAATGGTTGATTGCGACGGCTGTTCTTTCATAATCGGCAAAAGGTATCCTCCACGCCACCACTGTATTTAAGCAGATTAAAACCGCGTGCGGATATTATCTTTGCAGCTTGATTGCCGGTCGGTTCGGATGCACCCGTCATCCGGTTATCTACGTCAACCGCCCCCTGATCGCCTGACGGGAGCGCCACCACCACCAGAGCGAGCGAAGTTATTGCCGTTCCCGGCATAGGCTCTATGCTGCCCCCATTTCTGAAGTCCTTGCAGGGCGACGGCGGAGTTATAGCGCAAGGTGGAATCTTTCGAATTCCGATAAACCGTGTTGTACTCTGTAGTTGCGGCCCCAATTTGGTTTGTTGCCTGGTAGCACAACGCCATATAGTAGTGTGCCTTGTCGCTTCCCTGCCCGGTCCTAGGCAAGGTTTGTAGCTTTTCCAGCGCATCCTTATAACTTTTCGAGTTGTAATCTTTGATAGCTTGCTGAAGTATCGGATTATCCGCCCCTAGTGCACAGGGCGAGCTACAGGTAGCAAATGCAAGCGCCGTCAGCAATGTCACGAACCCGCCGCGACTAGGTTTTCCATTGGTCCGACTCATCTACTTCCATCTTGGGATGACACGTTCTTTTAATATATCCCGTCTGCGGCGGTTGTGGAGTGGTCGGTAGAGGATTTTGTCGAAATAATGCCAAATCAAAGAACTTCTTGCTCTGCTACTCCACCTAGCTACATCGAAGATTGGAATTCTGCCGGAAGACGTCCTGTTGACGACCGTTACCGTCCTAAATTCGAAACCGAACAAGTTGAAACAAGCCAGAAGGGAGTGAACATTTTTCATCCACCCGCACGCAAAAATATAGCGAACATATCACACTCGAATATGCAGCACGGCGACACTACATATGGTGCGTAATACTTGCAGCCACCGCTGCGAAACACCTTTCACGATGGGCTCACCACTCAGGTTCGAAAGTTTCAAGAAAGATTTCAAAATGTACGAATAATTCATTCTAAAAATTGAAAATTCCGGGCACATTCTTTGCAATTACGTGTCAAGATACTTATGCCTGTACGTATAACCTTTCCACATTCCCCGGAGGGCTCCGCTGCCTTGCGGGCAGGTCGAAAGCGCCTGCTCCGTAAGATTTCGTTCATGTCTTACATCACGCTCGGAGAACTAATTATGCGTCTACTCGGCAATCGGGCTTCATGCCGCACCGCAGCATCAATCACACTAGCGTTGACCATCAGCATCGGTATAGCAGCCCCGGGTATGGCGGAAGCGGAATTCATCGCTGTTGGTCAAGGAACACTAGCTCCTTCAAGCACACGAGACACGACAGCCCCCCATTCAGCGAAAGTTTCAACAGGTTCACCGCAAACCGACAGGGTTTACGTGGCGGAAGTGCCGGGACCGCAGATGATTACGGGTCCGGTCATACCAGCGGGCAATGTCAATTTCCAGGCACCGCTGTCGCCCGCCCTTTCAGTTGGTTCCAATGGCTCCGCCGCAACTGCCCCGCCGACGCAAGCAGCCCCGAAACCATCGGTGGTGACGACCAGTTTCCACACACCGCCCGCACCGCCACTGGCCGAGTCGAACTCGGCGCCAATACCGGGCGGTGTCTCGGTAATCTCAACGGCAGTGGTGGCACCACCAGCCCCCGGCACTGACGCAGTTCCAAAACCGTCAGACTCTGTTGCCTTTGCAGTCACAACCGGTCCGGACAAGCCGAATGAATTCGGCATTATCGTTATCGATATGGATACGGAGAACGCCCCGAAGACATCAAAAGACACGCTTGTCTGGAAGGAAATCCCGGATGCCCCGGGAAAGACAAGCATAACTACCGGTGTAGAGTTTCCGATTTCCGTGGTATCAATGATTTCGAGTAAAACAGCCAAGGTCGGCGACAGAGTAGAGGCCAGAACAAAAGTAGACCTGAAGATTGGCGGCAGAATGATTGCGCCGAAGGGCTCGAAGGTAATCGGTCATGTAACCGCCGCGCACCCCGCACGTCGCCTGCTCATCGCTGAGCTCAAACTGAAGCGCTGGATGAGAGCAAACGGTGCCGTAGGCCTGCAGTTCGATGAAATCTTGACAAACGAGGGAGACCATCTGCCACTAGTGGCGATACCGGCCAGACACCCGCGCATCGTTCACAACAAAAATGAAGGTCGAATTCTTGGAGTGAATCACCAGGGACAGATCGCTTCTCCATTGTCCATCCAGCTCAAACACCAGGGCGTTCACCTGGCTGTTCGAGGCGCTGCCGCTTGCGGCGGAGTCTTCACGATGGGTGCGGTTCCTGTTATCTTCGGTGTAGCTGGTGCAATCGACCCGTCATTCGCGTTCATGCATCCGGTGGGTAAGAACGTCAAACACAGAAGGCTGAAGGGTTTCGGCATGGGTGTAGTAAGCGGTCTGCCGGGCGGCTTCATAATCGCCGACTACATGATCAAGGGCGTCGAAGCGCAGATCAAACCGGGAGATGAATTCCTGGTGTCATTCAAGCAAGACTTTACCGGCGAAAAAGCCACCGAAGCGCAGCTGCATGGGGCCACCACCAAGGTGCACGGCGAAGTGCTGAACAAAAAGCAGAAGAAATCAAAATCGAAGTAAGAATCGTAACCGGGTTGGTGCCCACTGAAGGACGTCGATGATTCGCCGTCCTTTTGTTTCTGCAAACCGCTCATCCGTCAATTTAAACTCCAGGCGGACACTTCTAGAATTCGGGTAAAACGAAACTAGTTCCAGCCCAAGGTGAGCAAAATTGCGACTATTGATTCCAGCGTTATTGTTCACTTTTTATTCCCTGTTCTGTGTCGGAGATGTAGGAGACATCTTGTTCCCCGGGGGCGACGGCACGGCGCCATTCTTCTTGCTTTATGGCGGCTTCTTCTTGACGCTGCTGGTCGGCTTAGGAGCCGGTCCCGCAAGACTTAGGCGCCTCATACTCGGGACCGTTGTCGGTATATTCAGCTCATTGATCGTCTTAGGAATTACCTCGTCCGAGAACCTGCTGTCTATGGTACAGGCGACTTCTCCCAAGCTGAAGTCGCTGGCACCATACTTCTATGTATACGCAGCAGGCTGCTTCTGGGCGTGCATCGAACTCGTCTGGCGGAAGCCGGTTACCGCTGAGAGAAAGACCGAGGTGACGCCACCGATGCCTGAGCTGATTGATGGAAGCGACAAGTTGTCCGGCTGATTTAGTCCGTCAAGTGTGTGATCATCAAATAGGACACAACGGCGATGTAGAAGAACGCCCCGCACATAAGAACGCGAAAGTTGAGCTTCCCCTTCTTGATCAAGAACAGATAGACACTGGCACAACAAAGCGCAACCACTCCGGACAGAACAGTGCCCAGCCCAAGATTCCACTGGGTAAACGCCAGTCCGAACGCCACGGGGAAGCAGCCTTGAAAAACCAGCGCACCGGTTATATTTCCCAAAGCCAACGTGTCTTTGCCATTGCGCGCCCAAAGAACACTGTTGAACTTCTCGGGAAGCTCCGTAGCGACTGGTGCAATTATCATGGACAGAATCACGGGCGGAACAGAGATTGTGTGCGACAGCGCCGTAATGTGCTCAACAAAGAAATAGGCACCGGCCAAGATACCAAGCAGCCCGGCAATTACTTGTACAATCACAACACCAAGACTGGTGCCCACTTTGAGCAATCCATCAAGATGCAGATGCTCCGGCGCTTCCCCTGCTTCGCCTTCGTGAGCAAAAGTCTTCATCAGATACACGACATAAGTCAGGATCAAAATGCCCGCCATTATTTGACGGACGGACGGAATATTCGTCGCCAGCGTCCCGAGAAGGGCAAAAGTGTAAGCGAAGATGAAGAATGACAAGTCTCGCGACAAAACTGCATTGTTTATGGCAAGGTCGGGGGAACGCCCTCCTTGCTTGGAAAAGATCCACACTGCGGTTCCGCAGACCGCCATCGTCAGAGTGCAGAGCATGAAAGGCGCGCCGGCGATAGCGCCAATGCCGACTTCATGGCGCATGCTCGCGTGAACAGCGGCGTCCGCCGCAGCCGAGTGCGCTGAGCAAACAGCAACTATAGGAATCAGAGTTTCAGGAAGAGCGGTGCCCACCGCAGCAAGCACACTCCCGACGACACCTTCGCTCAACCCGAGCTTCTGCCCAAGCCATTCGACACCATTGGTGAACAACTCAGCCGCGCCAAGGATAACCAGCAGCGCTACGATGAGCACTCCGGTGTTTAACAAAATTCCGTCGCTAAATTCCATTTGTGTAGACTACACCGCAATCGGCCGCTTGGCTTTGCGAATCTTATGCTGTCAATACGAACGCCTCGGTCTATGTTAATATGGCTCGTTGTGCCTTAATTGATAAAAGATTCACCCTATGGTTATTAGCATAGACGAAGTGAGCGAAGTAGCGCTGTTGGCAAGGCTCTCCCTAACCGAACAGGAAAAGGAGCTTTACGCAAGTCAGCTCTCTCGCATCATCGAACACTTCAATCAGCTGAAAGACATCGACACCACAAGTGTCGAACCACTTGCCCACGCACTGCCGGTCACGAATGTACTGAGAGAGGACGAGGTAAAACCCTCGTTAGGCAGAGAAGCTTTACTTGCTAATGCTCCCGACCGCGAAGGTAATTTCTTCAAGGTTCCGAAGATTGGAGAATGACGGACAGTTTCAGTCCGACAATGTGATAAAAAAATCATGCTGAGGATTTGAAGAGGAATGGCGAAAGCAATAGCAGACGCCAAAACAAGAAACGTGAAACCGACCGAGCTAAATATGGAGGAGAGATGAGCGCCAGATTCGTTTTTGTCACTGGTGGTGTTGTCTCCTCCCTCGGAAAAGGCATCGTAGCTGCGTCGCTAGGCCGGCTTCTGAGAGCCAGAGGCATTCCTGTCACTATTATCAAACTAGACCCGTATCTGAACGTCGACCCGGGTACGATGAGTCCCTATCAGCATGGCGAAGTTTTCGTCACTGAAGACGGTGCCGAGACCGACCTCGACTTAGGTCACTACGAGCGCTTTATCAACACCGACCTCAGCCGCATGAACAACGTCACCGCCGGCTCAATTTACAAAACTGTTCTTGAGAAAGAGCGACGCGGCGACTACCTTGGCGGCACGGTGCAGATGATTCCGCACGTCACCAATGAAATAAAGAGTTTTATCAGCAAAGCGGCGCAACAAGCCGGTGCAGAGGTCGCAATC
Organism: Candidatus Obscuribacterales bacterium; assembly: GCA_019752635.1. GTDB lineage: Bacteria > Cyanobacteriota > Vampirovibrionia > Obscuribacterales > Obscuribacteraceae > JAKFUT01. The sequence goes on along the minus strand of JAIELX010000013.1, from coordinate 31,664 downwards.
GTTGAAGTCGGCGGCACCGTCGGCGACATCGAGAGCTTGATCTTTCTGGAAGCCATCAGGCAGATGCGTAAAGAAGTTGGTCGCGACAATGTTTGCTACATCCACGTAACGCTCATCAGTTTTTTGGAAACCACTGCCGAACTGAAGACAAAACCGACACAACATAGTGTTGACACACTGCGAAGTCGCGGCATCCAACCGGATATTCTTGCTTGCCGCACCGAAAAACATCTACCTGTATCGATTCGCGAAAAGCTTTCGTTGTTCACGGACGTTGATGTTAAGTGCGTGATTCAATGCCATGACGTAGGCAATCTGTATGAAGTCCCGCTGGTTCTGGAACAGGAAGGGTTGGCAGCTCGCGTGCTCGAACGTTTGCATATGCAGGATTCGGTACCGGATCTGGCTGATTGGAAAACGCTAATCGAGCGAATTCGCAAGCCGGCACCAACTGTTACCATCGCAATCGTCGGCAAGTACGTCGCGCTCGGCGATGCTTACATATCAGTTGTAGAATCGCTCAAGCACGGCGGTGTGAAAGCAGGATGCCACATCTCAATCCGCTGGGTACTTTCGGAAGACGTTGAGAAGAACGGCTGTGAGGAATACCTCAGCGATGTAGACGGGATACTGGTTCCCGGCGGCTTCGGCGACCGTGGTATCGATGGAAAGATTCAAGCCGCTGAATATGCACGAACGAAGAAGATACCGTATCTCGGTCTCTGCCTCGGGATGCAGATTGCCGTCATTGAATTCGCACGCAATGTCGCGAAGATGGCTGGCGCGCACTCAACAGAGTTTGATTCGAAAACGGCATTCCCGGTTATCGACTTGATGCCCGACCAGCATGAAGTGGTCAACAAAGGCGGAACAATGCGGCTCGGACGCTTCCCGTGCCACCTCAAAGCCGGCAGCCGCGCTTCGACGCTGTATCATGAGCCGATCATCTACGAACGCCATCGTCATCGCTACGAAGTAAACAATGAATTCCGCGACGCGCTTTCCAAAGCAGGATTAGTCTTCTCCGGAGTTTCGCCAGACGATCGGCTGGTAGAGATGATCGAAATTACCGACCATCCATACTTTGTTGCTTGCCAGTTCCATCCGGAACTGAAATCCCGTCCGGACAATCCACATCCGCTATTCATTGGCTTTGTCGAAGCAGCGCTGGGTGTTTGGAAAGCGCGTGATATCGACGACGCAACAGTGCCCGCGGACAACGGAAAGTCAGCAGAGACACCAGTCCACGGCTAGTCAACAACACGAACACGACAACAATGACCTCCAGACCACTGGACCGGACTTTGAGACACTAAGACGAACGAACGAGCAAGGTTTCGGTTCGAACCGATGCGAAGATTTAGCGGGTTCGACTCCGGTAGAGATTCGTTCACAATCAGGCCCCCGATTGTGAACGAGGCTGCGCGATCACGCCCGATATCCGACGCCGCCCCAAAAGACATCCCCAAGATATCGGAAGATTTGATTCATATACGCATTTTTTAAGGGGGCTTTTGATTCATATACGCACAAGATCCCGAGGAATAATATTGCGACGATCACCGGGAAGGCCTCAGCCGAGCAACATCTACAAGCTTTTCTCCTCGCTGGATTAACAGCTACTCCTGAATCTAGTAGGTTCTTTGTACAGGACTCTGTTCAGGCGTTAACAAAGGAGGGACAATCCGTCGAAATCAAAGCCAGCGCTTTATAATAAGCAATTCGAAGCTGTGCTTCAGACCGCTACGTTAACAATGTGCAGTCGGATTGAACCAGCGAAACGAAACGCTGCGAATTTTATGCGGCGATAGTATGAGATACGGCGATCGATTACGGTCGCGGGGAGCGTTTGAATCCAATGTCTAAGCCAGTTGTCGCGATAGTCGGCAGACCCAACGTTGGTAAATCAACGTTCTTCAACCGTTGTATCGGACGGCGAGAAGCTATCGTTTACGATACGCCCGGAGTCACGCGCGACACGCTCTACCGTCAATGCGACTGGTCCGGTCACGACTTCATCTTGATCGACACCGGTGGCATCATTCCCGACACGCAAGAAGAAATCTCCAAGCAAGTAATAGACCAGGTGACAGGCGCTGTGGCAGATGCTGACGTCGTCCTGTTCCTGGTCGACGGAAAAGCAGGAGTCACAGGAGCGGATGAAGATGTTGCGAACATGCTGCGTCGCACGAAGAAGCCCGTGTTGCTTGCAGTAAACAAAATCGATGATCAACGAGACCGAGCGAATCTCCTCGAATTCTATCAACTGGGACTCGGTGAGCCGCTCCCCGTATCCGCGCTTCGTGGCACGGGCGATGTCGGAGACTTGCTCGACAGAATGATCGAAACATTCCCGGCTCACCGCATCTCGAAGAAAACAGCCGAAGAGCTGGAAGAAGAAGCCGAAGAAGACGAGGTTCGAAAGGACTTCTCCATGGCAATTGTCGGCAGACCGAACACAGGCAAATCCAGTATCGTTAACGCGATTCTCGGAAAGAAGCGTTCGATCGTAACGGACATTCCGGGCACAACACGCGATTCGATAGACACACTCTTCACTTATCAAGACAGAGAGATTACGCTGACCGACACAGCCGGAATTCGCAGAAAGTCCAAGGTAGATTACGGCGTGGAAGCCTTTTCCGTAGTTCGTGCCATTCAATCCATCGATCGCTCGGACGTAACGGTCATGGTGCTGGACGCCTCGCAAGAGATCGCAGACCAGGACCAAAAGATAGCGGCCAAGATAATCGAAGCTGGTCGCCCTGCAGTTGTAGTGTTCAACAAATGGGACTTAATCGAGAACAAATCTTCTAAGCTCATGAACGAGTTCATGGAAAAAGCGGTGATGGATTTGCCGCACCTGAAGTATGCGGAAGTTGTCTTTACGTCAGCTTTGACCAACCAGCGCATTCCAAAGATCTTGGACGCGTGCATACGGGCGTTTGACGAAACCCGCAGACGCATAAGCACTTCACTGCTCAACCAGGTCATCACCGAAGCGCAAACACTCACGCCTCCGCCCGCTGGCAAACGCGGCAAGCGCCTACGTATCTACTACGCCACGCAAGTTACGGTGTCTCCGCCCTCTTTCGCGCTGTTCGTCAACGATGTAAAACTAGCGGAGCATAACTACCTGGTGTTTATCGAACGGAAGATCCGAGAGGCATTCGGCTTCAAAGGAACTCCGATTCGCCTCTTCTTAAGACCCAAGAAGCGAGATTCCTGAGGAGAAACGACGCGAAAATGTTAGTTGCATTTCTAGCATGTCTTTTGTCTTACGTAGTCGGATCGATTCCCACCGGCTACTGGCTAGTTAAAATACTTAAAGGAGTCGACATCCGCACCGTCGGTAGTGGCTCGACCGGTGCGACTAATGTCTTACGAGCAGCAGGCAAGCCTGCTGCTCTGTTCGTATTCTTCTTCGACATTTTCAAAGGTTGGCTGGCAGTAACCATCGGTCTTTACGCGCAGCAAGCGTTAATCGACAATCCGGCATTGCCGCCGGACCAATTGCTCGGCGCCGACCACACTTTGATCAAGTACGCGTTGATTCCGGCGGTGTGCGGATTGCTTTCGGTGCTCGGACACAGCAAGTCGGTCTTCTTGAAATTCGGCGGCGGGAAGAGCGCAGCAACCGCACTAGGTTGCCTGGTTGGCATGAATTATATGTCTGCAGCCGGAACGTTCGGTGTTTGGCTGCTGCTACTGTTCACGACTCGCATCGTCTCTGTAGCTTCCATCGCAGCAGGTCTTGCGGCCGGGCCTTCAATGTGGATTGCCGGCGGGTATCCCAGTTTCGTAGTCTACGCCTTCGCCGCAGGCTCATACGTTGTGATCCGGCACAGAGCGAACATGAAGCGTCTGATGGAGGGTACAGAGCCAAAGCTCGGACAGAAGAAAAGAGAGAAGAACGAGGATACCGAAGTGAAAGAACAAAACGGTGGCGCAAAGAATTTGCTGACGCTCGCCATTTGCGTGCTGTTGGCAGGCAACGCTGCGGCAGATGCAGCTCCGGCAGGCAGCGCTCAGGTTAAACCGAAACCTCCTTCCCGTATCGCCACAACGCCCAAAGTTCAACCGCCAATTGTTCTGTCACCGGAAGAAAGCACTAACATTCGCGTGTACAAAGCCGCAAGCAAGGCAGTGGTTAACATAACCGCCATTAGCAGCTCTGAATCATTCATCTATGGCGCAGCGCCATCTGCGACGGAGACAGGTTCAGGCTCAATTCTCACACCGGATGGTTATGTGCTCACCAACAATCACGTTATTGGCGAAGCGAAAATGGTCAAGGTCACTTTGTACGACGGCAGCGCGTTTCCAGCACGCCTCGTCGGAACAGATCCCGACAATGACATTGCTGTTTTGAAGATCGATCCCCAAGGACGCACGCTCAGCACCATCAAACTTGGTGACAGCAGTCGGTTGGAAGTCGGTCGCCGCGTGTACGCCATCGGCAACCCTTTCGGGCTCGACCTTACAATGACCTGCGGTATCATCTCCAGTGTCGGGCGTACGTTGCGCACTGACACTGGACGACTGATCAAAGGCGTCCTCCAAACAGACGCGGCAATTAATCCCGGAAACTCAGGCGGACCGCTATTAGACAATCAAGGCGTCATGGTCGGCGTCACTACTGCAATTTTGAGTAAGTCCGGACAGTCGGCCGGTATCGGCTTTGCCATTCCAATTAATATAGTGAGCCGAATAGTTCCGCAGCTCATACAGTTCCATGCAGTGATTCGACCGGACCACGGTATCCTAGCGGTGCGTCCAGTGGAGTTCGGCGGCGGATCGGGACTGATGATCGCTAAGCTCGATCCCGATGGACCTGCGGCCATAGCAGGGTTGAAGGGTCCCGAAATTAAGGTTGCGCGCAACGCCGGGTTCACCATGTACCAGGTTGACAACTCTGCCGCAGACATCATTGTCAAAGTAGACAGCGTTAGAGTGCAATCGGTGGACGATTTGCTCTCTTATATAGAGACCAAAAAGCCTGGTCAAGTGGTTACACTGAATGTGCTGAACAAAGGGAAGCTACGTCAGGTTCAGGTAAAATTAGCACCGGGAGCAGCGGCTCCATAACCGACCTGACCAAAACATTTGGAGAAGACATTGGCCCGAATTCTGGTAATCGATGATGATGCTGCAATAGCGGAGCTGGTCAAGGTAAACCTTGAAATCCTTGGCCATCAATGTTCCACAGCAAGTGACGGTGTAAAAGGGTTGGCACTGGCTCAGCAAAACAGACCCGACCTGATAATCCTGGATGTCATGATGCCCGACTTGAGCGGCTTCACCGTGTGCCAGAGGTTGCGTCAGAACACCGGCACGCAAACCATTCCAGTCCTCATGCTGACAGCGTTGAGCATGACGAAGGACAAAGTGCAGGGTTTCGATTCAGGTTGCGACGACTACTTGGACAAGCCCTTCGAGATTCCAGAGCTTCAAGTGCGTGTCCGCGCGCTGCTTCGCCGCGCAGGCTCCGTGCCGCAATCGGCTACGCTGCCGGAAATCCTGACAGCCGGCGAAATCACCCTGGTGCCGGAAAACCTGCAAGCTAAGGTACGTGAACGCATCGTTAAGCTCACGCCGACCGAGTTTGAAATCCTTCACTGCCTGATGCAACACCACGGGCAAACTGTTTCGACAGGCAAACTGCTGGAAGAAGTCTGGGGCTATGCACCCGACGATGATGTAGACACCATTCGGGTGCACATCCGCCACCTTCGCACGCGACTTGAAGCAAGCGACCGAAAGTATATCCGAACCGTATATGGTGGCGGATATCAGCTCGTTCCCGAAGGCTTCACCAAGCAAGGCTCTGATTAATTCAGTCTCACCCTTTTGTGACACTCACTCACAGCAGCGCGAAGCTGCCAAGCGCTGCGTTTGCAGCATTTGTATGAAAAACATTTTTAAGTTAAGAGAAACTCTTATCGGCGGGATCGTCTTGGAATCTCGTTCTGTAGATGTCGGACCAAAGTATTTGCAACTTCGTTGGCGGCGTCTAATGACACTTCCGGGGTTTTCGTCCAATATATTGTCAACGTTGCCGATATTACAAGGATCAAGGAATTGCTTTTCAACAGTCTCCAGTATCTAGTATTTCTGCCGACCGTCTTCGTTCTGTTCTGGTTGGTTCCCCACAGATTGCGCGTGCCACTGCTTTTGGTGGCTAGCTATGTCTTCTATATGTCGTGGCGCCCAATCTACGGAATACTGATCTTCGGTCTGACATTGGGCAACTTCTTGCTCGTGCCATTGATTGAACGCGCCAAGGAGGTTAAGCACAAGAAAGCTTGGCTAGCCGTTGTCGTTGCAGTCAACTTGATTACCCTGGCTATCTTTAAGTACGCCTACTTCGGCATGGATGCAGTGAAGTCCGGGCTCAATCTCCTTCACGTAGATTGGCACCAGCCGCACTTGCACATAATTTTGCCACTGGGCATATCGTTCTTCGTTTTTGAGTTCATTCACTACGCCGTGGAGGTCTATCGCGGCAAGCCTTTGGCGAAGAACTTCATGGACTTTGCCCTCTTCGCTTCATTCTTTCCAACGCAAATCGCCGGACCGATTAAGCGCTACATGGATTTCATTCCGCAGCTCTCCATCCCCGCCAAGTTCAAGTGGGAATATGTCGACGAAGGCATGCACCTCATATTGATGGGCCTGACCAAGAAAGTACTGTTGGCGGACAACCTCGCGCTGGTAGTACAAGCAGGCTTTGAGCATCCGGAGAAGTTTTCGTCCTTAGACCTCTGGATGATTACCTATGCGTTTGCCTTCCAAATCTTCTTCGACTTTGCAGGCTATACCGATATCGCACGCGGTTCGGCAATGTTGTTTGGATACAAAGTTCCAATCAACTTCAATCTCCCGTACTTGGCGTCAAACGCCGCCGATTTCTGGCGTCGTTGGCACATCAGCCTGTCGACTTGGCTCCGCGACTATCTGTTTATTCCGTTGGGCGGTTCGCAAGGTTCGCGGATTTTCACCTATCGAAACCTTTTCATCACCATGGCGCTCGGCGGACTTTGGCACGGCGCGGCAAATCATTTCTTACTCTGGGGCGTCTATCAAGGCGTGCTCCTCATCCTGCATCGCGAGTATGTTCGTCTAATGGAAGCGGTCGGATTACACGAAAAGCTAGTCAAATCGAAGCTTTACCATGTCTTTTCCGTTGTCTGCACTTTTCACTTCGTGTGTGTTGGCTGGGTACTGTTTAGAGCCGACACCGATCCCATCGCATGGCAGATCATCACTAAACTGATGGAAGCGCCTGCTGCGCTTGCACATTTCAGTGCCTCTCAACTCACCATTTTGCAAATCAGAGATCCGATCATTTTCCCTGCGATTCTGCTGATTGTTCCTGCACTCATGATCGCTCACGTCGTAGTCAATTGGCTCAACGACAAGAAGTTCTACCTCAGCCCGCCTCGCCCGGTGCAAGTTGCGCTGATGGTGGTTATGATGTGCCTTCTTACAATCTTCAGCCCCGACACGTCGCCGCGCTTCATCTACTTCCAGTTCTAGCGGCAAACGTGGTTGTGAGTCCCACCACCACCACAGTCGGTACAGGAGGCTAGTTCAAGTTCATGCGCGCGGCGCTCACAAAACTGGTAAAGGGTCTAACGCATAGCCGTTTTGCCATTGCTTTGGCCGTTTTTTGGCTGCTCAACGCCGGGCTGACCTTGGGACGCATAGGGTTTGCCGCGCCGGTAGACTTCCCTGTCCTTAGCTGGACCGGATGGACCGTAAAGCAGTTCCTTGAGATGAAGGACCGTCCCGAAGTTGTTTTTCTCGGGTCCTCGCTGGTACTTGTGCCGCTGGACGGGGTAGATGCCGACTTCCTGAACAGGAAGATCGATGGCAGCCAGCATCACCATTCAGCCTATTTTGAAAATCGGTGGAAGGAACTGACTGGAAACGCAGTGCGGAGCTATACCTTTGCTTTGCCGGGCGAGATGCCGTCCGACGCCTTTTTGATAGTAAAAAACCTTCTGACAGGACAAAAGAAGCCGGACGTAATTGTCTACGGCGTCGGACCACGAGACTTTCTAGACAATCTGCTTCCGAGTCCTTCAGCAACGGATCCATATCGATATCTCTCTCGATTCGGTCCTGTCGATGATATTGCTTCTCGCGTCATGCCCGATTGGCAAGAACGCATGAACTATGAGTTGGGACGAGTTTTCTCGCTCTATGGCAATCGTGATGACCTTTCGGCCGCTGCTGCGCGAATGGCCGGCGGCGCGATGATCAGGGTGCTTCCGTTTGGCAAGAACATCACATACGACGAGCGCCATGTGTTGATTCCGGACTATCATCCTTGCGAAGTCTGCGCCGGGCAGGCATTCTTTCGCCCCACCACACCGGCGGAAAGGACTACCTTTGCGGACAACCTCGGCGAGTACAAGAAACGCTACGCTAATCTCAAATGGAATACCTACCTAACTCAGCTGGAGTTCTTTGCAGACACCCTGGAAACGGCGCGCGCCAATGGAATCAAAACAGTCGTGGTCGCAATGCCCATCACCGATTTGAATAGAAGCCTTTTGAGTGAGAAGAGCTGGCACGCCTATCGCAACGGCGTCCTGGCAATGGCAAAAGCAAAAGGTGCAACCACGGTAGATTTGTCTGAAAGTCCGCTTTTTGCACGCTCTGATTTCATGGACACCGTGCACCTGCACTCCGGCGGCGGCAAGCGCTGGCTTGACGTAGTCTCCGAGAAGATGGCCGCGGATTCAACTGTAGCAAAAGCAATGTCACGAAGCTCAAAATCGCTGGCGACCAGAGGAGGGCACCTTTAGATGCCTTCGCCAGTGGTGCTCGACGAACCTTCGATAGAAGCCGCGCAACTAAATGTGGTGCCGGAGCCAACTCCGGCGGCGGAGCCCCGGAAGTGGAAATTCCGCAGCACATTTCTACTTGCCGGCGCCGTTTTTTTGGCAATGAACGCGATGATGTCGTTCTTCACCCCATTCCCGTTCGACCCATACAAGTTCAATTACAAGGGCTGGACGTGGTGGACGTTCAATGCGCTGCGCAATAGCGATCGCATCAGCAACATAGCATTGGTCGGATCATCGACAATGGTCAGCGCCATTGCGGGGTGTGACGCGAATTTTCAGAAGCGTGGACTGGACCTAACCGAACATCACAGAGCAAGCTACCTGGAACACTTGCTGAAGAAACGCTATCCCAAAGGTGAATTCGAAACATTCAGCCTTTCCGCGCCAGGGCAAATGCCATCCGACGCCTACATCAGCTTGAAGGCGATGGTGGCAACATCCAGCAGACCGGATGTTGTGATTTACGGACTGGCACCGAGAGACTTTATCGACAGCACCTTGAGCGCGCCCGGCGACACAGATGCCTTTCGCTACCTCACACGAATAGTGAATATCGACGATGTCGCGCAGCGCGTATTTCGAAGCCCTCTAAGCAAACTTGACTGGTGCTTCCAGCGTTTAGTCTTTCTCTACGGTAACTCCCTGGACTTTCGCATGGCTCTGACTGACGGCGCGACGGCGATAGTCGACGCGTCATTGCCACGTCCGTGGAGCAAGAAACCTTTCACATGGTGGGACCGGCGCGATATTTTGCCGGGATATCTTCCCGCTGAGATTCACCCGGAAGCGGTAATGGCAGGTCCGATTGATTTCGAGACCGCTAAATCAAAATACAAGGACAATACAGTCGAGTATATTCAGCGCTATAAACAGCCCGATGATCACGTCTACAAGACACAGATGTACTTCATGGGCAAGATAGCCGACTACTGCCGGAAGGAACGCATTGAGCTGGTGCTGGTGAACATGCCGGTAACACTGCAGAATTTGCGTATTCTTACACCGACAAAATACTACGATTATCTGAACAAGCTGCAAGCATTTTCCATGATGCAGAAGATTTCGCTCTATGACCTCAATGATTTTACGCGCTATAGCCAGCTGGACTTTCACGACTCTGTCCACCTGAATGCATTCGGCGGACAGAAATTTTTCGAAGATGTAAGTAAATCAATGGCTAGCGATACACGAGTCAATGAGCTTGTTTTGATGTCCGGAGAGCACTTGGCGAAGCACAGAGCCCTCGCCGTGAGCGACGCAGCCCGGCGCCTGGCGAACAAAGCAACGCCGTCAAAACAACAAGTGCCTTTCTAGGAGGACCAGATGTCTTCCAAGACTGAGAATTCGAACCATCGTTCAGCGACCGCCACCGTTTCTAAACCGGAGGCTGAGCAGTCCGCACAGAAACCGATCACCCTTGCACAAGGCTTTCTACGCAACAAGTTTCTGCATGCTCTTATCGGCTTCTGCCTGGTGAACGTTTTTCTGTCTGCAGTGTATTCACCGGCAAAAGGCAGCATAAATGATCAATTCACACGAGATGATCTAACTAAGTCCGTTCCCGCCGGAGTCCACAAGCCATGGCCATGGTGGTTAGCACGGGGATACATCACCTGCCAGCCCAAACCTGACGTTATTGTCTTTGGCAGCTCGCAAATGGGTTCGGCGCAAGCGACAGCCGATGCGAAGTTTTTGGCTCGATGGATTGATGTAGTGACCCATCGAAAGATTGTCTTTCTTGAAGACCAATTGAAGAGACGCTCGGGTGGCGCACCATCAGTTTTGAGTCTAGCGATTCCGGGAGCAATGATTTCGGACGAATACCTGATCACCAAAACACTGATCCAACGGCAGAAGCCTTCGACAATTGTGATAACGCTGGCGCCGAGAGATTTTATCGATGACACGTTACCCGCGCCTTCCGCAACGGATCAATTTAAATTTTTCTCGCAGTATGTGTCACTAGGTCCGCCGCTTGAAGCTGCGGCCTACCCGGATTTTTTTGCCAGGTTGGATACCCTGGTGAAACGAATGCCACTCAGCCAATTAGGAACGACAGTACACGCAGCGTTTAAACAAGACATCGCAGCTACCTCCGTAAAAGCCAACGATGTTCTTAAGGCGTTAACGTCCGTGGCATCAGACCCGCATCCGGGTCAGTGGGTGGTACCGCCGACAATGCCCGAGTTGTGGACTGACAACACCAAAGAGTACAAGAATCGCTTCAAAGGTCCGAACATGGAGCACTATTCCGGACAGATGCAATTCTTTCGTGCCTGGCTCAAAGAGCTTCAATCCTCCGGCGTAAGAATCGTAGTAGTGGGAATGCCCAGTATGAAAATGAATCGGGATCTCCTTCCCGATCAATTCTGGACACAATTTCGTAAAGATGTGACCGAGGAAAGTCGTAACCATGGTGCCTCATTCGTTGATTTGACCGACAGCGAAGCATTTGTCAAAGCCGACTATCTCGACACTGTGCACCTCAACGCGCGTGGAGCGGAGAAACTCTTCCCTCTCATAGCCGACGCAGTGGACCGCGCTCGATAGCGCCGAAGCAGCTCGAAGGTCTGACGCCATTCTCTTAATTGAGAGTGACGGACTGAAAGACTTCGAGTCCTAACTCAGGGAATTAACGGCGACCGTCAAATCACACTACGTACACTAACTAGCGAAGTATGACAATTCAAGCCCTTCTTGTGCGAACACGCTGAGCGCCTCGTTCGCGACAAAACGCCGAGCCGTTCCTGCATCCCTTACAGCGAGCGGCATTCGCCCAACTGTCTATTTCTGAGTGGAACCCTTCGATTTCTCGCGACGTCTCACAAACAGCCGAACACGTCACGGGCGGAGGTACCAAAGATGACACGGATTATGAGTACATTGCAAGCTCTTCTATGGGGTGGATCTATCGGTTACGTCGCAGGACTTTTAACTGCGAAGAAGCCGGGTGCGGAACTTCGACAAGAGCTTTCAGAAACCTCTGCAAGCTTCTGCAAGGAGTGCGGTGAGTCGATCAGCAAGCTCAAGGCAGATGCTTCATGTCAGGTGCAAGCGATAACAAACGAAAGCTCGACTGTTAACCAGAACCTTCGCAAAGCTATTGGCCAATTGTCCGAAAAAGCTGCCGGCATGAAAGACACCATGGCCGACACCGCTCAGAAACTGCAGGTGCAAACTAAGGACATGAAAGACACCATGACCGATACCGCACAGAAACTGCACGTGCAAGGCAAGGATATGAAAGATACACTAGCCGAGCAAACTGCAGTCGTCAAAGAGTCTGTAGTGGAAGAGATGAACAAAGCGCGCGCCGCAGGCGGCGGCAGCGTCACCCCCGGTCCGTCAACTGGTTCCGCCTATGGCGGACAAAAGACCTTTGACGTGTCGCCCGGCTCCTCACAAAGCAGACAGTAACGGCAACAACAGGGTGTCCGCCCTTCGGATGCCCGGGATCTGCTCACGCCACCGGGTGGCGTGAGCATTTTGCCGCAAGAATGTAGTTATGCGGAACTTAACACGGATGAGTTGAGTCGATCACTTGAGTTAGAAGCCTTTTTGAAGGCACATAACGGAGGTAATTACCATGGTGAATGGTGGACGAAGACGCATGAACGGGAACGTTCTGAGCGCTTTTCTCGGAATCGTTATGCTAATTGTCATAGGTGCCATTTGCGCGTTCGGCGGCTATTTCGTCGGCACGACACAGCGGTCGGATCAGTCGCTGACTCTACCTGGCGCGCCTGTGCCACAGCGCACTACGACGTACGTACCATCCGTGGAAGATGACATGCTCTCACGCTCAATACCGTACAGCAACGAGGAACTGCGATCGCAAGCCACGCGCCTGAAGTTTGCGCCGCTCAAACGGGGAGATTTAGCGTTCGACCTGGTTGTGCCCGGTAACTGGACGTGGCAGACCGTGCACGTAGGCGAAAGAGATCTTGCGCAAAGTAACATCAGAGAGGTTCAACTTGCGGAAATAGAAAGCCCCGGTTCATCCCTTGCAATCATGCAGGTCTGGTTCCTGCAGATTCCAGAGGGAGCTTCTCTGTCTCAGTTTGCCGATTCGTACACGAGAGCTCGCGGATTCAAAACCGTCGAGAAAGCAGCAGAGGTTGGCAATCGGATGGACATGCTCATCGAGTACGATACGTCGAAACAGAAAGACATAAAGAGCCGCATTACCGCTATCAAACTAGGCAAGAACGTGATGTGGCTGGCTTGCTGTGCACCGAGTCCGGAATATCCCCGTTGGAACAGGGCATTTACGCTAGCCGCTAACAGCTTCAGCCCTGCGGCAGCTCCCATTGCATTCCAACCGGATGTAAAAACCAAACTAGCGCAAGGAGCCATCCTTGTCAGCGAGGGCTCGAGCGCGGAAAGGACCAGAACAGAAGCGCAAACAAAGAGCGGCATTCCTCCGAGCAATCAAGCTGATTCGGACAAACAGGACCGTGGTGCTGCTACACCGCAAAGTGATAGTCCGACACAGCCACCTCCAACACCCAAAACGCAATCTGTCATGCCCGGAGGTACAACCGGGTCACCGTCACCAAGCGCACCTATGCGCTAACCGATCGGCAGGCGAAACGGTGGCGAAAGTAGAAGTTAAGGCAGGAAGAAGCGCTGGCAAAACCAGCGCTTCTTTGTTGTTCCCCTGACAAACCTAGATGTTGATGCCACCATCAGCGCTGATTACGGCGCCAGTGACCCACCGACCGTCATCCGAGGCGAGGAATGCCACAACAGCAGCGATATCATCCGGCTCGCCAACACGTCCGAGAGCTGTCTTTGCGATCATTGCCGCTTTCTGTTCATCGTTCAAGGCCTGGTTGTACATGTCGGTTGCAGTGGTACCGGGAGCGACACTATTGACGGTGATCTTTCTGGATCCCAAATCCTGAGCCCATATGCGAGTCAAAGTATCCAGAGCCGCCTTGCTAGCCGAGTAGACGCTGAATCCGGGCATTGTAACTTTGGCTGCACCGGAAGATATGTTTATGATTCTGCCCCCGTTCGAAAGAATCTTGAGTGCTGCAATAGTCGTGGCGATAACGCCTTTTACATTGACGTCGAAGATTCGCTGATATTGGTCAATCTCGATATCCTCGACCGAGCCCCCCTCAAAGACGCCGGCATTGTTAATGAGAATGTCAATTTTGCCGACAGCGTTCTTAAGTTCGGCAATCAACTTGTCCGCATCACCAGAAAGCGCAACATCAGCCTTGATCGCGAGCGCCTTGCCACCGGCTTTCTCAATATCCTTAACAACCTGATTCGCTGCGTCTCCATTCTTGTTGTATGTTACTGCAACAGTTGCGCCCTCTTGGGCAAGACGCTGAGCAATCCCTGCACCGATACCACGGGAGCCACCAGTCACAAGTGCAATTTTTCCAGCAAGGCGCTTCGAACTATCAACGGCGGGCTTTGCTTCTACCAATGTCATGATTTTTTCCTCTGAATGTAATGTGTAGACTTTTGAAAATAACTAGGCGGCAAGACTCAAGGTTGCCGGTTGAGAAGTCGTTCTGGACAAGGTCTTCTGAGCGCGGTGAGCAACATAAGGATTCTCATCTTTGCTGAGTTCAAGCAATAACAAGACATGCAAGCGCGGATTCTCCGCCATGGCGTACCGTATATCAGGATCATCATCACGTGCAAGCTGCGCAAGAAATATCGACGGCAGCGATCTGTTATAAGTCAAACCCAGACGCACTTCACGATCGGCGTCAGCAAGCAACTGAACGAGCGTCGAAACTGATGCCGATTGATTTTCGGCAACTCTAGCACGAACACACGGCTCTGCCGAGCGAGCCAAAGTTCCTAGTAACTTGGCGGGAGTAAGGGGATTTCCGGCAACAAGATATTCAATGAGAGTTTTTGTTGATTCAAACATGACGACGCTCCTCGCTAGCACAGACGAATTAGTTCCGGCCGATGGACGGAAACAGTATTCGGGTCGATATTACGAATGCCGGTCGCCTAACAAGCGCACTGAGCATTCGGTCTAAATTGGATCTACGACACGGGGTCGCACTTGCTCTATGCGCTTGGTGCGTTGCCGCCCGTCGATTTCAACCTCGCAGCCCTCAGCTGCATGAAACCATAATAGACCGGTCGGTCGCCTCAGGTCAACCCACCCGAAAAAGAAACCAACAAAGTTCGCCTTCGCCTAGCAGGGAATACTCTTGGGGGGCATACGATGCTGAATTCACGCCAGAGCCAGCTTAATCAGCCCGCAAATCCATCCAAACCAGTGAAGGAAGCAGCAACGAGGACCAGCCAGAGCGCAATCTCACTAGGCTGCGCGTCGAAAACCCAGAAACACTCCAGTAATACCCAAAGCTATTGCCGCTACTGTTGCGGCCTTCTTATGCATAGAAAGGAATGTGGGCAAACTCCAAGTTTTTGCATTGGAATGGTAGTCGCCGTACACTCGGTAGTCTTCTACCGACTTGTACCAATTGTCTTCTGCGTTATCGCCTCGATACTCATCCGAGGTCAGTTGCTGCTGAATCGAGCTCAACATTAATCGATCGGAGAGCGCTGGCGCCAATTGCCTGGCGGTTGCGTAGAAAACGCCGGCGCCGCCAACCACCAAATCTCTAATCGGATGCTCAGCCGCGTGCAAAATTGCATCCGCAACGATATCGGGCTCGTACACCGGACCTGGCGCGCCGGGCTTTACTCCAATCTTCGATCGCCCCTTAGAGAAGAATGGCGTATCAACAGCTGCAGGCATGATATTGGTTACGCTTATCGGCACTTGCTCATCCAATAACTCAACACGCAATGCATCAAGCATTCCGATAACACCATGCTTCGCCGCCGCATACGCAGCGTGCCATGGAAAGGCGCAGCGCCCCTCTATCGAGGTCACGCAAATCAGCGAAGCTCCATCGCTACGGCGCAAATACGGCAACGCCGCCATTACGCTGTTTGCACAACCGAGAAGATCAACCTCTATGACCCGACGAAACTCCTCCGGTCGCATAGATTCGAAAGGAGCAACGAAGTAAATTGCAGCATTATGCACCCAGGTATCGATACAACCGAAGCGCTGCTTCGCTTTTTCCGCCAATGCTTTCATCTGCTCGGGATCACAAACGTCTGCGACAACTGCAATTGCTCGATCCTCGCCTATCTCTTCGACTAAACTCTCTAATCCGTGCTCTCCACGCGCAGCTACTACTACCCGGGCGCCGCGCGAAGCAAACTTCAACGCTGTCGCTCGCCCAATCCCACTGGATGCGCCCACTACAACTACAACTTGATCAGAAAGTTTTTTCAGCTTCATTGCTGCACCTCTTCTTCACCTACGAGATCGTCGTTTCATCATCCAAGGATGTTCCTGCGCGAGTGGCTACGGCGCACAAACAATGGACGCTGCAGAACAGCGAGAGGAAGCACGCACAGAGGGAAACGGTGACGTTGGTCACGCAATAAACAGCGCGCAAATCTTGACGAACGAATTCCAATTTGATAGCATGCTTGACATGAGCAAGTAGTACGGACAGATTTCGTCGGCGAGGTAATCATCATGATTGCGAATAAACGAAGTACCCGGCTAATTGTGCTCAGACACTTAACGCCGCGTTAGAGCGAACACTAAATACCCCACCGCAAACGCTGCTTCATTGGTGTTTCGGAGAGAATTGCACGAGCCACGAGAAGGTCTCGTCCAATAGCAATTTCAGTGTTCGCACGAGCAACTCGCAGCTTGTAATACCTAGCAAGCAACAGCGCAAGCTATGTCAAAGTTGACGAACAGTCAACCGCAGGCCAGTTTCTGCTCAAGACCGAGGTGCCGTTGTGCTGTTGCTGACAGCACAACGCGCCACCGGTCACTTCCCGATTAACGCAATCAATAGACAGTTGCTCGCCTGATCAGGTCGAGCACTTTCGCGCCACCGCCTGCGGTGGCGCCGCCTTGTTACGCCCCGATTCCCATCTGCGAACCCAAAGAGACTCATGATTCAAAACCAATATCAGATTCCGGTGCTTCATCCACCGGCAATTCTCTCCGTACCAAACAACGCCGTTTCTATAGTCACAGGTTTTTACCTTGGCACATATCCTCTAGCGGGTTTTCCCGTCTCCCCCAACGTACTAGCAGAGCTACTCGCAACGAAAGGAGTCGAGCGCTTTATGGAAACCATGGCCTCAATTAATCAGTTGGCACCGTTACTCAAACGAATCGACTCGTTTGAGGATGCCATTCCGGCTAAATCACAAAACGGCGAGTTGGCCCGAAGCGACTATCAGCGCTTCGCAAATGAGTTCAAGCGCGAGTTCGCATCGCACATTGAGACCCTCATAAAACACGACACACCGGCCGAAGCACTTTCACTAAGTGCCCGCTTCGCCGATAAAGCGCTTCAGAGGTCCGTAGCGCAAAAGCAAATTGCCGAGTCGCTCAACGAACTCTTGTCGCCGACCGGTGATACTCCCGAGGTGTATCTGGACTACTTGCGCCTGCTCTGCAAATACAGCGTAAGCCTGCTGGGACTGCCAGCGCAAAAGCGCAAGAAAAATCGCCCGGCGCACGTCTGGTTGTCCGACATAGTCAAATACAAACTGAAGTACCTAAGACATCTTCTACGCTCCGGTGTCGATACGCGGCTAGTGGAAAGAATCGCAACCAATGAAGAAATCACATGTGTGAGCCATTTTAGTAAGTGCCCTGCATGGCAACTTGAACCCGCGTTGAATCTCCTGGAGAGCACTGCGCGTTACAGCTGTCCTCGCTACAAGATAATCTTCAGGCTTCTCCAGCGCTGGGACAAAGAGACGGGAACTGAAGTAGCAGAGAAACTGGCGGCGGCAGCTAAATTGCTCGAGCACAAACGAAACTCATCCTTCGTTCACTCGATTCTGTTTTATCTTGACGATACGAAGTGCGATTCTGAATTCGTGCGCAGCCTTTCATCACTATTTGAACGAATGGCAATTCGTCATAGCAAATTCGACCAAATAGACCGCACAGGAGATCATCGTCATGCCTGTGCAACCCTCTGGTTCTTCTGGCGCACCTGCGACCGATCAAAGTTCGCGGAGTTTGCAAACCTGATATTGGATCATGAAACCTGGTATGCGAAACCGTTGCAGTCATTTGCACGAACAATGGGGGACCGCCACAGAATGATTCGATTATGCACCTTACTGGCAAAAGATGCTCCCAGCGCAGCACAACGACTTCTCAAATCGGTACATCGCACTTCGTCCAATAACTCGGCATTGTTTTACGCTGATCTCGCACTGCCCGCATTGAAACAAATGGAAGCATTGTTCGACACGTTCGTATGGGGGCTGGAAAACGAACGAGATTCGACACTCGAAACCATTCTTCGACTCACGAGCGGCATCAGGCACATGAAGATACCGGCATCGCGATTCCTCGACCCACCCCCGTCAACAACGCCTTCCGGTTCAGAAACAGAGTCGAAAGACAAAACCGGCTGGTCGGATTTCATTGGTCTCGATCCAAGACTGGACGCAGTCATATACACGTGCCGCACACTCAGTCACAGCTCGGGAGCCCCAATGGAAGCACCAGGCTCTATCAAATCTCTCTTCGCTCAACGCGAGAAACATAGAAAGGAGTTGGACTATCTTCAAAATCATCTGCCCAAAATTTCGTGCCACCTGAAACAAAACAGCGTGGTGAAACGGGTGGAGAACTTGAAGGAGAGAATTAATAAAGAGCACCACTACACAGAAGCCGCCGTTAGAAAGGCGATCCGGATCTTGTCTCCGCTCACTCATAAGCTGCGACTACAAAAGTTGCGTTCTATTGCCGGCGCGGAGTATTGCAGGAAACTGGGTTTCAACGGCGAACATCTTGCGCCCCCGGAAATCGTCGACGCGGCGTTTCTATATGGGCAAATACTTGCCGAGGATGTCGATTACGACTTGGTCGGAGAGGAACAAAACGCTTCCTTGCTTAAGAAAATGCTGAACGCCATTGCCAGTGGTGTACCTGATGACGTGCGCAAGGAACTCAATGGCAACAAAACGTTCGTTTCAGAATTACAGAAGCGCAATATCGATGCGGAGAAGTGGCTGAATCCGTTCGGAAGAACCTACACTTCAGAGCTCTTCCAAGGCGGTACTGTGCACATCTACTCCGAAGCTAACCCTCTCGAGATCCTTCAGATGGGCACAAGATTCAATACGTGCCTTTCAAAGTTCGGTAGTTACTTCAGCGAAGTAGTGGCAAACGCAGTAGACTTCAATAAGAAAGTGCTTTACGCAAAAGACGGCGCGGGCAACATCGTGGGACGAAAAATGATTGCGCTATCTCACGATTTTAAACTCGTGGGTTTTCCTGTTTATTCTCTTGAAAAGCCCGAGCAAGCGGTACAGTTGAAAGAGCTCTTCATGAACTATTGCGCGGAGTTCGCTCACTTCAGCTCGCTTGCTCTTGCAGACAACGGCATTGTCAAATCTCTTCACGGTTGCCGATACTAT
The DNA here is from genome assembly GCA_019752635.1 of Candidatus Obscuribacterales bacterium. Classification (GTDB taxonomy): domain Bacteria; phylum Cyanobacteriota; class Vampirovibrionia; order Obscuribacterales; family Obscuribacteraceae; genus JAKFUT01. The sequence goes on along the minus strand of JAIELX010000013.1, from coordinate 12,333 downwards.
GTAGATGACTGCGTGCCATGGACCAAGGACGCCGAACGCATGGAGACATGAAATCTATGACGACTTGTTGCTTTCGCTGGAGTGCAATTCAGAATCTGGAATGGACTCAGTGCGGATCACAGTAGAACCGGGACGAGCGCTCTGCGGCAGTGGTGGCGCAACAGGTTCGCCAGTAGGCGTCATATCGATGGTCTCAGCAGGCTCAATAATGGTGCGAGTGGGTTGCGAAACCCCGGGAACTCTGCGCTGCACCAGGATTGCACCAGTAACGCACAGTGCCCCCAGGATCACGGCAAGACTGACATAACGCGCGATCTCTTCAATTGAGCTGAGCAGACGTCCTAGCTGACTGTGTAAGCTGCCCACCTCACGGCGCAAGTCAACCACCGACTTGCTTAACTCGTGCATTGGTTCGGGCAGCCCGCTGAGCGGCGTAGCAAGGGATGCTAGCGGCTGACTCATTGCATTCAATGGCGCGGCGATTTGTGTCAATGCGGAACGCGTTCCGCCCAACTCTTTGCCCATTCCTGTAAGTTCCTGGCGCATTCCACCGAGTTGCGAACCCACAGTTTTCAGGTTGGAATCCATGCCTTGAATCGAGCCATTCAATCCATTGATTGGCCGCTCCATCGCGGTCAGAGGTTTATTGAGTGCCACAAGGGGTGTGTGCAAATCTGCTAGCGGCTTTTGCAATCCAGTTATCGGATTCCGCAGACCGTTAAGGGCTTCGCTAGTGGTCGTAAGCGACTTCCCGGTGACATCCAGCGGGGTCTGCAATCCCTGCACGCCTTGCCTCAGGTTTTCCATCGGTTCCGGCAACTGAATCATCGGCTTGCTTAGCTGATTCATAGGTCCCGAAAGTTGTTCCAGCGAACGCCGCATCGAAGCCATTTCGCTCCTGAGTTCTTGCAGCGGTGTCTGCAAATTTTTCAGCCCTTTTTCCGTCCCCGCTAGTGGTGACAAGTCTCCCAATAGGGAGGAACGGTATTCCCGATACTCCGGCTTTCGCTCCTTCCATTCGCTTTCGTCAAATGGAACGGATTCCACCGGTCCTATGCTTTTGTTAACACTTGCAATGCCATCCGGCTGTCTCAGCGCGAACCGAGATTGTACATACGGTTCCAAATCTCGCCGCATCATCTGATCTCGCACGAAGACGCCAGCCGAGAATGAAAGCCCTACGGCAACGATTCCTAGTATCAAATTCCTTGTCAGCATATCGAGTCCTCTAGCAAGAGGTGATCTATTTAGACCTTGGTCAAGCCCTCAGTTTGGACGCGTACTCATCAATGACAGTTCCTCCCTTGCCTGTGCGTAGATCCTTCGGCTTGAACTTCTAACACGGTAAGATCGGCAGACTCGGACAAGTCAGATCCCCCAAAACATAGCAGCTCTCATACGTTACGGACGCTGTACGCCGATCAGTGAACCGGTAATCCGGGGTTGTGACCGACCTGACTTCGAATTAGTCTCCAGTTGTGAGTCAGTCGAGAGCAACAAAGCTTATGAACGAACTAACGGCCGCGGCACAACGCGCAGAACAAGGTAGAGATACAAAAGATGCAATTACGCCGAACTGGTTCGATGATTTCTTCCGGTCTGGACAAAACAACAAAAGTGACACCACGAACGACAACCAAGTAGTTCCAAGAACTACGGCTCCCTGGCGCGCAGCACCACCAAGAGAAACAGATAGGAAACACCGCCCGCAGACGAATCAAAAGGAAGCAGGGTCCCCATCCAGCGCGGACGTCCCTTTACGGGAACTTTGCGAAATCATGCCTGTCGACAATCCTCCGGCTCCGGCAGTCCCGCTCCATCATGCTGGAAGCGGCGGTCTTTCCTTTGAGATGCCGTCGTTTGGTTATGACAGAGAAGAAGCAAAGAAAGTCAGATTGGCGGCCGACAAATTAGTCAATCCCGTGAGTCCTGCAGTGGTCAGCATCGAAACGGATAGAGGATTCGGAACCGGCTTTATCGTGGATAAGTCGGGATACATCGTCACCACCGATAGCCTGCTCAACCACGCGAATATAATCAAAGTAACAACATGCAACGGCGACAGCTACAAGGCAACAATTCGGACTCGAGATGAACGCCATCATATTGCGCTGATCAAAACAGATTTGCCTCCACGCAACGTGGAAGCGGCAAAGTTCGGTGATAGCACCCTCGTAGAAGAGGGTGAAGCTATCCGCGCACGCGGCTATGGCAGCAAAGAATTCGCAAACACGTACTCTGGCACGATCGAATTCCTGAGGTCAGGAGATCGGCTGTATGCAAAAGACATTCCGTCAAATGCCACCATGATGGGTGCGCCCCTGACGAACCGTTCAGGCGAGTTCATCGGAATGATGGCAGGCTCGCTCGGCACCACAAGCATTTCAACTTCTTCTTTGCGCATTGCGGAAATGTTGAATCAGACACAGCCTTCCAAGTTTGACCTCAGCTATCGCACAGGCGGATGGGCCGGAGCCCATCTTGACGTCATCCGCAACACTCCACTCGTGGGCGCAGTCGATGCAACGTTGCTCGGAACCGGCGCGTATGCCCTTCGCCGCGCGACACTCGCAAATCCCGGGCTCACCGCACTGGGAGTCGGTCCACTAGCAGCCGGCCTAATCACTGCTGATTCCGCTCGATTGTTTGACGCGAAATGCGAACCCCAGCTCATTCGTAGCGGACTTGCTCTTGCTGCCGACTGTGTAATAGGAACAAGCGCTTACTTGATGCTCAAAGACAAAAGACTTGCCCTCGGTGTGGCTGCTGCCGGTCTGCTCGGTCGCCTGGCAACGGAATTCTATCCGACGCAACCGCAACTAAAAGTCCGCGACTGAAAAATCAGTCTACAATTCTGCAGTCAGACGGCTTGCGATCGCGAAGGAGCAAAGCTCGATTGGCCTCAATCCGCTTCAATAGCGTTCGTTCTTGCGGATGGGCGCGAAGGAGATCAAGGATAGTTTGATCGAATAACTGCTGCGATTCCTTCCACTTCGCCTCGCGCTGTGAGGAATCTTTGAGAGACTGACCATGAAGATACTGCGCTAACGCCAGATTATTCTTCTCCACCAACGACTCAATACTGGTGGCTCCAGTGGTGCGCTGCTTATAGCGTACACCCATACTCAGGAATTTTTCCGCATTAGCAAAGTCGCCGGCGTCGCGTCTCACTGCGGCAATTGCCAGCACCGTCGCCAACAACTCCGGATCTTCCTTCGCGGTTCGCCGAAATCGGTCAGCACGCTTATCCCAGACATAATTCAGCAACAGCGCGGCATCATCGAGGCGATTATCCTGCCAGTAAACATCCGCTAGCCTGCTTACTGCCATCCATCGCGCTTCCTTATCGGATTGCGGTTCCTTCTCGTCCAAGTCTTTCAGAGCAGCGATAATTTTCGCAGAATCCTGCTTAGAGCTCTGACGATTAAGCATTGCTTGAAGCTCGGACGTCGAGTGATAAAAGCTTCTCTCCCAATCAGAGTCCTTCGACAGCGCCCGCGCATTTTCCGCTCGACTCTCCACGGCTGGAACAGCTTCAACAGGCAATGTCTTCTTTAACTCCTCTCGTGCGAATTTTTCGCGCACCGCAATCAGCGACTGCCGCGTAAATTCGCGTCTGACGGGCTTGGTGGAGAGTGTCACGGAAACTCCCGCCAACAGTATCAACACGCCACCGCAAAATAGTTTTTGCGAGCGCCCCAAGCCGGCCCGGTGGGTCGCCTTGCTCGGGGGATTTGCCTTTCTCGCTGCGCGAACAGCAAAGTCGAAACCGGCTCGGGCGAAGTCGTTCAGAACAGGAAGGACGAAAACAGGCAGCGAAATCCACAGCAACGGTATTCGTTGCGCCAGTTTGATCATAGCGGCAAAGGCTCGATAGACCTTGCCGTTCTGCACAACGAGTAGACCGTCCAGCTTTCCTGTATTGGCTACGCGAGCTTCCATTTCGTCTCCACCGATGCGCTCCGGTTCGATCAAATGCAGTAGATCGAAGTGTTTGAGCACACACACCCAACGCTCATACTTCTGAGACGTTCCGTCGAATGGCAAGCTAACCGGTTCTAGTCGCAGAAGTCGCACAACAGTTGCCCGGATGAACTCCAACCCTCGATCGAAGTCTGCCGGCGGAAGGAACAGAAGATAGTAAGAAAGCATGATCCACTGAAACATTGGTATGTTCATGGAAGCATCGATTCCTAAGTGCAGCCCGACACCTGCGAGCAATACCCAGTTCGTCAGCGGAGGGAACCAGACCAGGCACGCAAGCGAGCCTTCTACAATCAAAGTTGACCAGGTCAAAATCTTCCAAAGAATCGGCGTATCGAAGAAAAATGGAATGGTGAAGCGTTTCATCTCTTCGTATCGCCCGGCATAGTACACAGAATTGCCTGCTTGCCAATCAGCTGCCACACCCTTGCTCAATGTTGCTTGCGTATAGACGATGGCAAGCTGCAGCTGCAATAATCGCTGAGCCCACGGACTGTAGTTCTTATGCGGCAAGGCGGCAAGGTCACCGTTGAGCCACCCGTTGAAAACTCGTGACAGTGAATACGCCTCACCGCATCTGGTAAACATCAGCCAAAACGCTGTAAGGCGGATCAGCACATCGCCGCTGTTGCAGTTATATGGATTTTGATTTTGAAATGTAACCAGACAAAGGAAAACCATCAATGCAGAAAGTCTGCTGGCCACACCAAATAGCAAACACAAAATCGCTAAGACAAATAGCCAAAACAATACGAATACAGCAACGTCGGTCGGCGGCGCTAGTAGCAATAGATTTATGTGGGGAAACAGTCGGTGATGATGCTCGCGCGCAACGTCAGCCGGAACTACGGCATGAACACCATACCAGGGCAGAAGATCTGATGCTAAATGAACGAATACCAGCTGCAGCAAAACGAAACAATAGAGAATTCGAAATAGTCCAACAGGCCGAGGACTGAGCGGCCTAAAAAAAAATGAGTCAATTCCTTTGAAGAGCGACATTACTAAAGCAAGTCCTTCTTTCTGACTCGGTAGACAAAAACACTAGCGGCGCGGTCATGCTCAGGAAACTTTTCGCTAGAAACGAATTCAGGCAAATCCGGAACCGCTGCCCAGTGCACGGTAATTGCAACCTGAACCGGGGGATTGGCGACGTCATTATTGACTTGCCGAGCGACATATCGAGCAACGTCTTCGTGGTAACCGCTGGCGGTGCTCCACGGCATGTTGTCTACATCAAATTTGCGCCATTTCTCTTTGCAGAATTTCTCGATCAATGACATTTTTTCCATTCGTGGAAATTCATACAATAACGTTGACCCGTCAGCAAAAGTGACGGTTGCTGTAACATGCGGATTGTACCTACGCAAATTAGGAGCAAAGACACTCCAACCTTGCCCCAGACCCAGTGTGTGCCATACTGTTACGAGCTGCGTCCCAATCGCATCGCGCACCGGATTCGGTGGCGACAGATAAAGCCCCGTACCAAGTACATAGACACAAGCAGAAGCGACAACAGCAACCTTTACTCGCTTTGCCGGTGCTTCTGCACTTCTAGAATTTGATGCCGACTCAACCATTGAACGCCCCCGACAATATCTTAGAGCCTGCGGGCGCATCGGACAACAAAGCTAAGTTTCAAAGGGAGCGCTAGCCGGACAACCAGCCGAACGCCTACCTAACTTGAAAAACGAATATCGAGGGACTTACCGCTATGCCACCGGGACCCTTGCACCGGCGATTCCATCCCTCAAGGCCTCGGGCTCATCAGTTCCGACAAAAACCTTTTCTCCATTGGTCAGCGTAATCTCGATGGCATCTAAACCATATACGTTATAAAGCCAACCCGCTCCAATAAAGTGGATACCCCAACCGGAGAATGGCGTCATCCGTGCCGGTTGATACGCCGCAATTTCGCTCAGCGCAATGTATTTGACGGGAAGCCACTCGCCAAAACGAACCTCAAGATGCTCGTCAGTTATCGTCACAGTCATTGAACTGAAGGTGTAGGTAAGACCGCCCAATCCCAGGGCTGCCAGGCCCTTGAACAATCTGCCAGGCACGGCCAGAGCAACAAGCCCGGAGAAGGCCCCCACCGCGACGACAACGCCGGCCGGTACTCTTTGAGTGTGAGAATAGTGTTCCATAGACTTGCCTCAGTAGACCTTATAAGCATACCTGTTCTGACCGAGAATAGCAGGTTAGATCCTGAATCGCTCGGGTGGCATTGCTTCTGCCAGGTTTGTACACCAGGCTCTTAGGGGAATAGGTTGGATAGATCCAAACGTTGAATAGAGAGCCATGCAACCGTTCAGGGAAGAAATCGATACCCCGGTAGAGATCACCGAATCCAAAGACGGCGGCACGGCTGAAATTGTTATGCCGGCCACACACTCCAAGTTGCCGACTCCAGCCGAATCAAGTTATGACATCGCAAACATTCGGCTTGCCGCCATCCCGGGTCCAGCAAAATATCACAACTTGCTTGGCGGCAGCTGCATCTGCCTGCTAGCGCTAACATTTTGCGCCATTTTCACCTATTCGAACACCGTGCGCAGCGGCTTGTTCGGTCTCATGTTGGCCCTTATACCTACAATCCTGGCAGTTCCCTCAACCATTGCCGCCTGGCGTCAGTCAAAAAATAGCGCCAAGATCCTACTTCTGTCCACTGTGGGCGGATGGACCTTGGTGGTCTGGGTGATGGCGCTGATGAAGGCGCTACAAAGCGATTCCGACGAGTCGTCAACCTCAAAAAACCTGTGGTGGGGCAGTCGCATTGCAATAGCCACTTCAGTAGCGGGGCTTGCTAGTTGGACGTTGAGCGCGTCATCTCCAAATTTGAACGGCATCGCCATATTCACTTGCTGCACTGCGCTGGGAACTCAGCTGGCATTAGCGTTACACTGGTCGGGAACCAATGCGGGGATTCATCAAAAAATATGGCGCGATAGGTGTTCGCGCTCAGCAGTTAAAGGATGGGAGGCGTTTATGGCTAGTTACATGACGGCAGGTCTCTTTCCCATCGCCACAGTTTTAGCCGGCGCCTCGTCTCTCGTCGCAAATTTCTTCAATTTCGCCAGAGCAACATTCCCTCCGAGTCTGGAGCTTTCCCTGTGCGCAGCCGGCGCAGCAATGTTCATCTGGAGCGTAATTGTTTTCTGGGCTCTGTTCACCGCGGTGGTCAACTACAGATTGAGCTCCGCCCTTGATGAGGCGAGCACGGGACACGCCAAGCCTCGCGAGCGCGCGTTTCAACTGACGCGGAGACTTCTTCCCGGGGCAGGTTTTGCAGCACTATGCTTCTATGCGCCATTTGCTATTGGCGAAACGGTATCGTTCGGTTGCATAGCCTTCTGGCAGGGCATTGCCTTCTTCATGGCCTACTCATTGACAAGACGGTTGCTGAAAGAAAGACTCCCCGAGAAAAAAGATATAGAGATTCAACAAGCACTACAGAAACTTCTCGACGAAAGAATCTAAATCATATCCATACGCCCCCCCGACCGACAGCCATTAGGTATCTCCGAATCCGCAAAGACATACTACTTGGTGGTTTCAAAATCCGGGGCGCACAGAATTAACTGCTTGATCTATTTATAGATCTCGCATAGGATCGGCCTCGCGATCAGTCACCGTAATTGGTGCCTTAGTAGCGGAAGCACGAAGGGTGCTGCACTCGATCTCAAAAACAGGACTCGCGCATAGCCAATGGATATAGTCTTTAAATCTGATCCCTCAACTTATTCCATGCCAATTCCAGCGATACCGTCTGAAAGTTTTGAAAAACTTGTGGAGCAGTTTTTGGCATTGTTTCCCAACCGATCCGGTTCACTGGTCAAGCGCCACGGAACAGCGGTGTGGCGATCCATGAGTCGATTTCACGATCTTTCAGATCAAGAAATCCTTGAGTCGATAAGCGCTTCAGGCAACTTGTTTCGCGCGCTAGCGGTGGACACGAAAACCTCAATTTTTGTTTTAAAAATCCCCGAAGTAAGTCCCTACTTCAACGAAGAAGGAGCCCTCTTGCTTCGAGAAGTCTTAAGTCGAGTAGATTTGAAAGTTTCCCACTACCAATTCGAGGGAAGTTGGTATTTCTACCTCTTTCTGGCCGAAGCCACTAACACAAGAAAGCTCGCGACAAAGGTTGTCGAAGGTCTTGAGGCTGCACACTTTGTGGTAGGCGAAGGCATGATCGAAGTAGTTACGGAAGACGAACACTTTCCGCTGCCGCTTCAGGAGGGTTTTACCTGGTTTGATAAAAAGTGCCAAGCCGTCGTGACGCGAAAGGAATTATCGCTCGAGGACGCTTTGCGGCTCTTCATTTGCGACGCGGATCATCATCGCAACCTCTGGACAGGTAAGGCAAACTGGCATGCGTTGACTCCCGAACAACAAGATGCCACGCAAGCAGTTTTCGAACAAATCTTGCCCGGCGCCGAGCCCAATTCGGACATCGCTCTCAGCATCTGGCCTGTTTCGGCATAATGATGAAAGATTTGCACGAGCTCCTTCGCTAGCCAATAGAACTCGGCTTCTCGCAGTGCAACGAAAAACAGTCATTTGATCATACCCGCTAGTTCAATGCGGTTCGCACTGAACTAGCGACATCTCTCACCCAGCGGCGATTTACATCGTCCGTCCACGGAACGGAGAAAAGGACTTTTAGCCCGCAGTTATCACGAATCCATGACTCTGAGCTTGGAGTTGATTCACCGCAAAAAACCAAACCCAGAATGGGACACTTTCTTGCTTTCAGAGCAGCGACAGTCAACATTGTGTGATTGATGCTTCCTAAGTAGCTGCGACTGACTATTAGCACTTCGCAATCGAGTTGGTCCACCAGATCTGCGACTGTTTGTCTTTCATTGAGTGGAACAAACAGCCCACCGGCACCCTCGATGACCAACAAATCGTTGGTAACAGGAGGCAGCTTTATCTCATCAAGGCGGATCGCGACACCAACCGAAGCAGCCGATGCATGAGGCGAAAGAGGCAAAGGCAATCGATATGCTTCCGGCCAAAACTTAGTCCGATCGTTGCTGATAAGAGCTGCTACCTTATCGGTATCAGAGTTGTCGAGATCGCCGCTTTGCACGGGCTTCCAATAATCTGCCGACAGAGCCTCCGTAACCACAGCAGAAACGACAGTCTTTCCAACGTCGGTACCAATGCCGGTAACGAACAACTTTCGCATTTACCACCTAACCTCTATCTTGAGTATGAACCCAGGGAGCGCTCTTTATGAGTTGACCATACAGATCTCGCTCTGGATCTATCGTGAGATCTTGAAGCTCTTGCCCGGTTGGTGACTCCGCTCGAAACTCTACAAAGTCCGGCAATTCTGTTATGACGGCCAGCGGCGTTTGTTCGTTAGACTCGCCCATGGCTAGCACTGCTGCCGCTGCCAACGCATCAGCTACATTGACCTTAGTAAATCTAAGCGGACGACTATAGAGATCGGGCTCTCCAACCAAATCCCTAAGGGCACTAAACCCGGCGTGCGCAAGGCAGATACCGACAACGCCTGTTCTAAGAGGTGCGGTGGTACTGTCGGTTACTATCACGCCAAAAGCAGCCAGACCGAGTTTTTCCGATATGTATTGCCTTATGGCTTGAGCCTGCTCTTGCGGGTTTGATGGCAACAATATGAGATTGCCGTCAGCGTTCGACTGATCAATTCCTGCGTTTGGAATTAATCGATTGTGCTTGATACAGAGAAAGACCCCGTATGCATTTTTCTCTGCAGGAATGTAAGCGCTGGATTCCCTTGCAATTAGTTCTACCATGGAAAAATCTTCCGGGCTAACGATTCGTCCCTCGATAATTGCCACGACCTTTGACGTTACAGCCAAGATAGACCTTTCGCAGCAGGAGTCCAGTGTTACTTCAAGCAACTCCCGAAATGATGTTTTTGATTCAATGAGGCTTGTTTTGATCGGCCGGACTATCACTTGAATTATTCTCCCTATTAACATTCACGTTGCATTAAGAAGGTACTTAGTGCACCTCATGTCGACGGAGATGTAAGAGCGACTACGCATGGTAATCCATTCAAACTCCTAGATTCGTCCTTCGTCTTCTCATAGCAAGATAGACAGCTCAACTCAACCCGCAATGGCAGATTGTCCTTTCCGATAAGAAAGACGACTTTTCTTGGGTGTTGTGCTAAGAGATCGCACTGGCAAAGCCAACATTCAACTGTGGTTTTGTTTGCCATCAGGCAGCACCTCATTTGACCTAATACAAATTGATCTGACGTTATTTAAGGATTGCAGCGCTGACAATCCTTCGGGTCCAAATGACGTAATCCATCTTGCCTGAGAATTGATTCTTTGAACTTACACTTTTGGCAACTATGAATTTCACGAGCAGGCGTTTCTGAAGGGGAACCACAATCACTGCATGACAAGCGCCCCTCCGAGCCCGTGATACCAAACCCAGGACACGAGCATTGAGAACAATGGCGCATTAGGCGACGAGTCAGCTTTATCGCCAACTTGCGAATAATGCGTTGTCGTAATGGATTCATATGGGCGCGCATGTCTGTTTCAATTCGAGCCAAGCCATCTGTGGATTTTTTCTTGGCCGTATCGATCGCCGCTTCTAGCTGCGCCCAAGTTTCAATGCCTTTAACGATTGTAGCTCCGTAACCCTCCTGTGACTGGATCTCGGCATTCGGACGCACAATCAGTCCGTGGGAAGGAAATCGACAGCGCTTAAGAAAGTCTGCAAGTTCACCGATGGAAGATGCTAGCGCGTGTGAAAAGTTAGTTTGCGTAGAGAAAATACTTTCGCTTACTTCGGTGCCAAAATTATCATCGATAAACACTATAACTTCTTGGTGCCCTGCCAAAAACGGAATGAACGGATGCGGACCAAAACTACCTTCGGTTGCTAAGCCAAGGGTGCAGCCGGTCCTCTCCATTCCGAGTCTGGCTTTCTGGATAGCGGTTGCCAGTGGCGTTCCAAGTCGTTCTACTTCTCCTGCAAAGGTGCCAAGTTGATCCGTGTCAATATCGGTTGTAGTTGCGATTCGAAGTTCGATCCCAGCCTTGACAGGTAACGCAATCGCGTTGAGTTTGCCGTGCTTAGTTGTTAAAACAGCAGTTTTCCCAAGGTATGGGCGGGCTGAGAGTTCCTTGTCCCCCCCGCTACCTTCCACCACCTTCTGCGACAAATGTTCTGCACTTAAACTGTTCATGAATTCCACTTGGTCAGAGCGTTCTCATTTCTTCAAGATTTGCCAAAGTACTCTCGTCTGCTCACTGAAACGTCCGATACGAACATTACTCCTGATTGATGACTGAAGAGAGTCCTGAGCCCGGAAAGAATGGGCTCCACCTTCTCCTCCGGCACAACAGTCATGACCATCTCAAGACTCTCGATGCCGCCGAACATAAAGTGTGATGACTGCACTCCTCCATGTCCCTTTCCGGCCGTAACTGCTATTACCGTGTATCCGGAAACCTCAATCCTATCCAGCAATTCAGTTACAAATGATCGCTGTTCCCCCGAGACAATCACCCTCACTTCCTTCATCGGGTGTAGCGACAAGTCCACCATAGATTCCTCTCCTTTATGTTCTAGGTTCAAACTAAAGCGCCGTTGACGGTCTGTTGTTTTAGTAGCACTGGTCCTTGCTGCAAACTGTCGGGAATCCGGTTCCATTGCCCGGCTGGCGAATACCGATAGAAGCAGCCTTCCTCCCGATCCAGCGCAAACAGGTAAACCCACTCATTGTGATAGAACCGTTTGAGGAGATCATGGCGCCCAATGATTTGGTCTATAGTGGACCGCGGAGCCTCGACTATAGTAGTTAACCGCAGTGGTTCGTGATAAGGGAGGTTCCCATTCATAACAGTCTGCCAAGGAAGTCCTGTTCTCAGGTCACTCTCCGTACCTGACATCACTCCAATATTGCCAGTGACATTGTGATACACCTTGCTGCCGCAGCCGTATGTGGTGTTATCTACAGCAGAAAAGTAATAATTCATGTTAATCCACTGCGTAACTACCTGTGGTGCAGTCATGATAATTTCCAATAGGTTTCCGCCTGGATCTTTAAGATAATCATAGGAGTGGAGAAAGGCTCTCCCCTCCAAGTCAGCGCCCTTGGTCACCGCTCGTCTGGTGATAATGAATGCAGCATTCCGAGACAAGCCCCATTCCGGACGCACTTGACTCCAGTCTGCGCTGCGTTCAAGCACATGATTGGCAGCCTGTTGTGGCGATAGATTGGTAGCCAATTCCGGAAACTGAGAGCACCGCTGCCTGCTAGTGAGCCTGCCAGCTTCTTCCAAGTCGTTTACTAATCGTTCCAGATCTAATCGGTGTGTGGCCGGTACATCT
>JAIELX010000072.1 GCA_019752635.1 Candidatus Obscuribacterales bacterium | reverse complement strand
TTTGTAATTTCTTGCCAGAACGGTATCCGAATTCCAGGATCCATCGCATTCGACAGCTCCAGAACCGTTGATTTGCCGTCGCGCCCGGGAGTCAAAGACCATTTGCCCTGAAACACGGTAAACCGATCCGAGTTTACGAGATGATACTCGATACCACCCTGCCCTGGAATTTCATGCTCTACGTAAGTGCACGTAGCTTCCCCAACGACCGGTATAGTACGAAACTTCTCTTCGATAGTAGCGTCCGAACCGTCGTAGGACAAGAGCTTTCGGGTGGATTCCGCTTTGCGAGCGTGCTGAATCGCTTCAAAAACATACTTAGGAGTGGCCTTCACGACGATGGACTGAGTAACCGTCGGTACGTTCTCCTTATTGTGCCCCTTATGATGAATTCTGGCAGGAGACATTTGTATGGGGCTTACCCGTGAAATGGTTTCGACCGATGACTCGGAATCTCGAGCAAATCCTGGAAGCATTGCACCTGCGAGGGTTCCTGCAAGTACCAATGCAAATGTGATAGTTGAACGCTGCGCTGTCATAACATCTCCGATCCAGGACTCAAAGGTTCGCCTTTCCCTATCTTCCCCGGATTTTGTTTACTAAAACAATCGCTACAGTAAACACGCTGTAAAGTAACGGATCTAACTTTGTGCGCTTCTCAAGTTAGGCTGTAATTAGAAGCAATTCAGGTCGATCGCCTCGCTTGTCAAGCGCGCCCGAAGCCGCCACCTCCGGGCGTTTCAATCACAAAGACATCGCCGGCTTCAAGCTCTCTGCTATCGCTTCCTTTTATAGGAATTTGTTGCCCGCTTGCAGTAACAACATAATTAGATCCAGCAGCTCCACACTCACCGCCAAACAGCCCGGGAGGCGAGATACGCCTGCGCTCCGAAAGTATCGACGCCGTCATTGGTTGCAAGAATTTGATCCTTCTTACCACACCGCAACCGCCTTGAAATTGTCCTTTCCCACCACTTCCGCGCCGTATGGCAAAACTCTGCAACAGAACCGGAAAGCGGTTTTCCAGCACCTCAGGGTCGGTGAGCCTGGAGTTCGTCATGTGTGTATGGACCGCATCAGTGCCGGAGAAATTTCGTCCCGCACCGGCGCCACCACAAATGGTTTCATAGTACTGAAACTGACTATCACCAAAAGTAAAGTTGTTCATGGTTCCCTGACTGGCAGCCATGACTCCAATCGCGGCGTAGAGCGCGTCGACAATCTGTTGCGAGGTTTCCACGTTGCCCGCAACAACGGCAGCCGGAGGTTTCGGGTTGAGCATGCAGCCCTGCGGAATGATAATGTTCAGAGGGCGAAAGCAGCCTGCATTCAAAGGGATATCATCATCTACAATCGTCCTGAAGACATAGAGCACCGCCGCCAACGCCACTGCATGCGGTGCATTCAAGTTACCGGAATGTTGCGCCGACGTACCGCTGAAGTCCACCACTGCTGTACGCTCGGCCTTGTCGACACGAACGTCCACTACTATTCGACTGCCGTCATCCATCTCGCTAACGGCCGAGCCGGAGCCCAACTTTTCGATCGCACGGCGAACACACTCCTCGGCGTTGTCCTGTATCGCAGCCATGTAAAACTGTAAGGTTTCAAGCCCCCAGTACTCAGCCGCCTTATTCAGCTCGAATAAACCCCGAGCGTTCGCTGCAATCTGAGCCTTCAGATCCGATAAATTCTGGTTCGGATTACGCGCCGGATATCTGGCATCGCGAAGTATCCGCAGTAGTTGTTCCTGCTGAAATTCCCCGCCCTCCACGATCAGACAATTAGTTAGAAGGATGCCTTCCTCCTCGATGGTCTTGCTGCCTGGAGGCATGGAGCCAGGAGTAATACCGCCGATATCCGCGTGATGCCCGCGCGATGCGCAAAAGAACAGAATGCCGCCGGTTTTTGAAAAGACGGGGGTAATCACCGTGATATCAGGAAGATGAGTGCCACCATTAAACGGATCGTTGGTTGCGTATACATCTCCCGGTTTTAACAAGGCACCCTTTTCCTTGAGCAAATTCTTCACGCTCTCGCCCATGGAGCCCAGGTGAACCGGGATATGCGGCGCGTTGGCAATCAAGTTTCCATTTTGGTCAAAAATGGCGCAAGAGAAGTCGAGCCGTTCCTTTATGTTGACCGAATAGCTTGTATTTTGAAGAGTCAGACCCATCTCTTCTGCTATAAACATGAAGAGACTATTGAACAATTCCAACTTAACCGGATCACTTTGAGCGGCACCATCACTCATTCGAGCGCCCCACGCAGACTCTGCTGTCGCTATGGCGCTAGCGCACGGCGCCCCACTACCGACCACCGCAGTCGAACTAAGCAACAGACTTCCATCCGGCAAGACGGTCGCCTCCCAGCCAGGCTCAAGAATAGTCGTAGCAGTATCTTCAGCTAAGATCGCCGGGCCTGAAACCACCTGTCCCACCGACAGATTCGACCTTCGAAACAACCCGGCTTCGCGCCATTGGTTATGCGAAAAAATCTTCCGGAAGCAAACAGGTTCACCATTGGCGCTACCAGATGTCACAAATGGAATATTCGCACCTAACGACGCGCCGACGGTGCGTATCGATACACTGTCAATAGCAACCTTTCGGGCAGTATCTACGAAACCATAGCGCTCCAGGTGTTTCCGAGAGAACCGTTGAAGCATTTCACTAGACTCATCACAGAAGTCTACGGGCAAAGAGAAATCGCAATTTTCATACCTGAGAAGAACTTTGATATCACTCGAAACAGCCTGCACCGGTAGCGCTCTGTCTATCAGTGTCTGCCTGCACGAAGCAGTCAGGGGCTCAAGTTGCGCTTTCAACTTACCAAGGGAGTCATCAGACAATTCGCTATTCACACTTAGCTCGCGGGTTTCAATAACATCCGCCAGTCCGATTCCGAGAGCAGACAGCACCCCGGCTAACGGATGAATCAAAATCTGCTTGATACCGAGAGACTCAGCAATCAAGCAAGCATGCTGACCTCCTGCACCACCGAAGCAGGAGAGAACATAACTCGAGACGTCGTGTCCGCGTTGAACAGAGACTTTCTTGATGGCATTCGCCATTCTGGTTACTGCAATCTGCAAGAATCCTTCGGCCAATTGTTCCGCAGTCCGAGTCACAGACGTAGCAGCACCCACCTGAACAGCCAGTGCAGCAAACGCGTGCTGCACTGCCTCGACATCCAACGGTTGATCGGAATTGCTACCAAAGATTCGTGGAAAGAAATCCGGCTGAATCTTTCCCAAGAGCAAGTTTGCGTCGCTAACAGTTAGGGGTCCACCATTTCGATACGACATGGGGCCCGGCAACGCACCGGCAGATTCCGGTCCGGCACGCAGGCGCGAACCATCAAAATGGAGAATTGATCCGCCGCCGGCGGCAACCGTATGAATATCCAAAATTGGACTTCGCATACGAATGCCGGCCAGATTTGTTTCAAAGTTGTATTCCAAATCTCCGCTATAGTGCGACACGTCGGTCGATGTTCCGCCCATATCAAACGTCACCAGCTTCTCAAAGCCGCTAACCAAAGCTGTTTTAACCGCACCGGTTAATCCTCCCGCCGGTCCCGACAGCAGACTGTCTTTGCCAGTAAAGTTCTCGGCATCAGTCAGGCCCCCATTGGATTGCATAAACATCAGCCGAGCATCCTGCACTCCATCGCGAACACGCTTTGTATAACGCTTTAGCAGCGGGGAGAGGTAGGCATCCGCCAAGGTTGTATCACCACGACCGACGAACTTAATCAGCGGGCTGACAATGTGCGAGCAAGAGACGTGCTCAAACCCGATCTCTTGTGCAATTTTTTCCAATATTTTTTCGTGGGCATCATAGCGATATCCATGCATCAACAAAATAGCACAGGATCGAAATCCAAGCGAAAACGCCTCCTGTAGCTCTTCGCGGGCCGCAACTTGATCCAGTCGCTCCAGAACAATACCCGCGGCGCTTATTCGTTCATTAACCTCTACGACATGTGAATACAAAACATCCGGCAACGTAATTTTCAATGCAAATATATCGGGACGACTTTGATACCCAATGCGCAAAGCGTCACCGAAGCCCTTGGTCGTCACCAATACTGTTGGCTCGCCTCTGCGCTCAAGCAAAGCATTAGTGCCAATAGTGGTGCCCATTTTGACGCAATCCAGAACAGCAGCTTCACTATCGCAGTAATCATGCAACAACGTTTCGATTGCGTGTAATGCCGCATCAGGATAGACAGCCGGGTTGACTGACAGCAACTTTCTCGTCAGCAGCATTCCACCGGGCGTCAGCGCCACAACATCGGTGAACGTACCGCCGCGATCAATCCAAAACTGCCATCCCTTGGCATTCATCGGATGGATTCCCTCACCTGAACCGAAGTGTCATCATACACTCATAATTTCGAATCATGACGCACGGCCGCATTGAAGAAGTCGCCCGAACCTGCGGACGGAGCGGCCCAAATTCATTGATTTCATTTTGAAACGACTCACCCGCGTCCACATTTTAGGAAATGAGAAGGAACGAAACTGCTAAGCTAGCGTCAGAAGGTGGCATAGAACTGAAACACAGCTATGGAGGCGCATCATTTTGTTGTTTATTAATTTGCGACATGAACGCCTGCAATGCTCTTCCTCCTTACTAGTCGCAGCGATTTGCGTCGCGGTTCCGGCGAGCCAGGCTCAACAGGGCTCGGGGCAGAATGAGATGGATGCGGCATTTTCCGCGCCGCCTATAACAACCGGCAGCGCACACAGCACTACTGTTAAGCCCCTCACAGGCACGATCCAGCGCAATGCCGGTCTGCGTATCGAACGCGGCAAGGCCGTTAAAGCGCCGGACCAAGAGTACCAACCGCTCGATGGAGCTGCATTTGCGCAACCACCGCCGGTCCTGCCTGCCGCTCCGCTCGCAGCGGCAGCCGATAAGTCCGCAGAAGCCCCCAAGCGCAAGCATCTTTGGCATCAAAGTCGTGACGGTGGCTACTATGACGCTACAGGCGCCATCGGATTCCTGGTCCCGGGCGACGAGCTGTACAAATATGGCGGAGTTTTCGAGGACGGACTGCCGGTGCCCACCACTCCAGTTGCGATGAATTTTGCAAAGCACTGTTATCGCTTTCCGTTCGTGGTGAAGCGTATGCCTCAGAGCGGCAACAGATAGGACGAAGCGCCACAACCAAAGGAAATCCATCGATTTACGATCCGCCGACAGTGCCCTTAGTTGACGGACAGGAGCAACTCGCCAGGGGTGCGCCTGTAGCGACGAGTCGGCAGGCTGTTATGTCCGGGAACAATTGTGGAATAAAGGCCCGGACCAGCTTAATCCAGCCGGAAGATTTTTCCAATGAAGCCATTACTATTTTCGGTATTGTACGCCTGCATTGCAATGTGCGCTTCACTACCCGCGTTTGCCGAAGAAGAAGTTCAATATGTAGACGTCGTCGAGCGTGGACACTTCTTCAAGTCCAAACATTTCGCACCAAGTTACGAAAAGCGCATCACCGCCATTAAGGAACAAGTGGACCTCGGAGTGAGCAAGGGTTGGATATCCTCCGAACGCGCAGAATCCCTCAAGGGAGAAGCCGGCCGAATAATGGTTTCAGTGGACGCAATTGGAAAGAAAGATCCAACTCAAGCCGAAGCTGATGAGATTGATCGCAGCATCACCAAACTGAACAGCGATGTCTATCAAGCGATGCAAGGCGGCTCGCCGGCGCCGACGCCAGCAGCAGAGCCGGCCAACGCGTCATCAACTCCCGACTCTGCAGGCGGAATGTCCGCCGCACCGCTTAGCACCACCAGCGGTTCCCGCGCAGGCCAAATGAAAGCATCCTCGCTAAAACCACTGACAGCAAGACCAGCAAAACGAAAGGGTCACTAACAAACAAGCGCCTAACGGTCGCGAGGATTACGCAGGTGCGATTTCCTCGGCGGGGAATGTGAATTCGGCGGCAGACTGAATCATCAAGGAAGTGTCTTTGCGGTAGGAATTCAGCCGGTAGAGCCGATCGAAAGTCCAGCCTTGCGCGCTTTCGCCCAATGCCACCAAAAGAGCCAGACCAATTCGGCGCAAGCTCTCCGAACTTTTGTTGAACAAAATGCGCTCAAGTTTGTCCATGTCCTCGGAGCCCATGCGGGTTTCACCACCAGCACAAGCATGCACGGCGATTTGAACGGCACCGCTGTGCAACCGCGAGGCTTTATCGAGACTGAGCAAAAACTTGCCCAGATCAGCCTGCGGCAAGCCGGAGAATGCTATGCGTAATTGCAGTTCGGTGGAAAGCGGGTCCGTCCACATAGCTCGCAGAGTAGCACGCGTAACGCCGATGAGACGCTCCGGTTGCAATCGCTGCACGTGCTCCAATCGGCCGATGAAATCAACAAGGTGCCGACGATGGTAGAGCAAGCTTAAGATTGCTTGCTCAGCGACCTGCTCGTCATCCGGGGCGTAACGACTCAGAAGAACATCAGACGCAAGGGCTCGTTCGGTTGGTGATTCAGACAGCAGTTTCGACTGAATCGGTTTGAGCATGATGCGCTCAGCGTCCACCAGCGGAATCTCGATCATGCGGCTGAGCGCTTCAATCCGCAAATCCTCACTGCTATGGCTTATGGCCCGTGCGAGCAACTTCAATAATCTCGTTTTCGACTCCGACGAGAGTCGGTTGTAGGGCACTCGCACCGCAGCCGATGCCACCACTCGATCCGCACTCTCGACGGCCTTCTCCAGAACATCCCAGACTTCAGCCGATTCCTCAGTGTAGCCCCACAAAGCTCTAACCATAGCCGCCTTGAGATCCCGGTTTGTTTCCCTTTGCACCATCGAGATCAGCAAATCAAACGCTTCTCTGCCACCAACGTCACCAATCAGTCGAGCAACTTCCTTCTGAACAGTAATCGATTTGGATTGAACTCGTTTGAGAATTGCAATTGCTTCCGGTTGAGGCATCGAGAGCAACAGTTGCCTTAGTGCATAAATTGCGACGCGGGCGCGATCGTCCTCAAGGCACTCAAGAAGAATCGGCAGCCCTTGCTTGCCATCCACTCGAGCGAGCATCTGAATTACGTTATCGCGAACGGCCAAGTTCTCATTGTCCCTCCGGGCCAGCCTGGCCATCTCTTTGAGCGGAGGTTCAGGCAACAACGCCAAGCGATAAGTTGCGAAATAAACTTCGCCAACATCGGACTTGGGATTGGCGGCCAACTGTTCCAGTTCGTTGCCGTAAATTTTCTGTTGATTCGTTGTCCACCGATGAAATCCATTGACAAATGCCGGCACAACGCGAGTCTTGCCAGTAGAGAACCTACCTTGGTATGCATGCTGGCCTAGATAAGGCGTCAACAAATCTTGACGATAGCGATTCAGGAAAGTTTTGATCGGCTCCGTCAGTCCCCAGGTCTTGTCCAACGCAAGCAGCTCAGGAACCAAAGTCGAGAATCGGTCGAGCCGCCACGTGTACAACAAGTCGGCCGCATCGCGGGCGTCTTTGTCTGAAGCAGCGGATTTGGCAATTTCCGCCAAGTGCTCACAAAGATGATCACAAACATCAAGGCGCCGCCTGAACGATCTAGCAATTGCCAGAATTCGGTTTTCGCGTTCTTTGCTGCTCCAACTCTTCAAGCTTTCAAGCAACGCGGCTTCTAAAATCTTCGCGTCAGCTTTCCTGAATTCCTCCACACCCGGCAAGGTCACGTAGGCCGCCGGAGTGCCTCGCTCAGCCAGCAATTTCGCTATGGCAGCGCAGGCCCAATCCGGATGGAACGGCATCATTCCGGTGCACAATGCACAAATGCTATACATTGTCTGGTATGACAAATCAGATGCATTAAGGGCGTGACGAATAATCACATCCAACAACTTAAGATGTTCCGGCTTCCAGATTGCCGGCGAGAGTTCGCGAAACGCCGCGAAGAAAGATGCCCGCACGGGGTCGGGTTCGTTCGACTTCGGCTCGATCAGTTGCAACAGCGACGTAAAATCTTTCCGATTGTAGTCCGCACTCGAAATCAAGATACCAAATGCCGTGCTTCGGATCGTCACATCAGGATCGTTCGTGTACGGCAGGAAGTGCGCCATTATTTCATCCGACGGCAACAGCGCAGCGTAGGGCAGCTTCGCTCTGGAGCCCGCTATGGATGGCAGAGCCAAATTGCGGCGAGCTTCCGGAATGCGACATTTTGCCGTCAAACACTTAACGAGACTCGCATCAGTCTCACCGGATTCCCTTCGCCAGGAACGCCCGGTTCTTTCAAATACAAGGTCTCGTTCCTCTGGCTTCAGTTTCTCCAGCCACAACCATGCTGTTCCGCTGAAGTCCTTACGCTCAAATACTTGCAAAATCAATTCAACAGGTAACTTGTGCACCACCTGAAGCGGTTCCATTAACTTCAACGCATCACGTTCCAAAAGCAAGGCTACTACATCAGCCGGCCGGCGATGAATCAAGCGGGTTATCCAATGAGGACTAACGGCGGTGACTTTGCTAGCGGTGCGCACTATTTCAAGCGTCTTTTCCGGCAAAGTCTCGGCTAACTTTTTCTCCACTGAATGAAACAGCCAGGTAAATCGCGGATCTTCCTTCCGCATCTTCGTGGCATAATCGAGAAAGTAGTCTGCTACTACAACCGGATGCCTTCGCGCGACCCGAGCGAAATCAGATTCATCCATAGAATCGGCCAGCAGTGGCAACCGTTCGCGAACGAAATCTTCGGAACCGAACGCTAGCAACTGCCCCATCTCTGCGGCCCGGCTCTCAGCGTTTCGAATCAGCCAGGCGTCCAGCAATGTGGTTTTCCTTTGTTTGTACAAACGCAACAAGAAGCGCCGCAGTTCGACGCCGCGTTTTTCGTCTGCCATGACCGAAAGCTCTTCGTCTGTGCAAATCAATCTAGCCGTGTCGACGGCAAGCTTGCGCAAAATGTGCGAGCGATCCAGGCGCGCCTCAAATACCTTGGCATGGTCTTTTGCACCCATCCATGCGAACAAAGCTAATCTTCTCTCGTAGAAAGTACCGCCGGCCAATTCTTCAATGAGCGGGCGCGCTTCATGGGCCTCCTCCGTTCCGCCAGCAGCGATTTGACCAAGTTCAACCATGCGCTGAAGGCGCTGCCGATCAGGCATCCCCTCAAGTCCGTCGAGGAGTCGAAGCTTTGGCGATTTCGGCGGCGCAGACTCGGCAACTTTCACTTGGGGCTGCACCGCAGGAGGGTCTGCAGGCTTGGATTGGGAAGACGTCTTCGTATCGTCCGGTTTGCCGAGAATCTTCTTGATCAGCTTGAATGGGTCGAATTCATCACCAGCCACGAGCGTTCTCCAGATTTGCATTCTACTCAGTCGGCTCTCGCAGAGCCCCCTCCCACTGCGGCAGTGGCAGAGAATGCGGATAAGAATAGCACCTGAATCGACGCTTGCTTTCCGCCAAAATACAGCGCCAGCGTCAGAATTTAGCTGGATTGGCAGTCAAAGGAGAAGACAGATAACCGAACCAGTCTCCAGATCGACTGGCTTCCGGGAAAATCTCGAGTTTTTCTGAGAAGCCGGGGCGAAACTTGATGGAAACTCAACGCACGCAAGCCCGCAGACGATTGTCATCCCGGACACCGGTTGTCAGTGTAGCGTTTCGTAAACCCATGCTCCCACCAGTCTCCAAGAGGGTAGGTCCAAACAGGATAAATCGTCAAACTCAGGGTACGAAATAGGTGCGGAAATTCTGGAAAATGTTTAATATAGATAGAATGAAGCGTGAGAGGTGGGCGCCGTTGAAAAACTTACTGAAAAACGCGCTGGAATTTGCAGCGCCAATTGCCGCGCTCCTTTGCCTGATTGACTGCATTGTTCTGCCAATTTTGGCCGCAATATCGCCTTTTCTCGGACTGCACGAAATCGTCCACGGCGTAAACGACCAGATGGCCACTTTGCTGGTTGTTGTTTTGGTCTCGCTGGCGTTCTGCCCCAACTTTATCAAGCATCGCAATCCGAAAGTGGCAGGACTAGCCGCACTCGGGATATTTTTCGTCTTCTTCGCCAACAGCGTCGAGTCAACGGACAAAGTCATACACGTCTTGCTGGCTCTCTCAGGTAGCGCCTGCATTATCAAGGCCAACTCCATGAACAAGAAGTTGGCTGCCACCGTTGCGTCTACTCCCTGCTCTTGCGACCATCACCACTAAGCGCGCTATTTCGCGTTAGCCGATACAGTTTCGGTGCGTACCGGAGTGCCTTCGGGAATGTCGTCGGAACCAGCAATAGCAATGGTGTCGCCTTCGGCCAAGTCACCAAAAACTTCGACTTTATCTTCCATTACTTGTCCTCGGCGCACCTGAACCCACTGCACCTTTCCATCACGTATCCGCACCACAATTGGTGTTTCTAGACTGGTGTAAACGGAGGTAATAGGAACGAAGAGCGTTTTATAACTGCGCTTCATCGGCCAGCGAACCTGAGGAAACATGCCAGGATCGACAGTGCGATCAGTGTTCCAGTAATTCAATTCTACTGGCTCAGTGCGTGTTTTCGGATCAAGAGAATGGGCGATACGCGCCACTTTTCCTTCGTACACGCGAGTCGGATATGCCGAGACAGTGAACTTAATAGGCGTCCCGACGTCGACACCATCTACAGCATAATCCGGAACAGGAATGACAACGCGCAACAAGGAAAGCTGCTTAATGCGTAACATGGGCGTGTAGCCATCTTGTCCGTGCGGTGGATACGCAAAGCTGCCTTCATGCATGTTTCGTTCAGTAATCATGCCGTCATAGGGCGCAGTAATTTTGAGATATTGAAGAAGATCCGATTGGTGGTCCACAGCTTGCTTTGACGCAATCAGCGCCTTTTGCGAAGCCACCAGCTCCGCAGCCGCAGCGCTTACCAGTTCCCGGCACGCATCAACTTCTGCTTGATCCACCTCGGCTTTCTGGCGCCAATCCTCCAGCTCATTTCCAGAGATGACACCCGGTACTTCTGCGGCTCTCTTCATCCGCAGATAAGTATCATTGTCCGCCTTGTACTTAGACTCCGCACGCACCTGATTGGCACGAGCGGTCTGCAACTTACGTTTTGCGGCCTCGGTGTTTGCCGACGCCTGCGCCTGTTTAGCTGACGCTTCGTCGCGAGTGGCTTTTACTTCCGGGGCGATCATTTCGACAAGCAACTGACCTTTCTTGACATAGTAGCCTCGGTCAACGCCAATCCACTTTATGAAACCGGGAATCTTAGGATAGAGAGGAACGTCTTGATACGGCAAAATCTCTCCCGGCAAAAGTAGCTCTCTATCGAGAACCCCCGATGTCACCTTCGTTACTTTCACCACCTGCTCAGAGGATGTCGCGCTCTCCGGGGAAACCTCGCGAGTCTCTTCCGGCTTGGTGCACGCAGCAAACATTGCAACGCAGAAAATTGATACTAGCGTGCGCCGATGCATGTCAGTGAACCTCCGCAGTAACAGAAGAGTCTTCCGGATGGATGGAAGCAGAGGTACGCGAACTACGCGCTCTGGCAATCGAGAAGATTAACGGCATAATCAGGAGAACGCATGGCGTGGAAACCAACAATCCTCCAATCACAGCTCTTGCTAGTGACGCCTGCGCCTCCGCCGAGATTGCCATTGGCACCATACCCGATATCATAGCTATGCTGGTCATGAGTACCGGACGCAAGCGCTCTCGCCCCGCCGACATTGCAGCCCGCAGTGATGAACCACCCTTCAAACGATTGTTCTCCGCAAATGTTATCAACAAAATCGAGTTGGAAACGCCAACGCCGATTGCCATAATGCCACCCATGAATGACTGAACGTTGAGAGTAGTGCCCGTCAGCATCAAGGCAATCACCTCGCCAGCAATGATTGCAGGCGCGATCGAGACAATGACCATTGCTAACGGAAGAGACTGAAAGTTCGCAGTCAGCATCATCAGAATCACGATGATTGCCAAACCGACTCCAACTTGTAAGCCAAAGAACGTTTCCTTCATCGTCGGCACTTGACCGCGCTGCGCCACAAATACGCCCCGAGGTGGTTTTCCGGCTCTGGCAATTGCAGCATCCACCTCCCGCGCGGCGCGGCCCATATCACTGCCTTCGATGTTTGCGGAAATCGAGATTAGCCTTTGTTGATTGACGTGATCAATCTCGCCAGGCATCGTGCCATAGCTAAGCTTTGCCAAATCACGAACGAACGGGCCTTGCTTACCGGTAGGCATCGCAGGCACGGCTTCAACATCTTTGATTGAGCCGATATGCCACTGCGGCATTTCCACTTGAACCTGATAGCTAACACCCGTCTTGGGGTCGGTCCAATAATTTTGCGAAATCCATCGACTTGAGGACGACGCTGCGACCAGAGAATCGCCAACTTCCTTGACGCTAACCCCGAGCTGCCCCGCCATTTCGCGATCTATATCAATCGCCATTGTGGGATAGTCCAGGGGCTGTTCAATCTGCACATCGCGCAGCATCTTAACTTTCTTCATCTCGGCCAGAACTTTTTCCGCATAGACGCGGTCATTGTCCAAATCGAGACCGGTAACGGCAACTTCAATCGGGGTCGGAGCACCAAAGTTCATAATTTTACTGACGATGTCACCGGGCTCAAAAGATATCTGCGCATCCGGCATTTGTTCGTGCACTGCTTTTCTAAGCCGATCTTTGAATACCGGCAGCGGTATCGCACCGGGCTTGAGCGCCACGGTTAACACGCCTTCGTGGGGTCCGCTAGTGAACACATAAATGTTGCTCAACGCATAAGCCGGTGGTTGGGTGCCAACGTAGCCAATGGAAATCATTACGTTCTGCGGGCCGCCCGCTACCTGCTTAATCACCTCAAGCAATTTCAGTGCATACTTGTAAGTCTCCTCAAACCGCGTCCCTGTCGGCGCCTTCAACTTAACTTGGAACTGGCCCGTATCGACATCAGGAAAGATCTGGCTGGCCAATTGCGGATAAATCACTCCGGCTATCAAGAGAGATCCGATAAGATAGACGCCGAAAACCGCATATCGTGCGCGAAGCAAGGCGAGGAGCAAGGCGGTGTATGCAGACTTAACACGATCAAAGAAACCCTTTTTCTTCGGGTCTGCTTTAGCATGATGTCCCGGTTTCAGAAACCATGTTGAAATAACCGGCACCAATGTGCTCGATAAAACATAGGACGCCATCATCGAGAATCCGACAGCAAGAGAAAGCGGCACAAACAGGGATTTCGTCGCGCCTTCCATGAAGAAGGAAGGCACGAAAACGGAGATCACGGACATCATGGCGAGAAATCGCGGCGTCACTGTTTCCTGCCCTGCTCGCAGCACGGAGATAGGCAGCGCCTCGCCGCGAGACAAGTGCGAGTGGATATTTTCAATAGTGACTGTCGCTTCGTCGACAAGAATGCCGATAGCAAGCGCAAGTCCGCTCAAAGTCATAATGTTGATTGTTTGTCCGGCAAGGTCCAAACCAACTATCGCCGTCAATATGGCAGCAGGAATACTCGTGAGAACAATGAGTGCGCTGCGAACATCGCGCAGGAAAAGCAAAACCATCAAACCGGTGAGGAGAGCGCCATGAATACCTTCGGTCGCCACGTTGTTAATTGCATCCGTTACGTACACAGACTGGTCGAATTCAAACTTAATCGACACATCCGCAGGAACGTTGTACCGCAGCGTAGGTAATGCGTTTTTTACTTCATTGACGACGGACAAAGTAGAGGCGGATGAAAGTTTCACAACCGGCAAATAAACAGTGCGCCTGCCGTTCACTAGTGCGTAGCCGGTGGCTACGTCAGCATCATCCTTGATCTCGCCCAGATCACGCAGGAACACAGTTGGTCCCGCCCCCTTTCGAATGGGCAACATCTTTAAGTCATCGTACAGCGACACGGTGGCATTCATCGGGGTGAAGCGGTCCAACTTGCCTGTACGCACATCTCCAGCGGGAACTATTGCATTGCCTGTAGCCAGAGCTTTGATCACCTCATCGGCCGACATCTGATAGGCACGCAAACGGTCCGGATCAACGGTGACCACAATGGTTCGCTGGTTGCCACCGAATGCGGGAGCGCCGGATACCCCTGGCAATGCGGCAAACAACGGACGCACACGCGTAACAGTAATATCCTGCAATTCATTAACGTTGCGCTTGTCGCTGGAAATCACCAAATATCCAGCAGGCACACTGCCGGCACCAAATCGCAATACAAAGGGACCTACCGTTCCCGGCGGCATGAAGGCCTTGGAGCGTTCCACCTGCGCGACAGTGTTCGCCATGGCGGCAGCCATGTCCGTTCCGGGGTGAAACGTCAGCTTGATCATCGAAACGCTTTCAATCGATTTCGATTCAACTTCTTTAATGCCATCAATATAGAAGAAGTGATCTTCGTACCAGTCAACCAGGTAGCCCTCCATCTGCGGAGGCAGCATTCCCCCGTAAGGCTGCACAACGTAGATAACAGGCAAGTTGAGATTTGGGAAAATATCGACGCGCATGCGCATTAAAGCCATCACGGCGCAAAACGCCACAGCGACGACGGCAACGACAATCGTTACCGGGCGTCTCATTGCTACGTCTAACATCCCCATTATTTTATGACTTCCTGCTGCACGAAATTTGCATTACTTGATCCCTGGTTTTGCTGAACTAACGAGTTGAAGAAATGGCGACAAATCCCCATGCGCCTCCGCAGCCGAAAGATAAGACTTCCAGACGGCCAGCCCTGCAAGGTTGAATTTTACTTGCGCCTGCACCAGCAGCTTCTCAGCTTCAGCAACATCGACCACAGTGCAAAGCCCCACACCGTATCTGGTGCGCGCACGCATTTCCGTGTCTTGCGCGGCCTTGAGCAAAATCGGAGCATTCGCCGCAAGCCTTGACGCACCGTCTATTAACGCTCGCGCCTCAGCATCCTTTCCCTTCAGTACCTGCATCACCTCGTCGTACTTTGCCCGCTCTTGCACTTCTTGCGAGATAACATCTCGCTCTTGCGCTCGAATCGCAAAAATCGACAAGGTATGAAACTGGGCTTTCACGCCCACGGCCCAGTTCGGAACACTAGGCAAATAGCCAATTTTGGCAACATAGTTCCTAAGCTCAGCACCGCTGCCACGTGAAAAAATTGCGCCTTCCATATAGATCCGCGGGCGATACTCTTTCTTCAACACCTGGCGACGAGCGTTCACAGTCTTGATTATCGCAGCCTGATGCAACGCCACGGGATGAAACTCAAACGGCGGTAACTTCGGTTCGACGCGATCCGCTGGAATGGTAAGCAAGGGGCCTTCGTCGACATCCACGTTCGAACCGGCTAACCCCAAGGTCTCCGCGAAATGCGCTCGCCGCACTTCGCGCTCTTGTTCGGACAAAATGAGCTTGTCTTGCGCTAGTGCAAGCTCAGCATCAGCACGAGAAGCATCAACCCCCGGCCGCAGGTCGGCATCAACCAACGCATGAACAGAAGTGGCAAAAACGCGCATCCGGTCAGCATTCGCCTTCTGCGCTTGTACTTCTTGCTTCGCGGCAAGCAATGCAAAGAATGCATCAGCCGCCGCGCTTGCCACCTGAAACTTTGTCACGACGACGCCGGCCCCGGCCTCACTGGTTTCAGCTCTTGCCGCCTTGACCTTTTCGTGCCGCAGTCCAAAATCCACTACTTCCCAAGAGAAGAAAGCGCTTACGTTCGAGGCCCACACACTATCAAAGCCAATCGGTCCACTCTGTCGCCCGGACACTTGCGGAATCGATAACGGCGGAAACAAAATACCAAGCACATTGTTGTCGCTGCCACGCAACTCTTGAGCGAATAGATCAAACTTAGGCAGATACTCTGTTTTAGCTAACGTGACTTTTGAAGAGATGGCCTTCTGCCGCGCTTCATGAGCCGCGATGGACGGATAGTTCTTGAGCGCGGTCGCAACAGAGGACGAAATGCTGAAGACGCCGCCCTGATCGCGAAGCGGAGACAGTTCTCCTTGCTGCAAATTGCGCTCCGATTCCAGCATCTTGTCCAACGCGGTCGACGAAGGGATTGCCGGTCGCAATGAGTTTCCCTCTGCCGTTGCGCCAGAGGACTGGTCAGAGGAACGAGCAGAATCCTGCGCGCGAACACCGCTATTCGCGGAAGCAACTACAAGAAACAAAAACACGTGGAACTTCAGCAGGCTGAAATTAAGCAATCCGAAAAATAAACGCGCGTGCGCCTGTATCATAGAGTCTGTCACGCAACGACAGAGCCGCCCGCATGCTCGAGGCGCTTCCAGCGTCCCCGGAGGACGCGCCTTCACGCTGTTCCTCATTTCGCAATGACTACCCAAAGTGATTCCCCGCATTCGCTACAAGATGCCGCCGCCGAGCGCTTGGCAATGGACCTGTGGCGCGTAGCCGTTGATCTTAACGCAAAGCCCGGAAAAGTAGAGGGAACTGAGCAGCTATTCGATGCCGTCTAGTTAGTCGGCGGCACGGACGCTGACTACGCATGGCAGGTTGCATCATGGTTCAGATAACCATCCCCTTTTCAAGGGGGGCGCACTGATGTTCCCGCTCCAAGACTCCACGCCCTCGAGGACAGTGCCGTTCGTCACCTGGCTGATCATTGTGCTGAACGTCGTTATGTTCGTGACCGAGGCCAGCATGCCGGAGGAATTGCTAAATAACTTCATACAAGTGTTCGGTGTCGTCCCGTCGCGTTTTGTATCCGACTTCGCAACCGCGGAGTTTGGCACCATTTATTCAGCCATGTTCCTGCATGGCGGCTGGCTTCACTTGGTCAACAACATGTGGGCGTTTTTCATCTTCGGCGACAATGTTGAAGATCGACTCGGACATGCCAATTTCTTGCTGTTCTATCTGGGTTGCGGCACGGTAGCCGCACTCGGACAAGTGCTCATGAGCTCCTCATCTGAGTTACCGATGGTAGGCGCGAGCGGCGCCCTGGCAGGTGTTCTCGGTGCTTACATCCTGATGTATCCGCAGGCGCGAATTATCACACTGGTACCACTTTTTCTCATTCTTCCATGGTTCCTGGAAGTCCCAGCGGTGATCTATCTCGGTATTTGGTTCCTAATGCAATGTTTTACCGGGCTAGGCGCACTTGAGTCCTCCCGATTAGGCTCCGAAGCGGGGGTTGCCTGGTGGGCACACATTTGCGGATTCCTTGCCGGATTGATTGTGGCGAAACTTTTCCAATGGCATTCACTACCCGGAGGCATCCTGGCAGACAAGTTTCAGCGCGCCAGATCCTCAAGCATTAACCGTTAATCATTCGGAAACCGGCCAATTTCCTTACTATGCGCCGCGCGTGTGAAATAAGATGGATAATGTGTATGCAACACTTGGAAGACGGAGACGCAACAGTGAGCGACTCGTGGAAGAATTTTATAGACGCAGCTTTCGCTGCCTACTCCAACGGTAGAATTCCGGAAGCGGAAGTTCAATTCAAAGCCGCACTGGAAGAAGCAGAAAAGTTTGGCGAAAACGATGAGCGCCTGGCGCTAACTTTGAACAACCTGGCAGCGATGTATCACGAGCAAGGAAAGTTCATTATGGCTGAGCCGCTGTACAAGCGCTCGCTCGACATCAAAGTAGTAATCCTTGGAGACTGCCACGCTGATGTCGCATTAAATCATCACAACCTGGCAGTGTTGTACAGCGCACGTCGAATGTATCCTATCGCTGAAAAACACTACAAACTCGCTCTTGAGATGAAAGAAAAACTGTATGGTTCTCACCACAGAGAACTTATCAGCACCCTGACTTATTACGCGCAATTGATGAAAGTGCAAAATCGCCTGGTCGATAAACAACTGATCGAATCACGCCTTAAAGAGATAAATGAAAGGCTGACTTTAGCCGCATCAGAAGCTTAAAGTTAATTCAACAACAGTACGAACTCACCTTTATCAGATCAACGAACGGAAAAGTGCCGGGAGTTGTTCCGCAGGCACAATACTCTCGGGGCGCAGCAAACACCGACCAGCGACACTGGTATCACTCACCGGCGCCGATTGCAATGCGCTTTGAAAGCATATTATTGATCAATTACTTTTGATAAGTTATTCCGAATTTGACAGCACTGATGACAGGTCCATGAAATGATTAGGTAGTTCAGTTACTGTGGCTGTCGCTACCGTTCGCTGATAGTTTCACTGTAGGGAGAGGGAATGGACAAGTTCCTCATAGCATTTGTTTTCTTCTACGTCTGGTACGCTGCAGGCATCGCGATTGGCTACCACAGACTGCTCTCCCACCACTCATTCAGGTGTGCGAAAGCATTCGAATATTTCTGGATTCTCGGTGGTTACTTGGCCTACCAAGGATCTCCGATTTGGTGGTGCGCAATGCACAGAGCACACCATAAGTGGGTCGATACAGAAAAGGATCCGCACTCACCGAAATTTGGTCTGTGGAGGGGTTATGCTGGCTGGATCGTGCCGCATACTTCTAAATTTCCTGAGCACATCAACCCGAAGCTTCAGTGCCGTGATTTGTTCAAAGATCCCGTTTACCGTTTTATCGACTGCGGCAGCAGATTCGGACAAGCAATCTGGCTGAACATAACTTTCAACATGCTGTTTTTTACGGTCTGCGGACTGCTGCTTGGCTGGCAAGTCGGAGTGGCTGGATTGGTAGCATCATATGTGGTGTTTCAGATGCCGCTTATCGTCAATACATGCTGCCATATTCCCAAGCTTGGCTACAAAGCATTCACGGTCGAAGGCGATGACAGTGTCAACGTGTGGTGGCTGGGAATCCTTGCTGTAGGTGAAGGCTGGCACAACAACCACCACGCTTATCCCGGAGCCTCACGCGCAGGACTTCGTCCGCACGAAGTCGATTTCAGCTACATGATGATCCGCCTGGGCAAAGTGCTCGGACTGGTTACCCACATCAACGAACCGCATTCGCTGCGCAAACGTCTGAATCGCCCCCGCAGACATGGCGCCATCGCCAGATTCAAGAGACGGCAGCGAAGTCAAAAACTAAGCAGCGCAAGCTAAACAAACAAACCAGATCTCTACTTCGCCTAATCTCACCTTGCAGTAGATTGGGCGAAGCCTTTTTCGGGGCACAATACCCTAAGTGTTGTCGCGCCCGGCCGGCTACAGGACAGTGGAACTAGACGCCGAACATTTATTGGACGAACGCCTTCGCATCAAGAAAAGACTTGGCGAGGGCGGGTTTGGCACGGTCTATGAAGCTAGAGATGAACACTTAAATCGTACTGTCGCTGTTAAAGTCCTGAGACCGTCGCTCATGAGTGACAGTTCTATCTGGAAGCGTTTCCTTCGCGAAGGGAAGATTCTGGCTGCCGTTCACTCCGACTTTCTCGTACAGCTCTTCTCCGTCAACATCAGCACCGAAGGTCTTCTCTACATGGTGATGGAGCTTGTAAGCGGCAAGTCACTTCGCCAGGAACTCAACAACAAAACCCGGTTAAACGAAGCAGACACGCTGCGCGTTGCCCATGGCGTTGCGATGGCACTCAGCACTCTGGATTCGCATGGCGTCGTCCATCGAGATCTCAAACCGGACAACATAATGCTAGTACCCGGCACCGGCGATGCATTCGGAGTGAAAGTCCTGGACTTCGGTTTATCAGCGCTCGTAAACAAAGGATCGGTAAACGACTCCTACAAAACAGAAAGCGGCACCATGCTCGGTAGCGTGCACTACATTGCACCTGAGCTTTGCACCGGCGAAAGAGCCAGCTTCCAAAGCGATTGTTACGCACTAGGTTGCTTGTTGTACGAATGTCTTGCCGGCGAGCCGCCCTTCACGGCTAACGATCCTGCAGCAGTTGTCTTTCAACACGTGAGCAAGCCTCCTCCCGAGACCGCCTTGCTTCAAGGAAATCCGCGACGCGGTCTACAGCAGTTAATTTTCCAGCTCCTGGAAAAAGATGCCACACTACGCTATCCCGGCCCGCAGGAATTGCTTGACGCAATTGAACTCTGCATGAACGGTGGTGTCCCCGCAGCCCGCCCCCACACCACAGACGGTGCACGCAAACTGCCTGCATCAAGGCGCAAGGAGAGCCTGCCCGCGGCTCTTATCTGTGCGATTTTCGTTATTGGTCTCATTGTAGCGAATCTAGCCGGTCACCAGTTTCACAGAGAATCACCGTCACCGAGTCCGCACAATGACAGCGGCAAACTGATACGAAAGCTATCCGAAAAACTTTACGATTACAAACCAACCACAGACATTCAATTCCCCTTAACACAGAGGCTTCTGAAGAAGCCGCATAGCGTGGTCGCGTCAGAGCACCGACGCCTTCAAACCTGCGTGCAGGAATTGGTAGGCGCGCTCGACAAGGATGACAACGGACTCTCACCGACCACAGCGGACGCAGTGCTACAGGCATCCCGCAAGTTAATCACCCTTGAAGAGCCGGAGCTATCTCAAACACTGCTTTTTGCGGCAATCAACTGCCTGAGTCGCAGAACTAGCTCCGTTACTCCGGAAGATTCCGACGCACAGCTTCTTAAACTGCTGGCGTATTATGAAGAGGGAGCAAAACCAGATAACTCCGTCCTTGACACACTAGCAGGTCGCCTCGCTGAAACAGCAAAGCAAAACACCTCCAAAAGTGATACCACTATTGAGTGCACACTCTTCGCCATTTACTCCAAACACAAAATCCCCCCTCCTCTATCGCTTCGCGAAGAATTCGTCCAAAAACTCAATGCCGTACCGGTTTCAGAAGTAGTGGCAAACATATCGATTCTCCAAACTATTATCAAAACATCAATTGAGCGCCGCGAAGTCGATATCGCAAGAAAAGCCGGACTAACCTTACTGCGAGGACTAACGGAAACCCGGTCGACACTTGACCCGGCAATCGCAGCCTTTGCCCTGGGAAACGACTTTGAAAACCTGAGCAAACCGACAGCTGCCGAGTTTTGGAAACTGTCCATAAAGTACTTTGAGCGTGCACATCAAAGCAGCGAGCATTACATAGAAGTTCTCACAAACTATGGCTCCTATCTCATCGGCGTCGGCGATTTCACTCAGGCAGAAACGGTGCTCAAAAAAGCCTACGAGGCAGTAGAAGCAGGCACCGCAGTGTCCAGGCAAACGCTAGTAAACTTGCTTGCCATTGGAATTAGACTTCCGGAAGAACAATCAAATCAACAACGGTCGCGTCGCCTTCTCAGCAAACTAATCTGTAAGAGAAGTGGACAATCCTCAACCTCGAACGACAGCATCGAGACAATTCAAGTCCTGGTAGAGGCTCTGCTGCGAGTAAACAACCCCGAGGAGGCACGTCATATAGCAGAACAAACAATAAGAAGCATGCGAATGAAAGGAGCCAGCTATCACTCTATTTACCACCTTAGAAGACTTTACGCTTCGAGCCTGGCCCGAGCCGGCAATCCGCGGGGCATAGAGGTTTTGCAGGAGTTGGCGAATGATACGGAGTTTCAACGACTGACTAAAGAACAACAAGCCAGCTTATACGATCAACTTTCCCTAATGCAGAAAGAAATTCAGGGTGTAGATTATTGCAATCCCATCAGTAGCAACCGAAGGCGGAACTCCTCAACGGAGAATCGACTTCCCGCCTACGTCGAATCACAAATAAAAGCCCTGCAGCTCCGAGGACGGAGCGCCTCGTGGGCGGCGCTGTACGCCCGCGCTTTTCACCTACTAACAACTGGGCAACCAAAAGAGGGACTGCCACTGTTATTGGAACTGGCCAACAGTCGCGAAACAAAAGCCTTACCCCTTGAAACGCAAGGATGCTACTGGGTCACCATTGCCAGCGAGCAGAGCGCACTCGGCCAACACGCTGAAGCTATCAGCAATATAGAGAAGGCCTTACAGCTGTCTCCAACTCGAACAGCAGTTCTCTACGCCTCTGAATGCCATTTCAACGGCGGCAACATCGATAAAGGCTGCCAGTACGCCAGAAAGCGCTTAGACATGGCGCAAGTTGACAGAGCATGGTCCGACAAATTCGTGCTGTCTGAGCGCCTATGGAGAATGTCCGAGCGCGAAAAAGCATTACCCGTTTTGGAGGACTTGGCTCACTGTGCACAAGACAAAAAGACTGACGGAGAACTTCCGTCTATTTACTTGCGAATAGCCACAGTTTACGCGCAGCGACAGGATATGGACAAAGCAAAATCCGCATTAGAATGCTGCACCCGCCTTCGCAAGGACAATAGCAATACGCAAAAAGTAAACTTAGCAACGCTATATCTATTAGCAGAACAGCCCTCGAAGGCATCGCTAACGTTAGCCGAACTCATAGAACCAGCAGCATTCAAAAAACTTCCGCAGCATGAAAAGCACCTCGCGCTGACCATGTTGGCATCGGCGCAAGCGAAACTGAAACAACCAAAGGAAGCGCACATCACGGAAGAAAGAGCAAAACTGTATCAGAAGTAAACCCTAGATTCTAGTGTTGACAGTCCTTTTCGCCCCCCTCGCTTCGCGCTCGGTCTAGACACAGCCGTTTCCGGGCACATTGTCTAGGAACGTCCGGCACAGCCGCCATGCGGAACCTTTACCGTGGATCTCGAACCAGAACATTTATTGGACGAACGCCTTCGCATCAAGAAACGGCTCGGCGAGGGCGGATTCGGCACGGTCTATGAAGCCATAGATGAACACTTAAATCGTACTGTTGCCGTCAAAGTGCTGAAAGAGTCGCTGATGGGTGACAGTTCCCTTCGCAAACGATTTGTTCGCGAAGGGAAGATTCTAGCTGCTGTTCGCTCCAACTATCTCGTGCGGCTCTTCTCACTAAACATTACCTCCGACGGTCTCCTCTACATGGTGATGGAGCTGGTTGGCGGCAAGTCGCTTCGCCAGGAATTGAACGACAAAACGCAGCTTAATGAAGCTGATACTCTCCAGATTGCTCATGGCGTAGCAATGGCGCTGAAGACACTTGATTCGCACGGCGTGGTGCATCGAGACCTCAAGCCGGACAACATCATGCTCGTGCCTGCTGAAGAGGGCTTTGAGGTGAAAGTCCTGGACTTCGGCCTGTCCGCCTTAGTGAACAAAGTATCCGTCAAAGATTCCTATGCAACAGACAGCGGTACCATGATTGGTAGTGTTCACTATATTGCTCCGGAACTTTGCATCGGCGAACGTCCGAGTTTTCAAAGCGACTGCTATGCCCTTGGATGCCTACTGTATGAATGCGTCGTCGGAGAACCACCCTTTACGTCGGCCGATCCGGCAGCAATTGTTTTCAGACAAGTGAGCGAACAACCGGCAGACCCGCAGTTACGAGTTCCCTCTCTGGGAAAGGGATTGAGACAGCTTATCATTCAGCTTCTTCAGAAAGACCTTTCCTCTCGTTACCAGAACGCCAACGAATTACTGACAGCAATAGATGCCTGTATCGCCGGGAATATACCGGAGCCCGTCTCAGGCACCGTATATAGTGTCCCGGCGCCTAGAACCGGGAAATACCCGACAGCCTTTTCCGCATCTGTAATTGTGCTAGTTTTAGCCGCACTTGGAACATTGGCTTTTGTTCACCAAACAACTTCTTCAATTTCTTCTGCTATACCGGCCGTTGAGGTCGGAGGAAATCACATACTAGCCCTGGCGGAGAAGGTACACTCAGCGGAACCTTCAGAAGCTTTAACTTATTTTGAATGCATGCGCCTGCTCGAGAAAAACGATTTGCCTGCAAAAACCAGAGAAACCATGCAAGCCCAACTGGCACAGTGTGACGGTCGCATAAACAAACACACGAAAGACTTGATCGATGTACTGTCTCAAAAGAGGGGCGGACTGTCCAAGGCGCAATTTGCTGCCATAGCTATGGCAGCAGGAAGACTAGGACGTATTCGCCACCCGGGACAAACTCAGGCGATCATTGCAGCAGGACTACTGTGCATTTGCGAAGGCTTGAAATCAGTGCCCGGCGATAGTTCGGGCCTCAACCAACTGAACGAAATGCTCG
This sequence comes from Candidatus Obscuribacterales bacterium, assembly GCA_019752635.1. GTDB lineage: Bacteria > Cyanobacteriota > Vampirovibrionia > Obscuribacterales > Obscuribacteraceae > JAKFUT01. Next base: position 122,529 of record JAIELX010000072.1, on the reverse strand, counting down.
GCATGTATGAGTTCAACCCCGGGCCAGTCGAAAAGAGCGTACTCGACAGCATAACGAATTCGGTGTGTTCACTTGCGAGCTCGTCCCAATCGCAAGACAAAATCGTCGCATTGGAATTGGCATTACACCATGCCTATACAACTCGCAAACTGAAACCGAATAGAAAGCTGCGCCAAAATTTGTTGCTCGCACTTAACAGCGCGCCGATTGAACTGATTAAGCAGCATCGCGGCACAATTCGATCCGCAATGACAGAGGCCGCGCAGGAAAGAGACGGGGACATCGCCCGGCAGTTGGCATACATAGTACTTAGGGGCGACAAAGAGGCAAGCACGGGCGCCGAGTTAGCCCAATGTTGTTATACAACAGGGAACGACCTGCAAGTTGTGGACAATAAGGCCGCGTATGATTTCTGGAGCAAATCCATAAAGCTCTACGAAGAATCTCCCCAAAAGAACGAGTATTACGTAGCAGCATTGAGCAACGCGGCCAGCTACTGCATTCACAGTGACCGGAGTTCAGAAGGACGAGAGTTACTGTGGCGGGCATACAAAAACCTTAAAGCGAATTTTCCCGTCTCTGATTCACTAAAGCTCAACTGGCTTCACCTGGCTCTTCAGTTTCCGACTCCAGCAGACCATTTGCGGATCTACGAGATAGCGACCACGGTCGCCAATGGAAGCGACAATACGATTAAATTCAAGAACATAAATGACCGAATTGAAGCGGCAAGTATCGCACTATCGGCGTGCAGAGCGCTGAAGCGCTACACGGAAGCAGAAACGCTTGCCGAAAAGTACCTAAGGTCCGCAAAAAGCGAGCACGCTAAGCCGGAACTAGTATTTGATCTACAAAGAGAGCGTGTGCGGAACCTGGTTGAAGCGAAAAATCCTAAGGCAATTGCAATTCAGGAGCAGCTTATCGCCAACCGACCAAGCGCGCGAAGCAGCAAGGAAGTCCAAGCAACTCTCTACGCTGAATTGGCAATATATCAAAAACTTTTAGGAATCAAGAACAGCTACTGAGTAACTTCGTCCACAACAGCTGTGAGAACCGCAGCTTCGTGTCCTCGTTTCTCATTGACCGTCAAAAGAAGTGCCAGACCGGCGATGAAGAAGATCGTGGTAGAGAGCAGCGCCAAGCGACAGTTGCCACCAGTAGCAAGATTAACCAAACCGAAACTCAGAGGCCCGATCGCAGCGGCCATCTTTCCAGCGAACCCCCACAATCCGAAAAATTCGCCGGAACGCCCCTGAGGCGAAAATAATCCCACCAGCGCTCTACCGGCAGACCCGCTGGCCCCCATCGCCAATCCGATTACATTAGCAATCACCCAAAACAAGTTAACGCTGGTGCAGAAGTAGGCTGAGACTGTTGCCACACTCCACATGCAGAGCGCAATAGCCAAAGTGCGAACAGACCCCAGTTTGTCTTGAATAAAACCAATTCCGAAGGCACCAAGAGCCGCAGTAATATTCACGACAAAGATTAGCTTCACTGAATCGGTCTCGGTAAAGCCCATCGCTTCCTGTGAATAGACCGACGCCAGACTTACAACAGTAGAAGTACCGCAACTGTAAATCAGCAGTGTGATCAAAAATCGAAATAGATCCTGATACCGGCGAGCATGCTGGATCGTTTCACCTAATCGCTTGAACCCCGTTGAAAAGAAAAGTCCAACTTCCGCGAAGCCAATCCCTCTTCCGGCGACACTTGGATCCGGGCGAGCCCGCTCCTTAACGAACAAGAAGGTAGGTATCGCCCCAATCAGATACGCTGTCGCAGTAATCAACATGGTGACGGGAATAAAGTCTTGAGCCGTTTGTCCCAGTCCTCGAGCATAGGAGATGTACCACAGGCAAACTGCCAGCGTTGACAAACCACCGATATATCCGACGGCCCAACCGAATGCCGAAACCTTACCCATATCCTCCTTGCCGGCCAGCTCAGGAAGAAATGCAGCAATCAGATTCTCCCCCGTGCCAAATGCAAAGTTCGACATAACGAGGAATGCGATGCCTGCAACGTAGGCACCAGGACCGACTTGAGAAAGCATTGCCGTTCCGATCACACACACAATCGTGGATACAAGGAGCAATTTCTTTTTGCATGCCAGAGCATCACCAATGGTGCCTATCATTGGCGCCGTCAGCACAACAGCCAAACTTGCCATACAGATGCTCGTGGTGAGAAGAAACGTTCCCTGCCCCGGTTGTAGCCCCGCCTCGTCCCCGGCGACAACTTTGACAAAGTAGGGGTTGAATAGCGCCGTTGCTACAACAGTTGTAAACGCTGAGTTTGCAAAGTCGTACATCGCCCAGGCGAAGATCTCGCCTTTAGGCGCAGTGGTAACTTTTTCCATATCCAAACTTTCCGTCATTCCTGCACTCTCGTACCAGTAACACAACGACCATCGGAGCGCGGGTGTTTCTGAAAAAATTCCCAAATCGCCTCAGTGGCATCAAAGTCTTTCGATGCGCGACCGATCAAAGCCGCTGGCAAATACTGAACGAGAGGACGCGGTCCATGCCATGTGTGCCCGCCACCTTCTACAGCATAGAGCGTTACATCACCGACACCATTGGCGCCACTATAATATTCAGATTTGATTACCCTAATGCCATCACCGGGATCATTATCCGGCACCGGACCGGTAACCGGCTGGCTGGAGCACTTATTGTGCTTCAGCCAGAACTGAACTGTGTCTGGAGTCGATAGCACACGTCCTGCCGACTTTCTAAACACACGAACATCGCCGCCGTTCCATGGCACCAGCGGGTCGTCCGTGCCGTTGACAATAATTACGGGAATTGGCTGCGATTTGAAGGTTTTTTGCGCAAGAGGCTCCGGGAGAGAAGCAGCCACCGACGCAATCGCCGCGAGCCGGTCGGGCAATTCGAGGCCCAAACGATTAGACATCATTCCGCCGTTCGAAATACCCGCGACATAAATTCTGTTCGTGTCGATCTGGAATTCAACGCTGAGCAGATCGATCAAGCGCGATACGAAACCAACATCATCTATATCCGTTTCGTGAGCTTTGTATCCGGTCGAAACCCGTCCGTCATTCCAATGTCTACCAACACCGTCAGGTGCAACAAGGATCAAGGCTTCATCTTCTGCGATGCGATTGAAGCCGGTAAAACGATCCATCCTCCGCCCGTCAGAGCCTCCACCGTGCAGCAGAAAGACCAGCGGCACCCTTTTCTTCCCGGTGTACGAACCGGGAACGTAGACCCGATAGGTTCGCTCAAGTCCCTTGAAATTCAAGCTACGCTTGGTCAAACCATGATCCACGGTATCCTGCTCCACCGTTGCCGGCAGCTCCTCTTCAACCTGAGCCAGTGTACCAGTATGCACCGTTGCCAAAATGATCACTGCAGAAGCGATGCAGACCTTGCGCCAGCTTCGTTTGCGACCAGCACACACGTCGCCCGAGGCATTGGTGGAAAGATAACTTGGCATTCTAGTGATCAGTCTCTCATGAGAAGGCGTTTCTCAAGCCATGGTAACATCACTCTTCTGTCGGTTATCGAGCTTGCTACCTATGACATTGCCACTGCAAGATATAAAGGTTCTAGATTTCACCCATCTCCTTCCCGGTGAGCTGACATCAGCGCTGTTGCGCGACCTCGGCGCCGAGGTGATAAGAGTTGAGCGAATAACACCGGGACTGGTGAAGTTTTTACCGCCGATCGTAAAAGGTGAGAGCCTCTATTACTGGTGTCTGCACCGCGATGAAAAGCGATTGGCCCTGGACCTGAAAAATGAGCAGGGTCGCGAAGTGGTTTACAAGCTGATCAAGGGCACGGACGTTTTGCTTGAGAATTTCCGCCCTGGAGTTATGGGGCGGCTGGGATTAGGGTTCGGCAAAGTACACGCGGCTAATCCCAAGCTTGTATACCTGTCCATCTCCAGCTACGGTCAGAACAGTGCCTGGAACCAACGCCCCGGACACGACCTCAATTTGCAAGCTGAAACGGGCACACTTTGGCTAAATCGTCCCCAAGACAACCATCCTTTTGTACCAGGCAACTTGCTGACTGATTTCACCACCGCTTTGTTCTCCGCCCTGTCAGTGGTCAGCGGTATCTTGCAACGTAATCACACGGGGAAGGGAAAGCACCTTGACGTGAGCATGTTCGACAGCACGATCTACATGCAGTCGCTTGTATCCGCAGCCCAAGCGTACTTTAGCCGTCCGCCCGTGGAATCGGACCCGTCGCATCGAAGCGAGATTGCCAACTACAACATTTATAAATGTGCCGACGGCCGCTTTCTGGCAGCGGCGCCTCTGGAGCCGCAATTCTGGGAGATATTTTGCCGGAAGCTCGGTCATCCGGAGTGGATAGCAATGCTGCCATTCGGAGCGCAGCCCGAGCTGCGTAAGCAGCTTGACGAGATCTTCGCACAGAAAACTTTGGCGCAATGGATGGAAGTTTTTGCAGAGGGAGACTGCTGCGTTTCACCGGTAAATACCATTGAAGAAGCGATCAACTTGCTACCTGTTCAAGAACGCAAGATGTTCCACACACTGGTTCATCCGGTACTCGGCAACGTCACCCAGATGCGAGCCCCCCTGCCATTCGACCGCAAGCACGGCGAAAGCACTATCGCGCATCCAGACATAGCAGAAAGCAGTGCGTTGATGCTGGCCGAACTTGGTTATTCAAACAAAGAAATTGAGGCTCTGGCGGCTTCGAAAGTGATTCCGTCGCCAAATCTAACGTCCGCCAAATATTGCACGCAATGACACTGATCGCTTTCAGCGGATTTTATGCCTATGTGTGATGAAAAACGAGGCTTCTTCCGGGAATATAGTGCTAGCACCGACAGAACCTGTTAACTCAGGAAAAAGTTACTGGTGCGGAGGTAGCCACGATTGCCATGATCCGCAAGAGAAAGCTACGGAACGACAGTACAGTGCAGCCAAAGCTCGTGATCAATGATGCACTACCTGAGGCACCGGATGAGGGAAGCGACGCTACAAAGGTCGCACCTTGCCCAAAGAGTAGCGAAAATCTAAACGCAGATGGCAGCACCATTTCGAGTAATTCGCCAAACCGGGCCCCTTGCCTCGATAGCGGCGAATTGCGTTACGCGCCTAGTTTGATGCTGATCTACGGAGTACTCTTAGCCTGCCTCTTCTACCCCGTTTTGGTTCGTCGGTATCAGGAATATAGCTGGACGGACACCTTTGCAAAAGCAAATTATGCCTATCGTCAAAAGAACCTTCCCAAGGCACACTCTCTGTTTTTCGAAGCCGGCACCAACGCAAAGGCTCTCTACGGTACCACCTCCGATCAGTACCTAAGCTGTTTGACCAGGCTCAAGTGGGTATTTGAGGATGAACAAGAGTTTTCCGCAGCGCGCAAGGTAGCCGTCAAGCTAACAAACATGTCGCCCGAAAATGCAATCAATTTCGGATGCGGTCAGGTCCTCACCTACCCCTTCTTGCTTCGATTCGACAAACCGCTGTCCGAATTTGACAAATATGATGCCACTGCGGCTATACATCAATGCACCAACTATATTGATCTGATGAAGCCATACATGGGAAGCATTTCTCCCGGTCTGGTGAAACCCTATTCCATGCTTGCCAAAGGGTTTCAATTTGAAAGAGACTATCCCGCTGCAGAGAAATGTCTTGCAACGGTTTTGAATATTCGTGAAACCTCTCAAGGACACCAGTCTGTGGGAGCGGCGGAAGCGAAAGTCGAAATGGGTGACCTCTATTTGGAATGGGGACATCATTGCTTCAAAACGAGCCGCAACGCACAAGCAGTTGCATTGTTCGCTCAAGCGGCACGGCAATATACTGAAGCTGCCGACATGCTAAAGCACCTCGCGAGCAATTCGTTTGATTTTGACACGCTGAACCGAAAGAAAGAGAGTGCAGAAAGGCAAGCGAAAACCGCCAAATACGAGACTGAATAAAATCTCGGCAAACCAACTGCGAACAGCTTTGAATCGTTCTAGAGCCCACCGAGTAGGGAGTATTGTGCATGCGAGAACCGACTAAATCCCGCATCCGCTCCACCCTGGAGCCCGCAGACCATCCGATTCGTCGGTGGAAATTGCCTCTGGATACAACACATATAGTTTACGATGCCTTATGATATGCACGGACTAACGGTCGAGTGGAACCAGAGTGGACCGGAAATGAGAGACTACTTACTTTTTTACGTTAACGGCAAACAGCATAAGGTTGCCGGAGAGCAAGCTTTAATGCCACTTTCCAGCTACTTGCGCTATATAGCGTTCGCTACCGGTACCAAGGTCGTATGCGAAGAAGGCGACTGCGGAGCCTGCTCTGTTTTGGTTGGACGGCTGCAAGGCGACGACATCAATTACCGCACCCTCAATTCTTGCATTCAATACCTGTACCAACTCGACGGTGCACACATCATAACGGTCGAAGGTCTGACACAACCGAACGGCGATCTAAATCCAGTACAACAATCCATGGTGGATTGTCATGGCACCCAGTGCGGATTCTGTACCCCCGGATTCGTCGTTGCCATGTGCGAATTGTATGACCGCGAACCGAGTCCTTGCCCGCAAGCAATCAAAGACGCTTTGACCGGCAATCTCTGCCGCTGCACGGGTTATCAACCGATTATCGACGCAGGACTGAACGTACCGGTAGAAGAAATTACACGTCTTCGTGAGTTGTATCCGCCGGAATCGATCCGCAACGAATTGCTCGCGGCAAACCAATCCGAAGTTGAATTCGTGCACGGCAAACATCGAGTGTACATTCCCGTCAATGTTGAACAAGCGGTCGCCTACCGTGCAAAGTGGCCGGAGGCAACCATTGTTGCCGGTGGAACCGATGTATGCGTTAACATAAATAAGCGTGGTTTCGATCCGCAAAACGTGTTGAGCCTCAGCCGACTACAAGGCATGAACGAAATCACTATCGACGGTGACATGCTTTCGGTCGGCGGTTCGGTCACTCTGGCGAAGATGGAAGACTTTCTTCGGGAAAAGCTGCCACAGTTGCATCACCTGCTGTGGCTATTTGGTTCGCCTCAAATACGCAATGCAGGTACGCTTGCCGGCAATATTGCAAACGCTTCCCCAATTGCAGATACGCCCCCGGCAATGTTCGTTCTTGACGCGGAACTAGAATTGATAAGTACCGGCGGCAAGCGACGCGTAAAAATCACTGAGTTCTACCAGGGCTACAAGAAGTGCGATATGCAGTCGAACGAACTCATACACAGAATAGTCTTTCAGCTGCCCGCAGCCAACGAGGTTTTGAAACTCTACAAAGTTTCAAAACGCAAGCACTTGGATATCTCTGCATTTACTGCGGCCTTCAGAGTTTCTCTCGATGGTGGCACCATATCCGATGTCGCCGTAGCGTACGGCGGAGTTGCCGCAGTAGTGAAAAGAATGCCGGAACTGGAAAAATTTCTCAAAGGCAAGCCATTCACTCTGGAAACAATGCATTTGGCCGGCAAAGTCGCATTAGACGAAATCACACCGATTTCGGATGTACGCGGCTCCAAGGAATTTCGCAATCAGCTCGGACGCAACATTCTTCTCAAATTCTTTCATGAAGTCAATCAGGCAGGGAGAACACCGGCATGTCGGCAATAGGCAAGAATATTCCGCACGACTCAGCGAAAGGACATGTCTCGGGACGGTCAACCTATTTGGATGACGTTCCGCCAATGCGCGGCGAGCTCTATGTCGACTTCTTCTACGCGCCGGTCTCACACGCTCGCGTCGAGCAACTGGCGCTGGACGAAGCGCGTAAGGTTCCCGGAGTGGTAGCCCTTTATACCCACAAGGATATTCCTGGTGAAAACAGATTCGGCCCCATCCTTCACGACGAAGTTCTGCTAGTAGAAGAAGAGATCGAATTCATGGGCCATCCGCTCGTGGTGATTGCCGCCGAAAGCATGAAAGCAATCGCCGAGGCGCGCAAGGCAATCGAAGTCCTTTACACACCGCTGGAAAATATTCTGACAATAGACGCCGCTAAGGAGAAAGACTTATTTATCGGTCCTCCGCGTCGAATCAAGCGCGGCAATGCCGATGAGGCAATGAGTAAGGCGGATCACGTAATCGAGGGAAGATTTTTCAATCAAGGGCAAGATCACTTCTATCTCGAGTCCCAAGCAGCCATTGTTTATCCCGGCGAAAACGACCAGATAGTCGTACACTCCTCGACGCAACACCCCACGGAGCTTCAAGAGGTAATCGCGCACATTCTCGGTCTGAACATGAACCAGGTCGTGATCATTTGTAAGCGCATGGGCGGAGGATTCGGAGGAAAAGAGAGCCAGGCGACTCATCCGGCAGCCATGGCAGCGTTGGTTGCCCACAAATTGAAGCGCGCCGCACGAATCATCTACAACAAAGACCACGATATGCAGGTCACCGGTAAACGACACCCGTTCCAGAACGATTACAAAGTGGGATTCACATCGGAAGGCCGGATAACCGCACTCAAGCTCAATCTTTTCTCTGATGGCGGCGCAGCGGCAGATCTCTCAACGGCAGTTATGGCCAGGGCCATGACGCACTCCGATAATGCTTACTACATTCCCGACGTGGAGATAATCGGAAGGGTTTGCAAGACACATCTTCCGCCCAATACCGCATTTAGGGGCTTTGGCGGACCGCAAGGCGTTGTGACCATAGAGAACATTATTGAAGAAATAGCAACGTACCTAAACAAAGACGCGCTCGATATTCGCAAGATCAACTTGTATGGCATGGAAGAAAACAATGTCACTCCGTACGGACAAGTTATTTCCGAAAATAGCTTGCCAGACATCGTGCGGCAGTTGGAAGAAACTTCTGAGTACAGACGCCGCCGCGAAGAAATTAGCCAATTCAACGCCCAATCGCAAACTCATCTAAAAGGCCTCGCATTCACTCTAGTAAAGTTCGGCATTTCGTTCAACACCAAATTTTTGAATCAAGCTAATGCGCTGGTCAACATCTATCTGGATGGCACGATTCAGTGCTCCACCGGCGCTACGGAAATGGGACAAGGCGTAAACACCAGCATAAAACAATTGGTGGCCGGTGTATTCGATCTCGATGCTGATTGCGTCATCATGATGCCTACGTCGACAGAGAAGAACAACAATACATCCGCTACGGCAGCTTCCAGCGGAACAGATTTAAACGGCAGTGCGGCAGTGAATGCCTGCGAAATCATAAAAGCTCGCATGATAGAAGTTGCGGCTGTATTTCTAGCATCTAAAGAGATTGATCTACTGCCTTCGCCTACGACGATAGTGTTTGAGAACGGCGAGATTTTTGACACGCGAAGACCAAAAACCAGAATCACCTTCAAAGAACTCGTGAAGCAATGCTACTTGAGCAGAGTCAGCATGGGCGAGCGCGGCTTCTATGCGACACAGGGCATCGACTGGACCTGGGAAGCAGGTCCGGAAAAGTTAGCAGCAGGGAACCCTTTCAAGTACTTCACCACTGGTGGTTCAGTCTGCGAAGTCACGATCGATCGCTTCACCGGCGATCTCACAGTCGACCGTGCCGATTTGCTAATGGACATCGGCACGCCGATCAACCCTGGAATAGCTCGCGGACAAATCATCGGAGCCTTCATCCAGGGCATGGGCTGGGTCACCACGGAAGACCTGCGCTACAGCTCGGAAGGACTTCTTCTCAGCCACTCTCCTACGACTTACAAAATTCCAAACATTCAAGACACTCCCGCAATACTGAACGTTGCCTGGCTCGATCGTCAAAACCCGGTCAATATTAAAGGAAGCAAAGCCTTCGGCGAACCACCGCTTCTACTCGGAATTGCTGCGTGGGCAGCGGTTAAGAATGCACTGCGCTATGCGGCTCCGGGGCAGATACCGGAACTGAAACTACCGGCAAGCAATGAAGAGATTGTGATGCGGCTCGCGGAGCTACAGACGGGCGCACTTAATGGCAAGACCAGAAAGACCTTGAGCCAGATTGAATGCGCAAAGAAGACGGTCAAAGTCAAACACCCCGGGTAAGAGACCTCCACCGTGAGTGACTACTACGCCAAAGTAAATGAACTGCTCGCCTCTGCGACGCCTTTTGTTTCGGTGATTGTAGTTGACAGCACCGGCAGCGTGCCAGGCGAAACAGGCACAAAAATGATAGTAACCCGGGACGGCTGGCACTACGGCACTGTTGGTGGTGGCAAGCTAGAGAAGAAGGCGATAGATGAATCATTGCGCCTACTGGCGGAATCGCAGGGAAAACAAGCCCACCACTTCGTCAACTGGAGCTTACAAAGAGATACGGGTATGACCTGCGGCGGAATGGTCAAACTTTACTTCGAAACGCATATTGCTAAAACATGGCGCATCGTTGTCTTTGGTGCGGGTCACGTCGCCAATGCCGTTATCAACTTACTGATGACGTTGGAGTGCTCGATTACTTGCATCGATCCCCGGCAAGAATGGCTGGATAAGCTACCCGACTCCGCCAAGCTCACCAAGGTGCTGGAGCCGAACATGCCTTCGTTCGTAGACAAAATCGCGGACGATGCCTTCGTTCTGCTTATCACAATGGGGCATTCAACTGATAGCCCCATCCTCACGGAGATTCTGCGCTCGCGCGAATTCCCCTACCTCGGAGTGATCGGAAGCGAAGCAAAAGCGATCCGCTTGCGCCAAGATATAGAGAAAGCCGGGCTCCCGGAGGAATGTCAGACAGCGTTCTACTGCCCGATGGGCCTCTCGCTGGGCAGCAATCACCCCGGCGAAATCGCAGTCAGCATTGTCAGCCAACTACTTCAAGAACGCGACCGATCCGGAGTGTAGAGCAACGACTCGCTTCGCATTCTCAGACGGCGCGCCCGAGATTCGCGGGAAGCAAAAGGCTTGGCATCGTTAACTATTTCAGAGTACCCTGGCCGGAACTGGCAGTCGCCAATTTGTCCGCCGTGCTCATTTCATAAATTCCCCAGCCGCAACTAATCAGCACAAATGCAAGGAACAGCAACGGAAAGATCGAGCGGGGAGTCTTGTTATCACAGCAATCGTTGTCCTTCATATTATTCCTACCTTCAATTGTGTCTATCATAGTAACTGCCGCCTACCAGAACTTCCTTCGGCGAAGAACTCGTCGAACCACCCATCGGCAAAGACTTTCTGCGACGCCTATCGCGCACAAGCAACGCCAGCATAAACAGTGCGCCTCCGCCAAAGACCGATAGCCCGGGCGCAAGACCGGATGGCACAAAGCTGAAGCCTACAGTGTGACTGCCCGCTGGCACGGCAACCGCCTGAAACATAGCATTGGCTCTGAAGATCTTTGCGGGAACACCATCTATCTTGGCACTCCATCCCGGAAAGAAAGCCTGATTCAGCACAACATATCCTGGCGAAGAACACTCGACGCGCGCTTCAAAATCACGATTAGATATCGCTTTCCACTCACACTTGTGCGCGATATCCGTCATCAACTCGCCTGGTGCGACACTCGGAGGCACAGCTTCGGTGTCTTCACCGATCTCCAGCACACAACTCTGGTGCGGGTCAAACACGTCGCTGGCCAGAATCTCGCTGGCACCCTTGCGATCAGCAAAGCAACCGTTGCTCACAAAATACATCGGCGGCACAGGTTCCAGAATCTCATAGAGCCGATGCCCCCCCGAAGCCGCTGCTGACTTCAAGGTCAACCACGACTTTGCTTGCGGTGTAGTATCGGCCTGCTCGGTCTTCACCGCGTCGCATACAACACTCCAGTCACCGCCGATGCTGTGGTTCTTCGAGCCACTAGCCAAACACGTTCCGGTCCATTGGTTGTCTACTTTAATGGCAAGTTTAGGCGACACACAGTCATCAGGAAGCGCCAGAGCGAAAGTTAGAGTGCTGGCCGCTGGACGCTGTTGCGGCATTTCGCCCGACCAGTCAGCAGGCATGGTATCAAGAACTCGTCCACTGGAGTCCAGGAGAGCCACTGAAAAACGCGGAGACGCGTAGCTGCAAAGTAATGGATGGATTCGAAGATCGATTCGGCCAAAAAGCTGCTTGTTCGGTCGATCAATTTGAAGCCATCCGCCGGTCGCGCGCAGCCCTGCCAGCAAGCCTCTTTCTCCAAGCTGTTCGGTGCCGCCGGTTGCGGCGCACTTCTCAAAATAGTCTTCAGGAACAATGGGTCCGCGAGCAGTAAGGTATCGCGCCCCACTCAGCTTAATTACTTTCGCGGGAAAGCGTGAAAAATTCAAATGGAATCCGTCAAGCTTGGTCGCTCCCAACAGCTGAAGGAAATCGTTATAGCCACGCGGAGCCATAGGATCAGCAATATTGATTTCATTGATGCGGAAGAGCGTCGAAATATTCGGCAGCAAGTAATTGATACCGCAAACTACAACTCGATCCGAAGTGTTCATTAACGGACGCAATGTTTCCGGCAGTTGCAATGCTTGTGCTATGTGAGGTTGGGTTCGAACGATTTTGCGATCAACATTCACTAGAGTCGCGACGTTGATTCCTATGAGTGCGGTCAGAATTACCGCGCGGAAACGTCCACTGCTCCATATGCAGGCGATGAACAACACAATACTGATGCCTGGAATAAGAAGTGACGAGGTCTTCAATGAGACAGTCGCGCCGAACAGCGCACACACCGCTACGGCAATCACAGGACCAAGCACAACGAGGATAGTTCCAAAAGTTCGCTGATGACGCCCCTCCAACCGCGTGAGAGCGTTGAGCCCGCAAGCAGATAGAACAGCAACGCTCATCACTCCTATCGGCAAGAAGTACTGCGGAGCCAACCATGAAAATGGTGGATGCGAAATCAAGTCAGCCAACCAGACTGTCGGATACGCCCACATCATGGTCAAGAAAACCAGCCCGCCCATCACGCGTACTTCCGGTCGCCACCGAAGCACGAATGCGACCGGCAATAGAAGAAACGTAGCGGTCCCAGCGAATATCGAACGCAGTGGAGCGGCATCACACCCTTTCCAACCAAGTGCATCCTTCAAGAACTCCGGGAACTTCGCATCAACACCGGCTGCCATTCCAGCCTTGTAAAAATCACACGCTCCCAAATGCTTCAACATTGGCACCAAAACCGGTGCCACCACCGTCAACGCCAAGATGCCGGCACCCGCTACCAGTAGCAAATAGCGAATTATTCCCGGCTGATCCTTGCGCTTCCCAAGCCACTTTGACAGCGGCACATCTGCGCCGAAACAGGCGAGCGTCGCGAACAAACTAATGACATAAACTTCCAAGTGCATGGACAAGAAGCCGTACGCCCATAGACAAGTTACCAATAGTACTTTGGGTAACGTTGCGACAGGTCGAGCTTTGTCGCCAGTCCCGCCATGACGAAACACCTCAATAAGGTGCAGAATACTCAGAAAAATGAACGGCACCATACAATCAAAGAGTGCCAACTCCAAGCCACCAAGCATGCGGCAACTCAGGCCGAATGCCGTTGCCGCCCAGAAGCTAGCCCACTGATTCAGTCGTAGTTTTCTGCAAACGAACCAGGTGCCCAGGGCACCGAGCAGCGTTTGCAGAATCAACATTGCGCAGTAAAGATACTCTTGCGATACAGGTGATGGCAGGAGTACAGGATTGAAGAAGGACTGGCTCGGGTGCGAAAACTCCGGATAGCCGAAGGATCTGTACGGATTCCAGAACGGAAGCTTGCCCTGCATGATGCTTCCCTTGAGGAAGTCGCGCACCGGCATATACCAGAGATACAAGCAGGGATCAAAATCGGGAAACAATGGCGGCGGCAGGGTATCAGCCCTAAACGCGCCATCCTTCAGTGCTGATTCACCAATGCGCGAGATACATTTACCGAGCAGCAGTGGTTTATGGAAAACGGCGATAAAGAGGGCAACCAGGCAACCGGGCGCAAAGAAAGGCGAGCGAACAAGGGCGGCAAGCCGTTCGCCAAGTCTATTTGCGCTAGCCGGCTTTTCCACCATCACCCCGCACTAACTAAAACGGTTTCTACCAGTGTTGTTGAGTTCTTTGCGAAGGTAAGCTCAAAGCGCGCACCATCGTCAAAGTAGAAATACTCAACGGACTGATTCATATCGGCGGCGGTCCTATCCGCATCATCGTGTTCGACTTCTTTGCGAGTGGAGTTTTGGCCGAGCATCGCGCGGGCAACGGAAAGACACTGATCACGCGTGAATCCGGAATAAGGTGGCGCGACAAAGCGAACAGACTTGACCACGCCTTTGTACGACGTGACCACAATGCTAACGCCGGATTGCTTGCACATATACTGATGTTTTTCGCCGAAACATCCATATGGATCGAGCGTAAGCTGCGGCGCGTATTTTTTGAGTGCAGATTCTTCCATTCCCAAAACGACGGACGAAAGAGCGGTGCAGGGCGCGACCTTGATGCTCTCGTCCACGGGACCGGCGGCGAGCGCTACGCCAGAACAGGCGCTAGCGATTACCACAAGCGTGAACAAAACAGTGCGCCATCCTTCGGAGCGGGCGGGACGCCCGCATTCCAGAAGCTTCACGGCAGTCGCACGCGTCAGACTCTTTGGAAGTATCTCAGGTCGAGCCATCTAATATAGCCTCCATTCGCGTTCGCGCAGCGGTGGCAGCGGCAGCGGCTGAAGGAGTGTGAAATTGGCATCACGAACCTGCATGGTGCATTTCAGCGCTTCCTTCTTGCGAAGGAACAGATAATCAGGCTGGAAGGGCGAGAACAATACAGTTACTTTGCAATCATCCAACCGAAGAATCTCGTCCGGAATCTCATCACTGAAGGTGGTCGGACGCCACTGACTTCCGGCAAGCGGAATACCGATGGGTTGCCACTGAGAATTCCACAACTTATGAGAGCCATCAGCAGCGGTACCCTCAAAATTAAGGCTTACAAACCCGGCCCGATTAGTAGTCTTGCCTTTCAGCCATCCGGAGAATTTGAAGCGAGACTGAGCAGGCAGTCCCTTGGGCAACAAGAAGGGTGCAACAGGAGAGAACGAGACGGGATTGTTACCGGACACGTCGCGCTCGCTGTCCGGGCCGACAATGCTGAGCGTGCTTGTCAGCGGCACATCAAAGGATCGTGCATCTCGCACCACAGGGCACTGTGCCGGACTTTGCACGGCAAAAGCACCGCAAGCAACACCGCCGAAATTCTCTGATGGAGATACCTTGGCAGCAACGGACTGCGTTTGCTCCTCCACCGCCCGCACACCACAGGCAACACCGGATAGATCATTGGACAAGGAAGATTGAGTATCCGGGACAACACGCGTGCGCTGAGGCAAAAGCACGAACATTCTGAACGCACCGCGTTGAATGCCGGAAGCGGAAGAAAGATCAGCCGACTCCTCGAAGCCATTTTTCACTACTGAGTTCGACAGCGTCTTACCACCGACAGTGACTGCCTCGAAAACGCGTGGATCACGGTGGTCAAACGTCGTAAAGCCCTTCGTATACGAATAGGAGTACAAAGACGGAAGGAATCTCTCGCCATCCGCATTCGCTCCGGCCTGTGCGGGAGTAGCATAATCGCCAAACAGCTGAATCGCATCATCGCTTTGATCAGTTGAAAGCTCAATCTGATTCTCTCCACCAACATGCAACACGCCTGGCGACACGGGCACGACCCACCAGTGACGGAAACCACGGAAATCTCTTCCCATGCCCTCGCCTTGAATAGCCAGGCATTGCAAGACATCCCGATTCTCCGGCATCAATCGCGCCAGAGGAAACGGCTCGTCATTTAGAGCCACCCCGTTTACCACGACACGCACGCGGGGAGCCAAAACTTCTGACTGAAGATCCAGAAGTATGAAACCGACAGACTCGTTATCCATCGACATAGTCGCAGGCAAAGCAAATGTGCGGCGCACCGTGGTACCGGATTCGAGCTTGGTACTCCACTCTCTCCAGTCTCTCGATTGGACCGAGTAGGACAGCGACACCAGCAACACTAGCAGGCAAAGTGAAACAGGAGCGCACGCCACCGGGATGTAACAAGATCGAATCCGCGCCGAAAGGTAGCGAACGGAGTAAACAGTAGTCACGACCAACGGCATTGCCGCGACGGACCAGGCAATCCAGGGGCTGAGCGCAGCATCAGGAAGGACGCCCGCTAAGGATGACGCAAGCGTCCCCTGCCACGACAAAGATAAGAACGAGACCACACCGGCCGCAACCACAGTAGCGAGCTGCGACGCCTGCCGCCTAAGTCCTGCAGATATCACATGAGCAGCCAGGATACAGGCTGCCGGCATCGCGGTTACGGCATATCGACTGATCGCTTCAAACGGAAGGTAAGCGAAGTGGAAAGCCACTACCGCCACAAGAACAAGTCCCGCCGATAACTCGCGAGATAAGCCGACATTACGCCGCCTGCGCAGAATCAGCGGAATCGACAAAGCGGACAGAAACAGAATCAACTGGTGAAATAAAGACTGCCCTTCTATTGGAATTCCAAAGAGAGAGTAGTGGTACTCGTTCCAAACACCGCTCCAAAGCCTGGCCAGTTTCTTGAGTTCAAGTCCGACAAAGGCGACAGGCTCTTTTGCACCATCACGCAGAACCGCAGCAACTACTTCCTTGCTTTCACCGGGAAAACTACCGCGATACGGATAGCAGCGCCAACCATCGGTCTTTAATTGATTACCGTGAAAGATGTTGAACGCCGGAACCCGATTAACAAACAGCGACCACTGTCCGGTCACTGCCTTGTTGAAGAACAACCAGGGAGAAACGCTTAGCGCAAACCCGATGATCAACGCAGAAAGGCAGGCTACGACTTGCCCCCGTCCTGATTGCACGATAGGCTTTCCAACCGCTCTTCTCAATAAACTCGGCGCCTTCAGCGCAAAGATGATGAAGCCCGCTAGAGGCGGCAACAGCACAAACGCCGGCTTCGAAAGCATCAAAACGCCCGTGACTACACCTAGACCGGCACACTCAACAATGCGCCAAGCCGTTCCATCGGCGTGCCGCAGAGAAAGCCGCAGAGTCAACGCAAGCCACGCTGTCAAAACGAAATACGAGAATGGTTCACTGTAGCAATGCTGAGTATTGATGATAGCGGCTGGATAGAAGGCAAACAGCAGACCGGCGATCAGAGCAGTACGCTTGTTAAAAGCCAATCTCGCGCAAACAAAGACAAGTACGCAGCACAGCGCATCCAAAACCGAATTGCATAAACACATCTGCACGGAGAATGTATCAAAAATCGGATTAATCGGATTGACGCCGCTTATCCACTCGATCAGTGCAAGCCAGGCCGGAAACACAGGACCGTCAATGAGAAGACGCTCCGTCAAATTCATCGAAGTCATTGCTTGAAGAATCGGCCCGGAAGGAGGCGTCGGAGCGAAGAAGATGTTCAGAACGTCAACGGGAGATTTCGCAGTCGCAACAGCGTGGAACATTGCGCTTCCTGATCGCAAGAAGTTATAGGCATCACCAAAGTGACAAATGCGATGCTCGATCCAAGCACAATTGTAGAGCGCCCTCGGAATCAGCGCAGTGACGAATAGCAACACCATCGACAACCAGCCGGGCAGGTTGTTGAACTTAGTTCCCGCACTCTTTGCGGAGCTGCGCTTGGTGGGCGGGAGCAGTCGTTGTTGCGTGGTGACTGGCATAAATCAGTTCCGAATTACAGTGACGGGGTCGGAGTACTCGCCGATTGGTTCGGCGTTGTCTCCCAGGGCTCTAATCCTTATCTGGTAGTAACCAGGTTCGGCACACTCGTGTTTGCTCAAACTGATCGCACCTGACAGCTTCTCCACTTTCCGAACAACTTGCACTGCAGACTGCTCGTTGGCTTCTTCGTAATTGTCGAAGAAGTAGTTGCATTTTGAAATCTCCAGCTGCAATGCCCTTGCACCGGGTACATCCACAGCGTTGACTTGCAAAGGCATTCCATCGACAAAGGGCAAACATCCCACCGAACTCTCAACGCCGGTACCGATCAATGTCGGAACCACTTGGCGTGCAGGCACAACTTTAACGTCTCGAATAGCAATCTGCTTAACAGGAGGCAAGAGCAACTGCAACTCACCTATCGCTCGCGAGGCAAACCATCGCCACTGCTTCGACAGACGAATGCGGGCCGTCTGCCACTGTGCGCCGTCATCACTCGTGGCAAGGCAGTTCCTGTAGGCAACGCAGCCAGGCAGTACTTCCTCGCTGAGAGTAGAAGCATCAGCGGACTTCCATTTGGCAGTGAATCGCAATGGCGCCGCAGACGGTGCCAGATACTGGAACTCAAGAAAATCGTAATTAAGCGGATTGATGCTAACGCCGGACAGCCGAAGTCCATCACCAGCCAATACGCAAGTTGCGGTCACGCCGGTCGGCTCCATTGAAAATTCAGCATGCCCGTCTGCATAGGGAAGAGCCTTTCCAATTGCATGTTTTGACAAAAGCGCATTGGAAGCGGGCGGAAAGTCCCCGCCTCCGGGGGTGAGAAACGAGAGGTCGGGCGCTGAGTGGTCGAGAGCATCGAAGCTCACAGGCTCAAACTTCTTTGCCCTCGAGGACCAGACAAATGCGCAAGGCACTACATTTGCATCAACTAGCGAGCGACGAAAACGCGAAGCGTTAACGTATTGATCCGGTCCGAACAACAAGGGGTCGAAGGTAATAAATCGCGGCCACGCCTCGCTGGAGTTGAGAGGCCGCCCCAACATCATTTTCAAGGTATCGCCGTTCAAAATCATGTGAGCCCCGCAATGCTCCTTCGGCACGCCGAGCAAAATCATCTTCTTGTCACCGGGACTTGCGGAGTTCAGCCGATTGGCAGACTCGCAGACAGCACGAACTTCCTTTCCAGCATGCACCCAGACAAGATTAGTCACGTAAGCCGTTTTCGCGAAGACGCATACCAGCGCGGTGAGAGCGACAGCAGCAACCGCGTCTAGCCTGCGTTGCAGTTTCGCCGGCAAATGGCTATTGGGAGCTAGTAGTATCAGCGGTAGTATCGCGCTGAGTGAAAGCGAAAGGAAGAAACAGAAACGGGCGCCTTCCAGATTGTAACCAATGCCCCACAATTTGTAGATTGGAACCATCGCTGTAATCGCCCACCCTGACAATATTGCCAGAAGGCGCCAGCTCATGCCGCCGGAGAGCAACCGAACCAGAATCAGAGCAGCACACGTAGCGTAGCCGACGAGCAGAAATGTCGGAGCCATGCTTGTGCTAGAGAAAACATCGTGAGCGAAAGGAAACAACAATCGATGAACGGTGTCGCCGTCCAGCCAACGAGTTATCGCGTTGTCCCCCTGGGTAGCGCCGATGGAACCAGTGTAGCCGCCCAGCAATGTGCCCAAAGTCAGATACCTCACCACAAAATAGATCGCGGTGGAGAGCCAGATCGAACGGCTGAATTGCCAACCGGCCTTCACTCGTTCGACAAGGCTCAGGCCTCCGCCGGCAGACTGAAAACTAACGGCGGCAATTCCGAATAAAAGAACAGGCAACCCAATCGCCATCTCTTTGGTGGTAATTGCCAGCCAAAAAAGAGCAACCCCGGCGGCGCGCCAACCAAATGCTACAGACCGCCGCGAGCGAAGGAAACAAAGTAGGCTGGACAAATAAAAGAAACAACAAGCAGAATCAACACGCCCGACTACCCAGGAAATGCTTTCACAATGAAGCGGGCTGACAGCAAACAATGCACTACCGAATAGCGCTGCGAATCGTGCACGCACCTTTCCGCTCGGTGCGGCCAGTTCGCACAAAGTCAGATATAGCAGGACCGCATCGGCGGCAAAATAGAACAAATTCGAAGCGTAGTATCCGGCAGCGTTCGCATGCCAGAGCCCATAATCCAGAACCAGTGTCATTAGCAACATCGGTCTAAAAACGCTCATACCGGCAATCTGCATGTAGTTGCCGGTGAAATTGGACCACAACAAATTCAGATTCCCGGACCAAATCGCCGAAATGTACTTTACCTGACCGATATCATCTGCCAGAAAGTAGCTTCCGATTGTCCTGCCGAAGCATGCGAGCACCAACCCAATGAGGATTACTGCATGCAACGCAGGATGGGCTAAAAATGCAAAAAGTTTGTCCTGAAAAGTGGCTGCACGAAAAGGTAACGCAGCAAAGGCGTTCTCAGTTTTCTCCGGTGCAGCAGTTCCCATTTTCATCCCTTGCAAGCGCTTCTGCTTGGCGCATGGACTGCGAAACCCGTATACTCTCGCCATACGTGGCTTTACACCGCGTAGAGCTGGTTCCGCGCCTGCGCGCACACACAACTTGGCAATCTTACCAAAGCTGTCAACGCGAACCTTTAGGGATTACTCAGGAGTGGTTCTCGTTAAGCCAAAGCCACAATGAGCGACAACTAATCTGGCAAGCAGCTGCTTCGGCGCCGCTCGACAAATGCTGTAGCAGCGGCACTCTAGAGAACCGGATACCGTGCCCCGACTTGAACTAAAGTTGCGCCGGTTCAAAAGAATAGATTCATATTGAAATCTAAAAGATTGGCAAGGTCATAAATGAACCTTACTGATATCTTTACATGTGTCAATTACGCAACCATAGAGTTGTGCGCGCGAATTCCCAGAACCGCCGTTTAGCAATGGCTTTCGGCAAAAGCACAAGGGTAAGTGAAGAAACTCTGGACACGTATAAGCAGCAGCACGTTCTTGTGGACGATGCTTTTCCTGGCGGCAACCAACTACGCCGCCGGCTTGCTTCATCCGCTTAAAGCAGTCCCTCATAGTCAAATTCCAGCATTGCAGTTGTCCGAATCGGCGCTCAAATATAAATTCGACCAACTCAAAAACCGGCCCGAGCCGCCAAGCGTAATGCTGCTCGGCTCATCCTTGCCCATGTGCGCATTTTACTATAGCGAAGGCGAGCAACTTTCAAAAGCCATAGTCAGCGAGACGGAAAAACACGGTCTTAATTTGATTCAGTCCTATCCCGAAGCAAATTACTTTCGCTCGCAGATCCAGCGAAAATTTGGCAAAGAGCTGGACGTTTTCAATTTCACCACCGCAGCTTGCATGCCCTCAGATGCTCGGCTGCTGCTAAGCCGCATAGCGGACAGCAAAAAACAGCCATCGCTTTTGATTTACGGAGTAGGACTGCGCGACTTTGTCGACAACATCAATCCGCCACCGGGTGAAACGCCGGCATTTAAGGCCCTTTGCGACGCAAGATATCTGGTAAACAATGTAGATATTGTACCGAAACCGGAAGCAAGAACGGCGCTGGCGCTTTCCTCGCTATCAGAAGTCTATCGACTGCGCGATCAATTTCACCTTATGATTGAGAGCTGGCTCTGTCGCGACTTCAGACGGCAAACAAACATGGAGCGAGCGTTCTCGGCCATTGCCATGGAACGAGCAGCGAAAGCGAAGATCACGCCGGTAGCGGCAGCACCGCAAGCCGCCGCGGCGATTCAAAATGGCGCGGACCTGCGGCCAAAAGCAAAAACATCTCGGTCGGTAGTAGCGGTGGAAGCTGCTGAACCGAACACGCCTTCAAGCAACCTGGCAGTGCTGGACTATCCAACCCGATACAATCCGCCAAACTACAACAAGCTCCAGCAGGAAATGTGCGAGCTCACAAAGATTATCGAACTTTGCAAGCAAAGCGACATCAACCTCGTGCTTGTAAACATGCCTGTGTCCGACGGCAACAAAACCCTTAGCACCCCGGGCCTACGCGAAAAATATCTAAGCGATCTTAAATCAATCTGCAGCAAAAGCGCAGTACCTTTAGTTGATTTTGAGACCGTCAAAATTTTTGATGAGAAAGACTTTCTCGATACTGTCCATCTATCCGGCTACGGCGCGAAAAAAATGATCGAAGAACTCCTGACCCAAATACAACAACGAAGACTTGCGTCAATGTCTCACAACAATGTGCAGTAGCCTCAAACTCAAGTACCCCGATTACACGAAACGGAAAAGACCATGCGCATTTGCCTGATATCACGAGAATATCCACCGGAAACTGGTTGGGGGGGTATAGGCGCCTACACTTTCCAACACGCGAAGGCGCTTCGTGAAGCCGGTCACGACGTTGAAGTCATCGCCCTAACGGCCGCAGACGTGCACACTGATCCGCCGCCTTCTTCTGCAAACAATGTCACAGTTCATAGGGCGCCCTGGAGCAATCTTCTCTACGAACTGGGAACGATATGGATCTCCTTACCCTACAGTCATTACGTACTCAAATGCGGACTGGCTCTGTGGCGCAAATTTCTGGAAGTGCATTCAGCAAACCCGTTCGACGTCGTGGAAGCCCCCGAACACTTAGCCGAAGCACTCTTTCCTGCGTTGACCGGCATTTGTCCTCTGGTGGTTCGTCTACACACGCCCCACTCAAAATTCATAGTGGAGCGTTACCACAATCTCAAACCCTCCTTCGACCAAAATCTGGTTGCGATATTGGAACGCCTGCCCATGCTCGAAGCCGACGTCCTATCATCTCCCAGCGAAGATCTAGCTGACTATGTCGCTCGTGACTGCGGAGCAAAGCGTGAAGAAATTTGCATAGTACGAAATCCTGTCGATGCAAACAAGTTTTCGCCGGACGGGCCGCGCGCACTGGTAAAGAACGAAAAAATCAAAGTGTTTTTTGCCGGAAGACTTGAGGAACGCAAGGGCGTAACCTATTTGTTGGGCGCAATTCCGAAAGTACTCAAGAGCCACCAAAATGTCGAATTCATAGTGGTTGGTGCCGACACCATGACCGGACCGGGTAAAACTTCCGTACTGGCTTCCTTAAAGCAGCAACTGTCCGATGCCGGCTGCCTCGACTCCGTAACCTTCGTCAGCCATGTTCCGCTGGACAAGATGCCGGCATACTACCGATCGGCAGACATCTGCGTTGTGCCGTCGCTATACGAAAACGCACCATATACAGTACTAGAGGCCATGGCCTCAGGCAAGCCCGTGATCGGCAGCTCGGCTGGAGGCACCAAAGAATACGTGACGCATGGACACACAGGTATTGTTGTGCCTCCGGCCGATGCGGATGCTATCGCCGACGCATTGATCGAGCTAATACAAGACGAAAACAAACGCCTGCAATACGGTGTAAATGCGCGCGAGAAGGTGATGCAAGCATTCGAGCGCGCTGTAATCTGCCGACAAGCAGTCGGGACGTACGAGTTGGCGAGAGCCCGATTTAAAGCCAGAGCCAACGATTCACTTTACAGACGAAATCCTGAGCAATCGATGCGAGACTTTACAGACTTGCTGCACGGATATCACCGCAATCTCTGCGATCTTCTCTATATTCACTCCTTTGAATTCCGCGCGAAGACCTGGTGCCAACAAATGCGCACCCGACCGCGAATGACCGCTGCACAAATAATCATTCAGGTTTGGAAAACATTCTGCGGCGACGCCGCTCCGCCGCCTGTGATTGAGAAGCTTCAACATAATGTGGAAAGAAGAACAGAAGAATCGGACAAGGCGGACAAGGAAAAGCTCTATCGCTCACTTTTCTCCACCGGTCAAAGCCTGAGCAGCAGCACCACTCAAAAAACTACCAAAGTCAATTAGTACTTACTGTACTTAGAGTACTCACAGCCCCCTGAAGCCGGTCGGTCAACGAGCGGCATCGTGCGAATGCATCAATCCTAAGGGTAAACTGGGCAGTCGACAAAAATCCACGCCGCGAACCTTTTATCTCCTGTACGGCACAATCCGGATCACGGACCAAATCCAGGCGCAGCGGAGCCGTCAGAGCCTGGCAGAGCGGGCTTTTCAGCCTCAGAGCCATCACTCAAATTGATTTCGACATCTTCGGTAGCAGCATCGCCGGACCAGATTCGCGCTGCAACAGCAGGTTTGACGCCGGTAGACCTGTTCGAGTATGTCAGGTTCGCACGAAGCGCTCCGGGCTTGACTGCTCGGGAGACGCAGATGGTACCGGTGCCATCCTCAAAGTTGAATCTCACGCCGGAAGAATCGGCGGTGGCATATGCCTTGAATTTAGCCACTCCAGTTTCACCGGCGGGAACCACTAGCGGTGGCAACATACTGGTAGCACGTCGTCCGCCGCCACAAGAGACGGCCATGCCTTTCTTGTCATTCAGCTCAATTTTCACAGTATCGAAAAGCGGAAACGCCACTTTCTCAGTGGAAAGATTCTTGATTCGCAGCTCCATTTCAGCCGGCTCCCCGGCGACAAATTTGTCCGAGGCGACCAGAACAAATTCAGCGTTGTTGATCTTTACCGGCCGAGACTGACAAAGATCCGCGGCAGAGAGCGGCAGCAAACCAATCATAAGTGCAACAAAGCACGTGATTGCCAAGCCACCGTTTTTCGGTCGTAAATGCACGACTGGTACCACTCTTTAAATTGACGACGATTTTACTTGGTGATAGTCTGCGCCGGCAAAATTGTGCGCAGCGCCTCTTTTCGCTCCGGCTCGACTCCGGGGGTGAAGTCGGCCTCGACTCCGGGCGGCAAACCTTGCTCCCAAACCTTCCAGGGAGCGCGCCCCTGATCCCAAAGTGAATTCAGTTGTTTGCAATCACGAAGGGTGTCCATCGCCTGCCAGAATCCAGTGTGCTTGAAAGCCTGCAGCTGGCCTTGTTTTGCAAGCGCTTCCAGAGGCTCGTTTTCCCAAGTTGTGTTGTCGCCTTCAATAAGATCCAACACTTTCGGATCGAGTACAAAATATCCAGCGTTAATCCAACCACCATCACCAACAGGCTTCTCGACAAAGGCATCGACGCGTTCGCCGGTCATCGACAAGGAACCGAATCGTCCCGGTGGCTGCACAGCCGTGACTGTGGCCATCCGACCGGAGTTGCGATGATACTCAAGCAAGCGACCGATGTTGACGTCAGCGACGCCGTCACCGTATGTAAGACAGAACGTCTCGTTCTCAATGAAGCGTCTGGCGCGCTTCAATCGGCCGCCGGTCATCGTGCTGTCACCAGTGTCGACCAATGTGACCTTCCAGGGGTCGCAACCATTGTTGTGAAACTCAACGCTTCTATTTGCCAGGTCAAAAGTGACATCAGAGGAATGCAACGAATAGTTGGCGAAATATTCCTTGATCATGTAACCCTTATAACCAAGGCATACGACAAATTCGTTTACGCCAAAAGCTGAATAAATCTTCATTATGTGCCAGAGGATGGGCTTGCCGCCTACCTCTACCATTGGTTTGGGTTTGACCTGCGTCTCTTCACTGAGCCGCGTTCCCAGTCCACCCGCAAGAATTACCGCTTTCACTAATGAGCCTCCCGTGCTTATGATGATCAGTGAAGTCTGAACAATCTTTTAGCCAGATTAGGTCTTCTAAAACGTTGTGTAGTTGCCAATAAAGACCGAACGCTTGAAAATACTACCTGATAGTATCAGCAGTTGCTCTTTAGTTCCACGCAACTTCTCCAAGGCAAAAGAACGGTACCTTTTAGAAATCTCATGAGCGTATCAACCGACCCTACCTCTCAAACCTCCTTTGCGCCACAAGCGCCAGCAAAGGCGGAGTGGCACGCCGGCACCGACAACGTCGGTCAGCAAAAGCGTCTTGCGCTCACCATTATTTGCCCTGTCTACAATGAAGCAAAAGTAGTTCCGCTCTTTTTCAATCGAATGAAGCCTGTCATGGATGCGCTTTCCGACAGGTACGACGTTAGCCTGACCTTCTCGAATAACGCATCCACCGATGACACGCTGCAAGCAATTGCGAAACTGCAAGAAGCGCATTCGAATGTCTATGTCATTTCACTGAGCGCCAATGTCGGCTATCAGCGGTCTCTGGAGTGTGGTTTACGAACTTCAAAGGGCGACCTTTTCGGATTCATCGATGTCGACTGCGAAGATCCGCCGGAAATGATTCTTGAGTTCATCAAAGCATACGAAAGCGGCTACGACATAGTCTATGGCGAGCGGATCGACCGCGACGAAGCCGAGTACGTCAAATTGATGCGCAAAATTTTCTATCGCATCCTTCGTGCCGTAGCAGATGAAGAAGTAATTTTGGACATGGCGGAATTTTCGTTGATGACGGCGGAAGTGCGCGACGCCATCATGCAGGACAATACTTCCTATCCTTTTATACGCGCATCGATCGGACGCGTCGGGTTTAAGCGAAAAGGCATTCCCTATCGCAGACAGAAACGCATTGCCGGTCAAAGCAATTACAACTTTTTCGGCATGACCAAGTTTGCCATTGCCGGCATCCTCTCTTCGTCAACCCTGTTGCTGCGCCTTCCTATCTATTCATTGCCATTTTGGCTATTGCTTGTCACTTCATTGTCCTTAGCTCGTATCTTCATTGATAGCAAAATTTTAGACGCAGCTCTTATTCTTTCGTTCGCTACTTACCTCGGAGCCACGGTTTCATTCATTGCCATCTATGTTGCACGCATCTACAAAAACACTCTCGGTCGCCCCAACTACACCATTAACAAAAAATCAAGCCGCATGCAGCCCTGAGACGGGTAAATCAGCGACGACCTCGGAAGAACTTTCGAGATTCGCTGAAAAGCAAAACAAGTTTGTATCTTTTGATGGTGGAGTTGCTGCTCAAGGCACGTTGCAATGCCCTGATCGCTATCGCTATTGGTCCGCCGAAAACGTATCAGGTCCGGTGATTTCGCGTGGCGCCGGACTGTCTTATGCTGCGGCAAGCTTCGGTGAGGGGGTTAGATCTGTCGATCACAAGCTTTTCAACCGCATTATTGATTTTCACCCTGATGCCCGCGTCATTGAAGTGGAGTCGGGGAAGACACTGGGAGACCTTTACGAGTTCCTTGTCGGACGCGGACTGTTTCTAGCTACCCAACCCGGTCACCCGAGAATTACCATCGGCGGTTGCATTGCAGCAGACATTCACGGAAAGAATCAAAGCCGCGACGGAACCTTTATAAATCAGGTCATGGAACTGACCCTGTTTCACCCGACTCACGGCGTGATCAGACTGTCTCCGAACGACGAACCGGAATTGTTCAGGCTAACGTGCGGCGGCTATGGTCTCACCGGCAACATCCTGTCGGCACGCCTGAAACTAAAGTCGATTCCATCGCCAATGGCCGAAGTGACGCTGGTACCGGTAGACGACATAACCAAGCTGCCTGAGATGCTTAAGGCTTCTGCAGCTCGCGCCGATTTTGTATTCTCGTGGCATGACTTCGACTCACGCGGAAGTGACTTTGGGAAGGGCTTCATCCAGGAAGGTCGCTTCATCGAATCGAACGACGCCAGAAACACAAACCTTACAGCCGGCAAACAAACATTGAGCGCCGAAAGTCGTGGCGACTGGAAACTCGGCATCTTCAACCGATTCACAGTTCGCATGATCAATACTCTCTACGGTGCGCGTGCTAAATTTGCTTCCAAACCGATTCAACTATCGCTGTTTGATTCCATATTTCCGATTCAAAACAGCAAAGAACTCTACTTCAAATTCTTCGGCGCAGCGGGCTTCTACGAGTATCAAGCGCTAATTCCGGCGTGCAATTTTACCTATTTTTCGAAATCGATTCAGCTTTGGCTTCAGAAGAATGACCTGCCCCTGGCACTAGCCTCGGTCAAACTGTTCTCCGGACGACAAGATCTGCTGCGTTTTTCCGGCGACGGATTGTGCATCTGTCTGGACTTTCCTCGATGTTCTACTTCCAATGAATTCTTGCAATTCCTGGACAAACTCATGTTGGAATGTCGTGGCATTCCGAACATCATCAAAGACTCACGATTACCACAAAACGTCGTGCGCGAAGCCTATCCGCAGTACGAGCGATTCAAATCACAGCTCCATCAATTCGATCCTGCGCGCCTTTATCAATCAGAGCTTTCGAAGAGGCTCGAACTATGAACTTTGTGATTGTAGGCGCATCCGCAGGTTTGGGCAGAGCATTATCAGATGCACTGGCAGAGAAGGGTCACAATCTACTGCTGATTGCCGGCGACGAACGCGACCTGCAAATTCAAGCTTCAGATTTGCAAATCCGATACGGCACCGAAATCTCAACGTTAGCATGCCGGCTCAAATCCGACGCGGAAACAATTGAAACCATCGAAAAATCAGCGCAGAAACTCGGCGCAATCGATGGTTTGCTCTTTCCTCTAGGCTTGTCTCGCGATAATGACGACGGCATGCAATCTCCGCAATATGTGCATGAGCTGCTGGAAGCGAACCTTTCGGGCACCATGGCTCTTACCGGACGGATATTGCCATCCATGCTCGAACGCAACCGCGGTTACATAGTAGGCTTTGGTTCCGTGGCAGCTGATCGCGGACGCGGTTCAAACATTGTCTACGCTGCGGCCAAACGAGGGCTGAGCAGCTTTTTTGAAAGCATCCGGCACAAAGCCGCAGGCAGTGGCGTAAAGATTCACTTCTACCAGCTGGGCTACCTGGAGACTTCGCTGTCGTTTGGAAAGAGACTTCCATTTCCAGCGGCTTCACCTAAGCAGGCCGCGCGCGAAGTGATACGGCATCTTGAAACCGACCGCGGGCTGACCTACTTTCCGGCTTTCTGGCGCTGGATCTGCCTGGCGCTGCGGATGACACCGTGGTCAGTGTTCAAAAAACTGAGATTTTAACGGTATTTTTCCGCTAACAGGTTGATGAAGCGGTCGCTATTCTCTAATCTGTATGACTAACGGAAAGCGTGATGTGAAGGGGTGGGTAGGTACTTGAATAAAGTACTCGTGACGGGAGCAACAGGTTTCATCGGAAGGCAGTGTTTGCCTTTGCTCCAGCGCAGCCTCTTTGAAGTGCATGCCGTGTCGTCCGCACCGGTCTGCGCTGAAAACACATCGGGCATTCAGTGGCATCGGACTGACTTGCTCAATACGCGCCAAATGGCAGAACTTATGGAAGAAGTAGCTCCGCAGTACCTTCTTCATCTTGCCTGGTACGCCCGACCGCGCGAGTACTGGACGTCGGACAAGAATCTCGATTGGGTAGCGGCAAGCCTGGAGCTTGCGGGCGCCTTCGCCCGCAACGGGGGCCGGCGCGCAGTGACGGCCGGTACTTGCGCCGAGTACGACTGGAGACACGGATACTGTTCTGAGAACGTGACACCCCTGGCGCCGGCCACCCTCTACGGTGCGTGCAAGCACTCACTGAATCTGATGACCGACGCTTTCTTCACGAAACACGGGATTAGTAGCGCCTGGGGACGAATCTTTTACGTTTACGGCCCTCATGAGTATCAAGAACGCCTGGTGCCTACAGTTGTACGTTCATTGCTTCAGGGCGAACCAGCGTTCTGCTCCAGCGGACAGCAAGTGCGTGATTTTCTGCACGTTGAGGACGTTGCGGCGGCGTTCGTCGCCTTGCTGCAAAGCGGGCTGCAAGGCAACATCAACATTGCATCAGGCGTTCCCTGTTCAATCAAAGATATTGCTTCGACCATTGCTTCCGAAATTGGCCGCCCCGATCTTTTGCACTTAGGTGCGCAAGAACGAGAAAAGATCGAAGCACCGCTTGTAGTGGCGCTGACCGACAGACTTCACAACGAATTGCGCTTTGAACCGTCCTATCAACTCGAGGATGGCATACGGCAGACCATAGAGTGGTGGCGCGACAACGCCCGCATAACCGCAGCAATCCAGCCGTTTGTTTCTTAGAGTTTAGGCTCGGAATTGAAGGACTGCGTCAACAACTTGTTCCTGATCCGCCGTACTCAAAGTATTGAACATCGGCAAACGCACCAACTGATCGCTCACTAGCTCGGTAACCGGAAACTGCCCTTCCACGCCACCATATTCAATTCCCATGGTCGACAAATGTAATGGCAAATAGTGGTAAACAGACAGGATGCCGCGCTCCTTCATGTGAGCGATAAAGCGAGTCCGCGTCTGAAGATCCGGCATCAGTAAGTAGAACATATGATAGGGCTGCTCACACCACTCGGGTACAAATGGCATCTTTACGCCATTGGCACCGGCCCAATCGACAAGGTTGTCCTGGTAGTAGTGCCAAACGCCACGACGCCGCGCATAGATTTCATCGCGAGTTTCAAACTGCGCGTAAAGCACCGCGGCAAGCAAGTCTGACGGTAAGAAACTCGAGCCAACATCTACCCAGGTGTACTTATCCACCTGCCCGCGGAAGAATCGACTGCGGTTAGTGCCTTTCTCGCGAATGATCTCAGCGCGCTCAATGAAGCTGGCATCATTAATTATCAATGCGCCGCCCTCGCCGCAACTAAAGTTCTTTGTTTCATGAAAACTTTGAGTCGCAAAGGTTCCAAAGGTACCGAGATACTGCCCTCGATACTTCGCGAACATGCCGTGCGCATTGTCCTCGACAACATGGATGCCCCTGTTGCGGCATAAAGTCATTATGGGGTCCATTTCACAACCGACACCGGCATAGTGCACAGGCACAACGGCCTTGGTAGCGGGCGTGATCAAAGACTCAATTTGCTCATGATCCATATTGAGCGTGTCAGGACGTATATCAATGAAGACAGGCCTGGCGCCCCGCAAGACAAAGGCGTTAATAGTCGAGACGAACGTGAACGACGGCACAATGACTTCGTCGCCAGGTTCCAGATTCAACAACAACGCAGACATTTCCAGAGCGTGAGTGCAGGATGTGGTCAGCAACGCTCGCGCCGCCCCCATCGTTCCCTCGAGAAAACTATGACACTTGCGACTGAACGGTCCGTCACCGGAAATTTGTCCCGCCGCCAGAGATTGCAGGATATAGTCCTGTTCGCGCCCGAGAAACGACGGACGATTAAACGGAATCGTCCACGTAGGAGCAGCGGTGGTCTTCGTCGAAGGCGTACTGGTCATTGCTTAGTAACACCGCTGGAGTAATCTGAAGCTCAATGCGCTCGGCATGCCGACGCGCGGGCCTCAGTGGCAGGAATGCCCAATATTACTATGAATCCGGCAGTAATATGACATCTATCCGGCGGTCGACTTCACTAACTTATCTTTCGCGCTCTTGTCCTTGCCATGCGCGGTCAGGTCTCTGCGCGAGGCGAGCAAATTAGTGTAAGCCCGGCCGGCCAACGCTTTCGTAAGTTGCGAGCTCGAAAGCCCTGTCAATACACCATTCTTCCCGATCGAGAATAACCGGAAACCGCGTTTTAGAAAAAAGTCTAATAATAACGGAGGATCAAACCCAAGCTCTTCCAATGCTTGCGGACAATAGTCGAATGCCACGCAAACCAACTCATGTCTGGCTAGCGTACCTTTCATCCCGGAACAGACCAGCGGCTCGTAGCCCTGAACATCGATTTTGACAAAAGAAACAGGCTGAGTCGGAACTTTGTCCGACAGGAACGAATCGAGACAGACCATTTCAACCGGGTTGGCCGTGGCATCGGCACCAATCAACCGGCGATAGTCCTCCGTAACGATGCGATGATCGCTGGGGTGAAATTTGTTCAACCGCAACTGCGCCATACCGTTACGTTCTCCGGCCGCGGCCGCCACCGGCACTACCTTATGCTCAAGCCCACGTTCGACAATGCACTGCAGTAACTGCGCGAAACTCTTCTGCTCCGGTTCAAAAGCAAAGACCTGAAAGCCTTCTTGCAAAGCGTCGGCAAACACAGTCGCCGTGTACCCGATTCCGGCACCAACATCAACTATATGACCGCCGAGAAATATATCCGGATAGCGCTGCATCAGACAGCGATACGGATCTTCCCACATTTGCTTGTAGGCGAAGTACGCCGACCTGAAAGCCTTTTGGCAAAAGCTGGTCTCGAGTATTCCGGTACGGGCCAGAGTGCCATATGCACCAATGGCGATGGCAGCCGGGTCGAGCAAAGTCTTCATTCAGATCCCCTTAACTACGCCTTACGTTCGCATGCGGCACCGCGCGCACACTGACGCCTCTTGAGTTTAAACGGTCAGATCGCGCTGCACTATAGGCAAACCAAATTAGATTCTCCTTAGCAACCAATTTTGCAAATTTATTTATTAGACGCTCAGATTTAGTATCCAAGAGAAGGCGGACGGAGTTCGGCTAAGCCTTGTGCCCCTGCAACCACCTCACACGAGCGAATATTTGTTATGATCTACGTCATACGTACGAGGCGCGACCGCTTGGACAGGCAGAAGACAGTGTATGTGGCCGGTCACGCCGGAATGGTCGGCTCGGCGATCGTGCGCGATTTAAGAGCGCGTGGATTCGAAAACCTGGTCCTGAAGACTCGCGACGAGCTTGACTTAACTAGACAACGCGATGTCGAAGAGTTTTTCGCAAGTCAAAAGATTGACTACGTCTTGATTGCCGCCGCCAAAGTTGGGGGAATCGAAGCGAACAGCCGAGCCCAGGCCGAGTTTCTCTATCAAAATCTGAGCATTGAAACGAACTTGATCCACTGCGCCTACCAAGCCAAAGTAGAGAAGCTTCTCTTCCTTGGCAGTTCATGCATTTATCCGCGGCTTTCCGAGCAACCCATCAAGGAGTCATCGTTGCTAACCGGTCCTTTGGAACCGACAAATGAAGGCTATGCCATCGCGAAGATTGCAGGACTCAAGCTGTGTGAGATGTACCAGCGTCAATACGAAGTGCGCTTCATTTCAGCGATGCCAACAAATCTCTACGGTATCAACGACAACTTCGACCCGAACAATTCGCACGTGATTCCTGGCATGATGCGCCGTTTTCACGAAGCCCGCATTCGCAACTTACCCGAAGTTACAGTATGGGGCGACGGGTCACCAATGCGCGAATTCCTGCACGCCGACGACTTGGCTGCTGCACTATACACCCTTATGACTTCCTATGAAGATGCACAGACCGTCAATGTCGGCTCCGGAAAGGATTGTAGTATTGCGGATCTGGCCGCCCTGATGAAAGAGATCACTGGATTCAAAGGCACCATTACATTTGATACCACTAAGCCCGGCGGCACGCCTCGCAAGTTGCTGGATGTCGAGAAGATTTTCGCACTAGGCTGGAGGCCCGCCATTGAGCTCAAGGAGGGGCTATCTAAAGTGTATGCATGGGCATTGGAAAACAAAGTCTTTGATTCTGTAGTTACGGCCCGATAGACAAGTACCTCAACATAGTAAACAGAGAACTGGAGTCACAATGAAAAAGCGCGTACTGATCACAGGAATCACAGGGATGGCCGGATCACACCTGGCGGATTACCTGCTAAAGGAAGAACCGGGAGTTGAAATCCTCGGAACAAAACGGTGGCGCAGCAATACCCACAATGTAGCTCATCTTGGAAAAACCGTTAAACTTGTAGACTGCGATCTCACCGATGCAGTCGCATGCATAAACTTGCTCAAAGGATTTCGCCCCGACTATATTTTTCACCTGGCCGCACAGAGCTATGTTCTCGATTCATGGGTCAGTCCCGCAGCCACCATTACAGACAACATCGCGATGCAACTCAATCTCTTCGAGGCCATTCGTTCTTGCGAAATCTCGCCCGTCATTCAAGTGGCTTTAAGTTCGGAAGAGTACGGCAAAGTGTATGAACATGAGCTGCCCATCACTGAGAAGAATCCGCTACGCCCACTAAGCCCCTATGCCGTGAGCAAGGTAGCGCAGGATATGCTCGCTTATCAGTACTACGAGAGCTACGGCATGAAAACTGTCCGCACGCGGACATTCAACCACGAAGGACCTCGCCGTGGAGAGGTGTTTGTCACAAGTAATTTCGCTAAGCAGATCGCAGAAATCGAAGCCGGCCTGCGCGAGCCTGTCGTCTACGTCGGCAACCTTGAAGCAAAACGCGATTGGTCCGATGTGCGCGATGTGGTACGCGCCTATTGGTTGGCTGTCAATCACTGCAATTATGGTGAGGAGTATGTCATTGCCAGCGGCGTCACTCGCACCGTGGACGAAATGCTTCAGTTGCTGATCTCGCAATCAAGGGTAAAAATTGAGATTAGAGTTGACGAAGCACGTCTACGTCCAAGCGACGTGCGGGTTTTACACGGAGACTATTCTAAGTTCAAAGCAGCAACCGGTTGGGAACCAAAAATATCGTTCGAAACAACAATGCTCGACTTGCTCGACTATTGGCGCATGATGCTGAAGTCCGGTGCCGTTACAACTTCCGCTGCTACCACCAGCCGTTAGGGACAATCTGTAACAGTCGTTAAAGTTTGCTCAAACGCGTTCTGCCGAGCCTCATTCAGGCTACGATCAGTATCGGTTGGTTGGATAGCAAGCGGGACGGCGTTGCGGGTGAATTCGCTAAATTCGAAGACGATTGCGGATTCCGCTGAGCAATGGCTGCAGTATTCGGATAACACCGGCTACTGGGCGTCACTAGACTACCTGCGCGATATTTTCGGGCCTGTGCACGACGTAGAGTCTTTGACCGGATGTTATGGGGCGGAAATTGGCAGCGGTGCAGGGCGCATTGTGAACATGCTACTGGATGCAGGCGCCTCCAAAGTCGTAGCAATCGAACCCTCGAAGTGGTTTGCTCTTTTGTGCCAAAACGTGCGGCGTCGATCGAATCGAGTGATTCCGGTTCACGCTGAAGGTGAAGCCATTCGAGAATACACGGACCTCGACTTCATTTGCTCTATCGGTATTCTTCACCACATTGCCGACCCGGACCGCATAATAAGAGCCTGCGTCAGCGCGCTCAAACCGGGTGGCAAAGTTTTGATTTGGGTGTACGGGCACGAAGGTAATGAGCTCTACCTTGCTTTCAGCGCACCATTGCGAGCCCTCACGACAAAATTGCCGCATTGGGGATTAGAGCTACTGACACTGAGCCTGATCCCCTGGCTGGTGGCATACAAGAATCTGTGCAAAGTATTTCCGCTACCAATGCGTTCTTACATGCTCAACCATATTGACAGGCTCGACGGGCTACAAATCCGGCAGACCATTTACGATCAGCTCACCCCCGCCTACGTTAAGTACTACATACGTGAAGAAGCTATTGCCCTGCTACAGAATAACGGACTAGTCAACGTACAGTGCCACCACCGCCACAGTTACAGCTGGACGGTGGTTGGCGAAAAGCCTGAGAAGAAGAAAACCACGACGTAATTAGTTGCGTAGCCGTTCCAAGACGGTTGCCGTAGCCATGCCATGTCCGATGCACATTGCTTGCAAACCAAAGCGGCCGTCGCACCTTTCCAACTCATGAATCATGCTGGTAAGTATGCGAGTACCGCTTGCTCCCAGCGGATGGCCAAGCGCAATAGCACCGCCATTGGGATTGACTCTGGACATTTCCGGACCAATTTCTTTGGCCCACGAAAGAACCACAGACGCGAAAGCTTCATTCACCTCAAAGACATCGATATCCGAAACTCTGAGCTTCGCTCTCTCCAGAGCTTTTCTTGTGGCGGGAATTACTCCATCTAACATCAGTACCGGATCGCTACCAACGACTACGCGAGAAACAATTTTTGCCCGGGACCGCAAACCGAGCTCTTTTGCCTTCTGCGAAGACATCAACAATACGCATGCCGCACCGTCGCTGATTTGGCTCGAATTGCCGGCGGTAACTACGCCGTCTTCCTTAAACACTGTTTTTAGCGTCGCCAATTTCTGAAACGAAGTATCAGCCCGTGGCCCCTCATCAGTAGAAACCACAACCCGACTACCATTCGTGCCCGCCTCAACGGCAAAGGTTTCACGACAATAGCGCTTTTCCGACAGAGCGCGCAAAGCATTGTGATGACTTCGCAGCGAAAACTCATCCAATTGGGCACGACTGAGTGAGAATTTCTCAGCCATCATTTCCGCAGAAGTCCCCTGCCAGACAAGGTCATAGCGCTCCAGCAACATGGGACTAAAGTCTTTGCCATCCGAACCCATTTTTACGCGACTCATGGACTCGACACCACCGGCGATGACTATGTCCATATCACCGGACAAAATAGCTTGTGCTGCAAAATGAACACTTTGTTGTCCGGAGCCACACATACGATTGATGGTGGTAGCAGGAACTTCAACCGGCAAGTCGGCCATCAATCCGGCAAGCCTGGCAACGTTCCAGCCTTGTTCGCCGACTTGCGTCACGCAACCGACAATAACGTCTTCAACCAGGCCCTTCTCGATGCCCGAGCGTCTCAACAGCTCGCTTATACACCGGGCCGCGAGCTCGTCGGGACGAACGTCCTTAAAACCACCATCGCGCTTCCCAAGCGGCGTACGAACCGCTTCGACAACAACGACCTCTCTCATTTTTCTCCTTCGTGTCGATAGAACAGCCGGAGCAGCGGAAGTTCGTGACACTATGCCTATACGTTTTCGCCGAGCTACAGGCTCGTGAAACAGATTCCAAACGACATTTTATGCGCTTGGCCAGCTACAGGCTACAGTCTGAGCTAAGGTTATTTGAGAGGCGAGCTAAGACGCATCTGCTGCGACATCTTGCTCAGGGTGAGCCAGCGGTCGACACCCGCGGGTCTCTTTTCACAGGCAACTCTGGATACAAAGTGCAACTTGCGATCAAACAACAAGCTGAAAGGCATCGGGTAGAGATTGAGCTTTGTATGCGTGACCTCAGGCTTCAGTCCGAGTTCAGCGAACAGCGTCTGCCACTCGGCAGCTGAAAAATACTTGTAGGGCAAGGCAACACCATAGCCTTTGTTGCCGAACCAATCCATGAACTTCAAGGTCGCATGGTCGAAAGCATTTTCGCTGATATGGTCTTTAATGATGATGAATTTGCGGGAGATGCGAGCGGCTTCCTTCAGCACTGCCCCGGGTGAGTCGCAGTGATGAAGCACGTCGCTCAAGATTGTGAAATCGACGCTCTTATCGTCGAAAGGAAGACGAGTGCCATCATATTTGGTGACGGGAATGACCGTCTTGGGCCAAAGGTGCACATCAACTCCGACCATTTTGATTTCAGGGCGAATCTGCTGGATGCTTTTACCGAGAATGCCGTTGCCGCAACCGATGTCGACACCTTCAAGACGAGTACCACGCGGCAAGACTCCGCAAATGGCATCACGCAGAACGCGCACACGGCGATTGAGAATGGTCGTGCTATGAACTAGCTCGAGCACTTTACCGTCAATGCCGTAGTTGTGCTGCTGTTCCGAGCCTTTAGTGCTCGGCGGCACAGGTGTTTTCACTGACATGACCCCAACCCCCGGTAGTCAGAATATATACGGACCTATTATATGATCGTGATGACAAGGTCCGGCATACACAATCCTAATCTAAACCCTGTTCGCTCTAAAGTTTTTTTCAGCCTAGCGATAGACACCATCCCTGCTGTTGACTACCGGCGCGGCTATCTCGACTTCTTCCGGCTCCATAGACATATCGGAAGCAGGGGGCGGCATCGCCGAAAACATTTGACGCTTCTCTACTGGTTGCCGTTCCGACCGAAGCTGCAAGCCCACCTGTCGAATGAGATCGGCGACCAGTCCTATGGAGAAGATTAAACCGCACAGCACTAACAACGCCGAGCCGAGAACAGAAGAAAACATCGATCCCGAGAGCAATCCGATCAGAAGGAACGGCGCCGCCGCAGCCAACGAAATCCAACTCATCAGCACGAAAAGCTTAATTGGATTGTAGAACGTTATTGCCTGAACTATGTACTGCATGGTTCGAAGCGAATCACGAAGCAGTCGCACTTTAGTCGTGCCCTGGCGTCGATGATACTCAATAGGCACATAATCCACAAATTTCCCGGTCATCATGTAAGCCAGCGTCATCGAAGTTGTGAAACTGAAGGTATCGCACAGATGATCGAGGTGCGACGAAACAGTCTGCTTGCTGAATACACGAAAGCCGGAGTTGATATCGGGAATCTTACGACCGGCGGTGAACTCCACCAGCCATTTGAGCACATTGCGCAAGTGCCCCTTTAATACGGATTCCTTGTAATACTCGCCGGTGCGCGCTCCGACAACCATATCGAACCCTTGCGAATAGCGCTCCAACAGTTCCGGCAGCGACTCCACCGGATAGGTCAAATCGGCATCAACTATGACAATGGTGTCGTGGCGAGAGCGCAGGATGCCGGCTTTGAGCGCTCTGCCGTATCCCAGATTGTGTGGATGTCTAACCACAATCGCACCGGCATTGAGCGCATCACTTAAAGTTTCATCGGAAGAACCGTCGTCAACGACCATTATGTCTGCATCGTGCAAACCGGCCCGATCGCAGACGGCACGCACCCGATAAACCGATTGCGCAATTGAGTCTTGTTCGTTAAACGCGGGCAGAATTACCGTAATCATTTTGTTGCCCCGGAGCCGGCGGAAAGCAGTGAACGCGAGGAGCCTGCGGCGTTTGCATACTGCACGGCGGGCAAGCCATGCAACGAGCGCAGCCACAGCACCAGGCAAACAAGCCCGAAGATTTTGAGACCGTTATCACGACGACCGGCATCATGATCGCGAAGAATCGCCTCAATGGCGGACCGGTTGAACCATTCGCGGACAAAGGGATCCATCAGCAAGTCATTGCGGAACTGGCGCAAAGGACCGCTCAACCAGAGCGATACAGGCGAACTAAATCCTTGCTTTTTCCCTTGCATTACTTGCTGAGGAACTCGATTAGACTGCGCTTTCTTCAGCAAATACTTCTTGTTGAATCCTTTCATGCGAAGGTCTACCGGCAACGAAGCGGCGAACTCCATCAATTTATGATCGAGGAATGGTGCGCGTGACTCTAAACTGTGGGCCATGGTAGCTCGATCGACTTTAACCAGGATATTGTCAGGTAGCCACGTTTTGATGTCAACATACATTGCCTGATCCAGGAAATGACATCCGTCTAATTCATGCCACAACTCAAGCATGTCACCAAACACAACTTCATCTTTCGCGTAGGAGTGAAACTCCGGACGCAGCAATGCTAGCCGTTCTTCCTCGCTGAAGATACCGCGCCACATGTTATGCGCCATATCCAACGGGTGGGCCAAGCCCTTAAGAAAATGCCTGAGTTTGTAATCAAAGCTAACTTTTTTCATGCTAACGGGCAGAGTGTTATCGACCACAGCGTATAGGGCGCGCACGAGAGGCGAGGGAATTCCGGAAAACATGTTGTGCATCTTGTCGGCACTGTACGTAACGTACCCCGAGAAACACTCATCACCGCCATCACCGGACAAGGCTACGGTGACATGCTCACGAGTAAACTCCGCCAATGAGAATGTAGGCAAGAACGAACTGTCCGCTAAAGGCTCACGCGAAGCCCAAAGCAGTGCACGCATAACAGTATCAACAGACTCGGACAAGAATCTTTCGCGATGGTCGGCACCAAAATGATTCGCCACAAACTTTGCTTGCGCCGATTCGTCAAAGGAATTTTCGCGAAATCCGATACAGAAAGTTTTCACCGTCTGTGGTGGCGCATTCAGTGTCATGTTCGAGACTATGCAAGACGAATCAATGCCGCCACTCAAGAACGCGCCCAACGGAACGTCGCTAATCATGCACCCTGAAACCGCTTTGCTGAGCAGCGCGTTGAGTTCTTCGCCAGCTTCATTTTCTGTTATACCTTCGCGCTTATTCTTGAACGACGCAGCGAAGTCCCAATACGATCGGGTCACCGGTTGCTTCCCGCGTTCAGCGACAAGGTAACAACCCGGACGCAACCGCTTTACTCCTTGAACAAGGTAATCATCGCCAACGGTGTAGTTAAGCGAGAGAAATTGAGCCAGCGCTGCCGGATTTACTCGTGCTCCAACTTCCGGATGCTTCAGCAGCGCATTAGGCTCGCTGGCCCATATCATCGAACCATCGGCAAATGTGTAATAGAAGAGGGGTTTCTCGCCGGCCCGATCTCGCGCCATGAACAAAATTTCACGCACCGTATCCCAAATCGCAAATGCAAACATGCCGGTGAACAGGTGCACGCATTCGACACCATAAGCTTTGTAGGCTTCAAGAACTACCTCAGTGTCACCCTTAGTTTGAAAATGCACACCTTCACTTTCGAGTTTGGAGCGAATTTCCTGAAAGTTATAAATTTCACCGTTGAAAGCGATCCAGAACTTGCCGGCAGTGTCGCACAGAGGCTGATTATTGACGGTAGAAGTGTCGATAATAGACAGACGACGGTGCCCTAACCCGGCAGGACCGATCACCTGTATGCCGTGCGCATCCGGTCCGCGATGCGAAATCTCACGCGTCATCGCCTCCAGGCATTCGGTTCTTACAGGCTCGTTCCAGCTTAGCCAACCAGCGATTCCGCACATTTAAAGCTTCCTCCCCTCGACCGATGCGTCAGAGGTCAGTGATGTGAAAGCCCAACGCCAGTGCAATGATGAAACATCGCTCATTGTGAGAATCCTCTCAGCCCGCACATTTGGCGAGCGGCTTCTTGACTCGTAGCAATGCTATCAGTGATATGCCAAGCAGGCAAATTAGGCTAACCCAAAGTCCGGTAGAAAACGACGCGGGCATAAAGACGAATCGCACTACGTGCCGCCCCTGAGGAAGCTCTACTGCACGAAATAAATAGTTCGCCGGGTAAACGGAAACCTCACGTCCATCTACCGTGCATCGCCAGCCGGGATAGTACAAATCCGTCAACACTAGATAAGACGGGGCGGAACAGTCGGCATTCACAACGACGGTATTGCAGTCCGGGCGCACACAAACCTGCGGCGTGATGCAGCTTGAAGTTGACAATGCTTCATCATCTGTTGCGCTGCCTGGTTTCGAATTTGCATCTGCGGAAGCCAACCGCACGGTACTTGAATCATGAGCAGAGCACTGATCGGCATTGGGCAAGGCGGCAGAGCCTGTGACAACAACAGCTGAGGAGTTTGCCCCTGTCGAGGACGCGAGCAGTCTGGTCTGATCCTCAATGCAAACCCCGTCCCGGGGATTGAAGTTCATTTCTTTGATATATCTAAGGCTTTCTTCCGGACTGGTAGTGAAATGCGCGACTGCGCGACTGATGCTGTATGCAGCCGGCACCGCCAGCCGATTCTTATAAGTTCGCAAGCCCTCCTTTGGGCTGTCAAAAACCAGCTGATAGTGCCTCGCAGCAGTGTCGCCCTCGATGCCGGCAGCCGATTCTTTTT
This sequence comes from Candidatus Obscuribacterales bacterium, assembly GCA_019752635.1. Classification (GTDB taxonomy): domain Bacteria; phylum Cyanobacteriota; class Vampirovibrionia; order Obscuribacterales; family Obscuribacteraceae; genus JAKFUT01. The sequence goes on along the minus strand of JAIELX010000072.1, from coordinate 81,684 downwards.
TTTCTTTTAGCGCGGTCGTTTTTGGCGGCGAGAACGAACACAACTTCAATCCTGTCGCCAGTTCTGAAAAAGCACTCGTCTCTTGCACCATTGACTGACCTGTCCAAGTATCAATCACTCGAATAGTCAAAGATACATCGCCGGTACCTTGGCCATTTGTCGAAACCGGAATGTGCACCGGTTCCAAGACCAGATTCTCAAGAAACGAATCTCCCTTGAGAATGTGCTGTGGATTTGACCGAAGGGCTGAACCGTCGGCACCCGCCACCACCAACTGCACAGCATAACGATTTACAGCACCACCCTGCACCCGAAACTGCAGCGCGCCATCAATTTGCGCATTTACTGGATCTAGGGAAAGATCCGCCGCCTTCAGCCAAATTCTCGGACCTAATCTTCCGGCAGGAACTGACAGAGGCTGGCGGTCCCTCGCCGCGAGATCGTCAGTTGAACAGGCGGCCGTGCGGGTAAGGAAATAGCCGACCGACGCGACATCCAGGAGCCGGGAGGGAGCATCGGGGAAACAAAGAAAATACAGGTTGTGACTACTAGCACCACAGGCAGTGACGAATTGATGGTACCGCTCCGCTACAAGCGGGCTGAAACATCGCAAGTCTGCTATCTCGTTGCAACTACCGGTGTTTGCCAGGAAAAGGTTAGAGCCGGCAGCGACAGTGCGCGCGCCGGACGGTATAGAGGCCAATGCGGGAACGAGGGGATAGTCAAACTTCTTCTGTAGCGGCAACGCCTGCCTTGTAGTCGAACCTATGCTGACTAGGTTCAACGCCAGCAACCCCGCTGCAAACAAGCACACGGGCACTTTGTTCATAAATCGCCTGGTCAGGATCAGGACTACAGCAACCGAAGCAATCAAGGTCAAAGACTGAAGCAACTGCCGCTGCTGGCCCAGGACTTGCAACACCAAATCAAAATCCTCTGAAGCGGCGTTGAAGTACGCGACGATGCACGGAACGCTCGCGATCAACACGCCGGACAGCACGACTGTAGCAAGCTTTCCGGTCCCCGGTTTTTCCTGCGTAACACCGTCAACTGCTCGTCCAGCCACCAGAGCCAGCAACATTAACAACTCAGGGACACCATATAGGGTGGCAACGTAGGAAAGTGGTTTTATTGAGAGAAGCTGCTGAAAGGCTGCTACCGGTGCGGTCACAAGCAAGCAGATCAGAGTGGTGACCAGCAGCGGCTTGTCATAACGAGTCGCCATGAAAAGTCCGACCGGAAGAAGCAACAAAGCGACAGCGCCAAGAAAGTACGATTCGCTCCCCTGCGCGGCATAGAGCGAAAGGAAAAAGCGATCTACCGGAATGAACGAGGCACCGCCCGTTGCATCCTTATAAAAGTAGGCATTCTTCAGAAACTCAAAGAACGGTAGAGTCAAAGGAGCCGTCAAACAAACCGAGATCAAAGCAACAGCCCCGATGGCCGAAAGCCCGGACAATAGCGCGCCGCGGCCACCAGGGGACGGCGAAGCGGGCGGGACGCCCGCGTTACCCGGGGGGTCCGGAGTTAGGCACGCAGGCACCGACGCGGCGCCACCCTCATTTGCACTTGGCGTATTTCCGTCCGCAAAAAGCGATCCGTAATCAGTCTTGGGAGGTTGGCCAAAAACCATCATGCACACAGCAAAAACGGTGGCGTAGAGCACGGCGAAAAATGCTGTTTCCGGATGAGACGAATATGCAGCTACACAGACACCGGCGGCAGCGACAAGAATTCTTGCTCCGACGGGTTTTTGAGCCAGTTGCGCGAACAGGAAAAACAGCCACGGATAGAAGCATTCAGCGCCACTGAGATCAATTTGAGCGAGATTGCGCGGCACCAACGAGTACGACAGCGCGGCAAACATACTTGCCGTTATCGAAAGTTGGCGGTTGCGCGCAAAGAAATACACACCGAAGGCACCAATGAAAATCTCTGCCAGCAAACCAAGGTTGTAAGCGTCGACACTGGAAAACGTCCCGACAAGATGTGCTATCGAAAATATGAACGACTGAGGGTCCCCTACCAGCGGATAACCACAACCAGTGTACGGATTCCACAAGGGAGCGACAACCTTCGTCCAGGATTGGTGGGCAAACCGGCCAAAGGGATAGAAAATTAGAGGACCGCTGGGATCACAGGGCAAGGCAATCATTGCTTGCTGCAAGCACTGATTATAGAGAGCATCAATGCTCGTGAGCACGTCCAGTTTTGCGATCGGACGACCGCCGAAAATTGAGCGCCAGAAGAATCCGCAAAGAATTCCGAAGACAATAAGCGGGCCCGGGAAATGGAAGAATACCGAGTTCTTGTTTCTAGTTTGCGTATTTTGCCTGATCACAGCACAGCCTCACGGCAGTCGAAAGATCGCAAGTCACAAGCGAACTAGCCACTCAACGTACCAGTCATCACTTGGGTCTCAGCCATAAAATAATTGCGATACCAATCGATCGTCCGATCCATGGACTGCTCCACCGTGAACTCGGGGCTCCATCCAAGCAGCTTGCGAGCCTTTTCGCTGCACAGATACTGATCTTTGATCTCATTTTTTGCCTGACTCATAATCTGTGGAACCAGATCGGAATTCATGCGCTGCAAAACAAGATTTACCAGATCCACAACGTTCATAGGCGATTCCGTCGAGAAGTTGAAGGCTTCGCCATAAAGGGCAGTGTTCTCTGCGAGCTTCTCCGCAAGCAAGATACAGGCAGCGGCACCATCTTCAACATAAACGTAGTCACGCACAAACGTTCCGTCAGACCTAATCACAGGTCTTTGCCCGCGGATAACAGAGCGAATGGTGCCGGGGATGATTCGATTCCAGTTTAAATCGCCGCCGCCGAAGAAGTTGCCGCAACGAGTAATCGCCACTGGCAACCCGTAGCTATGCGCAAATGAATGGGCGATCAGGTCAGCGCAAGACTTGCTTACGTCGTAGGGATGCGTACCTTGCAGCGGCATTTTCTCATCGTAAGGAAGTATAGGCTGATCGCCGTAAGCCTTGTCGGAAGAAGCCGTGACGATCTGCTTGACGAACGGCACGCGACGACAGGCCTCAAGAAGAACCCATGTTCCTCTAACGTTTGCTTCAAAAGTTGAAATCGGGCTGGAGTTAGCTATTGTTACGATAGTTTGAGCAGCTAAATTAAAAACGGTCTGAATTTCATACTCCGCTAGAACCCGCTCCATAAGCTCCAGATCGCACAAATCACCACGAACGACCCGGCACCGTTGCATCGCACCATCTCGAACCAGCTCAGACTGCGGGACCCAATCCCGGACGAGACAAACCACCTCGGCGCCGCGTTCGAGCAACCGTTTCACCGTCCAGGAACCCAAAAGCCCCGTCGCCCCTGTTACAAGAACACGTCGGTCTGTCCAAAACTCATTCATGGCTAACCTTAACTCCGAGTCGAAACCGCTCGCCTTTTTAAGCAGTTTTAAACCGCCGCGACTGCGTTTCTGCGTTTGAACCCCTTAGACTACCATCAAAGTACGTTTTTTTCACCGACAGGCGGTTCTCATGCTGTTCACGAAAACATCTCTGGAAGGCTCGTTCCTAATTCAAGCGGAGCGTATCGAAGACAATCGCGGCTATTTTGCCACAACCTTCGCAGTGCCTGACTTCGAAGCACACGGAATCAGCAGTCGAGTACTGCAAACCAGCACCTCTTTCAACAAGCAAAAGGGCACAGTTCGCGGCATGCACTTGCAGCTGGCGCCGTATGCCGAAACAAAGCTGGTTCGCTGTATCGCAGGCGCAATCCTCGACGTACTGGTAGACCTTCGTCCGAACTCAGCTACATTCGGCAAGTGGGAAGGCTTTGAACTTTCAGCGCAGAACATGAATATGTTGTACATTCCAGAAGGATTCGCGCACGGTTTCCAGACACTTACCGACAATGCTGAAGTCGCTTACATGCTCGGTCAAGTTTACAGCCCGGCACATGCACGCGGTCTTCGTCACGACGACGAGACTGTTGCAATCAAGTGGCCGCTGCCAATGAGCGTAATCTCGAAGCGCGATGCTGAGCTTCCTTCCTTGGCTGAACTCCGCAAAGACATCGAAGCGACGCTAACCCGCGCGTAAAGTGCGCGGCTAACACACAGGCCGTACCGCAGATGGTATTCACAGTGCTAGCTGCGGTTTTCGCTTGCTCTATTTCTCTGCACCCGTTTTCCGAAAGCTAGATCGAAGAAACCCAAGCTTCGTCAGCGAATACCGGCTCTAGGAGGGCGCATCTTCCCAGTCGGTCCAATCTATCTTGTATTCTTCGACATAATGGTCTACAGCCAATCCTATCGTTGGGAAGAACTGATTCTCGCCAAGTTTTTTGAAATGTCCCAGTTTTTTCAATTGATCCTTAACCGGTCCCTTCACCTCAGCGAACCAAAGTTCAATGCCAAATTGCTTTAGCTCCTCGTCTAACTCGGTGAGCATGTCCGCTGCGGTGATATCAATATCCGTCACGGGCTCCGCAGCCACTACAACACATCGCACCAAATCCGGTGAAGATTCTATTGCCCACTTAACTCGCTCTTCAAATATTCTGACGTTCGCAAAAAATATCGGCGCATCCCAACGTATCAACACCAGGCCGGGAATGCGCCTTGCCTCGGGATGTCGCACTATGTCATGGTAGCCCTTTAGCCCGTCAACACGACCAAGCACGGCGCTGTATGGTGTCCAGGCACGCTTGATGAAACTAAGCAGAGATAGTGCAATTGCAATAAAGATCCCTTCTAACACACCAATCAAGGCGACACAAAAAAAACAAATTGCAGTAACCCAAAGCTCGGGCGATTTCTTTTGCCACAATCTGGTCACGCCGTGTATTTCGACTAGTGAAAAACATGCGGCCACGACTACGGCCGCTAAGGCGGCGGTCGGAACATTCATGAGCAGGTTGGGACCAATCATTAAAAGCACAGCTATACAAATTGCTGCAAACACGCTTGTAAGTTGAGTCTGAGCACCGGCAGCTTCTGCAACAGGAGTTCGAGAAGCGCTGCTGGTAATCGAAAAACCTTGAAAAAGACCAGCCGCAATATTGGTGACACCAAGCGCAAAGAGCTCTTGATTGTCATCGATTTCATATCGTCCGCGCGACGCAAATTTACGCGAAATCACGCTCATATCGGCGAACGATACAAGAGCAATGGCTGCTGCGCCTGCCGAAAGCTTCAGCAAGCTTTCCATTTCAACTTTGGGAATAACGAACTGCGGCAGCCCTTGAGGGAGCTTACCAACGACGGCTACGCCGGACGATTCGCTTCCAAAAAATTGCATGTAGATGGTGGCACCAAAGACTGCAATAAGCACGCCCGGAAATTTCGGAGAAAGCTTCTTGCCTGTAAAGATGACGACCAGGCAGGCCAAACCAATGACAAGAGCCGTTAGATTTGTCTTGCCTGCAGCAATCCCGGCAGCTATGCCTTGCACTTCTTCCGCAAGGTTGTGACCATCGACTGAAAATCCGAGAATCTTCGGAATCTGGCCAATTAAGATCGTGAGAGCTATGGCATTGAGATATCCGCAGCGAATGGGGCTCGAAAGCAGATCAGTTATGAAACCGAATTTTGCGACACCGGCGATAACGCAGATGCCGCCTGAAAAAACGGCTAACATCGCAGCGACGATGTTTGCATTTCCCGAGTTGCCACCTGAAAGTGGCAGAATTGTAGCTGCAATGATTGCGGCGAGCGACGAGTCGGGTCCGACAACAAGAATTCTACTCGGTCCGAATATCGCGTAAGCGATGAGCGGAACGATGGAGGCATAAAGCCCGTAAATCACCGGCAATCCGGCGGCCTCGGCGTAGCCCATACCCACGGGAACAAGAAAGGCAGAAAGCACGATTCCTGCTGAGAAATCTTTGACTAGCCATTCTCGCTTATAAGATTCGAGCACGTTGACACAGGGTAGCCAACGACGGATACCGGTCAGTCGCATTTTGCGAACATACCGTTTCGCTTCAGCCGGTGCTTCTGAACTCATTAGCCTGTTGAGCGCATCGCTCTGAATTCGGATAAGTCTAATTGGTAACAGTGTACGGACCTGTCATTCCTTTTGTCAACGGCATGAACAAAGAACTCGAAACCCTCACGAATCTTGCATTGGCAATCTTCGCCTCGTATTGAGGAATTCCCCTTCGACGAGGTCCCGGCAATACCACCGAGGGTGGTATCGACAGCAGCACCACTATGTTCTAATGATATGCCTTCAGCCACTCTTTTACGAATCTCAAGCATGGTGAATCATCGACATCGATTTCTGGTCTAAGTATATCCACCCGACGAATCGGCAATTCCCCAACGCGCTGCCCGTAAATCATTCCGGATAGCTGCGTCCTGCTTAGCGTGCTATTTCAGAGCCTTGATCGTTTTGAGCAGGTTATTGTAATCGGCCTCGACTTCGTTCGCTTTGTTACTCTGCTTCGTTTCTCGCAGCGCTTCGATGTACTCTCGATAGTTCTTGTGCACCGCAGGGTGCTCCCAATGTTCGTCAACCACAAGTGAGCGAAAGTAGGGAACGCTCTTCTCGTACTGTGCGATTGCCTGATCATAGTGCTGTCCGCGCAAGAATGACTCTCCTGCCAATCCTGTGCTTTCGTTCATTATGACTTCCACAGATCTCATGGCGTACTCTATGTTACCTCGCTCTTGCTTGCCGTGTGCAGTCTCCTTCAATCGTTCCAGCCTCTTCAATTCTTCCGCAAGAGCCTGCACAGTAGCGAGGCAGCGATAGGCCGACTCGAAGTACTTACCAGAGCGAAACAACGCAAATGCTTCTGTTTGGTCTTTGTAGAGAGTCAACTTTGCATAGTCGGAAATCAATTTTCGAACATCTTCTCGGGGAAAGAATTGAGCCATTAGAGCGTCAATCTGAACGGGATCGGCCTCCGCAGTTTTGGCGCCTTCATTCGTGGCCGGTGCGCCCGATGGAACAATCATGCGGTTCAGACCGATTGCCAACGCAACGAGCAAGACCAAACTAGCCAGAGAGATCGCCATTACCGTAGGACTGAAGAAACGAATCCGACGCGTTAAAGGGACGTAAGTGCCACTCTTTACCGCTTCCAATGCACTAATCAGCTCAGTCGCCGATTGATATCTTTCATTTGGATCCTTGGACAAACATCGGTTAACCAACGACGCGAGCCCTTTCGGTAAAACTGAGTCCTTCGCAGGAACGATACCGGGCACAACCGCATTGATGTGTTTAATAGCAACCTGCATAGGGTTGTCCGCGTTAAAAGGGGGAGTCCCGGTTAAGCACTCATACAGGACGCACCCAAGTGAGTAAATGTCAGTACGGCGATCAATGGCCTGCCCGAGCGCCTGCTCAGGCGACAGGTAGAGCGGACTGCCAAATACTTCCCCTGTTTGAGTTAGCCGGTTCCCTTCATGCTCCATTATTTTCGCAATTCCGAAATCTACGATCAAAACGCGGTCGTCGCCCTTCGAAGAATCGACAATTAGGTTCGATGGTTTGATATCTCGATGAACGATGCCGTTCTCATGAGCATGGTCCAGGCCCCGGGCTATCTGAATCGCAATGTTGATTGTCCTTGCGGCCGGTAGCGCAGTCAATTCATCCAGAATGTCGGCCAGGGACCTACCGTTGGCATAGTCCATGACAGCATATGCGGTGCCATCACTATCTACGCCAAACTCACTTACCGAAACGACGTTTTCGTGTTTAAGTCTTTTGGCTGCTTTAGCCTCATTGAGAAATCTACCTGTAGCAATTGCCGAGGTTTGCTCGATTCGGAGCATTTTAATCGCCACCAAATTGCCCAAGAGCTTATGTCGGGCCTTGAAAACGGTGCCCATTCCGCCTTGCCCGATCTTGCCGAGGAACTCGTAACGGTCTTCGAGCCTCGAACCTGTCGATTCGGCAATCAGTGGGACTTGGAGCTCTTCTTCAATATCCACTCAACACACGCACCCGCGGATGATCAGCTTAGCTATGCCCCAAATAGTCAGCCTCGAATCGTGCTTAAGCGAAACCAGGGTTATCGACTTAGATAGTAGGTTTCGCAGCCTGTGATAATTGCTTTTGCACCGCGAACAGCCGCTTAATCTCCGGAAGAGACTTGCGGGCGGCGTTCTCTCCTGCTTTAATCGCTTTGCTATAGTCATCTGTATCAACAGAGAACACCGAAATGCCACCGACCTCGGGAAAGAGAACCACGTCGCCTTGATTGTTGTGAAGCTCATCTCGAACAGAGATTATTATTGAGGACACTCGATTAATGAGCTTTGTGTACCCTTTGGGGTCCGACGGCCTTACTTTCGTAAGCTCCTCATCGACATTTACAGCAATGACAGCATCTGCGCCCATGTCTTTTGCTGAGAAGGTCGGTAGGTTTGATCTGATACCACCATCGGAATACACATGCTCACCAATCTTGACTGGTTTCAAGATTGGCGGAAAACTTGAGCTGGCTCGCACGGCCTTTCCGAGTTCACCTTTCTCCAGTCTATATGCCTGACCGTCGATCAAGTCTACCGCGACAGCCGCAAAGCGGATTTTGAGATCTTCTATGTTTTGGTTGCCGGGACCAACAGTTTTGTCGACGAAACGCTCCAACGCTTCTCCCGAATAGAGCCCGGGCAACTTACTAGATCGCCAGAAGGCCAGACCTTGGAGCGTCTTCCCAAATATTTGAAGCGGAACTGGAACTGGCATAAAAGCCTTCTTAATTGTCCCATTGCTTAGAAGACGCTCGATCTCTTCCAGTGAAACACCAGCGCAGTAAAGGCTTCCAACAACCGAGCCCATGCTCGTGCCGACGATCATGTCGGGCTTTAATCCCTCTTGCTCGAACACCTTCAGCACTCCCAGATGTGCCGCGCCGCGCGCACCTCCGCCGCCCAGAGCCAAAGCCACTTTACCGCTGGAAGGCGTCTCGGCGTCCGCAGCAGAAGCCGCCTGGCAATAGGTCAACAATGCAATCATGAGAGAAAGGCTGAATAAACTAGCTGATGCTAAACTCTTCTTGGGCACGATGAAAACCTCGACAGACTCTGAGTCCATTCAAACGTCACACCTTGAACTTGGACAATCGTCCTGTCAATCAGCGAGAAGGCTCTTGCGATCAAGACATCGCCACGCTCTCATCGAATAACACTTGCACAAGTTTCCGTGTGTACATTCAAGGACGCTCAGCTAATACGGAAGGTTCCGCCTCCGAGTAGTGCGCAATGTATCTGCCGTTTGCGCACCGAAGATAGCGCGTTTTATCGAAGTCTTACCAGATTCATGCTTAAAGTGCTCACCGCAATTGGTGCACGGTGCGGACTTTACACGAAACCTAGCCTGTGAGTCCGAGATAAACAAAGAGAAGCGCCAAGAAAAAGTAAAACGTGACTTGCAACCAAAACAGTCGAGGATGCTCGGTCCTAGTAAGGAATCCGCGCTTACCTCGAATGGTTCCGCGCCTAACCGCGGAGAGACAAAGACCAATCAGCAAAGAGCCAATTATCAAGCCTACGAATCGCATCTTTCAATCAACTCCAACCACGTTTCCCGACAAACAGAATCGGCACTGGTATCAAACATTTCTGTGAAAGGCAGAGGATGCCCGCGAATATCGCATATTCATTCGCGAAGATGACACGCTAAAGCGAACCAAAGGAATTCTCTCTGCTAGACTTTTGCGAGGCGCTTACTTTGAACAATCGAGCGAACTGTCTCACAGACAAATTGAACTTGATCCCTGGTCAGACTCAGAGCAGACGGCAAGTTGATACCGTAGGGACTCAACTCATACGCAACGGGATTGCGTTGTTCCGCACCCTTAGCGCTGTCTAGATGAGCATATGCCGGCAACTGACTGAGAGGGTAGAAGAAAGGACGACTATCAATCTTCTTCTCACCGAGCATTTTGCCAAACTCTTCTTTCTTCAAACCCAGGGAAGAATCCAGAATGATCGTCACCATCCAGTAGGTGTTGAAAACGTTCTCGCCATCAGTGTTGAGCGTTATGCCTTCGACGTCTTGCAGGCCTTCGCGGTACCATTGAAAAATTTCTCGCTTCTTTGTTAGCAGTTCTGAGACGCGCTCCAGTTGCCCAAGCCCCATCGCAGCTTGAAAGCTGGTCATCTTATACTTGTATGCAATCTCAGTATTCCAAAATAGGTTGTCGCCCGGTTTGCGTCCGTGATCCCGCAGAACGCGAATGCGAGCAAGCATGTCATCACTATCCGTGCACAGCATGCCACCTTCACCAGTGGTCAATGTCTTTGAACCATGGAAGCTGAAAACGCCGGCATCGCCAAACCCGCCGGCACGCTTGCCTTTATACTCCGTTCCGATTGCCTGCGCCGCATCTTCGACAATGTGCACATTGTGTTTCTTCGCTATGGCGCGAATCTGATCCATGTCCGGCATGTTTCCGTAGAGATCCACGGGAACGACTGCTTTCGTGCGCTCAGTGATAGCACGCTCAAAAGATTCCGCCGAAAGGCACCAGGTTTTGCGATCTACATCAGCAAACACCGTCGTGGCCCCGAGGTAATGAATCGGCGCAGCTGAGGCGATCCAGGTAATTTCCGGCACTATCACTTCAGCCCCCGGACCAACGCCCAAAGCAGCCAACGACAGGTGAATGGCAGAAGTGCAAGAAGGCATTGTCACAGCGTGCTTGCAACCAATGTATGCAGCGAAAGCTTCCTCAAACCGTGCATTGTATTCCCATGCGCGGTCGTACCAGCAGACCTCGGCGGCGTCGGCTACGTAATCGATTTCTTTGCTGGTAATCCAGGGACCGGCAACCGGAATTCTATCCATGAACTGTCAATTCCTCGAACAATGCGGTTAGTGCTCTATGCAAGCCATAAGGATATGCTTGAAACCCGCCAGGGTCAAATTTAGCGCCGGAAATGTTTTGATTGATCGCTTAAGCGATTTTAAATTACTTCAACAAGTTTCTTGAGTTCTCTGGCGGGATTGCCTACCACCACGGTATATGGAGGCACATCCCGAATTACTACTGCTCCAGCTCCGATTACTGCACCTTCACCGATTTTGATGCGCGGGATAACAATTGCACCGGTGTAAAGCGTTGCAAAGTCTCCAATCTCCACACACCCGGCCAGTCTAACTCCCGGACATAGATGCACGCCCTCACCAAGCTGACACTCGTGGTCAATGCTGGCTCCAGTGTTTACTATGCATTGACGCCCCATCCGCACGTCAACACAGACGATGGCCTTCGGCAAGATTTGCGAACCGGCGCCCAAAGAAGCACTGGCAGCCACGTATGCCGTCGGATGCTGAGCGACCATACTCTTGAGCCCTCGGTCTTCAAGCAACTGATGAATTCGCACTCGGTCTTTGCCGCGATCACTTCCGACTGCGACAAGAAAGTAATGCTCAGCGGCATCCTCAGTCTCTTTAAACCACTGTTCAAAGCCGTCTTGTCCCCTAAAAAGCGGAACATCGCCGAACGGACTCTGCACTGTCGGACTACCGTCGAAAAGCGCTTTGAGCTCGTATCCTTCATACCCAAGGCACTCTTTCAGCATGCGTGCCTGGCCGGTTGCCCCCCAGAACACTACCTTTCTTGTCATCTTTCGCTCCAACACATGAGACGCGCTTCAGCCAGCTAAGGCTCGACAATTGTCAGATCGTATCAGTGGAACAGCCTATAACGTTCATAAAACGAATTCTGTAATAAGATCTGGCATCGCTGGTTGCCTACGCATCCACGACAGACCGCATCACTCGTGAGGCAGACAGATGTCAGCAAAGTCCGTTACCGAAACAAAATGTCGCGTTTGCTCAGGACACAATCTTAGCAGTGTTTTATCGCTGGGACAGACTCCGCTGGCCAATTCGCTTATTCCCGAAAACAAGCTCACGGAACCGGAAGATCGCTACCCGTTGGAGCTGGTGTTCTGCAGCGATTGCTCACTTGTGCAGATTACCGAAACCGTCGCGCCGGAAGCATTGTTTAGCGACTACGTTTACTTCTCTTCTTTTGCTGATACAACCTTGAAGAATGCGGAGCAACTGGTAACTAAGTTAACCGGGACAAGAAATCTCGGCAAGGATAGTCTGGCGATGGAGATTGCCAGCAACGACGGCTACCTGCTTCAGCATTATCTCAAAGCCGGTGTTCCAGTTCTGGGAATTGAACCAGCGCAAAACATCGCCAAAGTTGCCACCGAGCGTGGTATTGACACCGTGTGCGAATTCTTCGGCAAGCAGTGTGCTCAAGAACTGAAAAGCCAAGGCAAGCAGGCTGATGTGATCCATGGAAACAATGTTCTGGCTCACGTTGCAGACCTGAATGGTGTTGCCGAAGGCATTGGCATCGTACTAAAACAAAATGGCATGGCAAGCATCGAGGTACCATACGTCAGAGACATGGTGGATCATGTCGAATTCGACACCATCTACCACGAGCACCTCTGCTACTTCTCGTTGACGGCCCTGGATAAACTTTTCCGCCAGCACAATCTCTTCATTACCGATGTAGAAAGAATTTCCATTCATGGCGGCTCCCTTCGCATCTTCATCACAAAAACAGACACTCCATCTGCTGCGGTTCAAGAGTTGCTGGCCGAGGAGCAAAAAATCGGGATGAACACTGTTGGCTACTACGCCAACTTCGGTGCGCGCGTTTCGAATCTGAGAAAGGAACTACGTGATTTGCTGCAGCAACTCAAGAAACAAGGCAAGAGAGTCGCCGCATATGGTGCTTCTGCTAAGGGAAGCACCCTTCTCAATTTCTTTGAAATCGGACAAGAGTCCATGGATTACGTAGTTGATCGCTCAACGGTAAAACAAGGCAGATACACGCCGGGAACGCGCTTCCCGATTTTTCCGACCGAAAAGCTTGTTCAGGACATGCCCGACTACTGCCTCCTGCTCACGTGGAACTTTGCAGACGAAATACTTCAGCAGCAGTCGGAGTATCGCAAGAAGGGCGGTCAATTCATCATTCCGATTCCGGAACTGAAGATCGTGTAGCCAAAGGGCGATTTGCTACTGACTCCAGATGCTAATCTCGCGTACTTTTTCGCGCGAGTTCGCTGCATAGACAAATTCAGCACGCACGTTGTTTTTGTAATAGAAGAACTCATAGGGTTCTTTTACGTCGGAACATGCGAGATCTTCACGGTTGTTTGAAACCAGTTCGCCGCCAGCAGAAGACAGCAATCGCGTCAGCACCAGCTTTGCATCTGCAGCCGGCACACCGGCTTCGGGGTACTTCACTTCGATGCCGAAAGACTTGCCGCCACGACAATGCACCGCGTAGGCGCCGCCAAACTCGTCCGCTTCACGCGCGTTGTATTGCACCTTATCCCCGAAGTGTCCGTTCGGAGCGAACGCGAACGCTTCGCGAGACTTCTTCAAAGTTGCTTCGCTTTCCCCGATTTGAAGTGATTTCACGCCAACAGTGCGAGCCACACCGTCAGCGCAGGCCCCCAGTGCAGTTGCAGCAATCAATGCGATCAGAAAAACCCGAACTATTCTGACAAGGGACGGCGGTGGGATCAGCAGAGCCGGAAAGCACAAGCCACCGCTCACAAAACCACGACAAACGGCTATAATTGCACGCATTTCGGAAGAGCCACGCCGCCGCGGCCTGGTCGCGTCCTCAAGCAATAATCCCATGTCAAAACCGCTCATCTCCATCATCGTCCCCTATTATACGCATGCCGAGTTTCTACGCCCGGCAATCGACAGCGCATTGGCGCAAACAATTACCGATCTGGAAGTTATAGTCGTCGACGACGCCTCCCCCTGCGAGGCGGCGACAAGCCTGCTAGCGCCCTACGACAAGAACAAGGTTCGCATCCTGACAAACACTTCCAACATGGGAGCCTCGGCCGCACGCAATGTCGCCGGTAGAGCAGCGACAGGTACCTTCATCTTGCCGCTGGATTCAGATGATTTACTCGAACCGGACTATCTGGAACGTACACTTCCCGCACTTGAGGATCCGCGAGTCGGAGGCGTTTACACGGCGGTGCAATGCTTCGGCGATGACGATGCTCTTTATGATCAGGAATGGACCATGGAGGGAGTCCTAAGTGGAAAAGCAGGTGCACTGGTATGCATGCTCTATCGTAAGGCAATCTTCGACCAACTTGATGGCTATGACACACGTTGGCGCGTAGGCGAGGATTCGGACTTCTTTCTACGCGGTCTAAAGGCCGGATGGTCTTTTGTTCGCAACCCTGAACCACTGTACCGCTATCGCAAACATCACACTTCAGCCACCGCAGCCAAACCGTCTCGAGACTTGAAAGAGATGCAAATGAACATCATCAAGTATCACCCGGAGTTGTGCAGCGAGCACCTTACGAAAATCATCGAGTACAAGGAAGACCGTTACTGGACTTTGCACGATGAATACAAACACTTGCACGATGAGTTCCACAAACTGCTAAAGCTGTATGAAAATCTGGAATCCGGTGTGCGCCTGAATGCTGCAGCCAAACCGCATTCCTAGTCCTGCAAGGGCTCCCGAAACTTTAGACTTTCGCCGGAACACCGCTGCCGGATTTTGCAGGGGTCGTCGCCAGCCCTTGCTTACGGCAAGCCTCTTCAATCTTTTCCGGAATCCAATTGTATTTCGTCAACATGCAGAACAGCACTGTAAGCAATAGCGGAATGCGCTCCGACCAGTTTGGAAACTCCTGCCAGACCAGCTTCAAATGAGCTTCGATGAAATCGCGATACAAATCGTTTTTCGACGTCGCGGTCAATTGCAAATCAAGCTTGCGAAAATACGCAGACCAATCATTGAAATCACCGAGCTGCCGCAAGAAGAATTTCTGATCGGGCAGAACGGCGAAAGCCCCTTTGCACGCCAATCGAGCCAAGATAAATGTATCAGGACCGAACATCTTGCGACACGGCATCATCTGCTTGATAGTGCTCAATCTGTGCACACCGTAGATCTGCGGACACGCAGTTAGAGACCAAATGGTAATGACGAAACGCGCGACCTTCGTGGAGGTCCGCGTGTCAATCAACGTAGTGTCCACCGGAATTTCCATCCCTTCCGCAGTCAGCCAATAAGGAAGAGGATAGCTAACCACTACGGTGGAATCGCTTTCCATAACTTCAACAGCGCGACTGATCATGGAGCTGCTCCACTTATCGTGAGTAGCCGCCCACATAAAGTACTTGCCGTGAGCCATCTCGGTCAACTTCGTAAAATTGACAGCAGAACCCAAATTTTCATGGTGCCGCTGATAGATTATGTTGGGATAGGTGTTGGCATATTCGCGCGCAATTTCTGCGGTATCATCCGTAGAGGCATTGTCCGCAATTATGATTTCCAGCCTGGCATAGTCCTGCTGCAGTAATGAATTGAGTGTCTGCCGAAGGTGCTCGCCGCCGTTATAGACCGGAACGCCGATTGTCACCAATGGCAAATTTCGAGAATAGAGCCCGCTGCTCATGGCATAGTCCCGCGCTTAGCCGTACCTGTTTACAATTATCCTTTCATAGCGCCACTCGTCTTTTTAAAGAAATTAATCTCCCGAAAGAACCAATCAACATCTATATCTGTTGACATTTTTTGTCCGCCTTTGAAGTCCTTCATGACAAAAGGAAAGCCGGGCGGGATGATTCTTGTATACTCATCAATTCCAGTCGGGACAGTAGAGGTAAATCCCGGCAGTAGTTGCAAAATTGCCAGCAATGCCCGTGAAAAGTGCCCCATTTCTTAACGCCGGAGCACCAACTCTTGCGCCACCGGACTCCGAGGTGAGAACCTTGGACGCCACCGTTCCTGCGAATTTCAGCGGCATCGAGCAACACAACTTGTTTGACCTCTTGCGGTTCGGCGCAGCTACACTGGTGATTTTTTCGCACTCGTACGCTTTGCTCGGATTGCCCAAAGATCCGCTAGCATCGGCCGGCGGCATGCCGCTGGGAACATTGGGCGTAGCCATGTTTTTTGCCTTGAGTGGTTTTCTCGTTTCGCGTAGCTGGTTGCTGAATCCTTCAACAGCAGTGTTTCTCGCCTCGCGTTTTCTGCGGATTTTTCCGGGGCTGTTGTTCTCGACCCTTTTGACGGCTTTTGCAATCGGTCCCCTGGTGACGACAGAACCGCTCAACAAGTACTTCGCCAGTGCGCAAACGATTGATTATTTGAACAATGTCCTCCTCTTTCCCATTCGCTACAACTTACCCGGGGTCTTCGCATCAAATCCAATGTCGGGTGCGGTAAACGGATCTCTCTGGAGTTTGCCGGTTGAGGTGCTAATGTACGCAACCGTCATGATTCTGGGATTGACCAGGGTTTTGAAAGCTCGATATCTATTGCTGACGTTCACGATTGCATGCGCGATGCTGGAAATGTTCGTTTTCTCAAAACCGCACTGGTCCGGCAAAGTTGAGTTAACAGTCCTAGTCGGACCTTCGATGAGGATGGCAATGTTCTTTCTGTGCGGCGCCAGCTTCTACTCCTTCCGAGCGAATATCCCTCGCGATTGGCGAATCGCATGCGTTGCCGGGTTGGCTTGGTACCTGTCCTTCAACAACCCCGTCCTCGCCTCAGTAGATTACCTGGCGCTTCCTTACGTGTTCTTCTACCTCGCGTCTTTGCCGTTGTCCAGGCTGCGAAACTTCGCCAAGCCGGGGGATTTTTCATACGGACTGTATCTATTCGCATTTCCCGTCCAACAAACCCTGGTCCACTTTTGGCGACCACACCTGTCGGTTGCTACTCTTTTCACCTCCGCATTCGTTGTAACTCTCTTGTTGTCCGTGATATCTTGGCACCTGGTTGAGTCCCCCTCCCTTCGTCTCAAATCCAAGGCTCGCCGGATCTTGAGCACCTTCGGTCCCACGCCGGACCGCGCGAGTTGATTATGACCACGCCGACCATAACCGTTATCGTCTCTTCCGTGCCACAACTCAATGGCGAATCGTTGCGGCAATGTTTAACCAGTGTCGGCCATCAAACTTTCGCTTCCCTGGAATGTCTGTTGTCGGTTCCGCAAAGCCAGGCGGAGCAGACGAACAGGTTACTGTCGGAACAGGGCTTTGACTCGCGCTTCAAGCTTTGCACTGCAGCCGACTCCGAAAACGAAGCCATCTTGATCAATACTGCCCTCAAAATTGCTCAAGGCGACTTTGTACTGATTCTTGGTGCCAATGATTTGTTAGCGCCGACTTGCCTGGACAGCGCAATAACCTGCAGAAATGACTACAACGCCGATTATGTCTTGATCGATGTTCGAGCATTCCAGGATGCAAGAACAATTTACGCGGCTCCAGCCGGACAAGTGGATATTCTTGCCTCGCCCCGAGCGGCAGTAGCGCTACTGTGCCGTCGCGAACTTCTAGGACCGTTCAACGAACGCGTGGCCCCCTTTCACTTACAATCCGCACTTGTGAGGCTCATGGCCGCGTCCCATCGGGCAGCACGACTCATAAGCCCGCTTTACCTATGGCGCTTGCAAAAAACGGACAGTTCACTACTACAGGGGAGCCTGGAACGATTTATGGACGAACACGCAGAAATCTATTCCGCAAACTGGAAGGAGATAATGGCGTCCAAAGACAGTCAGATTCACGAGCTAACCAACGAACTTGCCGCCAACTACGAAGCGCTCAAACATGAGAACGAGATGCTTCAAAGTAAGTTCGACCAACTGAGCGAGAAGCACCAGAATCTTGAAGAACATCATGCCCGCTCGCTATCGAGCATAAAGGTTACCGGGATCCATCTGCTCCGCGCCATTTTTAGCAGATTTCAGGTAACGCGCAGCTAACCGCTCCGGGCATCTGCCATGCCTCGTCGCCTCTGCGCCTCTGCGCTTAGACGACGCTACAGCCCGATTCAAACCAGCCATGTGCAATTCACGCCATCGGCATGATGAATTACACGAAATCGCTAATACGCTTCAGCGAATTTACGCCAAGGCGAGGAAGGCTTACGATGGTTGCATTCGGATTGAATCGTCGGCATGAAAGATCGAGCGTTGGATATCAGCGCCCGTTCCCTCGTTTCGCCGACACTCACCACCACTGACGGGTCCGGGGTTAAGAAGGAATCGCCAAATGAATCACCTTGTGCTGGATGTCATCTCCTTTCCGGTTATCATCTTTTTTGTGTTCCAACTCTTCTGCTCAGTTCTGCATCACATGCTCTGCTCTTCAGACTCTCCTAACTGAGCCGACGACATTTCTCCGCTATGATCCGCTGGCTTTCCTTGCCGGCTATTCCTTCAAGGAATCTCGAACAGCACGCAGCGGCCCGGTCAACTTCCAGTAAAGACTGTTGCGCATTTTCTCCACTTCGGTGGCAAATCGCTCATTCTCATCTATGCGACAACGCTTTTCGTGATCCAGTTCCGACAGCAACTCCGTAACTGAGGTCAGCGCGTAAGCGGCCAGTACTCGAAACCCTGTTCGCGCTGCCGCATCGCCCGATCCATCGGTGTGCTTGAGAAAATCCGTTTCATAGTTTGTCACAGGATCCTGCGATAACCGATCACCGATGTGTCCAAGATGCAATGCTACAGTTTCGCTAATTCTTCTACGAAACAGTTCCTCAGGTTCGATGTCTGCCAGATAACGGCGATAACTTAAGCTCAGCCGCAAGATATCCAGCGCAAAAAGCAGTTCTTTGTGATTCTTGTCAGTTTGACTCTCCGGATGCCGACGAAAACTACACAAGACTTCGTCGACAAAATAGTAGTTACCTCTTTCAAGCAAGCGAAACCAATACTCAATATCGCCGTAGTGATAGAAAGCTGAATCAAAGCCGAAGCCGGCATCGCGCTGCCTGAACATGACAGTGCTCGGCTCACCAATCCAATTGTTCAAATTGATCAAATTGAACGTGATGACTTCGCGCGACGGTACCTGCATACTGTGCGGAAATGGTCGACGTACATAAGTACAGGCGCCGTTTGCATCGATTACCTGGCGAGCCGAACTGACCAGACTGACTTCGGGATTCTCCAGAAGCACAGCACTTAGAACCTCAAGGCTGCGCGGTTCCAGCAAATCATCTTGAGCAAACGTCTTTATAAAAGTGCCTCGCGCGGATTGAATCGTGTGATTGTAATTGCCGAACAAGCCAAGCCTTCGATCATTGATCCAAAATCGGACCCGCGAGTCCTGCTCCGCGTATCCTCGACAAATTTCAGCGCTGTCATCGACGGATTGATCGTCTGAGATCAATAACTCGAATTCTCCGTGTGTCTGCTTCAGGACACTTCGTACAGCTGCATCCAGGTACTTAGCACCATTGTAAACAGGCAAGCAAACAGAAATAAGCGGTTTCTCAGACATCAATCAATTCGCCATGACATGGACAGGTCGCTCATTTTACTCGAAAACGGACTGAGCAAGGCGCAATCCGTTCATGCAAGTCGAACTATGTCTTTGCAAAAATTGTCGATAGTCTGGCGGGAACTCAATGAAAGCCCCGATTTCTCAAACACGAGCCTATCGATATCGACCTGCAGCGGACTGCTGGAACAACCCTTCTGCTCTAAGTCATAGGCTCGTCGTGCAAACTTCGCCAACAGCTGTTTCGCTTCTTCGTCAAATGGCACGACCGGAATTCGCGCGACATAGCCCGACGTAATCATGTTCGTTCGCAATAGAACGCCCCTTACAAGATAATGTACTAATGAGCTATTCAGGTAGGCCAGCAGCCACCAGAGAGAAGCATCATCGCAAAACACGCCGGGATTAACCCCGAAAGTCCCCCCGGCAGGAAGGTAACACGCTCCAAACTTTACCCCCATTGAAGAGCAGATTATTCCGGAGCGAAAGAGCAGGTCCCGATTTCGAACGATGAAATTGGGAACCCCCCGGGCAATTTGCTGAAAGTCCGCCGGCAGGTAAGCATCAGGAGAACAGTAAAACTTCCTGGAACCGGGATTTTTGTAGAAAGGTACAGAGTGTCCCGGCGCTAACTCAGAGCGCAAGTACATGCCGTCATTGCCTGTAGAAATTCCGGTCTTAACTTGTGCATGTGAATCCAGACGTGCGAACTGAAACAGCTTCAATACATCTTCGGGACAATCAATTACAAACTCGCTGGCATCCCTGCTCCCACTTAAAACCGTATCACCGGGAGGAACACGCTTAAACTGTTTGCGAATGAGAATTTCCCGAAAGGCATCCACGTCGCGAGGGCGGTTGGACACGTACACAGTCTCAACCGGCTCAGATCTATTCTTCTCCAAAATCATCAAGCACGTGCGAACATCCGCCCCTTGATTCCGAAAAAGATCAGTAGGACAAAGTACCAAGTGATGAATACGACACTGACGCAGTATCTTGGCACGCAGCCGTGCATGCGCACCGGCAGTGAGAAATGAATCGAACGAAAGAAGTCCAATTACCGCACCGGGCTTGGCAAGATCTATCAGCGCGGAGATGAACATGGAGTACATATTTGCGACTCCTGTTTCAGCAAACAACTTACGCAACCAAGGCTTATTGTCACGAATGTAGTTGGTCTCGTGACAGTTGTACGGCGGATTAGCAACAATAAAATCGAAGTCCAGAGCAGGTTTGTTTTGCCGGGTATGTTCTCTAAAGAACTCCAAAAAGTCAGTTTGCCTGAAAAGCGACCGATAGTCGGACAGGTAACTGTAACAATCAAATCCCTCGGCTCGCAATCCCTCGCAAATAAACGGCTCAAGCAGCTCTTCCTTGCCAACGCAGGGGTCAAATACCGTGTTCCCGCCCGGATTGATGCATCTCATCTCATCGCAGAAGAATCGAGCTACGAAATCGGGCGACGAATAGTAACCGGCATCACGCCGGTCGATACCCTCATCGGAAAACACGCTCTTAAAGTGGCGACCCATCTATCCCCCGGCTAATTGTACACAGCTTAGCAACCACCGGAACGGTCTCTGATTAAAGCTCTCTGGCCGCCCCGAGAATTATGCATTGCCGGGGCGACTACCATGAACGGCGATTTTGTCCAAAAGATTTGGTTGCGTAATATTCACTGGAATCACTGGTTTTCAGGTACGATCAATAAGGGAAATTAAAGTACCCTGGCAACCCGACGCAGCGCTCAACAATGACCTTCAATAAGTATTGTTCGTGAGAAAGGCAGGGAAACGCCGTGACTGTACCAATCTGGCAACTGGAAATAGCCACGGAGGCCGATGCTGCCCGGGCAATTCAGAGCGCCAAAACTCTGGCGTCACAAGCCGCGGTTTCTCTGCTCGATCAAACCAAATTTGCCACTGCTGTTGCCGAGATAACTCGCAATGCGCTCGTCCATGCACATGGCGGGCTCGTGGAGTTTGCTTTCTGCACTGCCCCGGACGGTCCATTTCTTGTAGCATCGGTCAAGGACAAAGGCCCCGGAATCACAGACTTGAATGCAGTTCTCAGCGACGGACAGGGCTTAACGTCAGGACGCGGGGTCTCCAGCTCGAAACATCTGGTCAGCCGGTTTGACATTAAAACCTCCGAAGCGGGAACCGAAGTGATTCTTGGAATTAAACTCGATTCTTCCGCCAATTTCACAGCCGCATCAGCCGCCGAGTGGAGCACCTTGTTGCTGAACGAAACGCCTCTCACCCCCTTAGAAGAGTCGATCAGCAGGAACAAGCAGCTCCTGCAATGCTTGGAAGATCAGCAAACTTTGTCCTCCAGGCTAGAACAAGAACTCGTAAATCTCCAACGGCTGAAGCAAGAGCTCGACGCAACAAATCAAGGCATCATGGCTCTATACAGAGAGTTGGATGACAGCAAGAAACAACTGATAAATCAAACCGGACAACTCGAGAATCAAAGTCTCGAACTGATTGAAGCCAATCGACTGAAAAGCGAGTTTCTAGCCAATATGAGCCATGAAATTCGCACGCCGATGAACGCCATCGTCGGCATAACCGACATTCTATTGAGGTCGCACGTAGATCGCGACCAGAGAGAACAGTTGCTGGTCGTACGCGATGCAGGGCACGTACTGGTAGGTTTGATAAACGACATTCTCGATTTTTCGAAGATCGAAGCAGGCAAATTGCTGATTGAGGTCATTGATTTCGAACTCCTAAACGTCGTTGAAGGAACGGCGGAGTTACTTCTGCCGCAGGTGCACTCAAAAGACCTGTCGCTCCTAACCTATGTCGACCCTGCGATACCGGCAGTGGTGCGCGGCGACCCCGGGCGGCTGCGGCAAGTTCTGGTCAACCTGGTAAGCAATGCCGTAAAGTTCTCCGAACACGGCGAAGTTGTAGTGCGCGCCATGCTGGACGAAGAGTCGGACGGTTGCCTCGTTATAAAATTCACTGTCACGGATCGCGGACCGGGCATAACAGAGCAAGCCAAAGAGCACCTGTTTCAACCATTCGTACAACTCGACGGTTCCAGCACTAGAAAATATGGCGGCACCGGTCTTGGACTCAGTATTTGCAAGAGGCTGATGGACCTTATGGGTGGAAACATTGGAGTAGAAAGCTCTCCGGGACATGGAGCCACCTTTTGGTTTACACTTCCGTTTGAAGCAGCTGCACAACAACCGGCAAGAGAGCCAATTCCTCCGGAGTTGTCCGGTACGCGCATTTTGGTAGTAGACGACGAACCGACATCAGTCGAAATAGTTCATGCATACCTGAACTCATGGGGACTACGCACCGCCTGCGCCGGCGGCGGGCAGCAAGCCCTTCAGATGCTCAAAGAAGCTGCGTCCGCGAACGACAGTTTCGATGTGGCAATCGTCGACTTGTTGATGCCGGAAATGAACGGCATCGAGTTCGCGACTCGAATGAAATCCGACAAATCCCTGGCCGGGGTGAAACTAATTATGCTCACGGCGCTTGATTGGTCAGGCTACGACGATAACAGCGTCGGGCTTGGCTTCGATGCCTACCTTAGAAAGCCCGTGAGACAGTCACATTTGCTCGAATGCCTAACCGCCATGGTGTCCGCTACGCGAAATGGTGCAGTCGCTTACTCCTATGCCAGCGGCGAATCGAAACTTGTGAGGGGAGGATTAGTGCTGCTTGCTGAAGATCATCCCGCCAATCAAATGGTGGCGGAACTGCAATTAAGCGAACTAGGATTCTCAACCCACATAGTTTCCAACGGCAGAGAAGCGGTTGAAGCGGTCAAAAATAGCCACTACGACCTGATCCTGATGGACTGTCAAATGCCTGAAATGGATGGCTACGAGGCTACCGGCGAGATCAGGCAGATGGAGCTGACAAGTGGGAAGCGAACACCCATAATCGCGATGACGGCCCACGCTATGGTCGGTGACAAAGACGCGTGCCTGGCGGCGGGAATGGACGATTACATCAGCAAACCGGTCGAGCTTGATTCGCTTCGGCGTGTATTGGACCAATGGCTACCGCCCGAACTGAAGATAGACCCTGTGGCACAAATGGTCGGAACGGCAGCCCGTCCTCATTCAGAGGACCGTCAGTCCCTGGCAATGGAGCCTGTTATGGATGCATCACCACCCTCAGCAACTGAGAATCACGATGAAGACGACTATGCTCCGGAAGAGATTATCGATCTGGAACGAATCAATCAAATGTATGGCGCGAGTCGAACGCCTAAACTTCTGAAAATATACATGGATGAGTCTGAGAAGTCACTTCGACAAATTGAAGAAGCGATAAAAGCAGCAGACGCAGAGGCTCTGCGCCAGGCCGCACACAAACAGAAAGGAGCTTCCGGGGCCGTTCGCGCCCAACAGATGCGCGCACTATGCGAACTGCTTGAGCATCAAGCCAAAAATTCCGAATTAAGCAACTGCAACCAGACGTTCAATCTTCTTCTCAAAGCGTTTGCGCGCCTTAAGAATCACATTGAACCCTGACCCGAAATACCTCCTGTCCGGGCGATCACTTTTTCATGAGATGCAACGTTAATCACCAGAACAGTTGAACTTGAGTTAGTCTGCAACAGTTTCGGCGAATTTGTGACACCGCTATGACTTTCGGCACATTTACACACAACGGCGCGTAACCTAGCATGGATCTGGATGCCGGAATCGCCAGTCGCACATACGACGCACTGGTCTAAAACGAAATAGAAACAACCGTCCCCAGAGCAGCATTGACGGCTTTTTTTCAGATGGTCTTTCTCGCTGAAAGTCTTAGCGAGACTTTATCGCGCCCTTTCTGAGGTTAGGCATACAGATGCAAAATCATAAAAGGATTCCCCCTGCACTAGTAGCCACGGCACTTGCTGCGGCAACTCCGCTAAAGAGCCACGCCCAAGAATCTTTCACTTCCTTTCCGCAGCCCCCCTCGGAACAGCCGCCTCAACTGCAAGGCGCGACCATGGGTACTATCGGTCCACAAGGCGGCGACGCAACAGTAATTCAGGGAGTTATGACTGCCGGCACCGTGCGTGCGATGGCTCCGGGTTATGTATATGTATCACCGGAGATTACGGACCTGGCTTCACACTATATGGCGGTGCCTCTGGTAGCGTTCGCGCTGTTTCTGTTTGTGCGGCGCAACCGCGCTTCAATTTGGGAAATGGGAATAGCATCGTCACTCATCCTCGGTACCACAGGCATATTGTTCGGGTCTTCACTGTTCGGAATGTACGCACCACACTAATCAGTTAGGAAACGTGCATGACAGCTTCACTTGCCGGTAACATCGAAGACTTTGAATTCAAACGTGTCCAGTCCGATCAAACCGACTTACCACCCGCAATTGCGTCACTACGGCGCACATCGACCGACGATGGCACCACAATCAAGGCATCGAAGTGGATACTGAATCCGACCCTCGATTACCTCCTGGCCTGCGGAGGCTTGGTCTGGATACTGTTTGGACTTCACTACTTCGTCCTGGCAGGATCAACGCAAGGACCGGCCGTTCAAAGTTTGCTTACCATTTCATCGCTTGGTGCGCTATTGATCGGAGAAAGCCATACAGCAGCTACGCTCGTACACACTTACCGCAGCGCGGAGCTACGAAACAGATTCGCCTTTTACACAAAATTTTTGCCACTACTGTTTTGCGCCATTGCCGCTGCAGGCAGTTTCATCCCGGGGGTCGCGGCTGTCCTGGTGAAACTTTACCTGCTAATTGTTCCGCACCATTTTATGGCACAGTCTTACGGAATAGCCAGAGTCTATTGCGTGAAACACAACTACATTCTGCAAGATGACGAGCACCGAGCGTTAATTTTGCTTACTTGGACTACCACTCTATTCGCAATGGTGCGCCAACTTACGGCTTTTGAAGTTCCTCAGCCGTTTTTGTCTCAAGCGGTTCCACAGTGGGCCATCTTGCCGATACCGGTGTTTGACCTGGCTCGCATTGCGCTACTTGCTTCAATCGTCATGTTTGTAGCAGTCGTTGCATTGCGCGCTACGCGCGAAAAACGCATTCTCCCTTTACCGGCTCTGCTAACAATGACCACCGGCATAACGGCATTTTCGCTGATGAACTCTGCTCATGGCATTTACTGGCTTTACGTGTCGGCATTCTTCCACGGAACACAGTACTTCCTGACAGTGCTTGCATCACACTGGAACGAGCAAAAGATTGTGTCCGGCGAGTCACGTATCAAAAGCCTGGTCACCAACTCTCCCACCACTCGCCTGATTGGTCTTACACTGCTTGTTTCAGTATTCTTATACATCGGACTTCCACGCATTCTCGAATCAATGGGTTGCAACTTCTTACTCGTGATGGCATCCGTCTTCACCGTCCTGAACTTTCACCACACCGCAGTCGACAGCGTAATCTGGAAGCTACGCAGAAGAGAAGTTCGCGAAGCCGTATCGACATAGGCACTTGCAACCGCACTTGACCACTGCAACCGAGACCGCGGTTTGCATCAAATGCAAGTAGCTGCGGAACAGTGCTTGTTGCCGCCATTCTTTGCTAAACTCAGCAAAGAACGGTTGAGTCCTTTGCAAAGAATTACAACCGCCCACCCGGCATCGTTTGGAGCGCATGACAGAACAAACAACCAATCAATGTGTCGACACCATCGACAGGCGGCAGTGGCTGATTGCTCTCACGCTTGTCGCACTAGCGTTGATCATTCGGATTGGGATCATACCTTCAACGTACGACTACGCTGGTGACCCGACCAATAGAGCGTTGCAAAGCTATGAATGGTCCTTGAATCCGAAATGGATCGGCTCGGAATATTGGGTGCCAGGGTTTACGTATCTGCACGGCACCGCGATGATGTTTCTGAAGGATCCCTTCTTTGCACCGCGGATAGTGAATGCGATCATCGGCTCATTCTCCGTCTTAGCAATGTATTTAACGGCCCACCGCTTATTCGGTTGGTTTACAGCAGTTTTGTCCGCGACCGCTCTAGTCTTTCTACCGCTCCACGTTGGCATGAGCGTAAGCGGTTACACCGAGGCACCGTTCGTTACGATCATCTTGTTCTCGTTTTTTGCTTTGACCAAAGCGGCCGCTGCCAAAACTGAGAACAAATCAAATCATCCGTTGTGGATGCTCCTGGCGATTACAACAATGGTAACGGCTAACATGATCCGCTGCGAAAGCTGGCTCTACCTGCCGCTCTGGATTGGATTCTACTTTTGGCGCACTGGCAGCATCTTATGCACTGCAATTTTTGGCACCGCTCTGTCAATTTTTCCGCTCGCCTGGCTCTACGGTTGCTGGGCTGACTATCGGATGCCGCTTGTGTCATTTTCGACAACGACCGACCCGCGCAACAAAGTGTTGGGACCGCTGGATGCCTGCGTCGCGTTCGCAACCATCCTCTTTCGCCAGCTTGGTCCGCTTGTTCCGCTAGCTGCCGCTTTTGGTCTGACAGTTCAGGCTCGCGCAATTGCAAGAGAGCGCACAGGCGCACGATGGCAGGACCGAGCAATGTACATTCTCTGGGTTTCATTGATCATCACCATGAACGTAGGGCTGACAATTACGTATGGTCCCAACATGCAGGATCGGTTTGTGCTGCTGCTTCTGGTTCTGCTTCTGCCGTTTGCGGGAGTCGCGTTTGAAAAACTGCCATACTTTTCCAGGAAGTTAGCATCAAACACTAAGAGCCAGGCCATTGCTTCAATCATTGCAAGCTTTCTCGCAATGGAAAGCATATTGTTCACCGTCTATCTGGTAAAACCTCAGCTCTTTATCACTACGGAAAAGCCCACTGCAATGTACGAACTAGCCGATTGGCTGAAAGAGCACGACGAGAAGCGACGAATCGTGTTCACTTCCTTGAACTACAAAGCCTTCGTGATCCCGCTGCTAAATCCCGCACTTGTAGGTCGGAGCACGATCATTATGGACTTCTGGACACCACTTCTGGACGTGCGTGACAAATTGCGCACAAATCCACCGGAGCTGCTTGTTACCGAAACCGATGACGGCGCGGATCTAAACGCGCTGGTGCAGATTGCGGACTTTCACCTTGAGAAAGATCCGCTCTACGAGAAGGACAACCTACACGTCTACAAAATCAGCCCCGGCACTTTCAAACCGAAACAGAATCCAAAGTTGCCGGATTGCTTCTGGTACCCGAAGCCAAACTGGCGCACTTTCAATCAACCCTGGAAACGCAAGGACGGACAGCAATAAGACTTCTTACATGACCAACAAGTCTTAGCAGGAATTGACCTCCCCAACTCTTCCCCAAATCGCAAGTTATCTTCGAAACAAGGACCTGAGGAGGGAATTGCCAATGTACAACAGCGAACTCGAAATGGAATACGCTACTTCCGAATCGCCCGCGGAGTCAGAACACAGCGCCTGGTCCGATCTAGCGGCGAAGCTGAGCGATACCAAAGCGCAAAGCTCCGCGCCGTCGGTAGATGAGGTAAATATCTTGCTGCCCGAATTGACCATGGAAAGAGTGAGAGCTGAACCGGCCCAAACCGGTCCGCAAAGAGACTCTCCGGTTCCCCCCAAAGAGACTAAGCCGGCAAGCAATCCGGTTCAAGACCTCATCGAAATTGCGATACCAGGGATCGCCGTTGCTAAAGTTCTTGCACCGGGGGCAAAAGTAGCAGCGAAGACAGGCGAAAAGGTAGTGGAGAAAGCAGTAGTTGCTCCGGCAGAGAAAGTGACAAACGAAGTTATCAGAAAAGCAGACGATGCAGCCAAGGCTTTGGAAGAAGCCGGAAAGCGGGCTGCCGATGAACTTGCACGAAAAGCAGACGAAGCAAAGCGAACCATCGACGAAGCTACCAGGAAAGCGGCCGACGATGCAGCAAAGACCTTTGAACGCTTGTTCGGCAAACCCAAAAAATAGCGAAACGTCCCCTCCTGCAAGTGCAAAAGTCTCTCTCGGGAGAGACTTTTGCTTTGCTTCGAATAGTCTGTTTTAATTGTGCAAATCCATCCGGAACAAAATCCAAAGGACCAGCTTGCTCAAACATTTTGCAGCTAACATGAGCGTCAGAAAGAAGGGTATTCTTCTTGTATCGATTCCTGTCGTCTTTCAACTTTTGCTGACTGGCTTGCTCGGCTATCTTTATTCGCAGGCGGAGCAACAGGCATTAAAGGAATCACAAGCACGGTTGTTAGTAATTAGAAGCAACAATCTGCTGTCCGCTGTTTACGATGCAGGACAAATGCTCGTTGTCTACACAGCGGTTAAAGATCGCACGATGTATGAGCGATGGTTAGTAAAGAAGGAGAATCTGCTTCAGCAACTAGATTCATTAAACAAACTCTCGGTACTGAGCTCTTCGCCCGATGCTTACAGTCGGCTGATTAAAATCAGCAACAAGGGCGTGAAAGTAATGGATGAATCATACCGGCGAGTTGAGCAGAACAAGTCCGTTGACATTTACCAGCAAGTACCCGAGTTGAAATCATTTACCGACTCGATAATATCCGAAATTGGCTTCGTGCTTACAAAAGACCTAAAATCGCAAATAGGAAACACGTTAAGCGAAGAGCGTGTAAGGCAGCTAATCGCAAGCTGCCTGTACGCTGGCATATTTATCGACATTTCGATCGCTATTGCATTGTCACAGTTTTTCGGTGCGAGCATCGAAAAGCGACTGAATGTAATTTCCGACAATACCCGTCGAGTTCGTGAGCGGCAAGAACTCAACCCTCAAGTAGACGGCACCGATGAGATAGCGAACTTGGACGAGGAGTTTCACGTTTTGACGAAGGAACTCCGGGAATCAGAACGGCTTCGTTCAGAGTTCATCTCGATGATCAGTCACGACATGAAAGCACCACTTATGTCGGTTGAACTTACGCTTGAACAAATAGAGCGCAAGCTCAAGACCACGCAAGACGAAAGCCTTAACGACGAACTTAACAGCGTAAACAACAATATGCGGCGGGTTATGGGCCTTATCCGCGATATCCTGGACCTGGAGAGAGGCGCGAGCGGCAAGCTCAGCCTGGAATTGGAAGAACTGAATCTGGACGATGTGTTTGCTCGAGTTACGATGTCGGTAAAGGTGCTGGCCGTGCAGAAGAACGTTACGCTTGCTGTAGAGTCCCATGAAGAATCTGTCTTTGCGGACAAACGTCGCCTTGAACAGGTTCTCGTAAATCTTCTTTCGAATGCTCTTAAATTTGCTCCAGAAGGCTCACAAGTCGCGCTACGAGGAAGTAAATCGGGCACCGAGGTCGAGATACGAGTCACCGATAGCGGTGTCGGTGTACCTGAACAAGACCGGTTGCGCATTTTTGAGAGATTCGAGCAATCGACCCAAGGCGACACCGTCCGTGGAGACGCAGGCTCCGGTCTTGGCTTGGCTATCTGCAAAACAATTATCGATTCTCACGAAGGCCAAATAGGCTATGAACCCGGTCCCGACGGCGGTAGCCAATTTTGGATACGTTTGCGGTCTGCTGACTAGCAGCCCGGTGCTTGCTAATCGTCGGACAGATCGATTTTGTACCCGAGTCCGTAAATATTTCGAATCGAAGGCTGCGATCCCTCAGCGCTTAGCTTCTTTCGCAGCGTCTTAATATATCCTCGCACCGTTTCCACAGACGCCTCTGAATCAGCCGGCCAAACCCGGTCCAGCAGCGCTTCCGCGGTATAAGTCTTACCGACATTCCTCATAAGGAACTCTAGCAATCGATACTCTAATCGTTGCAGGTTTAATGACTTTTCCCCCATTGCCGCTGTGCTGGCATCTACGTCCAGCTGCAAGGCGCCAAGCTGCAAAACATTCTTCTTGAATTCAAGCGGTCGCCGGAGTAATGCTCTGAGCCTAAGAATCAGTTCCTTTGCCGAGAAGGGTTTTGTCAAGTAGTCATCCGCCCCGGATTCAAACCCGACTACTTTATTTTTGATGTCACCTTCGCCGGTGAGCATAAGTATTGGAGTAAAACCTCCACGCTTTCTAAACGCTTGGATAATCTCGGGACCTTGAAGCCCTGGCAAGTTCCAGTCTACGATAACCAGTTCAAACTGGTACTGTTCAAGCATAGCGGCGCCTATCAAGCCATCATGCGCAAGATCGGTCGTGAAGCCCTCTTCGTCGAGCACTTTCTTCAAATTGACCGCTAGCTCAATTTCATCTTCGATAATCAATATTTTGGGCAAGTCTTCAATACCGACTCAGGTGGTCAGAGTAGTATAGCCAATGTCGAACTCGACTATCCAAACGAAAAGTGCGCAAACGATTCAGTTTCTGCTTACAGCGGCGCTGGTAGCAGGGAGTGGCTTCTTTGTATTCAAACTGATTCACATCGATGATACCGCCAGGCACAAGAGGCTCTGGGAAGAGATTCGAGTACTGGCTGACTTAACGCAACGTCGCAGTCTCACCGCAGCGCGCGAGCAAAGTGAGTATGCTTTGGCTGAAGCCGGTGCGATATCCGACGTTAATGTGATGAAGGCACTCAGTCTTGGCGAGTTGGGCTACCTCAACTATCGACTGAAGAAGTATGACCAGGCGATTGCCCGGTTTGATCAAGCTACGGAGATGAACAAGAACTTGCTTCGCACCGGTGCCCCTGGTTGCGATGTGCGCTTGATCAGCGCAGAGCTAGGAAAGCTAGCCCTGCTCACCGCGCGTTGTTACGACATGACTGGAAATGTAAAAGACGCGAAAGAAGCGTTTAACAACGCCCTGGATCTGTGCTCAAGACGCTTACTGGAAAAGCCTGTAGATTTGCTTGTGGTGGACCGTTTCGCGGAGTCGTTCGCCGGTGCATGCGACTACACAAACAACTTTCGTGACGTACAAGAACTCGCCCGCAAGTTGAATCCGAAGACTCTTGCTCTTCTTTCCGAAGGCTACAAAGGTGACGTAAAAACTGCGCTCACTGAAGCGCTCGATCGAGCCGACGCACCGGCGAAGCGAAAGATCGAGTTTTTGAACACTGTCTCAAAAACGTTGCGCTAAGAAATTCGCAGACTGCTAAGACTTTCAATTTGGCACCTGTCCAGAGCCTTAAAGAACCTAATTCAAAGTATTTCTCCGAAGGATTTGTTTTTGTTTTGTGCTAGCGCGATTTTTCGGCGCTGCGCGCAAACAACTGCTTGAGCGCATCGGCAGCGTCGGTTGCGACTTCACCTTCAATAGCTTTTTGTTTGGCAAGTACACGGGCAATCTCGTATTCACAATTTGCTTGAACGGCAAATCCTTCCGCCGTGTAAACATCACCAAGCAGTTCGTGTGCCGCTGGTTCTGAACGCACCGATTCAGATTCAGACATCATGGTAAGCAATATTCTTTCAGCCAATTTGCACTCAGCAGCGGACTCTTTAGTAAGTTCAGAAGCTCCGGCTGGAGCCATCACCGTCAACGACAGGACTAAAAGCAAACTTCTTGATCTATTCATTGAGAATCATCCCCTAGACTAAGACTGAAAACGGATCGCCGGTTTTACACAGTCAACGGAACCACCTTCGGATCAAAAATTTGTGTCAACGCTTCGACACCGAGGGAATCAATCAGTTAGGAACCAACGGTTCCCAATGTAACCAGGTTAGTGTCGCGCGGTAAATCTGTAGTAAACGGGCGCTTCCTTGTGTTGAACAACTTTTTTCGAAAGGTTGAGGATTTCGCTTACGCTACTTTACGATTGTGGTTCTGACCAAATCTTGGCGGATTAAATGAAATCTCGGACCTTTAACACCGTCGATACTAGTCGGCAAAGATCACGGAAATATCACAGCGGAAGCACATCACTGCCGGGCTCAGGCATGGCGGTCGGCAAGAAAAAAAGCACCCGCGGAGAACGGGTGCTTTGAACGAGTGCGCGATCTGGTCAGCCAGTCCGATTAAGGCGGCTCGGACAGACTGAGGTAGTTCTTTAGAGTACGAAGAACGGCGTTTGAGCCACTTTGTCACCGACAAGAATTTCAATCTGATAGCATCCAGGTCCCACTTTTACAGCAGGGGCGACCACGGTTCCATCTTGATTGGTCTTGCGGCTGAAAACGACTCCGCGCTCGGATTCTTTGACTCTCAGCTCTACGTCCGGTATTGCATCACCGGCGACATCTTTTGCATTCAGAAGAATGCGGAACTGGTCTTGATCGACCAACCAGCCCAAATTAACCTGCACATTGGTGTCACCCAGGTCTTGCTGGAAGCTACCCAGCGAAACCATGCGGCTACCGACGCCTCTAAGCGCGCCAGCCGGCACCATTTGTTGCCACGACATGGAGGACAACATATCTTGCCAGGTCGCCACCGCAGTTTCACGCCCGGAACCAACCAGGTCGCGTAATTTGAGCAACGTAGCCGTCGCCATGTCGGGATGTGCAGCTAGTAACTTCATAGTTACTCTGCTCAACATGTTCTCGTCTTTCGGCGAGAGTTGAATGTATTCGGAAGCAGCCCACATGACTCGGTCAAATGCGCTGTCTTCACCAGGCAAAGGGAGTTCGTCGCCATATTTGTGGAAGAAGGTTCTAACACCTTCCACAATGGCGTTCTCATCCTGTGCCTCCAGGATTTTCTTTAGCTCTTCTGTAGGGGTCTTCATGATCTACTCCTAGATACGCGACTCGTCCCGTTCCAACCGTTCTTTGAATGCCTTAAGCGTTCGAACAATTTTCTTGTCGACCGTATCTATACTTTTGGCGTCCATTTTTAGACATGAAATCAGATCTTCTCTCTTATAACCTTGCACATACTTCAAAACGAAGCAGGTTCGATGGATTCCAGCCGGCAATTCGTTCATGATTTGCTCAACTAAGTCATTTATAAGGGCCTTGGCAGCGGGATTCTGGTCTTCCCGGCCTCCACCCATACCATATTCCCAACCAAATACATCTTCGGCGCTTCGACCATCGTCTTCATCGAATAGCGAATCGAGAGAAGTAGTGCGCCACTGGCCGGTCGTGCCAGTCTCTTCTTCCTTAAAAGTCTTGCCTGGCACTAAAGTGCTGACCTTGACGGTCTCGCCTTCGAAAGTTGTCTCAGCCTCGCTATGCACGCGCTCAGGCTTTCTAAGCTCAGCCAAAGCGGCAGGATCGCGCTTCTTGAGCTGCACTTTGTGGTAACGCTCCAAATTCTGGGCGATTGCTTTGTTGCAGGCACCTAGACAGTACAGCGCTATCTTGGCATCAGGGTGATTCGGGTCAAAATGCTTGATAACCAGTATGAGGGCCACCTGCAGAATGTCCTCGACATCCTCATCAGTGGCCAGACGGGCGCGCGAACGAATGTAGCGCATCATGCGCTGCGGAGTGAACTCCAGCTCCCCTTTAAGGAACTTTCGTGCTTCACGATCGTTCATACCGCCTTATATTCCCCGAAAGCCCGTCCGCTTGAACGAGTAGCCATCTTACCTCTTTTACACGCCTTCCCAGACCTTTTATATACGTTCGCGGCGATTATTGAACGCCAAAGTCCACTATGCCCGCAAGATTTAAGTTAGGTCCTCCATATTAACAAATTAGCGAGTCCGCTAAAAAGGAAGTAACACTTTTATCGGCCCGGGACTTACTGCCGCAGGCGGCTGAATTTGCGCTGCACGCCCCGTTTCCCGGAAAATCGGCTTGCCGAGCATGACAAAACAATCTTCGCTTTAAGGGATCGCCTCCCGATCTCAGGTAAAATTGGCGGCCCTTCGGGAGCAGTTGAGAACCTAATTCCTGTATTCAAGAGAAAGTGGTTCACCTCCTGAGCGTTTTAGCTTCTCGTCCACAATTTGTAGCCGACCAATGGTGAGCATGAAGAGTTTTCTTCCCGAATCCCGGCACCCTTCTCGAAACATACGCCCGCGGCGTTCTGCCGGCAGCATGGGCCAAGCGATGCTGGGAAACATTTATGAGGCTCTAACCGGTTTAAGGCCGGTTCCATCGGGCTTCATCCGTCGAGCGGTGGCCAACGGTCTGGACAAGGATCATCTGGCAGACGCTATTCGACGTGCAAAATCGGCCCACAAGTTGCCGGACTACATGCTGGCAATGGCGGAGAGAAAGCGCGAACGAGCGCACTATTGGGATGAACTGGGGCTAAAGCCAAGAGCTAGAGAAAACTACCTGGAGTCGGCTTTCTGGGGAATCTACGCCGAAATTCTGACGACCGACCCGGTTCGTAAGGCTGAAATTCACCAACAGTATTCGCAAAGCTATCTGAACGCGGCGCCGCACCTATCCCCACCGGCAACGCCGGTAAGTATTGGCTTTGTAGCTTCAACGCTGTCCGGCTACTTAAGAAAACCCGGGGGAACGGAGGAGACGGTAGGCACAAAAGTGCCATGTGTCGTCGTCCTCAACGGTCTTTGCTCTCCGAAAGAAGAACTTCATTATGTGGAGAACTCTTTGCTTGCCCGCGGATTTGCCACCCTTTCAATGGACTACCCCGGCCAAGCAGGATCGCACGCTCCTGGACCTTTTGACGTAGCGGAATTCGCCACCAGTCTCTGCCTATTCTTGTCTACCAGACCGGAGATAGACTGCTCGCGATTGTCCCTTTATGGCATCAGTTTAGGCGCGCGTATTGCGTTATTTATGGCAATTGCCTTTCCTGATCGTTTCAATTCGGTAGTTAGCATCTCTGCACCGTATGATCTGATAGGCGATCTGGATCAATTGACGCCAGCTTTCGCCAGAGAACTACTGCTGCCAGGCCTTGCCGTGCGAAAATCCTTACAGGAACTAGCTCATCAGACTCCAATCGAAGAAACTCTGGACAAAATCACAATACCGGTATTGGTGGCAGGTGGCGGGAAGGACTTGATTACCTTACCGGAAGAAACTCGTTATATATTTGAGCAGATCAATTCGGCAGACAAAAAACTTCTGCTGTGCCCGGGAGCTAATCACAACCTCTACGAAATGATGCCGAGCATCCGATACGAAATTGCTCAGTGGTTGTGGCAACGAACTTAGATTGAACAGGCAATGACAGAACGACCAATTTATACCCGGCATAGACAGTCTCACGACTGCTCTAACGCGGCGGGTGCATTCGTCGCAATCGCGGCAACATTACTCTGCCTCATTTACCAGCATCCTTCGTACGCGCAGATGCAACAAACACCGATCATTCCGGACAAGGGTTTTGAAGGCACGGCACCGTCCATTCCAGCACCGGTTGAGACGCCCGGTCTGCGGGGTCCCTTGCCGCCACAAGTGGTGGACCCGGAAAAAGGAACACCGCCAAACCAGCAACCGAAGACAATAGTGGGTCTTGTCCAAGCTTTCGACGAAGCACTCTTAAAACATCCGCGCGTGGCATCCATTCGCTCTCAGCTTGGAATTGCGCAAGCCCAATACGCACAAGCATTGACCTTGCCAAACCCGTCGTTTACTTTGTATCAAGGAATGCGCGCAGAGCAAACTTTTCAGCGCGGTGCTTCGATTCCTATAGAACCGCCGTGGAAGCTAGTAACGCGGGTAATCGTTGCCAAAACGCAAGTAAAACAGTCTGACTTAGAGATATTGGCATCACTGTGGACGTTGCGAATCGACGTCCGCCGGGCTTACCTGGAAACTGTCGTAGCCCAGGAGACTGCCGAAACTTTATCCGAGCTGAAGGCCCTTTCCGAGCGTTTGCTCAGCGTCGCGGAGAAAAGGTTTCAGGCAGGCGACGTGCCGGAGCTGGACGTGTTAAAGGCTCGTCTAGCTACTTCTCAAGCAGAGATTGAATATAATCAGGGCCTGCGCCGAGTGGTTCAGGCGAAACAGCAACTGAACATCATGCTAGGTCGCGGGTATGCCGATGACGTTGACGTGCAGAGACTACCGGTACTGAAAGTAAGAGTTGAAACGAGCGACTTGCTACCCAATTTCGATGTTGCGCTTGCACCGGAAAATGATTTCGTTCTTCAAGCACTTCATACTCGCTTGGAGCTGAAGGTCATTGCACAGCAGATAAAAGTAGCCAATGCCGGACGCGTTGATGCAATCGGAAACATTATTCCGAACTTTCAAATGAACGTGGGCAATTCAGCCACCGGCAACCCGCCAGATGGGCCGAAGATTAAGGGCGGTACCTATATCGGAATCAGCCAGGAACTACCTGCCCTCAACTTTCAGCAAGGCCCGATTGCGAGATTCAATGCGCAGATCAAACAGCTGAAGTTTGAGACACTGTCAACGAAGAATCTCATCACCGCACAAATTACTGCGGCTTATCAGCGATTGTTGGCGGCTAGAGAACGAATTCGAGCCTATAGAGATCATGTGTTGGATGATTCCAATGAAGTTGCACGTTTAGCGAGAAGAAGCTATGAAGTCGGCCAATCCGACATCACTTCCACCTTAGCGGCGCAACAATACAACATTCAAGTTCGCAGCCAATACCTCGACGCGGTACAAGCCTATCAGCAGGCCTATGCCGATCTTGAGCAGGCACTCGGTAAACCAT
Source organism: Candidatus Obscuribacterales bacterium (assembly GCA_019752635.1). Classification (GTDB taxonomy): domain Bacteria; phylum Cyanobacteriota; class Vampirovibrionia; order Obscuribacterales; family Obscuribacteraceae; genus JAKFUT01. Next base: position 45,001 of record JAIELX010000072.1, on the reverse strand, counting down.
TGCAGTAGCGAGGACCAAAACGTGAGCGACGAGAAGCAGCTTGGGCAAACACTTTCATTGCTATTTCAAGCGCATCCCTGGCACGGCATTGACCCCGGCGAAGCAACACCGGGCAAGCTAACCTGCTTCATCGAAATCGTGCCAACTGATGCCGTGAAGTATGAGGTAGACAAACCATCCGGTCATTTGAAGATCGATAGACCGCAACGATTTAGCTCCATTTGCCCAACGTTGTACGGATTTGTTCCGCAGTCCTATTGCGGCGACAAAATTGCTGAGCTATCAGCTCGCTCGACAGGCAAGAGAGTCGAACGAGGCGATGGAGACCCCATGGACATCTGCGTTCTCACCGAGCGTCCGATCGCGCACGGCAACATCATCGTGCAGGCACATCCCATCGGCGGCATGCTGATGATCGATCATGGCGAGGCCGATGACAAAATTATCGCGGTACTCGAACAAGATCTAAGCTACGGACAGTTCAAGGACATTACCGACTGCCCACCGGCACTGATAGAGCGATTGAAGCATTACTTTCTCAGCTACAAGAAGTCACCGGATGGACCGGAACCCGTAGAAATTGCTTCTGTTTACGGGCGAGAACATGCGTTCAACGTAATTAACACCAGCTTCGAAGACTATCGCGATAAGTTCGGAACGCCTATGACGCATTTGGCACGCCTGCATGAGCTGCTTGCCGCAGCGAAGTAACGGTTTGACTTGCGAGCATTCTCACTTCTCAATTTGACATGGACATCATAGAGTCCATCATCATTCGTAAGTAAACTGATTGATTTTTCCAACCAAGAGCCCTCTGACGCAGCCGATTGATCTTTGCGATGAACCTTTCTCTCACATCTTGATCAACTCTTCGTAGCTGATACAGCTCAAAAAGCTGGCGAATAGCAAAAATGCCTCTCACTCTATGATCATCGGACAACCGAGGGTTAGCCACGATTGAAACCAATAAATCCTCGATTGTCGACGAGTCTTGGTCCGGAAGAACAAACCAGACGCGCAAGAATGCGGTCAGGTCCACCATGTGTACTCTGGATTGTTGCGCGGACTGCTTGACCAACTGCTCCAGCCCCTCCAGATAGATGCATTCCAACCATGCAGGCACACAGGTCAAGCAATACCTGCTGCAACCAGCTATGGCCGTCTGAAACTTTTGTTGCAACACAGTAAATTGTCCACTTTTGGAATGCCACTTCAGCGCAGCAAGCAAGGCACGGCAATAGACGATCGCTTGAGACTCATCCTCCGACACCATCATAACTGCCAAATTCACCGCCGTCAGGAATCTTGGATTCGACGAACGCCCGTGGAGAATCTTCAATACTTGAGCGCTGTCAATATATTCCAATCCATAGCTTCGTTTCTCTTTATCAGAGAGTGTCTGCCAATGCGCGTACGACGGAATGCGAGATGAGGAAACCTTCTCCTGTCTCGTTCCCTCAGGCGTTTTGTCAACGAAGAACCGGGCTTTTCCCCAGTCGATCACCTTTGACTGAAATCGCTTTAGATTCTGTCTGACCCGGGCGCCGGAAGATAATCGCAGACCTTGGTCTATCGGGCTCAAGCGCTCAGGTTCAGTATAGATTGCATCCAAAATTTTCTGTCCGCACCAACGGATATCTGCATTTTCGTGAGAACGAAGTCGATCTATCAGCTTCGATTCAAATGGACGAGCGTAGTCGGCACGCCCCAGAAGGAGCTTTTCGTCACCGCCGTTAAACTCTGTCCAGAGCTTCGGATCATGTACAAGACAATGCAAGCCCAAGTAAATCATCCAGCTTGAAAAATGATCCAGGTAGTCACCGAAATGTTCTCTGCTTCTGGCGGGGTGTTGAAAGTTGGCATGACCCAATTCATCGCTTTCTTCACCGGTCAGAGCCGGAACGAACATGCCGTCGTAATCAACAAGCCGCAGCTCATCGCCACAAACGATTATGTTGCCGTGCTGCAAATCGCCGTGTGCAATGCCTTCAGAACGCAAACCAGCAACCATGGCACGAAACTTGTCCGCTAAGCTGATCAACGCGTTTACATCATCAAGATGCGCGGCAACATACTCCGTCAAGGAAATTCCATTGACCCACTGCATCTTTAAGATCGGGTACCACCGACCGTCCAACCGAATTCCTTCGTCAATGAAACTGAAGTCAACTGTACTCGCGAGCTTGTCGTTCAAAATTGCTTCTGAAATCTTTCGGTAGCGCTCTCTGCGCCGACTGTTATCACTTAGGAAGCACCGCACTGCGAAGTCACCATTGTCGGTTTTGATTTGATACACACTGGCGAACGCACCGGTGGCTACCTTCGGTAGTCCGAGCTCATTGCAGACGAGCTGACCAAAACGCAAATCTTTGTCGCCAAAAACTTGCTGAGGACTTTGCACGGCTTCGTTAAACTGATCCGGTGACGGCCACAACATATTCTTCTATCGCATGGTGATTCTTCGCGGAGAGCCCCTCGCTGCATGATACTGCATTGCAAAGCCAATGATCATCTGAAGTGCCAACGAACTAACTGCGCGCGATGGCAAAATTGGCGATATAATTGCCATTCCTATATCCTGTACAACTACTTTGATAGTCGATTTGACTGACTACGACTCCGGATTTTGCGATCGCCTACGGCAGGTCACGCTTTGCGCTGCGATAGCACAAATGATGGGGGATAGCACTCTAGTCCTCAAAGAAACTACAAACAACGCATGCCCCTTCCTGGTACTGGAACACTGTCGTGTTGACGGTTTTGAGATGCTCAAATGGAATCAGTCGCAGGGAGATGCCGAATTGCGTTTGAATTCGTCAATCCTTCCCTGCCTGAAAAATGCAAAACTTCTTAAGCCGGATAATTTCGCCATATCGGATGAGGATTTTCTGGAAGCCTGGCTCAATGCCTATCAATTGCTTAGAGCAACTCCGTTCGTGACCGCAACAGTGAATCAGTTTGCCATAGATGATAGTTGCCTGGGAGTCCACTTGCGCCTTACCGACAAGGTAAAAGCCAAGCGAAGCCCCAGAGGAATATCATGTGCACAACTGCCCGCCCTTTGCGAAATTACGCAACGGCAAGTCCTCCACTCCATTTCAGAACATCAATTCAAAAGGATCTACTTAGCGGCGGACGACGGTATCGCAAAACAAGAGTGGATAGAGAGATTTCAAAATCTCGGAGTGGAAGTGATCGCACACGAGGCCATTTTCGACAAGCAGCAGCTAAGACAAACTAGCGGCTCAGACTTCCTTGTCGATCTTTTCGCACTTGCAAGGTGCTCCAGGGTAATCGGAACCACCTGGAGCGGCGTCGTCCTCACGTCCGTCTGGATGCGAGGCGGACGTCAGCTCACATTTGCTTCAGACGAGTTCCGGCTCAACCAAGTTCAAGACTGGGTGATCTATAACCGTCAGGCATTCAAAAGGCTGTTAAAGACGATCAAAAGCCTCTTAAAGACGATCTTGCCGCAGTGCCCCCGGAAGTCTTAGTAATCGAAAACTTCGGTGCCTCGGCGGCCGGAGTCAACGTTAATGGCATAGCTCAGCTCCGTCACCATCACGACTCCGTCTCCCGCTCTTCCCGTGTTGACTGTTTGAGAGATAAGGTCGGCAATAGCCATGGCGTTCATGTCATTGTTAACCGGCACTTCCAGTCTTACTCGCGGTACCAGTTCGGCTTCTTCACAGCCGGCATCATATGCGCGAACTTCGCTTACAAAAAAACAAGCGGCTCTTTGACGAAGAAGTCGGGTTACGCGGTCCAGCATAAACGGTTGAATGAATGCCACAACTAGTTTCAATCTTCAACCTCCTCAGAGCGCGCCACTTGCTGAATTGCCATTCCTCTGAGTTGCAAGCTACCCTTTACGGCTACTTGTTCACCCGACTTCAAACCGCTGATAATCTCAACGAAGTTATCAACTCTCTTTCCAGTCTCCACCCGTATTTCCTTGAAAGAACGGGGTCCATCTTCAACATACACCAATTCCACTTCACCTGTTCTCTGCACGGCCTCGGCAGGAACAGCAAGAACATGGCTCTGTCCACATTCTACAACCATTCGACCGAACATTTTCGGTTTTAGCAATAAGTCCGGATTCAACACGGTAGCGCGAACCGGCAAGGTCCTGTTTGTCGGATCGATGGCGGCGGAGATATAGTCCACCCGCCCTTTGAATTCTTTGTCGGCATAGCCCTCCACCGTCATGGAGACCGGATACCCTTTGTGCACGCGCGAGATATCGCGTTGGAAAAGTTGCGCCACAACCCAAACGCGGGTCAGATCCGAAACAACAAACAGATGGTCTTCGGACCCAATAAGCTGCGCAAGGTCGACTTGTCTATCGACGACAATTCCGTTCCGCGGTGATACCACATCAAACGTATTGTCCACAGTCTTAGTACTAATCAGCCTCTGAATCTCATGAGGATGAACACCATAAAGCTTCATTCGCTCGGTAGTAGCGGAAATATTCGCATCCTTCTTCGTTTGCAATGAGCGAAGTTCAACCTGCGTTTTTTCATATTCCCCGCGGGCCTTCTCCATCTCCGAACGCGCTGCTATGCCCTCACCGAACAACAATGTCTGCCTATCAAACGCTGCTTTGGCAACTTCTAAGTCCACCTGAGTTTCGTTTATTTGCGCGTCCGTTTCCAATACTTCTTTCAGCAAATCCGATTCGATTTGAGCAACCTCATCGCTGCGAACCTCCGCCAAAATATCACCGGCGCGAATAACATCACCAAGCTGCACATTCACCTTGGTTATCCGTCCGGGGACCAGCGATATAACAGGAGTCGTCATGGTCGGGTCTTCTTCGACCTGACCGGTGAGATCGATCAAATCCGGCAACTGAAGTTTCTTCACCGTCGCCGTGGTGATTTTGATATCGCGCAACTGCTCCGGACTTAGCTTTACGGTTTGCAGTCCTGAATTTTCTCGACGCATCCTGGCCGCGACCGGTGAGGGAGTTGCGGGGTCTTCCAGGGTGCAGGCAGACATGCACAAGCCGACAGCCGTGAGCACTGCGATGTGGACAGCAAAACGAATCACGGGGATTCCTCCTCACGCTTTGGCAATTGCTCCGCAGACTTGCCGACATCATTGGCCGCGTCGGAGCCGGCAGAGCTTTCAACGTCACTGGAACCGTTTGTCGCGTGACTGATGTTGACGTGGCTCTCTTCGTGCTTGCCTATGTGCTGCACCAAAAAGCCCAGTAATTTGTTAGGTTCGTGCTTGGTGGTTTGAGTCCCGATCACTTTCTTGCCCTGATCCTTTTTTGTTGGCTTTCGGCCAGGGCTAGGAGCGAAGATAAGGTAGATCGAAGGCAGCACATAGAGGCTCAACAGAGTGCAAGACAATAGACCACCGATAATGACAATTGCGAACGGCTTCTGTGTTTGAGAGCCAATTTCGTTTGAAAGAGCTGCAGGCAAAAGCCCCATAGCGGCAATTGTCGCGGTCATGAGTACCGGCCGCATACGCGTCACTGCGCCTTCATAGACAGCGTCCCTGATTTGCATACCTTGATGCCGCAACTCGTTGACGAAAGAAACAAGCAAGATACCATTTTTTACAGCCAGCCCGAACAATGCAATAAATCCAACACCGGCGGAAATGGAAAAGTAAGTACGCGTATAGTACAAGGCCAGAATAGCCCCGATGGTCGCAAGCGGCACAACTGAGAACATAACCAGAGCGCCGCTGAGCGTGCCACAGGCGAAGTAAAGGATGGATATGACAATAACTAAAGTCACCGGCAAGATGATTGCCAACTGCTGTGATGCCTCACGTTGCCGCTGAAACTCACCGCTCCAAATGACATGGTAACCTTCGGGGAGTTTTACGAATTGCGCCACTCTCTTTTGCACGTCTAAAACAGTGTTTCCGAGGTCGCGCCCGTGCACGTTGGCTCTGATGGTGGCCAAGCGCCCGCCGCCTTCGCGCCAGATCTGCGTTGCCCCGGTGGTCTCTTGAACGCTTGCAACCACTGAAAGCGGAATCTTGTTTCCAGCCGGTGTATCGACCAAAGTCTCCCTGAGCGCCTCCTCCGTCGAGCGATATTTGGCCGCCCAGCGAACAACTGCCGAGTAACGCCGTTCGCCGTCGATAATCGTGGTTGCAGGCTTTCCACCGATCGCAATCTCGACAAGATCCTTCAAGTTGTCAACATTCAGTCCGTAGCGGGAAGCAGCATCGCGATTGATCTCGATTGCCAGCTGTGGCTGCCCTAGAAGCGGATCCACAATTACATCGACAACACCGGGCGTCTCATTCATGACATGTCCCACTTTATGGCCCAATATCTCCAGCTCAGCTAAATCAGGTCCGGATATCTTTGCCACCAGCGAGCCCTGAACCCCTGACAGTGCCTCATCCAGAGTGGTTTGAATGTATTGGGTGAAGTAATAGCTGACACCGGGAACTTGCTCCAAATCACGCCGCATTGAATCAATCAACTTGGACTTGTCTTCGTGGAACTGTTCACGCCACTGTTTGGCCGGCTTCAGGTCCACGAAATATTCTTGATCGGCGAAACGAGACGGGTCCGTTCCATCGTCCGGACCACCCGATTGAGAGATTACTTGCGTTACTTCGGGATAGCTGCGCAAGCGCTCGCGAACCTCATGCGCAACGCGCACGGACTCTTCCAAAGTTACGCTTCCCGGCTTAATGGTGGCACGCAGCCAGATGTTACCTTCCTCCAGATGCGGAAGAAATTCACTACCTAACTTGGGGAAGAGATTTACCGTCGCGCAGAATGCCACCACCGATCCGATTACCACCAGCCACGGTATCATCAGCGCAAACTTCAACGTAGGCCGGTAGAACCACCTCACGACAACAACAATTGGACTGACCAGCTCTTTGGTCGGTTTCTGGCAATAAAGAAACGAACAGAGCACGGGAATGATTGTGAGCGCAACAAGACCGCTGCCCAGCAATGCTGTCACCATTGTGGTGGCTAACGGACGGAAGAGCTTGCCTTCAACACCGCTAAACGTGAAGATCGGCAAAAACGTAACTACTATTACTATCATGCCGGACACAATCGGTCCGGCCACTTCACGCGCTGATTCCCCGAGCAGCATAAGCCGCTCCAAGGGCGTCATCTCCCTGCCTTCATGAGACAGGCGACGCATAATATTCTCCACCATTACAATGGCACTGTCGACCAAAACGCCAAAATCGATCGCGCCTAGACTAATCAAATTTGCGGGCACACCCATCAGACTCAAACAAATGAACGCCACTAGCATCGACAGCGGAATCGCCGTCGAAATAATCAGCGCGCCGCCCACGTCCATCAGAAAAATTGCCAGCAATCCCAGAACAATAGCGATCCCTAGAGCCACATTGTTTCCGACCGTTTTCATGGTGAGATTCACCAGATCATTTCGATCGTACAGAGTCTGCAACACCACGCCTTCCGGCAGGCGAGAGACTATCGAAGGCAGTCTCTTGTAGAGTTCGCGAAGAACTTGCGAGGGATTCTCACCCCGACGCAAAAGAACAATGCCTTCCACAACGTCGTCTTCATTGTCTTTTCCGACCTGGCCGCGCCTGGGCAACTCACCGACAACGACCTGCGCGACATCGCCAACGCGAATCGCAGTGCCGTTTGTAGTGGTGCGAATAACTACTTTTTTGACGTCGTTCAAGTCTTTCAAAAGACCTAGCTCACGAACAATGAGCGCCTCGCCGTGCTTTTCGATGAAGCCACCGCCTGTAGTTGCATTGGCAGCACTGATGGCCTGGTAAACTTGCGCCAATGTAATGTTGTAGGCGCGAAGCTTGTACGGGTCTACTTCTATCTGAAAACTCTTCGAGGGACCTCCGTGGCTGACCACGCCGATCACACCGGGAATCTGGCGGAAAAGTTTGTCCAGCTCCCACTGCTGTATCGACCGTAACCCCATCGCCGAGTAATACGGGCTGTGCAGGGCGTAGCGATAAATCTCGCGCAAGGAACCAACGTCCGGCTCAAGCCGCGGTTCGACGTCTTTCGGAATGTCGGCCTGAGAAATCCGCTCCAGGACCTGTTGACGCAAAACCGAGGTTGGCGTGCCTTCCGCAAAAGTGGCAATAACAACTGACAATCCGTAAACCGAGATTGACCGCAAAGCAATCTCATTGGGAATACCGTTCATCTCCTTCTCAAGGGGAACCGAAACAAGCTTCTCAACTTCTTCCGGACCACGCCCCGGATACAAAGTTATCACTCGCACCTGCGGATTAGCGAGCTCCGGGTACGCCTCAAGAGGCAGAAGGCGCCAGGCAAAGACTCCCGCCAGCAATACCAAACCAGTAGCCAGCAACGTCAAGAACCGTGCCTTGAGGGCTCCACTTACTAGCTGGTTAATGGCTGAATTCACTAGGTCTCCAGCGGCGCCGGCGCGCCCATAGTGACAGGTTGACATTGATACGCATCGCGCCAACGTCAATGAACCTGAAGATTCTAGCTTTTTATCTCTTCGTCGTGGCTTGGCGCTCGACTGCCACGAAAGTCTTTTATGTTTTTTGACGTATTCGCACTCATTTCCGATGCCTGCAAAACACACGGACGGACACCAAGAGCAACAGGGTCCGGGCTCGGTCGTTCGGTATCCGCCGGGAAGCGGGCAGGCCTCGTTAAGCGACGGCTTGCATGTGGCATAGTAGAGTGACGAACCAAATTGCAGGGGTCGATAGACATGGGTTTTCAGGCTAATCGACCTACCCGGTATGTTTACGTTTTTCTAGTTGCTGCAGTTACGCTCACTGGATGCGGTCTGTCAGATTTGTCGAAACTTGGAGCAACCGGCTCTATTTTCGACATGTCAAAACCGGCCGTGATGGGCGATACAATGTCAGTCAATGCGCATATGCAGGCCTATGTGAGCGATTCGATTGAGGTCAATGAAAAACTTCGCCTACTGACGCACGGATTAGAAGGCGGTTTATCTGAGAATGGCGTATTCAGCGTTGAGCGTCTTAGCTGTTCACCCGACGAATCCGAAAAAATTGCGAACAAATTGGGGCTGATCGAGGTGAAGAACCGCAATGATCCAGACTCCCTGAATTGCAGCCGACTGTCCGAATTAGTCGCAGCTAAATGGCGATCAGCCGCAGCCAGTGTTCAATTCTACAAGTCAATGAACAAGCCTGAGGCGCTGAAGCTGAAAAGCGGTCGTCGTTTTGACCATGCATTCTATTTCTATGATGAGGACACAAAACACGGACGATTGGAATTGAGTTATGGAACCGTACCTGAGGTGCGAGCCGCCGAAATGGCTCTGGAAGAATACATGACACCGAAAAAGCCACCAGCGGAAACATTGGCGCGAGCCACCGCAGGCGATGCGCAGGCTCAATACGAGCTCGGAAAGTTCTTTCAAGGAAACAACAGCTTGAACCGCAGCATTCCCTACAGTTCGATTAGCTGGTACAAAAAGGCCGCTCAGCAAAATCATAGCGAAGCACAGTATGAATTGGGGTCTATCTTCCTGAGTAGACTTGTCCCCGGGGAGCCGGAGGAGGGTGTGAAATGGCTGACAGCATCAGCGCAGGCAGGAAACCCCTCAGCGAAGACCATGCTTGGAGCGTATCAAACAAATAGCAATTCATCGGCAGAACGAGCTGCGGGCAGGGAGTTGTTGGCAGAATCTGCCAGAGCAGGCAATTCCCGGGCAATTTATAGCTTGGCGCTTGTTACTGAGGACAACAATCAAGCTATCAATCTGCTCAAGAAGGTGGTTGCCAAAGATCCCGCCATGGGCAAGTCCGCGCTACCGTCCTTGGTGCAGAAGTTGCGGCGGGCAGGACGAAGCGAGGAAGCGATGCATTCTCCGCATAGGCGCAAACGGTGGTGACCAGTCATTGCAAATCGAACTCAGCGAGTTGATGGAGAGACAGGGTGACTACAAAGAAGCAGTGAAGTTTTCAAAAATGGCTTGCGATACAATGCTCCCGCGCTCGCAGATGTTCGGTCCAGTTATCGGTCAACGAGAAATGGACACTGCTGCAAAGTTGGTTAATGCCAACGACTTAAAACAAGCCGCAAGCCTATACCGCAAGGCTTATTCGTTAAACGCCGAAGCATGGTCAAATGCATTCTGAAGGCGCCAACTTACCAACAACTCTACGGCGTTGAATTTGTAAACTCGTGTACCATCATGATCTTGCCGTCGTCGCGCGCAATACCTACGCCAACTAACTCATGCTCAGGCAACAAAATGTTGTAGCGATGGTTATGTTGGTTCGGAGGCTCGGCCATCATTTGCTCATGGCACGCTTTGATGCAATCCTTATCCGAGATAGTATTGCGAGTATGGAAGGACAGATTCTCGTATACACCGCATTTTATGCCAGCTTGTTTAGCACGCACTTGCGGATCACGTCCGTCGGGATCAACGTGTGAAAAATTGCCGCGATTGACCATGTACTCGGCGTAGTCGCGCGCGAGCCTGGTCAATGCGGAATTCTCCGAAACAGCTGAGGCCCGTTCCTTTGAACGAGACTCGTTGATAAGCTGAATTGCGTACTTCTCAAGCTCAGCGATTGATGACTTTTCCAGTGGCTTGGAATTCTCACGCCCGGCGGTTCGAAACATATTGGCGCCAGCGCTGCCGATGATTGCTCTGGAACCATCGAACCGACAACTGCCGGGCACGTATTGCGGTTGCCCCCGATTCATTTGCACTGCGGCAAAATCAATCTGCCCGGGGCTGCGAGAAGCCAGAATATTATCTGCGGTCTCAGAACTTTCTACTACGCGATTATCTAGCGTCAGAAGAACCATTCCGGGCCGCAATCCCATCGAACGGGCAAGCGACCCTCCGACACCTGTGATGTAAATACCCCGGCGATTTTGTCCGCCCAGAGCCACGTAAGCAGGTACGGCCTTGACCCCTAGATACGATGAGCTGGACTCGGTGGTAGATCTGCTAAAAATATACTGCCGTACACCTGGTGGCTTCTTTTGACCGGAGGCGGGGCTGGAGGCAATCAAAATCAGGGATATTGTTAGAAGGCTGAGGAACAGGCGCTGCAAGTTCATGAACATCTCCAAGACTCGTAATCTATCTTACCCGGTTAAACGCCGACTTGACTTATCGTATGGACGCGGGAAATGCTCGACTCATCGTCGCTTTAAGAACTGAGCAAACTAAAGCAAGCTCAACACAAAATGCAGCGCGGAATTGCAGTCAAACAGCCAGCCGGCAATTAAATGGAAGACGCAGCTCGGCGATGCCGTATCCGAACCAAGACGAATGCCCCGGACAACCAACAGATGGGCACGCGTGTTTATCGCGCGGCTTCATCTCTTACGTTTATCAGTTTGTAAATAGCGGGCAGCACAACGAGAGTCAGCACAGTAGCGGTAACCAGTCCGCCCAGGATTACAGTCGCAAGCGGACGCTGCACCTCAGCACCGGTCCCTTCGGATAGAACCTTAGGCAGAAGACCCATAATAGCGACCAACGCAGTCATCAATACAGGACGCAGCCTGACCTTGGCGCCTTCAATCGCGGCATCCTCAGCGGTGGCACCACGCTTCTGCAATTGCATGATGTAACTGACCATAATGACACCGTTTTGCACAGACACGCCAAACAGCGCGATAAAGCCAATGATTGCCGGAACCGAGAGAGTCTGATGGCTCACAAACAAAGCGACAATGCCGCCAATCATCGCAAACGGCACATTCAACATTATCAATCCGGCGTTCTTCAGTGAGTTAAACGAAGCAAAAAGAAGCACGAAGATCAACAACAAGACCAGGGGAACAACAATGCAAAGGCGAGCCATGGCTCGCTGCTGGTTCTCGAACTGACCACCATAGACGATCGTGTAGCCTTTAGGCAGCTTCACTTCCTGATTAATGCGTCCTTGCACCTCCGCAACAAAGCTACCGAGGTCACGACCGCGCACATTGACCAGAACAGCGGTTCTACGCTGACCGTCTTCTCTGTTCACCATGACGTTGCCATTGCGCACTTTGATGTCGGCAAGCGCTTCCATAGGAATTCTGGCACCAGACGGAGCCGATATCAAAATATGCTCAATGTCTTCTTCTGAGTCCCTGTAGCGAAGCGGATAGCGTACTAAAAGCCCGAAGCGCTTGGTTCCTTCGAGCACTTCACTTACTTCTCTGCCAGCAACGGCTGTAGCAATTATCTCCTGGACGTCCGACACGTTCAGTCCATAACGGGCTATTTCTCTACGTTTCAGCTTAATGTTCATCTGTGGCAAGCCCAAGATCTGCTCTCGTTGCAAGTCCGCTGAGCCCGGGACTTTTTGCACGATGCCCTGGATCTGACGAGCAATTTCGTCAAGCTTTTCCATATCGTCGCCAAAGATCTTTATGCCCAAATCAGCGCGGATGCCTGCGATCAAGTCGTCAATCATGTCTGCAATCGGCTGCGAAAAGCTGTAGAGCAGTCCCGGAATCTTATCCAGGCGTGCAGCCATTTTATTGATCAGCTCCTCTTTCGACTTGGTCGTCTTCCACTCCGAACGTGGTTTCAGGCCAATATATACGTCGGCATTGTCAACACCTTCCAAGTCCGAGCCCATGCCGGAGCGACCGATTTTGGAAACCACAATAGTCACTTCAGGAAACTGCTTGATCAGTTTCTCGACTTCGGTTGCAACACGCCGAGACTCAGTATGCGAAGAACTCGGCGCCATTTTTGTTCGCAGCAAAATAGAACCTTCGTCTAAGCTCGGAATAAATTCCGAGCCTAGCAAAGGCAAAAGGCACAAACTCGCCGTCAGACAGAGCAATGACGCTCCCAGAACAAAGCCGGGGCGCTTCATAGCCCCCATCAATGCCGGGGTGTGCATACCGCGAAAGAAATCTAGAACCGGATTCTTTCCCTCGACGATATTTCCTTTCATGAACCAGTAGCAGAGCACCGGTATCAATGTCAGAGACAAAATCAGGGCACCGGCAATGGCATATATGAATGTCAAGGCCAACGGATGAAACATCTTTCCTTCAACGCCTTCCAGCGTGAAGAGCGGGATGTAAACCGCGACAATAATGAAGATGGCAAAGACAATCGGTTTGCCGACTTCTTTCGCGGCCACTGCCACCAGCCCCAGTCGATCAATTAAATGTTCCTGCTTATTGGTTTGCTCTCTGGCATGAGCCAGGTGACGAAAAATGTTTTCCACCATCACAACGCTGGCATCGACTATGACGCCAAAGTCAACAGCCCCAAGCGTCATGAGGTTAGCCGACAATCCCGTGAACTTCATCAGAATGAAGCTGAACAGAAGCGACAACGGAATGATCACAGACACGATCAAAGCGCTGGGAATGTGCAGAAGCACGGCAAACAAGATGATGATGACCAGAGCGCTACTGAATAAGAGAATCTCCTCTACAGTGTCGATAGTTTTGTCTACCAGTTCGGTTTGATCGTAATAAGGGTGAATAGTGACCCCTTCAGGCAACTCTTTAGCAATCTCTTCAATCTTTGCCTGAACACGTTCGACAACAGCCTTAGTGTTGACGCCCTTACGCGTCAGTACAAATCCAGTGACAGCTTCACCGGTTCCATTCATGGACGCTGAACCGCGCCTGAACGCTGGTCCGATCTGCACGTCGGCAACGTGTCCCACAGTTACGGGCGTGCCGTCCACCGACTTCAACACGATTTCACGAATATCGTCAAGGCTTTCAATGCGACCAAGCCCGCGAATGATAATTTCCTGTCCGGCTTGCTCAATGAAATTGCCACCGGCATTGAGATTATTGGCTGGCAACGCATTGGCAACTTCGCGCAGAGTTAATCCGTGTCCTTTAAGCTTTTGAGGGTTGACGAACACTTGATACTGTTTAACGTAACCGCCATAAGAGACAACGTTGCCAACACCGGACACAGCGCGTAACCGGCGCGCGACATACCAGTCCTGTATCGTTCGAAGTTCAGTAAGGTCGTATTTGTTGCTTTCGAGATAGTAATTGAACACCTGTGAGAAACTGGACACCACAGGCCCCAGTATGGGCTGTGGTGACCCCGCAGGCAGGCCGACCTGGCTAATGCGCTGCTGCACGAGATTTCGCGCCCACCAAACATCTGCATCATCGTCAAAGATAGCAGTCACCACCGACAAGCCAAAGCTGGAGTTCGACCGGACCTTGTTTACTTTCGGTAAGCCATTGAGTGCACTTTCGATCGGAAAGGTAATTTGCTGCTCGACTTCTTCCGTCGCCATAGTTTCAGGCTCAGTAATAATCTGTACCTGAATGTTGCTGACGTCTGGAAACGAATCGATTGGCAGATTCATAACGGACCAGACACCAATCATTCCTAACAGGAAAACTGCGCCAACTACTACCAGCCGCTGGTTGAGAGCAAATTGGATAAGTGCGTTAATCATTGGGCTACTGTTGCTTCAGGGTTAGTTCTGTTTTGAGCAGCAAACTTCCCTGCGTTACAACTTGATCTCCATCCCTTAGACCGGAAATCACTTCGTAATAGTTTTCAGTATCGCTGCCTAGTTCCACACGCCTTGGTTTGTACTCACCACTACCTTCCTTGACGAAAGCAATGCTGTGCCCGTCTCGCTCTTGGATTGCATCCTTCGGACACGCGAGCACTGCCCTCGGTGAGCCTTCCAACTCGATTTCCGCAAACATATTTGTCTTAAACTGATGATTGGGATTGCTTAGTTTGACTTTAACCGGAACTGTTCGGGTTTCGGGATCAACAGTATCGCTAATGTAGCTGACCTCACCTTTAAACACTTTGTCCGGGTAGCTGGCGATTTTTATATGTGCGGTGCTGCCGATTTTGATCCACTTAACGTCGACCTCAGGAATATCGACACTCACTACTACAGTCGACAGATCCGTGATCGTGAATATCTTCTTGCTCGGTTCGATAAGTTCGCCTACCGCTGCATCCTGCTGCGTGATGACACCGGCGAGCTTTGCGCGCATTGGAATTTGCTCGATAATCTTTCCGTTGCCGACTACCTGTTTGACCAAGTCCTGGTGAATACCGACGAACGACAAGCGCTGAACCAAGGTGTTAACGTGCTGTTTTGCTCGAGCTGTCTCGGCTTCAGCCAATTGCAGCTCACGCCGCAACAACGCCTTGTTCTTGTATAAACTCTCTTCGCGTTGAAGCTGTTGCGCGGCTTCGATATGAGCAAGATCGCTTTGAGCAAGGTTGGCCTTTGTCGCCAAGAAGTCTTTCTCGGAAGCAATTTTTTCCTTACGCAACCCTTCTACACGTGTGTATTCCGCTTTGGCCAGATCAGAAGTCACCTTGGTATGGTCGAATTCAGTGCGCGCATGAATTAACGATTGCGGCCGCAGTAGATTCTCTTCATAGACTTGTTTCTCGCGCTCTTCATGAGCCCTGGCTATCAGAAGTTTGTCTTGAGCTTCAATCAGTTCCGCCTGAAGTGATGCAATCTCGTGACTATCGACAATGGCCAAATTTTGTCCGGGACGAACAAAATCACCAGGCTTTACCAACACTTGAAGAATGCGGCCTGAGAAGCGCGGAGCGACGTCGGACTCTTTTCCTACATCCGGCATAACTTGCCCGGTAGCGCGAATGTTTTCACCGAGAACTCGTTTAGTAACAGTGTCGCACTTGATCCCCGCAGAACCCTCGTCAGCGGTTTTCACAGCACCAGCGTCAACTTCGGTTTTTGTTTGGTCCGACGGTCCGCAGGATGAAAAAATCGCTACGGCAACCAGAAACGTCATTGCTAGAACAAAAATGTCAGCAGCGCGATAACGAGCGTGCGCTTTCGTTTTCAAAACCACTGTTCCCCCCGGACGAGGCAGCTGCATCACTCGACTGCAGCAGTCCGTTCTTCACGAACCAATCAAATCTTAGAATAGCAGGTAATATTTGAAAGGCCGTGCTTGCGCAACAGATTTCAAAGAGAAAGGCTGGTGAAAGAACCTCATGCGACTGGACAAATGGTTGAAGTTATCCCGCGTAATTAAACGCCGCACTATTGCTCAAATGGCATGTGATCAAGGGCGCGTATTCGTCAACGATCGTACCGCCAAGTCCGCAACCACGCTGAAACTCGGCGACAAAGTGCATATAGAACTTGGTACTCGCGCTTTAACAGTTGCCGTGGCCGAACTGCCGCTAAAGGCTCCATCGGTACAAGACGCTTCGAAACTATATACGGTGATCGAAGAGATCAGAAGACCCCGCGAAAAGCTTGAAGAGATAGACATGGACGACGATTGGTAGCCTGCTTACTTCGCAGCTCTTTCCGCGCTCAACTCTTTCATAGTTGGTAACAAGTGCTTAAGCAACTTGTAGCCTCCACCATGCTCAAGATGAACCGTGTCCCAGAAATCACCGGTCGTGAACTCGGTTGATTCACCAAGATCCAGCAGCTTCACTCCCGGTCGGTTCGAAATCTCTGCTACTTTTTTACGATATTGGCTGTAGAACCCGGGAGGCAACAGCTTTCTGTTGTCTGCCGATAAAGGCATGTTGACGACAATTACTTTAATTTCGCGATCGCCACAAAGGCCCAGCAAACGCTCCAGAAAACCGGTTTGCACGCTCAGATCACGGTCGGCAATGTTCTTGTAGCGACGGGTGTACTCAATCGTACTATTTGCCCAACGCTCTTCTTTGGTACCGGCAAGCATGAAGCCTGCTTGCGCGTTGCCTTTCTGCTCAGCCTGTCCGGGAGTAGCTAATCCAAACGCTTTGTAGAGTTTGTTGATTCCCTTCTCGCACTCGTGCTGTAACCGCCAGCGCTTGTTGTAGAAGAAACAAACGTGCGAAGACACAAAATCAATTTTGTCCTGAAATCCGGGCAAGTAAAGTTCGGCATATCGTCCGAAGTTTTCTAGTCCGACCAGTCGCTTGAAAGTATTAGTGGACATCGGTCCTGCCAGATCGGAATCGTTAAAATCTCGCGGAGCAATTCCGTAAACTAGAATTTCCGGCTTCTTGTCACCTTTGAGATACTCGTCGACAAAGATGTACGAATCCGACACCATCTGTCCAAACACCGCAAGACTGTAGACAGTTGGATTCTGGAAACCGGCCTTCTTCAGCTCTTCCTGAAGAACCAACGAATCATGGTGGTGCAAAATGTCAGGGATCGCTCCAAATCGGTCACGATCCATCGTCCAGAACGGATACATCACCAGAGATGAGCCGAGTAAAACCGTACCGGGCTTACCTGGAAGTTGTTTCAGACCATTTACGGCCAGGTCGACAGACCCCGTACCATTCCAAACATTGCTCGACTGTTTGTCTTTGTCTACATTCCACAGCACAAGATTAATAACGGCAAACAATGCCAACGACCAGACTACGGCACGGCTGGCCCACCCCGACTTCGTCGGCTGCGGTGCAACTGGTGGAACGGACCGTAACCCGGTTTCCCTTGTTTCCAGAACGGTAGGCAAAGGGTGCGCTCTCCGCTTGACGTCTACCTTGGGGTCTCTTGGCTATTGTACGCGCTTCGATTGGCTAACGCACCAAAAAGAGTTAATCTTAGCTGGCGGGCCCGGTTGAAGAAACTTAGATAGAACTACCCCGCGGCGCCACCGCAGACGGTGACTGCTTCGCCGATTCTCCCCCTGGCGCATCCTTATTCAATTTGTCTAGCTGCACATGCAATATGCTTTGTGCCCGGGTCAGTGATCAGCGCATGCAGCACCGAAGGACGGCCTCACACTCCAGGCGGCAACAGGTTCCCTGGTCTCAAAATAGATTTATGCCTCAGTTCGAATTGCCTCGTGAAAGCCTACTTCTTGCGGGAGCATCACAAAAATATTTTTTACTTCCCGCCCGCCAGTAGCCTCTCTCAGAATCGCCGGCGCATGGTTGATAAACTGCGTCGTGGTATACCACATACCGAGCATGGGAACACCGAAGGAAAATCCCGCGATCAGTGCGACAACAACCAGCAGTATCAGTAACATCCTCAGATGCTATTGGGATCAGCGTAGGGAGGCACATCTTCAATCACGTTAGGGCGACGTTGCGGCGCCACCGTGGGTGGTAGCGGAAAAGAGCGCGGACCCGGTGCAATTCGAGGAACATCACCTCCGGTTGGCGATCTCTTTCGTCCGGTATCCAAATCCACCCACGCGTTCGTTCTTGGGTCGAAGCGCCATCTGCCCGGTCCCAGGCGCATAGCATCTTCCATTTGTTTATTCATCTGCTGCATCATGCCGCTGAACTGTTTGTCGAATGTAGCATCAAACAACAGATCCATTCCAGCGGGAAACCCAAACCCGAAATTCCCACCGGGAAAGCCTCCCAAAGGCGCATCGTATCCAAAAGTTGACCCACCACCATCGCCACCTGCTCGCGCACGAGGAGCCGGTCCGATACCACCGGCGGTGAGAGGATTATTACCAACGCCGGTGTCAATTCCGATACCAAGAGTGCGACGCAATCGATCAACGCGATCGGCATAAGCCATACCCTGTGCCGGCTGCCCAAACGTTTTCGACTCGAGCCGATCGAGACGCTGGTCCAATGAATCTGTGGCGTAGGTCTTCTTAAGTGCACGCCACTCTAATGTATTCAGAACTGGATACTGCGCCGAACTCTTACCCACAGAGGACGGAGCGGACGGAGTCGTTTTCGAAGCCGACGACTCTTCCTGGTTTTCAGTAACAGCGGCTTTCTCTTCGCGAATAGGCGTTTGTGCGCGCTGAGCCACCACCTTTATCAGCTTTGACAACCGATCTTCCGGCGTGCCAGCCTGAATTCCACCGAACACCATACACTCTAGCCGCTCGAGTCGCTTGTCCACAGGATCATGAGCGTAGGGATGAGAGAAAAAACGATTCTCCAATATGCCTAGATCAGTCAGCCCTGGCACCGGAGTTGGCGGTGCCTTGGTCGGAGGTACAGCGATCGCCGCAGTTCCAACGACCACGGCACCCAGAATAGCGACGGTCAGACTACCGGCATAGTTTGTCGCTTTCTTCTGTCGATTGCGCATTGCAAAGCATCCTCTTCCAAAGCAGAGCACTACTAAAACGAAGCAAAAGACGGCTCGGAAGCTCATTCTGTTCCCTGAAAGCCCTGTCGTCAAGTGAATTTCAAGGATTTCTTCAGGTTCCCGCCTCAATTCCGTCTCAGCAACTTCCTCCTTAGACACCCGTTATGCGGGAACGATCCAGTCCTCTTGCCATTTCATCATATCGTATCGTCGTCCGCTCGAAAATCAGGCGATTTCCCGGCATCGTTCTTCACAGAACGCCAAAACCGGGAAAGGGAGCCTCATGGAGACTCCCTTTCCGGATGTATTTTCGTTCGCGAGGATTAGTCGTCGGATGCGCGATACTCAGCATCGACAACGTCGTCGCCGCCGCCGCCGCCACCACCGAATCCGCCGCCGCCTTCACCGCCGAATCCGGCTGCGCCCGCACCGACCGGTTCACGCTCTTCGCCGCCACCACCGGCTACGTGAGCTTCTTGCTGGAGGATTACCAGCACGCCACGCAGATCGTTCATCAGACTCTTGAAGGATTCCGGATCGGCTTCTTCTTTCAGTTTCTGACGCAGCTCGGTCACGAGCATTTCAGCACGAGCGACCGTTCCGCTAGCGCCTTTGCCGGCCAACTCACGGACTTGACGCTCTACCGCATAACAGAGACTGTCGGCTTCGTTGCGCGAATCGGCAGCTTCTTTGCGCTTGCGGTCCTCTTGAGCATGTGATTCGGCTTCGCGAACCATACGTTCGATGTCGTCTTTGCCCAGGTTGGTACTGGCTGTAATGGTGATCTTCTGCTCTTTTCCAGTTGTCTGGTCGCGAGCTGTTACGTTCATGATGCCGTTAGCATCAATGTCGAAGGTCACTTCTACCTTGGGAACGCCTCTGGGAGCCGGAGGAATTCCGTCAAGACGGAAGTTGCCGAGCAGCTTGTTGTCACGAGCCATCGGACGCTCGCCCTGGAATACATATATATCGACGGCAGTTTGACTGTCATCTGCAGTGGAGAACACTTCCGATTTGCGGGTCGGAATTGTGGTGTTGCGTTCAACCAACTTGGTGAATACGCCTCCCATGGTTTCAATTCCGAGCGAAAGCGGAGTAACGTCCAGAAGAACGACACCCTTTACTTCGCCGCCCAGTACACCGGCTTGAATTGCGGCTCCGACAGCTACTACTTCGTCCGGGTTTACTGATTGGTTCGGCTCTTTGCCGCCGGTGAGACTCTTCACCAGTGCTTGTACTGCCGGTATTCGAGTAGAACCGCCAACCAGTACCACTTCTTGCAAATCGTTGTAAGTCAAACGAGCATCGCGCAAAGCTTGCTCCATAGGAGCGCGGCAACGCTCAACCAGGTGCCTGGTGAGCTCGTCGAAACGGGCGCGAGTGAGCTTCATTTCCAAGTGCTTCGGACCCGAAGCGTCTGCAGTGATGAAAGGCAACGAGATGTTGGTTTCAATAACGGAGGACAGTTCAATCTTCGCTTTTTCAGCAGCCTCGGTAAGACGCTGCAAAGCTTGACGGTCCTTGCGCAGATCGATGTTCTCGAGCTTCGTGAATTCGTCCGCAATCCAGTTAACAACACAGTGGTCGAAGTCATCGCCACCGAGGTGAGTGTCGCCGGAGGTTGACTTAACTTCAAAAACGCCGTCGCCTACTTCAAGGCACGACACGTCGAAAGTACCACCGCCAAGGTCGAATACAAGAATAGTCTCGTTCTCTTTCTTGTCGAGACCGTAAGCCAGAGCGGCTGCCGTAGGCTCGTTGATGATACGCAAAACTTCAAGACCGGCGATTGTGCCGGCGTTCTTGGTCGACTGGCGCTGAGAGTCGTTGAAATAGGCAGGCACAGTAATTACAGCCGAGGTAACTTTTTCGCCAAGGTACTTCTCAGCGTCTTCCTTCAACTTGCGCAAAATCATCGCGGAGATTTCTTCAGGCGAATAATCCTTGCCTTGAATAGCAATCTTGCAACCGCCGTCCGGGCCTTCCTTGACCTTATAAGAAACGATGGAACGTTCGGACTCAACTTCGCCGAAACGTCTTCCTACAAAACGCTTTACCGAATAAACAGTGTTCTCCGGATTCAAAACCGCTTGCCGCCGAGCCAATTGCCCGACCAATCTTTCCCCGGACTTAGTAAATGCCACCACAGATGGGGTGGTTCTTCCACCTTCGGCATTTGCAATGACAGTCGGCTTACCGCCTTCCATGACCGCAACCACTGAGTTAGTGGTACCGAGATCAATGCCTACTGCCTTTCCCATGCTTACAACTCCCTATCGTCTTTAACGGCTGCCTAGCCAATGGTGAGGATTATACGCCTATCCGAGTGCCATACGGTTGACAGCACCCGGATTAATTCACAATATGCGGACACCATTCCATCTTCCCAATCTGGAGAGCAGTTTACGTTTGTTATTACAAACTCTTTATTTTTTCCGCATAGTTGGAGCGCAAGCCGCATGACATCAAGCGGCGCGGTCGGTGAGGTCCACCCCGGACGGGCTCACGCCCGGAGATTCAGACCGAATCTATATCTTTCAGTGGTTTAACCAACAAAAACCAGCCGGAACCAGGCGCTCATCAGTCCGGGGCTTCCACTGCCGCCTACAGCGCCGGCAATGCCGCGCCGGCGCTGCCATGGGGAGCTTCCAGCACTTCGCCGATCGCTAGAGTGCAAATCTGAACCTTCGTACCGGAGGCACCCGCAAGCTTGACGAGATGCGATGGCTGGTATTTGAACGGAACTTGCTCCACAAGCGGTTGCCAATGCATGGGGACTAGCCGTCTAGCGTTAATCTCTTCAGCGATGCGCAGTGCTTCCTGCGGCGATGCAATTTTATTTTTGCCGCCAATCGGCAGGCACGCAGTATGAGTTTCAAATTTGGTCAGAAACTCCGGAATCACAGGACTATAGAGGGTGTCGCCGGAATGGTAGTAGCCCTCGAAATGATAGCCATTAACCGGATTGCCCGGGGAAGAGGAGCGAGCAAAAACAGCGTGCAAAGTCTTGCCTAGCCTGGTCATAGGGTGATGGGCCGGCACGGCGGTGATCTTCACCTTGTTGATAACCGTGGACTCCCCGTGGTCCAGCTTAATCAGGGCATCGGCAGGGATAACGCGGCGGTATTTCCGGCTCATCCACTCAATCAAATCGCCGGGTCCGACAAACTGGCATTTCCACTCTTTCCAGAGGTGGGCGCTGGCCAGAACACCATGGTCAAAATGACCGTGAGACAACAGAACAACCTCGCCGGGCTCAAGCCTGCGAAAGTCAACAGGATCTTGGATGTAAGGGTCCGTATACAGCCGCAGACCAGGCAGTTCGAATTTGAACGCGCAGTGTCCAAGGTATGTCAGGCTCAATGGGGTTCCCTCACATGTCCGCAGCCGCGACCGAAGCCATGCGCGCCATATTAGCACCCGCGGCAGCCCTTTGTACTGACATGTTGGCATCACCCACGGGCTTCATGGATTTTGGACACACAAACCAATATTTGTACGTCTACTTTCGAAACCGCGGGCAAGGTTGTCATGCTGAGACAATTTTGTAATTGTTTAATCCCTTTAAAACCCGCGCCGCTACCGAAGGTAGCTGATATAACTTCTTGTAGTCAGGTCATACTCGACAAATGTCCGTTGGAGGATTCATGAGTTACCGTACTTTGAAGCTCGTAGCACTCGCTGTAACCGTGTTCACAACGGTCCATACCGCAGCGCTGGCAGAAGATGCACCCGCAAGCGGTGGTGCCACGGCCCCGGACGCGGCGGCGCCAGAGAAGAAGAAACTGAAGAAGAACGGAGCATTCGAAGTACTGAAGTATTTGAATCCTGTTCCGGAGAAAAATTACACGAACGAATCGCAAGACCGTTTAATCAAGAAGCAAGCCTTCAAACTTAACGACGCGCCGAATATAAAGCCTGCCTCGAACCGCGAAGTTGGATTCTTTGGCACAATCCCGGCAGACAAACTGGCAGACGCAGATTACATCAATTCCATTCTGAACAATCCGCGTACAAACGGAATCTCAGCGACGATTCCCTGGAGCATGCTTGAACCGGGCGAAGAAAAATATGACTGGACTACAGTAGACCGCCTGCTCCAGCAGTGCCAGACCGCAAACAAGACCCTCATTTTGAGAGTTTCCACGTGCGGTATCGATACAAATTCTACTGCCGACAAGGCAGGCAGCGATACGCCTGAATGGGTTTTTGCGGCCGGGGCTAAGTCGGTCAAGTATATAGATAAAGACGGCAAAGCTCACTTGATGCCCTTGTTCTGGGACCAGAGCTACCTGGCGGCATTCTCGAACTTTATCAGTGAAATGGGCAGCCGCTACGACAAAAACCCGCTGCTGCACAGCGTCGGCATCACGGGCGGTGGCTTCCTCGGCGGGACCTCGTTGATTCCCGACAACATGGGCAACAAGGGCGACAAGACCGCTACAGCCGAAACAGGCTTCACAACAGCAGACCAAGTAGAAAATCATCTGCGTAAGAAAGAAGGTCTTACGCAAAAACAAGTGATTGATCACTGGAAGTATGTAGCAGACCTTTTCCCGCAAGCATTTCCAAACACGACCTTGAATTTTGCGATTAATCCTCCTACTCCGAACCGAGCCGGAGAGGACGCCCTGGACGAGATTAGCGACTACCTGGTTTATCGCTACGGTCAGCACATCTACGTCACTCGTCAGAGCTTGAAAAATGGCAAACACGGATTCGACGACTATCGCGTACTGTTGAAATTCCGCCCGGATACCTACGAAGGATTGGCTTTACTAAGCGAGTTTCCGGCCGCAGATCTAGAAAAGATTGCCAAAACTGCCCTCGATGACGGCATAACCTTCATCGAAATCCCTCAAAGCTTGATCACTTCTTCCGATCCTGTTGCCGTCACCGCGTTGGATAAGTTGACTTCCCACATGGGCTTCCAGATCATATCCAAAAAAGTTTCACTGGCCGACCAACTTGAGCAAGGCGAACCCTTGAAAGTCGATTTCACGTTTATGAACGTGGGTGATGCAGTTGCGAAAAGACCGGTGCGCGAGCTCGACAAGGACGTTCCGCAGAGCTATAAGGTGATGGTCGAACTGAAAGACTCAAGCGGCAAACCAGTAGCACAGCTTCTGCATACGCCAACCAAAGGTACGCTCGAATGGTCCGCAGGCGAGACTGTCTCCTGGCAGCATTCTCTGCGCATGCCGAACTTGAACCCCGGCGAGTACGAGGCGACAGTATCGCTTTACGATCCGACCAGCGCTCGCAAAATCATGCTAATTGACGGTCGCTCCCCTGACAGCATCTCACACGCCACGTCCGTTCCCGCAGGTAAACTGAGAATTTTGGCCAAGGGCAGCGGCGGCAAAACCACATCAGCGCAATCGAGCACCACAAAATAGAAGCTAATAAGCCCGTTGCCTCTCAACGCGATTACCAACACTAGTAATTGCGTTGCATACTTGCGCACTCGCAAGCAGTTCTGAGACACTCATGGCGACGAAATACGGCGGGCCAGTTAAATTCATGGAATCTGTTCTCTTCGGACTTATTGTAATTGCGGTAACCACAACCGTTGCAGTTGGGGGCTTCCTTGCATTCCGGCGCTTTGTCAAAGCCGATTATTTGAACAGGCACCATGACATCGCCGACCCGATGATGTCTCTTCTAGGCACACTCTACTCCGTTTTGCTCGGCTTCCTGGTCGCCGGCGCAGTGTCGCATTTCGAGGAAGCACGGCACACCGTGCACGCAGAAGCAAATGCTATCGCCAACATATTCCGACTTTCTTACGGCCTGAAAGGCACCCAGAAGGAAAACGTCCGCAAACTCTGCCGCGAATACTGCAATGTCATGGTGCATGATGAATGGCGTCAAATGAATCAACGCAAGGAGATGAGCGCGGCGGGATGGGAGGCGTACGAGAAACTTTGGCAGACGTGCATGAAGATAGACGCGTCGGATCCACGTGTTTCGAATATACAAGCGTCCATGATCGAAAACATAGCCATAACAGGCGAAAACAGAAGAGAAAGAGCCATCTCTGTCAGTCACGATCTTTCGCCTTCGATCTGGCTGGTCACCGTATTTGGTAGCGTCATAATCATAATGTTCACCTACTTGTTCAGCGCAGAAAAGACAGCGCTGCAATGTTGGATGATAGGTATGGTAGCCGCCAGCCTCGCGCTCATCATCTTTCTGCTGGTAATCTTCAGTCAACCGTTTAACGGGATAATGCGAATTCCCTCCAACGCGTTTTCACTTAATTTGGAGATATTCGATCGGCACTTGATCCTTGAACGAAACTCTCAGTGAGCGAAAGAATGGAATACCTTGTGGTTTTTATCGGCGGCGGCATGGGCGCAGTAACGCGCTATCTTCTGGGCTCGGCCATTCAGCGCGCAACAGGGCCGGACTTCCCCTGGGGTACACTTGCCGTAAACATGATCGGCTGCTTGCTTGTCGGTGTTGCCGCCGAACTAATACGCCTGCACGTTGACTGGCACGGGAACGTGCGCTTATTTCTAATTGTCGGAATCCTTGGTGGCTTCACAACATTTTCCAGTTTCGGCTACGAAACCATGGCGCTGATTCAAGCGGGCAAGTATCTGCCGGCATTCGCTAACGCAGTAGGGCAGTCGCTTTTCGGTATCCTGTTCGTGGCGCTCGGCTTCTATGTCACTCACCACTTCACGACATCGTAGTAACACTAAGCTACGATACCTTTTTCGACTTTTCCAAATGCTTGTCTGCCTCGCGAGCAAGCCGAATGTAGCGTTCTTTGGCTTCATCGAGTCCCGCTTGGACTTGTCCTCCAAACTTACAGCATTATCATTCGCACCTTCCAAAGCAAGTACGACACAATCTCAAACTCCGCTGCGGAATCTTAGACTTCATCAAATCATCGACCCGGCAACCCTTAGAGTCATTTTGCTTGACATCAAGGTGCCAAACTAAGGATAGTAACGGCACCCGTGTTACAACATCTTTTGAAGGAGACTGAGCATGGTTGCGTTGATGCCCGGAATAACGGCTCCGGACGTGTCTTTGAAGAGTTTGCAAGGAGGTTCTCTAAGTCTTTCCTCAACTCTTTCAAACAACAAATTGGTCGTTTTGGCATTCTTCAAAGTTGGATGCCCCGTCTGTCAGTTCATATTTCCTTACCTTGAACGCTTGCATCAGGCGAATCGTGATGCGGCAATTTGGGGAATCTCACAGGACGACGACAGCTCAACCAAAGCTTTCATCAAGACTTATGGAGCAACATTTCCGATTCTGCTCGACGAACGCCTGCAGTTTACGGTTAACTATGGGCTTACAAACGTACCATCCGTTTTCCTTGTTGATCGTGGTGGTCATGTGAAGCTGACTTCGGTCGGTTTCGTAAAAGATGACCTAGAAGAAATCAACCAGCGATTGGCAGCCTCGGCCGGAAAACCTGCTAAAGCACTTTTTACCGAAGCGGACAACGTGCCCGCAGCAAGGCCTGGCTGAGGGACCAAGACTCCCGCTTAGGCTAAGCGAGACTAATGTAAGAGACCTCGTACGACCACTACAGACTAGAGCATCACAATAATCATGCATACAACAAGCAAACTTCTCAGAACGGTATCACTTGCCCTTCTATTCGGCGGTTCTTCAGCGATAGTATTTGCTGCAATCGTGCTCGTGAAAGCAGCGCAAGCGAAGGGCGTCCCCGTGCCGGAAGCCGCGGCGACTAATGCTCCCATTTTCATTCACTTCAGCAAGATTGCTCTGGGTAGCGCAGTGGTTCTTCTCCTCAGCGAGATCATGGACCTCTTCCGTGCGGAAAAGACAAAGCTCACAGTGGCCCGTTACGCAACCAGCGCTGTGTGCATCGTCAGCGCATGTGTGTTTGCACTGGTCATCGTGCCACCGCTGGACGCGCTGCTGCCGGTCATAAATACGGATCCCACCGCGCATAAGTCATTTCACGATATGCATGAACTCTCAAGAGCAGTCTTTGGCGTCACTATTTTCAGCGCGCTGCTGTCCTTGATATTGCCTATCTTCGAAAAACCGGCACCATATTCAATACCGACTCAATCAGCAGCGGGCACAAAAGCCACTGCCGGAAGATAGAGCTTAGACTGGCGCAGAAAAAGAGAGCCCCCGCCGTAGCGGGGGCTCTCTTTTACAACACGAGCATTTCAATCTGATTGGCCGAATTTTGGAGCTGCATCCAGACCGGTCCCTCCCGGCCCCGTTCGCCGTTTGCGTTACATAGAGCGCACAGTGACATCATTCCGCGCCGTCCGCGTCCTATAATGAGGCGCACACGCAAGCGCTGACACAGAACGGGCCGGCACTTATGCCCCGAAAACGATTAGAACCCGTTTTCAAGATGGCATAAAGATTGCGAGACCTTCTCAAAGCAGCCGTAGCCATGCAAATGCAATCGCGAATGACACCAAGAAAGAGAAGCTACCTGGACCCGATCCACCACGACATCGTGCTGGACCGCCACGATCCTTCCGACCGGTTGATCATCGACCTGATAGATACCCCTGAGTTTCAGCGCCTGAGACGAATTCATCAGCTAGGTGTCTCCAACTTCACTTATCAAGGCGCCGAAGGATCACGATTCACCCACTCCGTCGGAGTGATGTATATTGCATCGCAACTCATTCAGTTTCTGGCGGATCGTTCACCCGAGATTCTGGAAAACAGGGCGCTTATCCTTGCGACAGCCCTGTTGCACGATATTGGTCACGGACCGTACAGCCATGTTACAGAAAAAATTCTTGGATATGACCATGAAGACTGGTCATGCCGGATTATTCTGGGAGACACCGGCGTCAACAAGGTTTTGAGCGAGTTCGATCCGGAATTTCCACACTGGATCGCCGGCATTTTGCGCAAAGAGCGAACACCAAAGTACATTACTAACATGGTTTCCAGCCAACTAGACTGCGACCGATTCGACTACCTCCTGCGCGACAGTTACCTAACCGGCACTGCCTATGGGCTGTTTGCACTTCATCGCATTCTCTCCTCGCTGGAGATCGACCACGACAATGATCGCATCATCGTAGCGGGAGAGAAGGGACAAACCGCCGTCGAAGATTACCTGTTCGCGCGCTACTCCATGTATCAGCAGGTCTACTACCACCGCAAAAATTTAGCGGCAAGAGCGCTTCTAAGTCGCATAATTAAGCGTGCGCGCTTGTTGAAAGACGCGGTCTGTTTCATTGACGAACCAACCTCCAAATGGTTGTCCGGACAGCATCTTGAGGTTGAAGACTTCCTGTTTCTAGATGATCAGCAAATGACCTATCACATCAAACGCTGGGCTACCGACTCCGACGAAATTCTGCGCGATCTTGCCAGCCGCTTTCTGAACAGAAAGCTCTTCAATGCAACAAAGTTGCCCTGGATGAACATCCAGGATGTAGACTCAATCAAAGCAAAGGCAAAAAGCATGGTTGCGGCAACCGGTTTAGATCCGGACTACTACGTAGCTATCGAAACTACAGGGTTGCGTCCTTACGACTACTACCGGCCGAACGCGAAATCGCCCCAGACAAATATCATGGTAAGAACAGACCGTGGCGAAATTGTCGAACTGTCTTCAATCTCGCCTACTATTGAGGCTTTGGTTCGAGGAAGCTTCGACACCTACTGGTTGATCTACCCGTCAGAAGTGCGTGATCAAATTAACGAGATGATCGATTCGCACCTCAAGTCAGCAGTGCGCTAAGCTCGGGTCCGACAGACACAACACGCACGCAGCTTGGCACGACCGAACGTAGCCGCATACGGTGAATGGCGTATCCAGGCGAGAGAACCGGTCAATTCTGAAAGTGTTTATCGAAGGCGCCCCTGAGGCTGGCATGCCTCATAATACTTAAGTAACCGGTCAACGAAGAGGTAAGGCTAACGTGCAAGATCTCCCAAGAACCGAAGGCGTTCGGAGCGACCAGCCTGTAGGGTCGCAAAAGTCTAAGAAGCCACCGATACCGGTCAAAACCCAGTTACTACGTCTGACGCGCAACTTCTTTATTATCTATCTAGTCCTGGCAGTTGTGCTGGTGTCTCCGCTCTACTCGTTTATCGTCCTTCGTCCCGAAGGGCCTAGCGGACCTGCCGCTGGCCTCTACAAACTGGACCGAATACTTAACTCGTCCAGAGAAGAGTTTTATTTTCCAACCGCCAACGGGCAAAAGCTTCACGGTTGGCTCTTTCGAACACCGGGAAGTGATAGGGTTATGCTGGTTCACCACGGCAATGCCGGCAACATACTGCACAGATTGTTCATAGCAAAGCACGGCATTCTCGCCGGTAACTCTGTTTTCCTATATGACTATCGCGGCTATGGCAAGAGCGAAGGCCACATTGCCATTACGAATCTACCGGAGGACGGCCTGGCAGCTCGCGATTTCGTTGGCAACACGCTAAAGTTCAACAATATCCTGAACTACGGGGAATCAATCGGCACAGCGGTAGCCACCCAAGTATCAAGAGAGCGCCCGTGCGATGGCACCATTATTCAATCCGGACTCTGTTCACTGCCGGCGGTGGCAAAGGATGGATTGTTCTTCATGCATTTGTATCCGGATTTCATTTTTCCGAAACCTCACTTCTCCAATCTAGACATTGTCAAAGACCTTCACAAGCCCATTCTCGTAGTGCATGGCACTCAAGACAAGCAAGTACCGTACCAGCATGGCGAGAAAATATTCGCCCGCGCCAACGAACCCAAAAACCTTGTGCTTTTAACCGGTTGTGGACATAACGACGTCGGGCTGAACGACGAAGCATTGTTTGACAAGGCTCTTCAAGACTTCATGACAGTCGTCTACGGAACCGCCACCGCAAAACCGGTGCCTAAAAGAACGTAGACTCACACTAGCATGCGGCAGGCAAGTAGCAAATCAGAGTCCGTCAACATCCCTATCGCGAGCCTCAAGAATACAACTCGTGACTAACGCCCCTTCAGATCCAACCAGCAACGTATCCATAACGCCAATCGAAAAATTGGGGCCGGGCTTTATCATCAACGAGTCCTACATTCTCCTCAAAGAGCTGGGTAGAGGCGGCAAGGCTACCGTTTACCTTGCGCGCGATCTCGAGTTAGGCGAAGAACTCGCAATCAAAATCATGCACAATCACGTCAGCTCCGACCCGGCTAGTCACGAGCGCTTCAAACGCGAGGCAAAGATATCTGCCGGACTGCAACACAAGTACATCATGCGCGTCAAAGCCTTCGGCATGACCGCGGAGGCTCCTTTCCTGATAATGGAGTACGTCCGCGGCATCACTTTGGAGCAATACCTTCGCTCGGTCGGCATCTTACCTCTATCGCAGGCAATGGCGATGTTTCTGGCACTGGCTGAGGCACTTGCCTATGCTCACGACCAACAGGTCCTCCATCGAGACCTAAAGCCCGCAAACATAATGCTCGAGGACGACAATCCTGAATGTCCAAAGTTAGTTGATTTCGGACTGGCGAAAGTCTTAGAGGCCGAAGCGTACGACAAGCAAGCCACAACTACTGTCGGCATCGCGGGAAGTCCTGCATACATGAGTCCTGAACAATGCCGAGGCGAGAGCCTTGACGCACGCTCAGACATTTACTCGCTAGCGGTGATAATGTTCGAAGCACTCACTGGAAAACGTCCGTTCGATGGCGAAACTGAACTTGCTGTAATGGCAATGCATTTGAACGACATCCCGACATTTCCAAGCAAGGAAGCACTGCCCGAAGAAATTCAAGCAATCATTCTAAAGTGCTTGAGCAAAGATCCGCTAAACAGACTTCAGACCGCCCGGGATTTGTTGTCACAAGTTGGCCAGTTAGATACCACCCGGATTAAGCAATGGACAGCTCCCACACAGACATCAGAGAGAAACACCCAGCAGAAACGATACCTCATTTACCTGACTTTCGCAGTACTAATAGCTGTAGTGACAACACTTTGGATTTTGCGGAACAACGAGATTGCAAAGACGGCGTCCACGAATCCACTCAAGCAAGAGAAACAAGCACTGCCCACCCATACACTGGGCATGGAACAACGATCTCCCGCGGATCTGGCTCAAGCGGCTACTCATATTTACACGAAGAATGGAAACCAAGATCCCAAAGGCGAGGTTGAGAGACTCTTTATTGCGGCGCTGAAGAGCGCCGAGCGCAAAAGAGACTGGACCGTTCTTCCCCGCATTCAGGGAGCATACGCAAACTATTTACTGTCACGGAAGCAATTGGATAAGGCGCAGTACTATGCAACAGCGGCGCTCCACTCGCTTAACACCGGGAACTGCAGCCCCAATGTGAGGTTCGAAGTCTTTCGCTTCGCCGCACGCGTTTTTGGAGCTCGGGGCGATACCGCAAAAGCACAAGGCTATTACGAAAAAGCTCTGGAGTCCTTGAAAGACGAATATTCCACCAAGATTGGCTACCGCCAAGCCATCTTGATGGAGGACATGGCGGATTTCTATCACAACAGTCATAAGCAGAAAGAGGAACTAGAGGCGCTCCAGGCCTCGATAGACGCAGATCCCGCCGACTTATTGCAATACACACGTCGTTGCCTGCAGTTAGCAGAGAGAACGCAAGACCTCGATTCTAAAAGGTTTCAACACCAGTTAGAGTGTTATGAGCGCTTTAGACATCACCCCGTCAGAATGACCTATGATCCGCTGATGAAAATAGCGAAGCGCTGTTACAAGAAACACCAGTTCAAAGAAGCCACTAAGATTGCGCAGTATGCGTTAGACGATATCAGGCGCGAACAAGATCCGTCCAAACTTCGCAACGAATATGCGGCCATGCTGGTCCTGCTGGTACAAGCATGCGCTGCGTCCAATGACATACCTGCATCGGTGAGATATCGTGATGAAGCACTGTCAAAGTATCGTGAATACTTGAACGCAGGAGACCTGAAGACACTGACTGCGATTACCCTATAGAAACTCAGGTCGATCATTTTCGAATGACTTTATACGAGCCAAACTCTCGACTTGAACGCCCAATGGCACTAATTTTTCTCGGCCACCTTCGAAAGATTTTTCAATCACAGCTCCGATACCGACGAGTGTCGCTCCACTCTCTTTCACCAAATCCACCAGAGCAACGATAGTCCGCGCCGTAGCCAGGAAATCATCGATGATTAGTATGCGATCGGCTTTGGTTAGATACTGGCTCGACACAATCAATTCGACATCCTTCTTAAACGTATGAGACTCGGATTTTGCGCGAAAAGCCCCATCATTCATAGTAACCGGCTGCTGCTTCCTGGCATACACCACAGGAACGCCTAGAACCAGAGCCGTAGCGAGAGAGGGCGCAATACCACTACTTTCAGCAGTCAAAATCCTTGTTGGTTTTTGATCCTGAAATCGCCTGGCAATCTCCTCACCAATCTGCCGCATCAAAACAGGGTCAATCTGGTGATTCATGAATGAATCAACCTTCAAAATTCCGTTTCCGAGATATCGACCTTCATTGAGAATTTTATCTTTCAACAACTGCATTTATGCGTCCCCTAAATCCGACTGGTGATAGCTGCAGACGCATTGACAGCATCTGCAAATTCTTTCGGTAGCCTCACGGGCTTCAACGTAGTGAGATTTACAAATACGCCCACGTGCTCCACTTCGGTGCGAAGCTCACCGGCAACTGTGATACAAGCGTTTACCGTCAGGCTGGTTTTCGTAATTCCGCTGATCCACATTGAGCACTTTGGCTTGTCGAAGAGTCTCACACCCTTTCGGTATTTAATATCAGTTGATACCAGAACCGGTGTCAGCCCCCTCTCCAGGAATTCGTGGAAGGGGGAGTACTGATCGAACATGCTTCGTCGCATGTCCTCGAGCCAGCGCAGATAGCTAATGTTGCTGACATGTCCTGCGAAGTCGATGTCGTAAGTGGCAACGCGAATTTCCTGCTCGATGTAGAATGCTTTCATATCACCAACTGATTACGACAACCTCACAAGTTTACACCTCATTTCCCAAACTCTAGATACAGCAGAGAGAGTCGTCACAGAGCAGTCACAACGCAGGACTAATGTGACCTTGTCAGCAGCAGAAGGAGATCACAATGCGCAGACTTGCTTTAGCGGGTAGCCTGATGCTGCTAACAGGCTGCGGGACTGCCCTAGATCCATTGAACTCAACAATGAGTGGCGCAGACGTTGTTGCGAGCTACTTTTCAAACTCGGCTTGCTTCCGCAATGTCGAAGGAAAAGGCACCGCCGTCTTCCAAGGTGGCGGCACTTCCGCCTCCGCAAGTTTCATCAGCGACCTGACTCCACAACTGGCCAGAGGCAAGTTCGAGCCCCTATCTAACGCTGCAACGATAGACACAGCCAAGGGAATGGCAACGTGCTTCCCGGACAAAGATAGAGAAAAACTTCTGGATGCAGCTAACTTGGAAGGTTCCAGTACGCCGATCTCCAAAGAGGACCAGGCATACCTGATCCTCCACAAACCAACGAAAACATACTATTTCGGAACGAACTTATGCAGTAAGGAAATGATGATCATAAGGCTCAACGAATTGAACAATGTGTCACCCGACGCACCGAAGCACCAATTACTTAACGCAAAACGTGTCGAGAAATAATGGACGTCCTAACAGTAATCTTGTATCTTCTTTTTGTCTGCCTAGCTGTTGTCGGCGTCCGGGCGACGTTCTGCAGATTGCAGACAGAACAGAAACAGGCAAAGATGCTCGACCTTAATGAGAACAAAAATCCTTGTATCAACACCAACTTCACCCACTTTGGCGAAGCGGCCCTTCTTTGGTTGCCTTTAACACCGCAGCTCTTCTTGACTCTCTTCTGGAAAACCAACGAAGCTGATACCTCGGCAGTGCCCGGCACGCTTTTAATCATCTTTTTCTTGGTCGTACCCGGCCTTTTGGGATTGTGGGAATCATCCCAATTTTTGCAAAATAAAGGCTTAGCCTCGTGCTGCCAGAGAGGACGCATCGTACTTGCACTATCGCTTTGCTCAATACCTTGGTTTCTTGTACTTCCTTCGCTTTCGTCCAGTTGTGTTTATCCGATTATGGTCGGCTTGTTCAGTAAGTCTTGGATCGGATGGGTTCTTCTAGTTGGTGCAGTAATTTGGCAAGCCATATCTTGCATGTTATTGGTGCGCAATAGATCCTTCGGCCCGACATTTTGGGTCCTGTGGCTGGGCATTGTTCCATCGGGACTTGCAATTATGTTCTTCCCATTGCTGGCGCCGGCTCTCTGGACCATTATGGGAATCGCATCCAAGCACTAACGAAACGTCGACTGGACAGAAGGTCAAATAAGACCCGGCGCGACTAGCAAGTTCGACCGTTCGGGCACAATCGCACTCACCTCGTTGCTTCATTCAGTTTCTTTCGTTCTTTTCGTACTTCCTCAAGCTTGGTCAGGAAACCCGCCAAGGCTTTAGGATCCCATCGGTCCTTGTATCGTGCGTAAATCGCCAGCAAATTGTCTTCAGCGGCAGCTGGCCCCTTCTTGTTTAGCACAACCTGGAATTCTACACAGTCAATACAATAGTCCATTTGCCAGTCATGTGGCAGAGTTCTGGCAATATGACAGTACTTTTCCGCCGATTCGTTATTGCCGCTCGAAGCTTCCAGATATGCCCGTTCGAAGCAGTAGCTAGGGTTGACGGCGTGGTGCTGACTGAGGACATTCTCGCAAATGGTCATATATCTTCTCGCTTCAGAAAAACTTCCATTCGTTTTATAGGCTAAGGCCAACTCCATAAGAGCGCTGGCTTTAGATTGCCATAAACGCTGCGGATCTCTCTGGCAAAGCTGGAGTACGGACTTCGCCATGTTCTCAGCAATAGAAGTATCATCTTTGTTGTGCTGGCGTTCTTCAACGCAGAGCATGAGCATAAGGGGAATTTTGGATTCCTCGCTTTCACCCTGTTCCTGAAGCTGAAGGGCTTGCTTTAGCGCCGGGCGGGCATCATATCCGATCGAATTGAGTCTGCTGCTCAATTTCGTAAGAATGTCGCGCCTATAAACCAGGTCGGTGGAACTTGCAGACAGTCGGCGCAGCCTTTGCCCCAGTCTACTTCCCCTCTCAGCAAACGATACCGCCTGCGGTTGCTTGCCAGCCTGAGTAAGCGCTGTCGCAATAGCATGGCAAAGGAACGGTGCTACTGTCTCCGCTGCTGTCCTTGACTTGCTTTGGTTCGCGGATGATGCCAGTTCAATGAGACAATTGCAAATTGATGAAAGAAGATCCAGTTCTCCAACTGCAAGATAGCGACAACCAAGTTCTGAAAATTTTTCTGGCACATTGGATGACTTTATGGTGATACTCGCAAGCGTATCTTGGACCGCAGATATCTCGTCAGCAGCAACTTGCTTGCGCTTTCCCGCTGCTTGATCGAGCCCTTCCAGGGCAGACTGAACTAGGGATTCCGACTTTTCAAGGTTACCACCGTCCCATTGTATTTTCGACTGAAGCGCTTTAATACTCACTCTCGTAAAGGCATCGGAACGAGGATCAACATCTTCGCATGCCTTCAGAACAACCTCTGCACTTCGCCGACTTTGCCCGGAAATGAGCTCTCTGGCTCTGTCGACTCCCCACTTAGCTCCCTCGCTGGAGCCAATTACTCTGACGATAAGTGCCACAACTTCTCCTTTTATAGGGTCGGAAGCCAAAAGCACTGGAACAACTATCAGAAGCAGAGTAATTAACGCCACAGGAATGAGACCTGCCTTCACGCTGCCTCTTCTGACTTGTGCTGGATGATGAAACACAGCTACTTCATCAACAGCGGCATTACAGTCGAGTACAGCCAGCAAGTCGGAATGAAACTCGAACATGCTCTGGTATCTGTCATTCAAGTTCTTCGCAAGTGCTGCCGAGATTACTTTTTTCAATGTAGCAGGAACATCAGCTCCAAGCGGTCCTGGTTCGTCATTTACGTGGCGATGCAGAATTCCGATTGGTGTGTCGGCAGAAAACGGTGCTTCACCCGAGACACATTCGTAGAGAATGCAACCCAGAGAGTAAATGTCGCTACGATGGTCTACGCGTTTTGCCTGACATTGCTCCGGGCTCATATAAGGTACGCTTCCCAGCAAAAGTCCACTTTGGGTCAAATGTTGTTCTTGATTCTCGACAATCTTCGCCAATCCAAAATCAAGGACCTTTACGAAATCTTCCCCTTCACGATCCAGGAGAATGATGTTGTTGGGCTTAAGATCGCGATGTATGACACCGCAAGAATGTACATAGTCCATTGCCTCCGCGGTCTGAGCAACTATTCGCACCGCCCGCTGCCACGAAAGTTTGTCATGCTCATTTAACAGCAATCTCAGGGTTTTGCCCTGCAAAAATTCC
The DNA here is from genome assembly GCA_019752635.1 of Candidatus Obscuribacterales bacterium. Classification (GTDB taxonomy): domain Bacteria; phylum Cyanobacteriota; class Vampirovibrionia; order Obscuribacterales; family Obscuribacteraceae; genus JAKFUT01. The sequence continues at coordinate 8,708 of JAIELX010000072.1, read as the reverse complement.
ATGGCAATGTATGGCGTAGAATCCTGCTCCTCTACACCAAAACGAAAACACGTGCACAGATTCTTATGAGAAAGGTTTGCGATGACTTTTGCTTCAAGATTGAAACGCTGTTTGCTATCGTCGTCCCCGACATATCCAGGGTGAAGAATCTTCAGTGCCACCAGACGATTGAGGCCGATTTCACGCGCACTAAAAACCGCCCCCATGCCACCTTCTCCGATGGATGAAAGAATTTCATATCTTTGGTCGATGATTGTTCCTGCTGGGAAAGGCATTGACTGCGTCCACGACACACCAGATCTCTACCCGCCCAGACCCGGCACGAAACTGTCTACTTGCCCTTGTCCGACAAGCGGCTTCGGACATCTTTCCGAGTACGATCTCGGGAGCCGATTTACCAGCGTTTGTCAATTTTTCGAGTGACAGACTTTTGACAAAACTTTGAATGACTATGCGTACAACAGAAATTTCTCTTGGCGGTTGACGCCAGCGAGAGTTCAGAACTAAAGGCAGAAGGCTAATGCAGAGCAGGTCCCGCAAAGGTTGCTCTGCACAAGGAGGATACTATCATGGCTAACTTTGAAAACGGTAATGATGCAAGCCGAAATCGATTCACTCCTCAAGAAACAGAGAGCGAGACGCTCGCTAATCTGCTTCTTGCAGAAGTCAACACGGGTCCCGGTTCGTTTGTCAACGGAGTACTGAAATTACATTCTGACTCGATGCGAAATCCAGCACCTAATGTTCTTCCTCCGATGACCTTAACCGACATGCTCAACCAGCCAAAAGCAGATGGGCATCCTGCCCCTCGTGAAGGCACTCCTGGTCCCGATTCGCTGGTCAGCAGCGTACTGAAACTTCCTTCTGACTCGCTGCAAAATTCGGCGGCACTTAATGTTCCTCTTCCGATGACCTTAACTGACATGCTCAACCGGCCAAAGCAAGTTCCTCCGATACCAAGCGATCTACGGCCGATTCCGGTGGAAAATGGGGTCCATCGGCAAGAACAAAGCGAAGAACCCCGCTCGCAGCACCCGGATCAGCCAATGACGTTGCCGGTAAACCAGCTTCCCGTTAGATTCGATCAGCCCAAGCCGGTGTCTGTAATTCCGAAAGATGAAGAAATCAGAACCCGGGTTCCGAACAATAGTGCTCCAGAAGACCGCATAGGTATCTCTGAACAACCGCGAGCTCTCAGCGGTGAAGACTTGCGTCCTGCATCTGAGAAACCTCCGGAGAATGTAAGAATTAACATCAAGAAGACTCAAAAATAGTATGCCCGGTGAACCATGGCGATCGCTAACTGACCGCCATGGTTCGCGGCTTCATGAAGTCACGACGGGTAGCCTGACAGGCTTAGAACACGGTGTGGCTCCTGGACATTAATGAGCGAGTGGATATGAGAGACCCAAGAGAACTGTATTACTTCGCAGACTGGCTCAATGAAGCAGGCATGAGCCGCCACACGGTGCGAAACTATGTGTCCAGGTTGCGAGGGTTCTTGAACTATGTTGCGACTTTGGATGAATCGATCGTTAGCGAGTTACCATTCCACTCGCCGCTTCCGATAAACCTCTCCGCCGATGCTCTCATAAGCCATTTACCCGCATATCTAGCTCACTGCAAATCTGTTGGACTCAGACAGTCCAGTCTAAAAGACATCAGTGCAGCTACAGATAATTTCTTTCAGTGCTATTACGGAATCACTTTCGGAACTGCTTCAAACAAGCTACGCACGGAAAAAACTTTAAAGGATAATGACTGTCAGTTATTGCTGGATCACCTTCGATGCTGCCAGTCCAAGAAAGTCAAACTCATTTTTTTCTTGATAATTTATGAGGGATTACTACCCAGCGATTGTTCCGCCATCAACTTAGGCGATCTGATTTTCGAGGATGAGCGAACCGATCTCCTTTTGACTCGTAATCAACGACAACGCAAGATCAGTCTCTGTATAGAAACGGAAATTGCTTTGATCGATTGGCTGGAACAACGTTCCGACTTATCTAGTGTCTCATCTGATGCAATCATTACAAGCGCTTCTGGTACTCGCATTTCTACTGGCGGCATTGATTATTTGATTCGCTCCACAGGACACCGACTAAAACTGTTTTTGTCAGCCAGGTTACTCAGATACGCTGCATCGGCTCAGAGAGAAGTCCGTCATCCTGCGATACAGTTTTCGCCCGACGTTTCCAATAAATCCGATTTTGACAAGCAGCCTACACAAGTGCAACTGGACGTTTCAGTTTCAATACTGCCTTGACAGAGATTTGACAAAGTTTCAGAGAATCATTCATTTCTAAGCGGACCGGCCCTGGAAGGGCATCGGAGGATCGATGAGAAACAAGCTACCAGGAATTTCAAGAGTAGAACAGATTGATATCACAAACACCCCAACAGATCTTTCTCGCGCAGATGTGCTTCATCCGATCGCGAAGATTCTTTCCGGGTTGGATTTCATGGGTTGTGCGTACGCGTGCGGATCCATTGCGCAAACCGTATTGTCACAGCTAGTGCCAACAAGGATGCTTATATCGTTTTGGAATCAACGACCTAAAACTGAAACTAAAGTAGAAGGTGACGACGTTGAAGAGGTCTCGGACCTCATCGCGTTCTTTATGAACGCTTCGCTCTGTGAGAACAACTTAGAAGGACATTTGGAGGATCGATGAGAGACAAGCTACCAGAACTTTTAAAAGAAGAACAGATTGATACCAAAAACAGCTCAACAAACCTTTCTCGCGAAGATTTGCTTGAGCTCTATAAAGAGCTTTGTCAATCAAAGAAACAACCTGACACCATTCCCTTAGGAACGATACCACAACTGATTATCGAGGATAACCGAAAAGCAACTGTTGATGACGCAGAAATGCCGCGCAACCGACTTCAAAACCCGACGGATACACCCGCGCATGCATCAGAACAAGAACGGACTCATGGCAACGGTCTGAGGTCACAGTGGCGAGTTATCATCGGCGGCACTGGAATTCTGAACAACGCGAAGGCGGACGAATACAAACACTATCCGAATATCGTCAGGCCTTCTATCCTTAGGAATTACGCTTCCGGGGGGACCGTTTGGTACCGTGACACAGCTGTACATCCCTGATTAGGGAGAACCATCAGCGTCACCTTACGAAGGTCATGATGTTCTCTTTAGGCTGGTGTCGTTTGCGAAGTTGCAAAACGGCTTGGTAGATTTCACTTAATCGACAAAGAAAGTTTCCTTCCCCCTCCTCCCCCAAACACCGAACCTGGCTCTAGCGCCCGGGTTCGGTGTTTTTTATCCGGACAATAATCTGGATTTCAGCACAATTTGGTCGAACTCTTGATCTGCATGCTGACAGACATCTGACAAAACTTTGGATGACTATACGAACAACCAGCGCAGGGAGAATATCAATCATGGTTGAACGAATAGAAAAAGGAATAATCGAGCCGACGACCACTCAATTTCTTGATAGCGAGCCTTTCCTTTTGGAAGACTGGGCGCAGCTTCGGCCATGTGCACCAGGCTTGGCTGCTAGTTTGCCAAAGTCACTTGGATTTCCAGAGCTCGATATAATCTCTTCTCCCGAGCGGGTGAGCGCGGATGCGCCGTCTAAGAAGGATCTCGTATGCATAATTGTAGAATCTGTCATCATGACACAATTCGGCATCGACTGGAGGAATACTATCTCTAAGGCTGGATTGGACAAAGAGCCATTCAAAGAATTCGGCGATATGCTAATAGAATTGGGGACGCAAGTCGAGCACGGACAAATCGATCACAAGAAGCTACAACCACTCATCAAAGCAGCACTTTCCAAAGATTTCAAACGACCGGATGATCGGATAAAACTCTGGTCCAAATTAGATCAATTTTCGAAAGATATTTCTGATGCTTACGGTCTGGATGTCGAACTTTCTTGTTACCCGAAGAACAAAGTTCCGCTCACAACGGTTGTCGAATACGAACCCTTTCCGAAAATCTTCGTGCCTCCTATTCCTAGCATTACGCTTCAGGCAGGACCGTTTGGTACCGAGACACAGCTGTACATCCCTGATTCGGGACCAATATCGGCGTCACCTTACAAAGGTCATTCAAAAGTGATCACAACGGGCGAGGCCATTACTTCATTTAGAGAAGTGATACTCCTGCGGCGTATGCCCAGACACTAGCTCGCTCTAGTCCCATTGCCATAAGTTGCTGTTACAGCGATCCATCTGAGATGTTCTATTTAGGCTGGTGCCGTTGCGAAGTTGCAAAACGGCTTGATAGATTTCACTGAATTGACAAAAAGATTTCCTTCCCCCCTCCCCCAAACACCGAACCTGGCTCTAGAACCCAGGTTCGGTGTTTTATTGAATCCGCACAACAATTTGGATTTCAGCGCACTTTGTGCATGCTGACAGACATTTGACAAAACCTTGGATGACTATACGAACAACCAGTTCATGGCGATTCTTCGTCAATGAGAACGGAAACGGTACTAGTGCCTAGTTGACAGAGACCGTCCAGAACCAAATTAACGCAGGGGATATCAATCATGGATAAACGAGTAGAAGAATTTGAAAATGCCGACCACACACCCACTCCGCTTGGTGAGTATGCCGCTAGACTTTTTGCGGACCAGCAGTTTCGGCCACCGGCAACAGGCTTGGCAGCTGGCGTGCTGGAGTTGTTTGGATTTCCGGCGCTCCTCATCGAAGAACAGGGCAAAATGCCATTCGACGAGAAACTTGTAGATCTGAATGACTTCGTGCCTGTGCGAAACAGCGACAAGATCGAACTTGTAAAAGCTAAGGATTTGCAGTCCTACAAGATCGCTCAGCAGTCCTATTATTGGGGAGAAAAGTTCCTGAATGCATCGGTTGAAGTAACCCGTTCTCCAGAGCGGGTGAGTGCGGATGCACCGTCTACTAAGGATCTCGGAAGCACACTTGCAGAATTGTCAAAACTAACGTTCAAGAACGGCCTTGAGGTCAAACAAAATGCAGACGGGTCCTTTGAAATCAAACTAGGGGTCGGTACTTCGGGCACTTCGTGTACAATCCGGCAAAATGGCGACGTGGTCGACAGTAAAGGCAAGCTGCAAGGCAAGGCAATCTTGGAAGAGGGCGGGGTTATCGTGATTGCAAAAGGGGCCAGCACCACCAAGGTCTATAAGGATGGAACCGTCGAAAAGACCTATCAAACGGACTACGATGATCAAATTGATATTGGGGTCACCCTCACCACGCATGCGCACGGAAAATTCACAACTAGAGAGTTCCAACTCAAAGACAAAGTCGAAACTGTTCGAACCTATCCCGGATTTCCAGAAGAAACGATCAAGATGGGAGGAATATCCGCGCGAATCAATCCCGGAGACAGAGAACGATTAATTGTCATGACGGACGGAACGACTGTATGGACGGCCACCGCCTCAGGCGATTTGAAAGTGACCAAGGACGGTAAGACAGAGACTTACAAAGCCATCGATGCGAAATTCACCCCTTCCGAAATTCGTGGCTTTGGCACATATACATTTGCGGACGGCACGCAGATCTTCATGTACAAAGGAGGACCAGTTGCGGGAAGAGTTGTATCGATGTCCGTTCAAGGCGTAGGTGGTGCGGCCCTCAAAGCAGAATGGCCGCATAATTCGCAAGGCACGGTCTATACTTTGACAAAAAAGAAATAGTGACTGTCTTGACCAGCGAAGGCTCCGCGTGAAACTGCCAGGGACTTTGCTCTTTTGATATGCTCTCAGTCAAGAAACAGAACCTAGCTTATAACCAACTCCGTGCACGTTTTCGATGATACTGCTACCAAGTTTCTTTCTGAGACGCTTAATGCAGCTGTAGATCGCGTCGGTGGTCACATCCGCATCGGAACCCCAGATTCGAAGAATCAGAGCCTCATTGTCGAGCACCTCATTAGGATGTCTCAAAAAGAATTGAAGCACAGCAAACTCATTTGCCGTCAGTGGAATGTCAATGCCGGCTTTCTCAGCTTTGTGTTCCTTGAAATCGAGAACAAGAGCACCCTGAGCCAGTGTGTCCTGAACGTAACTCGCAGGGCGGCGTAACAGTGCGCGTATGCGTGCGCCTAATTCAACATAACTGAATGGTTTCGTCAGGTAGTCGTCCGCACCAGCATCTAACCCTTGCTCCTTTTCCTCGTCTGCATCCTTTCCCGTCAGCATGAGAATGGAGCAGGTTCCGCGGCGCTGTCGGTATTGTCTTATTACTTCCACTCCCGGGAGCCCGGGTATCTGCCAATCAACAATTGCCAGGTCGTACTTAAATCTTGCAAACCAGTCGGCTGCCTCATCCCCCCTGCCGACAACATCACAATCGAAGTCTTTGCCTTTCAACCATTCAGCCATGGCTTCAGCTAGTATCTCGTCATCTTCAATAATTAGCGCTTTATAGTTCACAGTTTGGCGTCCCTGGACTCGAAGCGTATTGTACCAGTTGCGCATCAGACCCTGGTCCGCTCTGAGCTGCGCCCGGAGCTGAACCGTTTCGTCCTCTCAAATCAAACTGCACGCATACGCTAGTAGAATAATAAGGTGTCAGAGTTGGTGCTTCAGATCGCGCTTGACTTTCCGAAACGCTGAATTTACTGGAGCACTTTTAAAGTGATGCAGCCAGGTCCTCAAAAGTTGTTTTTGTTTGTCGCAGGCTTTGCGCTGACACTAACTCTTGCGTTTCTCTTTATTGAGATTGCGTCAGTTGTAAATCTACAATCGCAGCTGTCCGCCTACCGCTTGTCCGATGAAACTTCAACGAATTTATCCGCTCGATTCACTGTCTTACTGCGATTTCTATTTCTGCAGATCTTACTAATGCCAATCGCTGCTTTCGCATTCTGGAAGGCCGCCAAACCAACCGCCGACACTTCCATTGAGAAATGCACAGAAGCCGTCAGAAATCTTTTACAAGAGAATCATTTTGTACTGCCCAAGACAGCCGATTTCAAACCATTCCAGGCAGAACTAGACAAGTTGGCCGAAAGTATCGCTGAATCAAGAAAAAAAGAAAATGCGATTTTCAACAAGACAGCTGATGTGATCTGCATCCTGGATATCGACGGTAGACTTATCAAGGTCAGTCCCGTTTGTGAAGAGCTCTGGGGTTACAGTCCAGATGAACTTACGGGACACAAGCTCTCGAAATTCTTCGAAGAAGGGTGCTCTGATGCACTAGAGACCGCGCTCGGTTCGCAAAAAAGCGTCAACCAGGTGACCTTTGAGAACAAATTTCGCAAGAAAAACGGCACATTGATAGACATCGCTTGGTCGGCTTACTGGTCCGTAAAAGAGCAGGGGCTATTTTGCGTGGCGCACGATGTAACTGCGCGCAAGAGAGAAGAAGAACTCATAAGAGCAAGCGAAGAGAAATTACGCCAGATTCTGCAGTCTTTACCGGTCGCAGTTTTGATGTTTGATTCGAGCGAAAAGATTGAGTTTGCCAATGAGAAAATGCTGCAACTGACTGGACTATCTGCCGATGAAATTTCATCCACCGAACTAAGAAAAGTTCTGCCCTCGATAGCTTTCGGTCTTGAAAATCCGGAGAACCGCTTTAATGTGCTGCAGGAAGCTCGGCTTAGAAGGAACGATGCAGAAGATGCCATGGTTGAGTACACCCTTACAAGGACCGACGATCATAGACAAGAGCGTAGAAGCATTTTGGCCATGCTTGATGTAACCGAGCGTTTTAAGATCGAGCAGGCAAAACGCAGGTTCAGCGCATTAATCAGTCACGATTTGCGCACCCCGATCACGTCATTACAGTTAATTATGACGATGTTCAAGGATGGGACTCTCGGAAATCTCAATGAACGAGGCATACACTTCGCTGAGAAAGGGCTCGTTGCAGCATCCGGCCTCATCGTTTTGATAAATGACTTGCTGGATCTGGAGAAGATGCGCCAGGGCAAGATGAACCTTGAACTCAGACCCGAAAGGATCAAGAAGCTGATTGATACGGCAAGTGCATCAGTGGCAGGCATTGCCACCGAGCAACGAATCACGATCAATATCAATGCAGAGGATCTCCTTTGTATGGCTGATGGACGCAGAATAGTGCAGGTAATTATCAATCTCCTTTCAAACGCCCTCAAATTTTCACCACCGGAAAGCTCCATCGAGATACGCGCTGAATCAACCGAAAGTCATGTGCTGGTCAGCGTTAGTGATCAGGGACGTGGCATACCCGCCGACAAAAGAGAGACGATTTTCGAATCGTACGCACAAATCAAATCTGAAGATGCCATCCTCGGTAGTGGCTTGGGTTTGCCCATTTGCAAAGCTATTGTCAAACAACATGGCGGGAAGATAGAAGCCGAAAGCCAAGAAGGTAAGGGAAGTCGCTTCTGGTTTACGCTCCTCCTTCTTAAGTAAAAGTGTTTGCGCAATCAGAAGGGTTGTTCAAGATCGGCTGTCAGCGTCGAGCAGGTTCCAGTCTCTCTCGACTCAGCAATGAATGTGCAGGGTAACAGTTTTGATATTGCTATCAGCTGCGCTCGCGAAGTCGAGCGCTCGAACCGTTTACAGTGCTGATTCTCCCTGCAATTTGAAATTCGAAGGTTGTGCGCAATGCATGCATATATGCAATTTCGAGTCAGCATTGTTCTCCCGCGGCGAAAAGGATATCTGTTGAGCGACAATATGAATGTCCGCTTGGCGTCGCCCGGTCGCACTACCCCAAATTAATGAGTGCAGGCTTCTAGT